>CADAQM010000032.1 GCA_902790135.1 uncultured Coriobacteriaceae bacterium
ACGAGATGCGCATGGTCGCGATGGGCCACAACATCCGCAAGATGGCCTACGCGCTTGCGGTGTAGGGCTTGTTCCGCCCCTTGCGCACAAACGATGGCCAGCAGCCACAGCCGATTCTGTGATTGCGGGCCATCTGTTCAGGGGCTTTTGATACAGCCCCACTCGAGTTGTTATACGGGTTGGTTGAAGAACCAGCGGTAGAGGGCGAGCTGCTCGGGCGTGTCGATGCTCGAGGCAAGCGAGACCGTACCGTCATGGCCTTCGCGCAGAAGGTCGTTTTGCGTGAGAAGGCGCCTCAGCTGGCGCGCCGTGCCCTCTCCCCCGTCAAAGAAGCGCACGTCGCCCAGCACCTGGGCAATCTGTGTGCGCACGAAGGGATAGTGCGTGCACCCCAAGACCACGCGGTCCACCTCGCCACGGTAGGCGCCCACAAGCCCCTCGAGCAAATCAATCAGGTCGGGCTCGTCGAGATGCCCCTGCTCGATGCGGTCGACCAGACCGACGCACGCGACGGTCTCCAGCTCGGTGTTGGCAGCCCAGCGCTCTGCCAGCCGATGGAACTTCTCCAGCGCCAGGGTCACCTGCGTGGCCATGACCAGTACCTTCTTGCTGCCCGCGGCGAGCACCGCCGGCTTGAGCGCGGGCTCCACTCCCACAATCGGCACCTCGGGATAGCGCCTGCGCAGCGTGGCAGCCGCCGCACTCGTGGCCGTATTGCAGGCGATGACCAGCGCCTTTGCGCCTTCGTCCAGCATGCGCTCGGTGATGTTCGCCGACAGCTCGTACACCTCGTCGGGCGTCTTTGCGCCATAGGGTGCGTTGGCTGAGTCGCCGAAGTAGCGAAAGTCCTCGCCGGGAAGCGCGCGCACGAGATGCTGCAGCACGCTTATGCCGCCAGCGCCAGAGTCAAAGACCCCAACGAAGCCCTCGCTGTCCGCCCTATTGGCTATGCGCGTCATCTCGCATGCTCCCCGCTCATCAACTCGTACCGCATCCATAGGGTAGCAGCAGGCGGGCTTCATCGCGAGACTCTCACACGCGAGCGGCCACGACGCAACCTGCTATGCTGGTATGACCGTCAACCGTCCAGGAGGAGAGCATGGCCGTCTCGTCATACAAGGCAAAGCAGATGATCGTCATGAGGCGCGACCTCAAGATGCGCAAGGGAAAGATCGCCGCTCAGGCGGGTCATGCCTGCGTGGAGGCCGTGCTGATGGCGCTGGCACGCGAGGGCCGTCTCAACCAGGTGCGCGTCAACGAGGCCGGCACCTGGGTGTATCTGGACGACGACGGGACCGAGCGCACGGCGCTCTCCGACTGGTTTGACGCAGGTGTGGCCAAGGTCTGCGTGTACGTGGACTCGGAGGAGGAGCTGCTCGAGCTCGCCGCACGCGGTCGCGAAGAGGGCTTCGTCTGCGCTTTGGTGCATGATGCGGGACTCACCGAATTCCATGGCGAGACGACCATCACCTGCCTCGCCTTCGAGCCGCTGCGCGCCGACCAGATTGACCCCATCACCGGGTCGTTGCCTCTGTACTAGGGTCAATGCCCGTCTTGGCACACGCGCAACAGCCTTTTTACCTGCACGAAGGCCATAAAGCAGCTAGCATTGGTCCAACGACGTTCTGAGGGGACCCACCATGAAAATCAGCGACATCCTGGCACAGCGCCAGTCCTTCTCATTTGAGATCTTTCCGCCCAAGGGTGACATGTCCGTAGAGCAGGCCGAGGCCGTGGCCACGGAGCTCTGCAAGAACAACCCCGACTGGATCAGCGTGACCTTCTCCGCAGGTGGGTCGGGCAACTCCGAGCGCACCGCCGATATCGGACGGCGCATCGAGCGCGGGGTGGGCACCACGGCGCTCGCGCACCTCACATGCCTTGGATCCTCTCGCGCCGACGTGGACGCCTATGTGCGGCGCCTGCAGTCCGCCGGCGTCGAGAACGTGCTGGCGCTGCGTGGCGACCGCGCGCCCGGGCGCGACGTGGTCGACTTCGCCTACGCCTCCGACCTCGTGCCCTACCTCAAGGAGTCTGGTCTGTGCGTGGGCGGCGCCTGCTATCCCGAAGGCCACGTGGAGTGCGATGACCTCGCGACAGACCTCGACAACCTCAAGAGGAAGGTCGACGCGGGCGTTGACTTTCTGGTCACGCAGCTCTTCTTTGACAACGACGACTTCTACAAGTTCCGCGAGCTGTGCGACCGCAAGCGCATCAAGGTGCCCATCGTCTGCGGCATCATGCCGTTTACCAGCGTCAAGCAGCTGCAGCGCATGACCTTCAACTGCGGCGCCTCGATTCCGGCACGCGTGGTCAAGCGCCTCGTGGCGGCCGGCGACGACCCGATCGAGCAGACAAAGGCTGGCATCATCTACGCCCAGGAGCAGATCGTCGACCTGGCCAACAACGGCGTGGACGGTATCCACATCTACAGCATGAATAAGCCGGCGATCGGCCGCGCGATGCACGACGCCCTCGTGGGCTGCGGATACCTGCCCGCCTAACGCCATGACCCACGGACTGCGCATCGCACGCGAGGCGCTGTCAATCGACAGCGTGAGCCGCAGCGAGGTGCTGCGCTACCTGGGCTACCAGGGTCAGCCACTGTCACCCGAGCTTGACAGGCGCATCGACGACACCGTCGCCCGCTGCATTGCGATCGCCCAGCCGCGCATGAGCCTCGCGAGCTATGCCCTGCGTGAGATTGGCGAGCAGGGTGTCGCGCTCGAGAGCTGCACGCTACGCTTGACCGGACATGACATCGTGGAACACCTGGCCGATGCGTGCGAGGTGGTGCTCTTCGCCACGACCCTCGGCGTTGGCATCGACCGCGAGCTGCGCCGCCTCTCGCTGACCGACACCCTCGAGCAGGTGATCTTTGACGCTGCCGCAACGGCGCTCGTCGAGCGTGCGGCCGATGCGGCCGAGGCGCAGGCGCGGGCTTATGCCGCCGCGGCTGGGGCCTTCACCAGCTGGCGCTTCTCCCCCGGATACGGCGACCTGCCGCTCGACGTGCAGGGAGACTTCCTGGCAGCGCTCGATGCCACGCGTCAGCTCGGCATCACGCTCACCCCCTCCAGTCTCATGGTGCCCACCAAGAGCGTGACCGCGCTCGTGGGCATCCACCCCACTGTCCAGCCAGGACTTGTATCATCTTGTTCCATCTGCTCTCTTTCCGACTTCTGCACCATCCGTCAAACGGGAAGGACCTGCCGTGGATAGCATCTCCGTCGCAACCATCACGCCCTTTGGCCATCAGGCGCTGCGCACACCTCGCGTGCGCGACGAGCATCTCGCGCGCGTGCTCGCGGGCAAGGACTTCCTGCTGTTTGACGGCGCCATGGGCACGCAGCTGCAGGCCCGCGGTCTGGCGGCAGGCGAGATTCCCGAGCTCCTGTGCCTGACAAACCCGCAGGAGATCACCGAGATCCACGCCGCATACGTGGCAGCAGGCTCCGAGGTGGTCACCACCAACACCTTTGGCGCCAACCGCACCAAGCTGGCTGGCCACGCGACTGTCGACGAGATCTTCGCTGCGGCCATCGGCTGCGCCCGCGCGTCTGGCGCGCGCTACGTGGCGGCCGACATCGGACCGACTGGTGCGCTTCTGCAGCCCATGGGCACGCTCTCCTTCGACGATGCCTACGAGCTCTTTGCCGAGCAGGTGCGCGCAGCCGACGCAGCCGGAGCCGACCTCTTCATCATCGAGACGATGGCTGACCTCGCCGAGGCAAAGGCCGCGCTGCTCGCCGCCAAGGAGAACTCCGACCTGCCCATCTTTGTCACGATGACCTTCGACGAGGACGGACGCACCTTCCTGGGGACCACGCCCGAGGTAGCCGCCGCAACCCTCTCCGCCCTCGGCGCTGACGTGGTGGGCATCAACTGCTCGCTCGGTCCTGCCGACGTGGCCCCGCTGGTCAAGCGCATGATGGCATGGGCTAGCTGTCCGGTGATGGCGCAGGCCAACGCGGGCCTGCCGCACGTGCACGACGGACAGACGCTCTACTCCATCAAGCCCGGCGAGTACTGTGAGGCAGTCAAGGGGATGCTGGACTTTGGCGTCACGATCATCGGTGGCTGCTGCGGGACCTCGCCCGACTTCATTGCGGGCGAGAAGGCCCTGCTTGTGGGACGCGAGGTCGCGGCGCGCCGCCTCAGCACCGACTTCGCGGTGACGAGCGCCCAGCAGCTGGTCAACATCCCCGCTGGTCACGTGGGCGTCATCGGCGAGCGCATCAACCCCACGGGCAAGAAGCGCCTGAAGGAGGCGCTGCGCTCGGGCAACCACGACTATGTAATGGGCGAGGCGATCAGCCAGACCGACGCCGGCGCCCAGATCCTGGACGTCAACGCCGGCCTGCCCGAAATCGACGAGCGCGCCACGCTGGTGCGTCTGATCAGCGAGCTGCAAGGAGTGACCACGCTGCCGCTGCAGATAGACTCCTCCGACCCCGCCGCCATCGAGGCTGCCGTGCGCCTCTACCCCGGCAAGCCCATTATCAACTCGACCAATGGCAAGCAGGAGGTACTCGACGCGGTGCTTCCCATTGCCAAGCACTACGGCTGCGCCATCGTGTGCCTCACCCTCGACGAGCAGGGCATTCCCGCTACGGCAGAAGGTCGTCTCGCCGTGGCGCGACGCATCGTGTCCGCCTGCGACGAGATCGGCATCCCCCGTCAGGACGTGGTCATCGACTGCCTGGCAATGGCCGTCTCCACCGACCAGTCCGCACCGCACGCCATCCTCGAGGCCATCCGCCTGGTGAAGCGCGAGCTATCTGGCGTGCGCTGCGTGCTCGGCGTGAGCAACATCAGCTTCGGGCTGCCCTTCCGCCCGCTGGTCAATGCGACCTTCCTGTCCGCGGCCTTTGCTGCCGGGCTCGACCTCGCCATCGTCAACCCCATGAACGAGCGTCTGATGGACGTGGTCAACTCGTGGCGCGTGCTGTCGGGTGAGGACGAGAGCGCGCAGGCATACGTCAGCGCCTACGCCGGACGCAGCGACGCTCCCTCTGCGGCCACTGGTGCCCCAGCCTTTGACACCACCACCAGCGAGGGCATCGCAAAGACGCTGGGCTCGATGGCAGACACGCTTCAGCAGATCGCCTCACGCGTGGCTGGCGCACCACTGCAACAGACGGCTTCGCAGGACGCAAAGCCGCAGGTGTCGGCCCCAGACGGCAACACCCCTGAGGGCCAGATCCGCGACCTGGTGCTTGCGGGACGCAAGGGCCCCGTGCCCGACGCCGTACGACTCATCCTCGCCGACACCGACCCTGCACACGACTCGATGTACGTGATCAACGAGGTGCTCATTCCCGCACTCGACGAAGTCGGCGCCCGCTTTGAGAAGGGCACCTTCTTCCTGCCGCAGCTCATGGCCTCGGCCGAGGCGGCCAAGGCAGGCTTCACGGTGCTGCGCGAGAGCGCGTCGGCGAGCGACGTGCCCAGCAAGGGCAAGATCGCGCTGGCTACCGTCAAGGGCGACATCCACGACATCGGCAAGAACATCGTGCGCATGCTGCTAGAGAACTACGGTTACGACGTCATCGACCTGGGGCGCGACGTCGATCCGCAGGCCTTTACCGACGTGGTTGTCGAGCACCACATCGAGCTGGCAGGGCTTTCGGCCCTTATGACCACCACGGTGCCTGCCATGGCCGAGACCATCGAGCTGCTGCACGACCAGGCGCCCTGGTGCAAGGTCATTGTGGGCGGCGCGGTGCTCAACCCCGAGTATGCCGAGATGGTCGGCGCGGATTTCTACGCGAAGGATGCCAACGAGAGCGCCAGAATCGCCGCCGAGGTGCTGGGATAGAAACCCGGGTACCTCAAACTCGATTGACAGGGAGCGTTTTCCCTGTTGATGTTTTCAGATTTCCGAGTTTGAGGTACCCGCTCAAGTACACCCACCCCCAAGCCGTGTGCGCACGCCATATTCTGCAGATTTGAGCGCCGCTACCTTCGCTTTCATGGCAAACTAAGCTCATGAACACGAGAAACAAAAACACCCAACTGGACTTCCGCACGCGCCTCATCGCGTTTCTGCTGGTGCTGGCCGTCGGCTTTGTGATGGGATGGGTCAACGGTCGCGATGACACTGCTCAGACCAGCACATCGACCGGCATCGTGGCCCAGCATGCGCAAAGCGACGAGCAGTCACAGGACGCGCAGGCCGACCACGATGACCAGAACGCCGACGAGCAGGAAGCGACCAGCGAAGAGGGTGCGCGAGGCACCTCCGAGACCAGCTCCGACGCCGGCACCTCGACCGTCGCTCCCGCGCGCGGTCCCACGGTCGAGAAGGACGGCTGGTACACCTCCAAGGAGGAGGTCGCGCTCTACATCCACACCTACGGCCGCCTGCCGGGCAACTTCATCAGCAAGACCAAGGCACGCAACCGCGGCTGGGACGCCTCTCTCGGCAACCTCAACGAGGTGTGTCCGGGCATGAGCATTGGCGGTAGCCGCTACTACAACGACGACGGACAGCTACCCGACAAGAAGGGTCGCCAGTGGACCGAGTGCGACATCAACTATTCCGGTGGCTTCCGTGGCGCCGAGCGCATCGTCTTCTCCAACGACGGGCTCGTCTTCTATACCGCAGACCACTACGAGACCTTTGAGCAGCTCTATTAGCTGCGGAAACGCGAGGGATCATGAGCAATCGCGTACGCATGCGCGACGTCTACGAGGTGCCGATCGACGAGCGCGACCTGCTCGACATGAGCACCATCCACGACTACCTGCGCGTGACGCTGGGCTTCCCGGAGCACTACGGCAAGAACCTCTCAGCCCTCTACGACTGCCTGGGCGACATCAGCTCGCCCACGCGCCTTTACGTGATGCGCGATGCCACCATGAAGCCGTCTGACCAGTACGCAGTCGACATGGATCACCTCTGCATGGTGCTGCTGCGCGCCGCGCGCGAGAACCCCTTCCTCTCCGTGTCCATCAACACCGTCCGCTGGCCCGACTGACCAAGGGGGGCAGCCATGGCGCAAAGCAAGCTCATCAAGGACACCACCCGCGAGGAGCGCATAAGGATCGTCGCCGAGGGCCTCGACTGGTGCGGAGACGCAAGCTGCGAGCAGTGCAGCGGCTGCAGCCTTGGCGTGGAGGCCGTCGAGAAGATGTACCAGCCCTACATCGACGGAATCCTCGAGCTGAGGGAAATCAACATGCTGCACGCCGCCACGCGCTACACGCACGGATAAGGGCGGCCGCACACCGCACGCGGCACATCCAGCACATATCGCACCTCTATACTATGTAGGATTGTTCATTTCACATAGGAGGCACTATGACCGAGAAAAAGGCCCCTGCCGACACCTGCGTGCTCGTGACGGGCGGTTGCGGATTCATCGGCAGCCACACCGTCGTCTGCCTGCTCGAGCAGGGCTACCAGGTCGTCATCGTGGACGACCTGTCCAACGCGAGCGAGAAGGTCCTGGACCGCATCGACACCATCGTGGGTCCCGAGGCCGCAGAGCGCCTGTCGTTCTACCGCGCCGACGTCAACGACCGCGAGGCGCTGGAGTGCATCTTCGACGAGGAGCCCGTGGACCGCGTCATCCACTTCGCCGGCTTCAAGGCCGTCGGCGAGAGCGTCACCAAGCCCATCGAGTACTACTCCAACAACATCGGCAGCACCCTCACGCTCGTCGACGTGATGCGCGAGCACGGCTGCAAGTCCATCATCTTCTCCAGCTCGGCCACCGTCTACGGCGACCCGGACTCCCTGCCGCTGACCGAGGAGAGCCCCAAGAAGCCCGCGACCAACCCCTACGGCTGGACCAAATGGATGATCGAGGAGATGCTGCGCTCGCTCGTCGTGGCCGACCCGGAGTGGGACGTCGTGCTGCTGCGCTACTTCAACCCCATCGGCGCGCACCCGTCGGGCCTCATGGGCGAGGACCCCAAGGGCATCCCCAACAACCTGCTGCCCTACGTGGCACAGGTGGCCGTGGGACGCCGCGACGCCGTCCACGTCTTCGGCGACGACTACGACACCCCCGACGGCACGGGCGTGCGCGACTACATCCATGTCATGGACCTTGCCGCGGGCCACGTGGCGGCGCTCGCCTGGATGAACGGTCGCACGGGCTGCGAGGTCTTCAACCTGGGCACCGGCAACGGCACCTCCGTGCTCGAGATCATCCGCGCCTTCTCCGAGGCGTGCGGACGCGAGCTGCCCTACGTGATCGAGCCGCGCCGCGCGGGCGACGTGACGGCCAACTACGCCGACTGCAGCAAGGCTCGCGAGATGCTGGGCTGGGAGGCGCAGTTCGACATCGCGGACATGTGCCGCGACGGCTGGAACTGGCAGTCCAAGAACCCCAACGGATACGAGGGATAATCCCATGGCATATGACGGCGGCAAGGCGTTTGCCACATACCTTGCGCAACGCAGGCCCCAGATAGAGGACTTCCTGGCGCGGTTCACGCCGCGCCCAGAGGACAGCACCGTGCATGCAGCGGCCGATCTGGCTCGCTACCTGTACGAACCCCTCGCACGCTTTACCGCAAGTGGTGGCAAGCGCACCCGCCCGGTGCTCTGCCTCCTCGGCGCCCAGGCGGCGGGGGCAGACCCCATCTGCGCGCTTTCCACGGCAGCTGCCGTGGAGTACTTCCAGAGCGCCGCGCTCATCCACGACGACATCGCCGACAAGAGCGAGCTTCGCCGCGGGGAGCCGTGCCTGCACGTCACCGAAGGCACGGGCGTGGCCATCAACGTGGGCGACCTCGCCCTGGTGACCATGTCGGCCGATCTCCTGGCAGACTCGTCGCTGGAGAACGACACCTGCCTGCGCGTCCTCTGCGAGCTTGCCTACATGCAGCAGCGCACGCTCGAGGGCCAAGCCCTCGACCTGGGCTGGGTGCGCGACGGACGCTGGGACGTGACGGTCGACGACTACCTGTACATGGCCTCGCACAAGACGGCCTACTACTCTGCGGCAACGCCGCTCGCTTGCGGGGCCATCTGCGCAGGCGCTTCGGACGATCTGGTGGAGGCGCTGTTCTCGTTTGGTCTCGACGCCGGCTTGGCCTTCCAGCTGCAGGACGACCTGCTCAACCTGGTGGGCGACCCAGCCGACCAGGGCAAGGACTACCGCAGCGACATCACCGAGGGCAAGCGCACCCTGCTCGCCGTGTGGGCGCTCACGCACCTGGAGGAGGACCAGCGTGCCGAGCTGCAAGGACTTCTGGAAAGCGGCACCACCGACGAGGTCGAGCTCGCGCGTGCCGTGGAGCTCATCGAGGCCTCGGGCGCGGTCGACTACGTGCGCTCGTACGCTCACGAGCTCGCGGACCGCGCCAAGGCGCATCTCGACGGAATCGAAATTGATGCCAAAGCGAGCACGGTGCTCGAATCTATGGCAGACTTCTTTGTGGAACGTCTGGGATAACCGGACGCAACGGTAAGGCAGGGCGCTGGGAAGGCCGCCCTTGGGGAGGGACATGAAACCGATCAAGAAGGGCGCTCAAGGCGCCGCAGTCGAGGACATTCAGATGCGCCTGGCCGCGCTGGGCTACGAGATCAGCGAGGGCGAGCGCGACAGCCAGACCTTTGGGCCCGCAACAGAGACCGCTGTGGCCCGCTTTAGGATCGATCACGGCCTACAGCTGGGCTCCGAGGTCGACACGACCACGTGGTCTACGCTGGTCGACGAGGGGTACCGCATGGGTGATCGCACACTCTACCTGCGACTTCCCAACTTTCACGGAGCCGACGTGCGCCAGCTGCAGACCTGTCTCAACATCCTCGGCTTCTCCTG
Organism: uncultured Coriobacteriaceae bacterium; assembly: GCA_902790135.1. Lineage (GTDB taxonomy): Bacteria > Actinomycetota > Coriobacteriia > Coriobacteriales > Atopobiaceae > UBA1367. Next base: position 9,783 of record CADAQM010000032.1, read on the forward strand.
CGGAGAGGCGGACGGCTACTATGGCGTGCACACCGAGGCAGCCGTCAAGTCGTTCCAGGAGAGCCAGGCACAACTTGCCGATGGCATGGCCTTCCCCGACACCTTTGACGCCATCGAGCGCCTGCATCACGTGTGGGGCGGCAAGCCCGCCGCGGGCCCCCACCCCATGGGCGGCATGGGCTTCGCGCGCGCAGCTGAGGTGCTCGAGCACGTGCAGATCTCCATGGCCGCAGAGGATCCCATCTCGCGCAACGTGGCCGGACGCATCTGGAACCTCGCGTCGGCAACCAACGACAAGAGCGGTCTCGACCTCGTGGATGACCCGCACAACGGGCGTGAGGGCGACGATCTCGTGCTGGTGCTGGCAACCTCCCCCATCAAGGCTGGGTCAAAGATGTCCAACCTCAGCACCATCGACCTGGACACGCTGCCGCAGCGCATCCGCACGGCCTGCGAGAGCTCTCTGAGCGACCCGCCCGTAATCAGGCTGGAGATGCCCTTTGGCAGCAGCTATGACGGCACCTTCACCACGGGCGATGCCCAGACGCTCGCCGTAACCCTGCTCGACGTCATCTGCTCGGCATTCGAGTAGCTCTCAGCCACAGCAACATACAGATTCCTGGGTGACACACCAACTCCCGGGGAGCAAATGTGTCACCTATGTTGCTCAAAGAAATACAGGCCAGACATTTAACCTGTCTGACCTGCGTAAATGCGTGGCTGGGGCACTAGGATTCGAACCTAGGTTGGCGGCACCAAAAACCGCAGTCCTAACCACTGGACGATGCCCCATTATGTACGCTCGGCAAGTGCACCGTTGAGCACACTTCAGTTTAGCATCCTTTTGCGTAAAGGACACCGACGATACCGCATCTTTGGACGCTCGCGCCACCTCGCGCCAGTACCTATGAGCAAATCCTGCAAGTGCCGGTGAGCGGTAGGGTTTCGTCGGTCTTGTGCGCTAATATGGAACTGTGCTTTATCTCGCACAAATTGGGACAGCTATCCATCTTGGAGGCCACATGTCAATTACCGCGATCGTCCTCGCAGCCGGCGAGGGTACGCGTATGAAGTCCCGTCATCCCAAAGTCGCACATAAGCTCCTCGACAAGCCGCTGGTTTGGTGGCCGGTCAATGCTGCCCGCGAGGCAGGCGCCGACCGCATCGTCGTCGTTGTGGGACACGGGGCCGACGAAGTCCGCGCCATTTTTGCCAACGATCCCGACGTCGAGTGCGTCGAGCAGACCAAGCGCCTGGGTACCGGTCATGCCATGATGTGCGTGCGCGACGCCCTGGGCGACTTCCAGGGTCCGACCGTCGTGCTCTATGGCGACACGCCGCTCATGCGCGCCGAGACCATCCGTTCGCTGGTCGAAGAGACCACCTCAAACCACAATGCCTGCACGGTTCTCACCATGAGCCCCGCCGATCCCACTGGGTATGGCCGCATCAAGCGCGACGCCAACGGCGGCGTGGTGGCCATCATCGAGCACAAGGACTGCACTCCCGAGGAGCAGGCCACGCTCACCGAGTGCAACTCCGGCATCTACTGCTTCTGCGGCAAGCGCCTGTCTGCCAACATCGACAAGATCGACAACAACAACGCCCAGGGCGAGTACTACCTCACCGATATGGTCGGCATCTATCACGAGATGGGCGAGCCCGTGGCCGCTCTGCTCGCCACCGACGACAGCGAGCTTCTGGGCGTCAACTCGCGCGTCCAGCTCGCGCAGGTGACCAAGATCATGCAGCGTCGCATCAACGAGCAGCTCATGGCCTCCGGCGTCACCATGCTCGACCCCGACCAGGTATGGGTCGGCCCCGAGGTCACCGTCGGCCAGGACAGCGAACTTCTCCCCCAGACCATGCTCTGGGGCAAGACGTCCATCGGAGAAGACTGCCTCATCGGGCCCAACACGCGCCTCACCAACGTGACGGTCGCCGCAGGCTCGAGCGTTGAGGAGACCGTCGGCTTTGACACCGTCATCGAGAGCGGTGTGACCGTCGGCCCGCGCGCGTACCTGCGCCCGGGCACTCATCTGCTCGACGGTGCGCACGTCGGCACGCACGTGGAGATCAAGAACTCCACCATCGGCCGTGGCTCCAAGGTTCCGCACCTCTCCTACATCGGCGACACCACCATGGGCGCGGGTGTCAACATCGGCGCCGGCTCCATCACCTGCAACTATGACGGTGTCTTCAAGCACCCCACCACCATCGGCGACAACGTCTTCATCGGTTCCGACACCATGATGGTGGCACCCGTGACCATCGGCGATGGCGCGCTGGTGGGCGCCTCGAGTTGCATCACGCGCGACGTCCCAGCCGGCGCACTGGCCGTGGAGCGCAACGACCAAGTCATGATCGAGGGCTATGCGACAGAGCGCATGGCAAAGCTACGGGACATGAAGGCACGCAGCGAGAAGGAGTAAAGGCAAGATGTACAGAGATCTGAGCAAGCCCCTCAATGTCGAGAAGGAAATCAAGCTCTACACTGGCACCGGCAACCATGCGCTCGCTGCCAAGATTGCCGACAAGCTCGGCCTCGAGATCAGTGGCCTTGAGCTGTCCAAGTTTGCAAACGGCGAGGTCTATGCTCGCTTTGACGAGTCGGTCCGCGGCGACGAGGTCTTCATCATCCAGTCCATCGCAGGCTCCAACGTCAATGACCTGCTCATGGAGCTGCTGATTGCCGCCGACGCCGCCAAGCGCGCGAGCGCCGCCAGCATCACGGCCGTCATCCCCCACTACGCCTACGCCCGTCAGGACCGCAAGGCGGCTTCACGCGAGCCGATCACCGCACGCCTCGTGGCCAACCTGCTCGAGTGCGCTGGCATCGACCGCGTGATCACGCTCGACCTGCACCAGGGCCAGATTCAGGGCTTCTTTGACATCCCCGTCACCCACCTGACGGCCCTGTATCTCTTTGGCGACTACTTCAAGTCCAAGAACTTCGACTGGGACAACACCGTGGTCGTCTCTCCCGACGCTGGCCGCGCCAAGCACGCTAAGAAGCTGGCCGACTACCTGGGCTGCTCGCTGGCCATCGCGCACAAGGGCCGTCCGCGCCACAACGTGGCAGAGGTCATGTCGCTCATCGGCGATATCAAGGGCAAGACCTGCATCATCAATGACGACATGATCGACACCGCGGGCACGCTCGTGGGCTCTATCAACGAGCTCAAGAAGCAGGGCGCGGGCGACATCTACGTCAGCGCAACCCACGGTATCTTCAGCGGTGCCGCCATCACACGCCTGCAGGAGGCCCCCATCGAGGAGTGCGTGGTCACCGACGCCATTCCGTGCTACATGGCCGACCGCCCCGGCTCCAAGATCAAGACGATCAGCGTTGCTGACGAGCTGGCAGAGGCCATCCACCACGTATACGTGAACGAGCCCACCACCGCCATCTTCGGCGGCGACCTCAACCTGTAGGTCACACAGACACGTATCACGGCGCTACGCCCCGCAGGACACCACCTGTGGGGCGTAGCCTTCTGAGAACGCGCGGGACCCTTGCTTAGCAGAAAGGTTCCTGCGCAAACGCAGGCAGAGGCACGGGCAAATGCCGCGGTGCCTTATGCTTAAGAGGACGAGCAGATCGTGCAAGGAGGACCGATGGCAGCTGTTCCCAAAGAGGTCCGCATCGTGTGCGGACTGGGAAACCCCGGCAAGGACTACGAGCTCACGCGGCACAACGCGGGCTTTGCCACGATTGATGCCCTGGCCGAGCGCTTTGGCGTGCGCTACTGGAAGAGCGAGGGCGGCTGCGATGTGGCCATTGTCAAAACCCATTACGGGCTCGAGACCCACGAGGTCATTCTCGCCAAGCCGCAGAGCTACATGAACACAAGCGGCGGCCCGCTCTCCAAGCTGGCACGTGCCCACAAGGTCAGCCCAGCCGAGATCCTGGTCGTCCACGACGAGGTGGACCTGCCACAGGGTCGCATCCAGGTCAAATGGGGCGGTGGGCTCAACGCGCACAATGGCCTGCGTTCGATTGCCGACAAGCTCGGTACGCGCGACTTCTCCCGCGTGCGCTGCGGCATCGGTCGTCCGCCCGGAAAGATGAGCGTGGCCGACTATGCTCTGCGCAAGCTCAAGGGCAACTTCGCCGACGAGTTTCTCGTCATGGCTCAGGAGGCGGCCGACGCGGTCGAGAAGTGCCTAGCCGAGGGCGTGGAGAGCCAGCTGTAGACGTCCGCGCCAACCACGACATGCAAGCTCCGCTAAGATGTCCTTGGCGAGCAGAACCATCCGGAAAGGAGGGCCCATGGAGGCCTACAAGCAGGAGTTCATCGAGTTCATGGTGGAGAGCAACGTGCTCAAGTTCGGTGACTTCACCCTCAAGAGCGGGCGCAAGTCCCCCTTCTTCATGAACGCGGGCGCCTATGTGACGGGCGGTCAGCTCGAGCGTCTGGGCCGCGCCTACGCGCAGGCAATCCACCAGACCTTCGGCGACGACTTCGACGTGGTGTTTGGCCCCGCCTACAAGGGCATTCCCCTGTCGGTCATCACGGCCATCGCCTACCATGACCTCTATGGCAAGGAGATTCGCTACTGCTCCGACCGCAAGGAGGCCAAGGACCACGGTGCCGACAAGGGCCAGCTGCTGGGCGCCACGCTCGCCGACGGCGACCGCGTGGTGATCGTGGAGGACGTGACCACCTCAGGCAAGTCGATCGACGAGACCTATCCCAAGCTCAAGGCCGCCGCGGACGTCGAGGTCGTGGGCCTGATGGTCTCCCTCAACCGCCAGGAGGTCGGCAAGAGCGGCACCATGGCCGCCATCGACGAGGTCTCCGAGAAGTACGGCTTCCCCACCGCAGCCATCGTTACGATGTCCGAGGTCGTCGAGGCGCTTGACGGAACCGTAATCACGCCGGAGCTCAAGGCAGCCATCGACGCATACTACGAGCAGTACGGCGTAAAGTAATAGCCGCTGATTGGTGTCCTTGCTGGAGGGCCATCCCGCGCGACGCGAGGGATGGCCCTCTCGTCATATGCATGCAGCGCGCCTAACGGTCGACCACGAGCGCGACAAAGACCTTGGGGTTATGGCGCCTGGCAAGGGCAATCAGACGCCCCTCCTGATAGGCGAGGAAGGCGTTTCTGGCCTTGATGGGCACGAGCATGGTCCGCGTGATGGGAGCGCGCGGACGAACCGTCTCCACGGCGAGCTGTGCGCGGTCGCTGCCTATCATCTTCTTGATCTGTGCGACACGCTCGCGCCTGGAAAGCGTGCACTGCGGGCTGCAGACGTTCTCGATGCAGCCGACCAGACGATCGATGTAGCGCCGATTGATCATCTCGCTGCTGGCGGCGTCGCCGATAAGGCCCCAATGCCGATACAGGTCGAGCATCCACTCGTGTTCCTGCTCACGCATCTCGTAGAGCCCCTTGCGCCAGCGCATCGCCTCCGAGCTCACGTGACCGCAGACGTAGTGGTAGTACGGGTGCTCGACGTTGCCCACGCGCTCGACGTCCTTGATGTAGGAGAGCACGAACGGGAAGGTGACCGAGGGGGAATCGTCAAAGCGCAGCCCCAGGTCTTCGATGCGGGAGCGCAGGAAGAGCTTGTTCCAGAGGCTGTAGAAGAGGTTCTGGTCGAACATCTGCCATGCGGCCGCCCTGAACTCCTGCTGGGTGGGATAGAGGGCGTCTGGACGGCATCTGACCTCGGTTACGTGCTCGCCTGCGTCGCCGAAGAGCGCATCGATGTAGTAGCCCGACATCACCAAGTCGAGCAGGGAGTCCTCGGCAAGCTGGACCATATCCTCCAGCATGGTGGGCTCCGCCCAGTCGTCAGCCTCTGCAAAGTAGACGTAGCGGCCTCGCGCATGGTCGAGGGCATAGTTGCGCGCCTCGGCAGCACCCACGTGGACGAGATGATAGACGCTGATGCGGTAGTCGCGCTCGGCCATGGAGTCGAGCATCTGACCCGTTCTATCGGTAGACCCGTCGTCCACAATCAGCAGCTCGAAGTCGCGTAGAGACTGGTTGAGTAGGCACTCCACGGCCCTGCGCACACACCAATCCACATTGTAGGCTGGCATGATCACAGTGACCTGTGGCTGCTTTGGGTTCATACCAGCGGGCTCCAAACTGCCTGAACGATTACTGGTGGACGATATGCGTCACACAACACGATTGTTCATTATCCGTTAGACATTTGGATGCCTTATGTTGACCTCGTGCAGTCAGGGGGAATCCAACAGAATCACAGAGTTGTCTCGGCTGGTAACTCCTTGGTGCGCTAGAGCACTACACCCAGAGCGCTTGCCGCAAGGCCGCACGCAACGCCCACCAGATAGACGAAGACCGCGATCTCCACGTTCTGCCTCGTATCGGCGTTGGTCCTGAAGAGCACGAGCAATCCCATGCCACCAGAGACCAGAAGACCCGCGAGCATGGGTCCCGTTGCAAGCGCTCCGTCGAGGAAGAGCTGAGCCAGGGCGACCGAGGCGCCGCAATTGGGAATGAGGCCGATCAGAGCCGCAAGGAAGACGGCGCGCACCGGATGGATGTGCAGCACCGTTGCCATCGTCTCCTGCCCCACCATCTCGATGGCAAGGCCGAAGCACAGCGTGATGGCAAAGATGAAGACCGACACCTCGGCCGTGTGGATGCAGGCACTGCGCAGGATATGCCACCAGCGTCCGTGAGCGCCATGCGAATGATCGTGGCCGTGCGCATGTCCATGGGAATGATCGTGACCGTGGTGGTCGTGGCCATGGTCGTCGTGAGAAGTCTGCGCGTCGTCCTCTTCGATGACGCCGCAGTGGCAGTGCGCGCGCTCGCAGAGCTCGGCAATATGCGGGTGACCGTCGCCGGCGCGGTGCAAGGCGCGCAGGATGACGTCGACGATCAGACCGATAATCAGTCCTATGGCCACCTTGATGCCGATAATGGCTCCCAGGCGCCCCACGTTGGCCTGGTTGGCCATAAAGACCGGAATCAGCTCGTCAGAGGTCGAGAGAATGACGGCCACGAGCGTACCGCAGGTAATGACGCGGCCGGCATAGAGCGTTGCCGCCATGGCCGAAAAGCCGCACTGCGGCAGGGCCCCCAGAAGGGCACCCACAACAGGGCCGCTCTTGTCAGCGCGCGCGATGATGCGCTCCGAGCTGCCTGCAAAGCCATGCTCGATGGCTTCCATAACGACATACGTTATCAATAAGAAGGGAACAAGTTTTACGTTATCGAGTACACTATCAACCAACACGTCAACAAGCATGTTCACGTAGGGCCCCTCTCGTCTTCGAGTGAACTGTATAAGAATACTCGACCCCGTGCTCTACCTGCCCATTTTGGAGGTTTTCCATGAAAGATAGCGAGTTGAGCAGCGATTCTAGCGCAATCGACGAACCCGAAGCCGCGCCAATGCCAGCCGAAGGGGAATGCTCTGAAGCCGTCTCCGCTCTCCACAACGACGCCCCGCAAAGCACTGCTGCACCAGCACCCAAGAAGAATCGGCGACCGCTCCTGATCGCGGCCCTCTTGGTTGTTCTTGCGTTAGCCTTCCTCATTATTTACCGGTCTCAATCGACGAGAATTTCAGATGAGGACCAATTCGCCTCTAACATCACGCTGACTCTTGACGAGGGATTGCCTGACGCAAGCGAGGCAGCAGATCTTTCTGCCAAAGTATGGCCGGCAGACGACATGGGGTTCTGGCACGCTCAGCTGAGCGACGATGAGCGCGCGATGTATGACGAGATTTATCCGCACTTCATGGCGCACGACGAGGCATTTCACCTATCGGGGGCCTTCGTACGCTGCGATGTCGAAACTGAAGGTCTCGCCTATTCCCATGTTGAGGAAGCCATTCTCAACGATCACCCTGAATTGTTTTGGATCAATCCGTGGATGTCATCGGTCGATAGTTACTACTTCCACTACCCCTATTACGAAGACAATCTGGACTGGGGCGCCGACTGCACGATTACCTACCCCGTCTCCGCTGAAGACGCCGAACAGATACGCGCCCAGATGGATGAGGTCGTTGACGGCTTCTTGCAGACGGTGCCCGAGGATGCCTCAGACTACGAAAAGGCCTTGAGAGCCTATCTGTGGCTTGCCGATCACGTGACCTATGATCAAGAGGCAGGTACGGTCGATAGTGACGCGGCGGCCGAGCCCAACGCAAAGAAAGCCGATCGAATGGCGCTTGCGCGACTGAACCACGACCAACTAGCCGACTCCGCCCTTGTTGACCAGCTGTCGGTCTGCGCTGGCTATGCCCGCGCCTACCAGCTCTTGCTCACCCGTATGGGTATCCCCTGCACAATAGTGACAGGTGACTGCCAAGATGGCACCAAGGAAGAGCCCTTTGGCGAAAAGGGACCCCACGCGTGGGTCCTCCTCTGTCTCAGCGGCCGTCTGGGCTACTGTGACCCTACTGCGGGGGACAGCGATTTTGCCGTTCGGGCGGAAACCATGGACGATTTGGTGTCCGAGGACGAGCTTGAGGGCTTGTCGCCCTCTGAGCAGGCGAAGCTCAAGCTCGAAAGGTACTACGAGACCACAGACACCTCAAGACCCGTGGGCGTACACGTTTTGATTGACGACGCGAGCCTCGATTGGCATGGTGAGAGGCTCGAGTACTTCTTTATGAACGATGCGCGACTTGACTACACCAACCACTGGCTTGGCGAAAGCGCCCAAGGCGCGATGCCTGTCTGCGAAAAGCCACTCATCGTGGGCATCAGTGGCAACCGTTACAACGATTGGCAGTGGAAGGATGAGGACGGCTCGTACCGGTACTACGACTGGAACGTACAAACGGAAGAGCCCTACGGCGCTTAGCCTCAGGCGGCAACCAAGGGACACGCCCTTTCTTGCCGCAGCAAGAAAGGGCGTGTCCCTTGGTTGCCGGCATATCACACTTCCCAGGGCTCAAGCAGGCCAGCGGGGTAATCGACGCCGGTAAACGTGAGCCCCTGAGGCGGTGCCGTCTGGCCAGCTGCCGTGCGGTCGCGCGCCGCAAGCACCTCAGCGACCCACGAGGGTTCGCGGTGGGAACGACCCACTTCCACAAGGGTGCCCGTTATGATGCGCACCATGTTGTGAAGGAAGGCATTGCCCTCAACATCGATGGCCACGAGGGGTTCGCCGAGCTCCTCCGCGGCGCTCACGCGCACCGTTTGCAGGTTGCGACTCAACGAGCGCCCGTCTTCCTTTAGCATTCGCGCCGACGAGACCTTACAGAAGCTCGTAAAGTCATGTTCCCCCACCAGATAGGCAGCCGCTTCGTTCATGGCTGCAACGTCGAGCGACGCCGCCGGACGCAGCCACCAGGTGTGGCCAAAGAGCAACATGGGGCGCGGTCGTCCACACGAGATGCGATAGCGGTATCTCCGGGCCGTCGCATCAAAGCGAGCCGAGAAGCCGGAGCCTCCCCGAAGCACCTCGCGCACCGAGAGGTCATCAGGCACGAGTGCGGTCAGCGACGCCAGCAGGCGGCGCCCTGAGAGCGCGAGCTCGTCTCCTTCCACCGGCACGCTAACGTACTGCGCAACCGCATGGACGCCCGCATCGGTCCTGCCCGCGCAGACAAGCTCGACCTCGCGATGGAGCACGGTCTCAAGGGCCTGGCGCAGCTCACCGGCTACGGTACGACAGCCCTCCTGCTCGGCAAAGCCCGAGAAGTCGCCCCCTCGATAGCCCAGCTTAAGTACCAGTGTTGCTCTGTCAAGCTCTGTCGAAGCCATGCTGCGTTCCTTGCCTGTTCGCAGGCCAGCTGCCGCATGGCCCACTTTGCCTTCTTATGGAAAGGGAGGCCCAGCACATGCCAGACCTCCCTCATCACATCTGTGTCAGATGGATGCTGCCTACTCGGCAGCCTCCTCGACCTTGGTCACGCCGGACTTCTTGGGCGTGCAGGGCTCGGTGACGAGCTCGATGATGACGACCTCAGCGGCGTCGCCCTTGCGGGGACCGAGCTTCATGATGCGGGTGTAGCCACCGTTGCGGTCGGCCCACATGCCCTGAGCGGCCTTCTCGAAGACCTCGCGCACGAGCTCCTTGTCGCCCACCTTGGCGAGGGCCAGACGGCGAGAAGCAAGGTCGCCCTTCTTGGCCCAGGTGATGACACGGTCAACCTCGGGACGAATGGCCTTGGCGCGCACGTCGAGGGTCTTGATGCGGTCGTTGGCAAGAATCGCCTGAAGCAGGCTCTTCTTCATTGCCTTGGTATGAGAGGCGTCGGTGCCGAGCTTCATGCCCCTCTTCTTGTTGTGCCTCATGGTCTATCTACTCCTAATTACGTGCGAGTGTCTAGGCCTTGAGCCCAAGGCCCATGGCCTCGAGCTTGTCCTTGACTTCCTCGATGGACTTCACGCCAAAGTTGCGGATGTTGAGCAGGTCGTTCTCGGAGAACTCCACCAGCTGACGCACGGAGTGGATGCCCGCACGCTTGAGGCAGTTGTAGGAGCGGACCGAGAGGTCCAGGTCCTCAATCTGCTTGTCAAGCTCGGTGTTATCCTCCTCGACGCCCACGGCGAAGATCGAGGTGTCCTCCTGGGGCTCCTCCTCGTCGGCCAGGCCCATGAACGCGGTCATGTGCTGGTTGACGATGTTGGCTGCCTCGACCACGGCATCGCGCGGGGAGACGGAGCCGTCGGTCTCGACCTCGAGGATCAGGCGGTCGTAGTTGGTGTGCTGACCCACGCGGCAGGGCTCGACGACCTTGGCGCAGCGGCGCACAGGCGAGTAGAGCGAGTCGACGTGGATGAGCCCGATGGGATCGCCGTCGCGCTCGTTGTCGTCGCCGGAGACGTAGCCGCGGCCGGTGCCGATGCGCATCTGCATGGTGAGATGGGCATCCTCGCCGAGCGTGCAGATGACGTGGTCGGCGTTGACCAGCTCGAAGTCGGACGGAATGGAGAAGTCGCCACCCGTGACGGTGCAGGGACCCTCGACGTTGATGGTGGCAACGCCCTCGTCGGCCGTGCCGTTGGAGCGGAACACCAGACCCTTGACGTTGAGGACGATGTCGGTGACATCGTCGTACACGCCGGGGACGGTGGTGAACTCGTGCTGGACGCCATCGATCTGGATGGCCTGCACGGCTGCACCCTCGAGAGAGGAGAGCAGCACACGGCGCAGCGAGTTGCCGAGCGTGTCGCCATAGCCGCGCTCAAGCGGCTCTGCGCTCACGCGCGCGAGGTTCTCGTTGACCTCCTCTACCGACACCTGCGGTCGGATGAATTCGGACATGAATACCTCCTACCGGTTCAAGCTTACTTGGAGTAGAGCTCGACGATGAGCTGGGGGTCGATGGTGCCGTCCGAGATCAGGTCGATCTGGTCGTGCGTGGGGAGCTGCAGGATGGTGCCACGCAGCTTCTCGATGTCAACCTCGAGCCAGGCCGGAACGGCCACGTGCTCGGAGGAGATCAGGGCCTCCTTGATGGGGAGAAGGTCCTTGGCCTTGTTGGAGACGGCCACGACGTCGCCGGCCTTCACGCGGTAGGACGGGATGTCGACGCGCTTGCCGTTGACGGTGATGTGACCGTGACGGACGGTCTGACGGGCTTCCTTGCGGGTGCGAGCAAAGCCCAGACGGAACACCACGTTGTCGAGACGGCTCTCGAGGATGATCATGAGGTTGGTGCCGGTGATGCCGGACATCTTCTTAGCGGAGTCGTAGTAGCCACGGAACTGCTTCTCGAGAACGCCGTAGACGAACTTGGCCTTCTGCTTCTCGCGCAGCTGCATGCCGTACTCGCTCTCCTGGCGGCGACGGCGGCGCGGCTGACGGTTGGACTTCTTGTTGATGCCCAGAACGATCGGGTCGATGTCAAGGGACCTGCACCTCTTGAGGACAGGAGTCCTATCAACTGCCATAGTAATGAGTCCTTCCTACTGCTACACGCGACGGCGCTTCTTGGGGCGGCAGCCGTTGTGCGGAATGGGGGTCTTGTCCTGGATGCCGGAGACCTCGAGGCCAGCGGCCTGGAGGGAGCGGATAGCCGTCTCGCGGCCCGAGCCGGGGCCCTTGACGAAGACGGTGACCTTCTTCAGGCCGTGATCCATGGCGGCCTTGGCGGCAGCCTCGGCAGCAAGCTGAGCGGCGAACGGCGTGGACTTACGGGAGCCCTTGAAGCCGACGGTGCCGCCCGACTGCCAGGAGATGACGTTGCCCTGGGGATCGGTGATGGTCACGATCGTGTTGTTGAACGTGGACTTGATGTGGGCCTGGCCCACCGCGATGTTCTTGCGCTCGCTACGACGCACGCGCTGAACGCGCTGGTTCTTCTTCTGTGCCATGGTCTACTCCCTAGCCCCTCTTCTTTGCACCGATCTGGCGACGCTTGCCCTTGCGGGTGCGCGCGTTGGTGTGGGTGCGCTGGCCATGGACAGGAAGGCCCTTGCGGTGACGGAGGCCACGGTAGCAACCGATCTCCATCAGGCGGGCAGTGTTCTGGCGAACCTCACGGCGGAGGTCACCCTCGGTGGTGTAGTTCTCGTGGATGTAGTCACGAAGACGGGTGACTTCGTCCTCGGAGAGGTCCTTGGACTTGACTGCAGGGTCGACACCGCAAGCCTCGCAGATCTTGGTGGCGGTGGTGCGACCGATGCCGTAAATGTAAGTGAGTGCGATCTCCGTGCGCTTCTCACGCGGAAGATCGACGCCATTGATACGGGCCAACTTGGGTCTCCTTCCTTAGCCCTGACGCTGCTTGTGGCGCGGGTTCTCGCAGATGACGTAAACCTTGCCATGGCGACGGATAACCTTGCACTTGTCGCACATCTTCTTGACCGAAGGACGTACCTTCATCTGTCTTTCCTTCCGGTAGTGCTGATACGTACTGGTAGTACGGGTGGCGAACCAGGTGGAGCTAGTTCGCGCTATGTCTTCGCCCAGCCGCAGGCGTGATATCCATACTTAAGGCCGCACGGAAGGACCGCGCGGGTCGAACAAGTGATGCGTGCGTGATTACTTGTAGCGGTAGGTGATGCGACCACGCGTGAGGTCGTACGGGGAGATCTCGACGACGACGCGATCGCCCGGGAGGATGCGGATGTAGTTCATCCGAATCTTGCCGGAGATGGTGCAGAGGATGGTCTTGCCATTCTCGAGCTCGACGTTGAACATGGCGTTGGGCAGCGGCTCGACTACCTTGCCCTCAAGCTCAATTGCATCCTGCTTGCTCACACATACCTGCCTTCTACGTGCATTTCACAGCGACCATTAATCTTACCAAAAGTTCAACACAAGTCCAACATGCACCAGATGTTCACATGTCGAACCTCATACGAACGGTGGCAGCGACGTTTTGCGCCTCTGCCACCGCAGTCGATACCCTTTTGGGCTTGTGAGTGCCTACTCCCCACCCTGCATGTTGCACCAAGGACCTTGATCGTCGGCGGTCAGAATCACCGGGCCATCCTTGGTGATGGCGACGGAGTTCTCGTAGTGGGCCGCAGGAAGCCCGTCGTTGGTGACGACCGTCCAGCCGTTGGCCAGCGTGTGGTTCTTGTAGGTGCCGAGCGTGATCATCGGCTCGATGGCGATGGTCATACCCACCTGCAGCTTGACGCCGCGGCCGCGCTTGCCGTAGTTGGGGACGTTGGGATCCTCGTGCATCACGCGCCCCACGCCATGTCCGACGTACTCGCGCACGACACCGTAGCCGTTGCTCTCGGCCAGATGCTGCACCGCGTATCCGATGTCACCCAGGTGGTTGCCCGGCTTGGCTTGCTCAATGGCCACCTTCAGGCAGTCGCGCGTGCACTCGCACAAGCCCTTGACCTCGTCGGACACTTCGCCGACGTAGAAGGTCCAGGCGTTGTCGCCCACCCAGCCATCGACGGTGGCGCCGGTGTCGATGGAGATGACGTCACCCTCGTTGAGAAAGCGCATGGGCGAGGGAATACCGTGCACGATCTCCTCGTTGACCGACGCGCAGATCGATCCGGGGAACCCATAGAGTCCCTTGAAGGCAGGAGTGCCGCCGTGCAGACGGATGAACGCCTCGACGGCCGCGTCGATCTCCTTGGTCGAAACGCCTGGACGCACCAGCGAACCCGCTAGCCTCAGCGCTTCCTTGGACAGAGCGTCGCAACGCCTGAACTCCTCGATCTCTTCGGGTGACTTGATGTGAATCATGGTGCCTTGGTTCTTTCTCTCTCCTGAGGATTGGCAGACGGGATGGCCCCCACCATCCCACGTGCGTGCGCCCCAGACTCATGCTGGGGCGCACGCGGTAGTCCTTGCCGAGCCGTGCCTAGAGGCCGAGCTCCTTCTTGACGTCGACGTAGACCTCGTCGACCGGGCGGTCGCCGTCGACCTTAATCAGGATGCCCTTGCCACCGTAGTACTCGATGAGCGGGGCGGTCTGGGCCTGATAGGTGTCGAGGCGCTTCTGGATGGTCTCGGGCTTGTCGTCGTCACGCTGGTACATCTCGCCGCCGCAGCGCGGGCAGGTCTCGGTGCCGGCCGGAGCGGTGTAGCTGCAGTCACGGCAGGTGCGACGGGAGGAGAGACGCTCGATGATGACGGGGAAGGCCACGTCGACGAGCAGGGCACCGTCGAGCTTGACACCCATGCCCTCGAGCTCGGAGTCGAGCGTGACTGCCTGGGCAGTGTTGCGCGGGAAGCCGTCGAGGATGAAGCCCTTCTTGGCGTCATCCTGCTGCAGGCGCTCCTTGACGAGGTCGATAACCAGCTGATCGGGAACGAGCTTGCCCTCGTTCATGTAGGCCTGGGCCTGCTTGCCGAGCTCGGACTGAGCTTTGACGGCTGCGCGCAGAAGGTCGCCGGTGGAGATGTGGGCGACGCCGTAGTCTGCGACGAGCTTCTGGGCCTGGGTGCCCTTGCCAGCGCCGGGGGCGCCGAGGAGAACGAGATTCATGGGAAACCGCCTTTCGATGGTGGATGACGTACTCCCATCAGTCTACTCGCTCGCATGCCCTTGTAAGCGCAGCACCAAAAAACACCACCCAACGCATCGGTGAGTTGTCTACCCCGGCTCACCATTTCGCCGAGTTTGCGCCAAAGAAGACGGGGACCCGAAGGTCCCCGTCTGACGTGCGCTATGAGATGCCCTCTTACTTGAAGAAGCCCTCGTAGTTGTGCATCTTGAGCTGGCTCTCCAGCGAGGAGATGGTGTCCATCGCAACACCCACCATGATCAGGATCGAAGTGCCACCAAACGCCTGGATAAGCTGGTTGTTGGTGAAAGCAAAGATGATGGAGGGGATCACGGCAAGGGCGGCCATGAAGACGGCGCCCGGGAGCGTGATGTGGTTGAGAACGCTCTGGATGTAGTCTGCCGTGGCACGACCGGGACGGACACCCGGAATGAAGCCACCAGACTTCTTGAGCTGATCGGCCGTCTCCTCGGGATTGAACACCATGGCAGTGTAGAAGTACGCGAAGAAGACGATCAGGAGCACCGAGAGGATCCAGTTGAGCCAGCCGGTGGAGATAGCGTTGGCGAACATCTGAATCCAGACGACACGCGGGAAGAACACGGCCAGCTGTGCCGGGAGGTACAGGATGGCGCTAGCAAAGATGATGGGCACGACGCCGGCGGTGTTGACCTTGATCGGCAGGTAGGTGGACTGACCACCCATCATGCGACGGCCAACCACACGCTTGGCGTACTGCACCGGGATACGGCGCTGACCACGCTCGATGTAAACGATGAGCGGGATGATGGCGATCATGACCACCAAGGTGATGATCGACATGATCAGGCCGTTGCTGGAGGTGGTCACCGCGGAGATGAGCGCAGTGGGAAGGCCGCTCATGATGTTGCAGAAGATGATGAGCGACATGCCGTTGCCGATACCGCGCTGCGTGATGACCTCACCCAGCCACATGATGATGATTGCGCCGACGACCAGCACGAACACGATGATGATGTTCTCCAGGATCTCGGGGAACCCCATGCCGGAGAAGGTGATGCCATAGCTCTTGAACAGGAAGAGGTAGCCAATCGCGTTAATGGTGGCAAGCAGCACCGTGACGTAGCGCGTGTACTGCGTGATCTTGCGCTGACCAGCCTCCCCCTCATGGGCGAGCTCGCCCAGTGAGGGGATGACGGTCTGCATCATCTGCATGATGATCTGAGAGGTGATGTAGGGCATAATGCCCAGGCTGAACACCGATACGCGCGAAAGAGCGCCACCGGAGAACAGGTTGAGCACCGCGAGCGCACCGCTCGAAGAGGCGGCATTCTGGTAGGCCGAGAGCATGTCCGAGAACGGGATGCCCGGGGCAGGCAGATAGGCACCAAAGCGATACAGAAGAAGGATCGCCAGGGTGAAGAGGATTTTGTTCCTCAACTCGGGGATGCGGAATGCGTTTGCGAGACCCTTAAACACGGTTTACTCGACCTTTCCTCCGGCCGCCTCAATCTTGGCCTTGGCAGAGGCGGAGACCTTGTCCACGCGCACGGTCAGGCTCTTGGTGAGCTCGCCGTCGCCGAGGACCTTGACGGGGATGTAGTCGTGCTTGATGACGCCCTTGGCAACCAGAGCCTCGGTGTCGACGGTCTCGCCGTTCTCGAAGAGGGTCTCGAGACGGGCGACGTTGACCGGCGCGTACTCGACGCGGCTGTGGTTCTTGAAGCCGGGGAGCTTAGGCAGACGCATGGCGAGCGGCTGCTGACCGCCCTCGAAGCCCTTGCCCTTGCCGCCGCCGGAACGAGAGAGCTGACCCTTGGTGCCGCGCCCGGCAGTAGTGCCGTGGCCGGACGAGTTGCCGCGGCCGATGCGCTTGCGGGCCTTGGTCGAGCCCTCCGCGGGACGAAGATCGTTGAGCTGCATGATGGGTGACTCCTAAATCTCTTCCACTTCGACGAGATGCTTGATCTTGAAGATCATCCCGCGAATGCTGGGGTTGTCCGGCTGCTCGACGACGCTGTTGACCTTGTGAAGGCCGAGCGCGCGTGCAGTGGCCGTCTGGTCCTTCTTGGTGCTGGTGGTAGCACTACGCACGAGCTTGATCCTGAGCTTGTCAGCCATCGTTTAGGCCTCCTTCCCGCAGAACATCTCGGCGACGGTGAGGCCACGGCGCTCGGCCGCCTCCTCGGGGCTGGAGAGCTCCTTGAGGCCCTCGGCGGCCGCCTTGATGATGTTGAGCGCGTTGTTGGTGCCCAGCGACTTGGAAAGCACGTTGGTGATGCCAGCGAGCTCGAACAGCGGACGGACGGGGCCGCCGGCGATAACGCCAGTACCCTCGACAGCCGGCTTGATGAGCACGCGACCAGCACCAAAGTGACCCTCGACCGTGTGAGGAATCGAGCCACTCTCGGTGACGGGCACATGGAACATGTTCTTCTTGGCGTCGTCGACACCCTTCTGGATGGCCAGGGGCACCTCGGTGGACTTGCCCATGCCGAGGCCGACGTTGCCCTTGCCGTCGCCAACGGCGACGAGGGCGACGAGGCTCATGGATCACGTGGCATGAAACTATCCTCCTAGAACTTCAGACCCGCGGCGCGGGCACCGTCAGCGAGAGCCTTAACACGGCCATGGTAGAGGTGGCCACCGCGGTCGAACTTGACCTCGGTGATGCCCTTCTCCAGGGCGCGCTCGGCGACGAGCTTGCCCACGAACTCGGCGGCGTCCTTGTTGGAGCCGACCTTGCCAGTAGCCTTGAACGACTCATCGAGCGTGGAGGCCGAACACAGGGTGCGGCCAGCAACGTCGTCGATGACGGCGGCATAGATGTTTGCGTTGGTGCGACGCACGTTGAGACGCGGACGCTCGGCGGTACCGGAGATCTTGGCACGAACGCGACGCTTGCGGCGCTCGAGCGACTCCTTCTTTGCCTTGAACTTGTTCATCCTTACTCCTTAGACAGTGCCACCACCTGACGGGGTGATGGTCTTTTATGTGGCTAGCGAGGCTACTTGGCAGCCTTGCCGAGCTTCCTACGGATGTGCTCACCGACGTAGTGGACACCCTTGCCCTTGTAGGGCTCGGGCGGACGCTTGGCGCGAATCTCGGCCGCAACCTGGCCGACCTGCTCCTTGGAGATGCCCTTGATGTTGATGTGGGTGTTGTCAGGCACCTCGAAGGTGATGTTCTCGGGGCA
The DNA here is from genome assembly GCA_902790135.1 of uncultured Coriobacteriaceae bacterium. Lineage (GTDB taxonomy): Bacteria > Actinomycetota > Coriobacteriia > Coriobacteriales > Atopobiaceae > UBA1367. The sequence continues at coordinate 27,837 of CADAQM010000032.1, forward strand.
CTTGTAGAGGATGGGGTGAGAGTAGCCGAGGGAGAGCTCGATGTCGGAGCCCTTGAGGGCGGCACGGTAGCCGACGCCGGTCATCTCGAGCTTCTTCTCGAAGCCCTCGGAAACGCCCACGACCATGTTGTGGATGAGCGTACGGGTCAGGCCCTGCATGGCGTTGGCAGCCTTGTAGGCCTTGGTCTGCTTGAAGTCCTCGTGGGAGAGGTCCTCGGTCTCAGGGGTGCGCGGGACCTTGACCAGGATCTCCTCGCCCTCCTGCTCGATGACGAGCAGCTCAGAGAAAGTACGGTCGAGCTCGCCCTTGGGGCCCTTGACCGCCACGTGAGTCCCATCGATGGTCACGGTGACCCCTGCGGGAATCTGAACAGGCTTCTTGCCAATACGAGACATTGTCTCCTCCTATCTAATTCCTGCCGCGGGTTACCAGATGTAGCAAATGACCTCGCCGCCGATGCCCAGCTTGCGGGCGTCGCGGTCGCACATCATGCCCTTGGAAGTGGAGATGACGGCGGTGCCCAGGCCATCAAGGACGCGGGGCAGGTCTGCGGCGGAAGAGTAGATGCGAAGTCCCAGCTTGGAGATGCGACGGATGCCACGGATGGCCTTGCTGCGCTTGGGACCGTACTTCAGGGTGATGTGGAGGGTCTTCTGGGGCTTGGTGTCCTCGACATCGTAGCCCGCGATGTAACCCTCCTCGTAGATGACGCGCGCGATCTCGGCGAGGACCTTGCTCGAGGGCATGGAGACCTCGGACTTGCCTGCTGAGCTAGCGTTGCGGATGCGCGTCAGCATGTCAGCGATGGGATCGGTAACCTTCATACCTTGCTTCTCCTTAGTTCGTGATGAATCTGCGTGCCTGGTTCGGATGCGCCCTTAGCGCAAACGCCTAGGTACGTGTGCCCTGACTTACCAGCTTGCCTTGGTGACGCCAGGAAGCTCGCCCCTGCTGGCCAGCTCGCGGAAGCACACACGGCACAGACCGAACTTGCGATAGACGGAGTGGGGACGCCCACAACGCTGGCAGCGGTTCTGCTTGCGCGTGCTGTACTTCGGCTCGCGGTTAGCCTTGACGATCATCGATGTCTTAGCCACACTTCCTCCTTCATATATGTGGCCCCCGCCACCTCGACGGGGGCTACTTACCAAATGGATTGCTTACTTGCGCTTGAACGGGAAGTGGAAGGCGTCGAGCAATGCCTTGCCCTCCTCGTCGGTGGTAGCGGTGGTGACGATGGTGATGTCCATGCCACGGGTGCGGTCGATCTTGTCATAGTCGATCTCGGGGAAGATCAGCTGCTCGGTGACACCCATGGAGAAGTTGCCGTGACCGTCAAAGCTGGTGGCCTTGACACCGCGGAAGTCGCGGATGCGAGGGATTGCGGTGGCGATCAGGCGATCGAGGAACTCGTACATGCGGTCGCCGCGAAGGGTGACCTTGGCGCCGATGGCCATGCCCTGACGAAGCTTGAAGGTAGCGATGGACTTGCGGGCATGGGTGACCAGGGGCTGCTGGCCGGTGATGGTGCGCAGGTCAGCGACAGCGCCGTCGATGGCCTTGGCGTCCTGAGCGGCCTCACCAACACCCATGTTGACGACGATCTTCTCGATCTTCGGGATCTGCATGACGTTCTTGTACTCGAACTTCTTCTGCATCTCGTCGCGGATGGTGGAGATGTAATACTCCTTGAGGCGCGGAACGTACTTCTCTTCTGCCATAGTTACTCCTTTGGATCGTGGTGGTTTACGTGCGGGGTCTTTGCCTCGCACCACCTGGGTTGGCGGCCCAGGAGCCATTTCATGCGCTATAGGCAGAACTATCCCTACCTAAAGACGCAAGAATTAACTATATGCCTTTGGTCAACGAAATGCCAGTTTGGACGATAAGCACACAATTGCCATGACTTCCAGGGCGAAGCGCGTCGCTTGTACCCGTTCCACCTGTAGGGAGCGCATGCCCGATGCCTATCTGTAGACCTCATTCACGAGCGGCTCGCCCGCCATGAAGGCCTCCAGGTTGTCCCTGCAGAGCGCAACCGTGCAGGCAGTCTGCTCGGGCAGGTGCCAGAAGCCCGAGATGTGCGGCGTGATCAGCGCGTTGGGCTCCGCCCAGAGCGCATGATCTGCCGGAAGCGGCTCAGGATTGGTGACGTCGAGCGCCGCTCCTGCCAGATGGCCCTCCCTGAGCGCCTTTGCCAACGCGTCACTGTCCACCAGGTCTCCCCTGCCGCCGTTCACAAAGTAGCTGTCCGCACGCATCGTGGCGAAGAAGCACTCGCCCGCAAGCCCTCGCGTCTCCGGCGTGCTCGGCAGTGCCGACGCAACCACGTCCATCTCGCCCAGCACGTCAAAGATCTGATCCATCGTAATCATCCGCTCGAAGGGAGCCCTCGCCTCGACGACGGTTCGGCGAGCGCCGGTCACGTGTGCCCCCATGGCTGCGCAGAGCTGCGCGAACCCGGAGCCAATGCTGCCCGCGCCAAGCACCAGCACGTTGGCATCCGCCAGGGTTCGCACGGTGCCCTCGTCACGCCAGAGGGCCTTGCTCTGGTTGTCGCGATACAGGTGGAGCTTCTTCATGAGACAGAGCAACTGGGCAAACATGTGCTCAGAGACCGCTTGGGCGTAGGTTCCCGCCGCGGAGCTGAGGCGCGTCTGCGGGGCAAGCAGCCCCTCCTTCAGATAGTGGTCGTAGCCCGCCGACGAGGTCTGAAGCCACAGCAGCCCCTCAGGCGCGCGGAGCTTGGCTGCTGGAACGTTGCCCACGATGAGCGTCGCATCGTCTATGTCATGCTCCTTGACGTTCGGCTCGCGTATGAAGGTCGCCTTGGCACCTGCGCCTTCGATGAGCTCGACAAACGCCTGCCGCTCCGTATCAGTGAGCGGAAGAGTGACCAGCACCTTCTTGCCCTCCAGATCGATGCCCGCCATAGCACCCTCCCCTTCTTGCTCCTTCGTCCATGCTGCGCGACTTGACCTGTCAGCTCGTAAGACACGCCTCACCCAATTATGGGACAGCGCCTGCGGTGCCGCAAACAATCCGCCCCACGGCCCAAACGACACTGCCCCCTCCAGCGGCAGCCAGAGGGGGCAGACGGCGTGTTGCACCAATGTCAGGCTTGCCTACCTCAGGACGTCAATGCGCCTGCGCAAGCCGCGCAGACCGAGGGCGACAAGGCACAAGCCGACCGTCGCCATCGAGTACACGAGTGCCAAGGTTGTGGGGTCGCCCGTCTTCGGAAGCACGGTGATGCTGTTCGTGATCACGAATCCGTCGGCAGCCCTACCGGACACCGTCGTGTTGTACTTCTCGGACACGCCGCTCACGTGGACCTCGGCCACCGTGTAGGTGATCTTGGCGCCGTCATCGGTTACCTTGGGTAGCTTGGCAAACGTGTGTGAAGGCGCACCTGCGGTCAGCGTGCACTCGTCCACCTTGGTTCCGTCAGCCATGAGGGCGACCGTCACCTTGGCGCCAGACGGCCACGCCGCGACCTTACCGCGCCTCGTCCAGACCTTCTTGACGGAGATGGACGTCTCGTCGGGCTTATCGGAAGTGTAGGTGTTGGTGATGGTAAAGCCCTTTGCAGCGTTGCCGGTAGCCTTCGACGTAAAGCCGGCAATGCCCTTCTCCTCGACCGTGTAGGAGATCTCAGTGGTTCCGTTGGCCTTGTACTTGGGCAGGTTGGCAAACTCGCCAGACGGCGCATCGGCGCTCAGCTTCACGGTCTTGTGCGTATCGACACCGTCGGCCAGAAGCTTCACGGTGACGCTCTCGATGTCGGCCGGCCACGTGGTGGAGCCGTCGGCGTTCTTCCACGCCTTGGTGACGGGCACCTTCGTGGTCTCGTAGTTGTTGGTTATGGTGGCAATAACGGCCTGGTCGCCGGTCTTGCCTGCCTCGACGGCCACCTTTACCGGGTTATCACCACTGACACGCGTCGCGTTGTTGGGCGCGGTCTCCTTGACCCAGTAGTTGCCCACAGGCAGCTTCTCGATCTCTGCGCTCGTGACAGGCGCCCCGTCGTCGGCAACGGTAAGCGTGACAACGATGTTGTGACCAGCGGCGTCCTTTGCAGGCTTCTTGCAAGCCGCATCGGTATAGACCTTGAATTCGTAGTCGCCGGCTAGGGCGGATTTGGCGGCGGACGAAGTGGGCTCGGCGCCGTTCTCCTGGACCACCTTCCGAATCTTCAGCGATCCGAGAATACGCTTGTTGGTGAAGACGTGAACTGCGGCCTCGGAAGTGATACTCGATTCGATCTTTCCCATTGAGGGGTTGACGTCAAAGGCGGAATCGCTCGTCTCCTGCACCCTGTACTTCGTGCCCTCGGGTATGCCGGTTGCGGTCTTCCTCTGGTTGTGGCGCAGGGTAAACGTGCACTTCCCGTTTACGAAGGTCATGTCACCAAACGTCTTGTTGCAGCCCGTGTCGACGGAGCCGTCATCCTTCAGAAGCGACACCGTGAAGGAGAAGTCTATGTTCTTGTCCGCACCGTAGGGGGAATCCACCTTCTTGAGAACGGTCAGACCACCGGACGGAGACTCGTAGTTGTTAGTGAACTCAACCGTCTTGATCTTGGCGGTAGCGCCCCCTTCGACGCCGACCTCGATGCCGTTGTTGCCAACCAGGCTCACGCCGCTCGGGTTCTCGGACGTGTCCTCGGATACGGTATAGGTGCCAGGGACGAGGCCGTTGATCGTCGCGGTGTTGGATTGGCCGCCATCGATGGTGATCGTGGGCTCTGCCACAACCTTGCCGTTCGAGTCCTTCACTGTGAACGAGTAGGTGCCATCTGCGAGCGCGCCGCTGGTTGAACTGCCATCCACCGTGACGTGCTTCTTGATCTCGAGGCTTCCGGTATCCAAGTTGTTGGTGAACTTGGCAATGACCGCATCCTCGCCGGTTTTGTCTGCCTCGACGGTAACTTTGACCTTTTGAGCAACGGGTGTGGAGCCGTTGGCGGGAGCCGTCTCCTTAATCCAGTAGTCACCGATGGGCAGGTCCGTGACCTCCTCACTCTCGGCAGGAGCACCAGTCTCGGGAACGGTGACCGTGATGGTCTTGGGTGCCCCGTTGACCTGGTACGGCTTGGTGCAGGCCTCGTCAGTGTAGAGCGTGAAGCTGTAGTCTCCCTTGAGTATGGCCTTGGCCGTATCAGAAAGCTGCGTCGAGCCATTCTCGGTAACGGTCTTCTTGACCTTCAGGCTGCCGTACTTCTGTTGCTTCTTTGTGTTGGTGAAGACGATGACCTCGTCGTCCTGGGTCAGCTCACCGGTATGCGAGATCGCCTCCTCCGTCTTGTGCTGGGTGACGTTGCCGTCCTCATCAAAGACGTCGTAACCCACTTCGACCGTGAACTTCTTGCCGTCGGCACTCGCCAGGACCTCCTCGACCTTGTACTTGGTCCCCTTGGGGAAGTCCCAGAACATCTTCTGCTCTTTGTCCTTGAGCTGGAACTCGCACACGCCGTTCACGAACTCGTAGTCATCATTGCTCTCGTTAAAGTCGGTGTCGACGCTGCCGTCGTCCTTGAGGACGGAAATCTTGAAATCGTAGGATCTCTCGAGGTCATCCTGGTCGTCACTCTCTACCCGCTTTTCGATGACGAGGCCCTCGAGTGGCCAGTTCTTTATCTGCATCACGTCGTTGTAGTAGTAGACGTACTCGCCGCCTTCGCCGTAGTTGACCTCATCCATCTTGTTGGTGAGCGTAACCGAGTAGTTGATGTCGACCGTGGCGTAGTTCTCGGGCGCTTCCACCTCTTGGACGATATACTGCTGGCCGAAATAGAAGTCGTAAACGGCACCGTCAAACTCTATCTCACCGTTCTCGTCGGTCGTCAGGACGATTTCATTGGCATGGTTTGCCTTCTCCCCGAAGTCCAAGTCGGGGTTCTCGCAGAAGACCCTGAACGGCACCCCGCTGAGCTTCTTGTTGGCATCATAGCCGTCGACCTTGACGATCTTGAAGCTCACGATCGAGGCCTCGCCTCCGCTATCGCTGACGTACTCATTCTTGTTCTGGGAGACCTTGGTCCTGTCCTTGACACTGACCGTATTGACGATCGTCTGCTCCCCGTTTCCTCTGACGTCGGCGTCATACGTGATGACCACCTTGGTCGAGTCGGGAACGGTAAAGGTTGCGACGGTCGTTCCGTCGGTCCGCCCATCTGGGCCGACGCCGCCCTTCAGGTTATACGGCACCGCCATGCCAGCTGGATCCGTCGTTATCTGAATGGAGCTGTAGTCAACGCTCAGGTTCTTGCTGAGGACGTCGGTCATGGTCATGGGCTCGCCCTCGTTGAGCGCAGCCTTGGCGGAGTTGAAGGTGATCCGATAATGAGCCTTGCGATTCTTCCCACCCAGTTCGCCCTCGTTCAGAAGCTCCTTGGTGAGGTACTCGTATTTGGTCTCGTAGTCGCAATCGTCCTCGTGACCACCCCACCTGACCGTGTTGATGAGGTGATGCTCACCGCCATTGGCAATGGCCAGCTGGTTGAGGTCAACCCCGTCCTTGAGGCGGAGGTAGTAGCAGATTCGGTAATACGGATAGTAGCTTCCATCGGACTGCATCGGCACCGAGTTTGCCGTGAGGATGACGCCGTTGCTGGTCTCGGAATACGAGATGTCCGTCTTGCCGGCAACCTGGCTGTACTGGGTGCCGCCCCAGATCTTCATGTGGTCACCCCAAGAACCCACCTGCGAATCGTCGAGCTCGAGCAGGCTCGTATCGAAGGTATCCTCGATGCTTATGGGCGTATCGGAAACACCGGAGAGCAGGAGGGTATACAGGAAGGAGCCATCGGGCTGACGCTCGACGGCCTTTTCGATTCCCGGCTTGCCAAAGATGGCCGTTGCGGTATCAGTCGTACCGTTCAGCCCAATCGTGTTGGTGTGATTCTGTACGCGGCCGCCAGTCTTGTAGCCCTCCTGTAGCCAATCCTGATTCACCTTGGTGGTCAGCCTGACCGTAATGGTGTGGCCACCCGGTGTTCCCTGCAGGCCCGTCTGCTCCTGTTTGCTGTCCTTGTAGAAGGTGATGACTATCGACCCGGTGGTTTCTGTCGAGGGGTCCGGGGAAACGGTGTAGCTCTCGCCTGGCAGCAGGCCCGTGATCTCGAGCGAACCAGCCTTGTACGTGTCCCTATAGACCGTCGTGCCGTCATCCAGCCGAATAATCGGCAGCGTATCCGTGACGACCGCCTGAGCCAGTCCGTCTTCTGGAATCGACAGCGTGGTTACCCAGTTGATTTCCTCGGTCGTAAAGGACTCTACTTCCTTGATCACGCCGACCTTTTCCGTGGGTGTGACGTTCACGCCACCATAGCTCCCGTTGCCCTCATTGGAGAGGCTTACGGTTGCGCCTGCCTGTTTGACCTTATCCATGTCAACCACGGTCTGGTAGGTGATGTGATAGCTGTACGGAGTCGTATCAGTCTCCGGTATGGTGTACGTCCAGCTGGAGGCACTGTGACTCGTCAGCTCGTCGTAGCCAACGTTGCGAGCGTCGACCAGATGGCCGTCGTGGTCGTAGACCTCAACCTTGATGCCATCACCGTAGTACTTCATGTACTCGGTGGAGTTGGCGGCAATGGTGTCCTTTATCGTGTCGCCACCGACCGCCACGAGGGACAACATGTTGTAGTCGATCGTCCACTCGATGATCTTGTCACCGGTCTCCGTGGTGCCTGCTTCGGTACCGTCACTCTTGCGCGTGGACTTGTACGTAATCTCGCGAGAGTACTCGCTCTTGTGAGGGTCGCCCCCTTCAGGCTTAACTGTCACGGTGTTCTTGGTCTGATCGACGGTAAGCTTGCCGTCATTGTCGAAGTCCTTGCAGAAGTCGGCGTTGGCAGAGTAGCTGATGGTAATGACCTCGCCATCCGCCATGGAGGCAAAGGTGTAGTCAAAGCCATTGTTGCTGCCTTTATCCGTGTATCCGCTTGAGTTCCCACTGACCTGCACGTCGTTATTGAAGATGAGCGCATTGCCAGAGATAGTGTCCTTGACGTTGACGTTGGTCAGGTCACCCATCGCGGTCACCGTGATGGTGTAGTAGAACCTGCCCGTGCGCTCGTCGAAGGTTGCCGTCTTCTCGGCAAAGGCCTGGGCAGGCTCCGGATCATCAAAGACGATATCGCGTTTGATCTCTTCGCTGAATTTGATGATCTCCTCCGAGCTCTCAAACTCGGCGCTAAAGCTGAATCGGAAGGTGACATTGGTGGACGACACGAGCTTTTGATAGTTGGGGTCACTCTCATCAAACTTGACCTTCAGGTTGCCGCTGGTGTCAAGCTCGTAGTGTGCTTTTACCTTATAGGTTCTGTTGCGGTACCCGACGTTGATCTCGGTGGTGTCGTTTATGGTTTCGGACACCGTGATACCCTCGGGGATTGTGTACGTGAGCTCTGCGTCGTTGTCAAACTGGCAGGCCGCGCCTTCGGCAAAGCTGAGGACGATTCCGTAGTCCTTGCCCTCTTCGACGTGATAGCGACCCTGCTCGTCCTGTGTCGCACCGGTAATGACTGCATTGACAAGGAAGTCGGTCAGATTGCTACTTTCGCGCACATCGGTGATCGTGATCACGTGCATGCTGTTGCCGGATTTGACCCTGAGCTCATAAGTGCTGGTAAAGGGAACGTCGGAGCTGATGTGCCATACGCCATCGGGCTGCGTGAGGTACAGGTCGCCCTCGATGGTAGTGCCATCGACAAGCTCCAGCGTCGCGTCGTCGATCGCACCCTCGATACCAAGGGCGGCGAGCACGTCCGTAAGCGCATAGCTACCCTGGCCGGGGAAGCGATACGTATGGCCCTCGTACGTGAAGTCGACGGTGTAGCTGAACGAGAACACCGAGAAGCTGTCCGTAGCCACCGTAATGCTGTTACTACCGCTGGCGCTGGTGTCCAGAGGTTCAGCCTCGATAGCGCCATTGACCTCGGTCAGATGCGCAACTGCGACATCTTCCGCACGCTCAGCCGCGATATCCTGCGTCAGTTGCTGCTTCTTGAACTCAAACTTCACCTCTACAGAGCCTGCGGCCGGCTCGACCTCGACGGTCTTGCCGTCTTCGGTCATCACGAACGCCACATCGTAGAGTAGGGTGTTGCCCTCGTTGTAAGGGCTGTCGCTAACGGAATCGTTCAGCGCGGCCAAATAGGCATCGTACTTGCTGTTCCCCCGGGCGACAGCCTTGACGCGCAGCTTCGCATCATCGGGCACGGCGGTCGGATCTTCCAACGTTGCCGTTACCTTGATTGAGCCATCCGCATAGGTATAGGTGGTCTTGGTGGCTGCCTCCTCGTCGGATGGATCAGCGTCGGGCACCTTCTCGTCGGACGTCGGCGCGTTCTCCTCATCTTGAGAGCCCGTGGCCTCAACAGGCTGCTCAGTCTCGGCCGGCGCCGCAGCCTCAGTCGGTTCCTCGTTCTCGGCGGGTTCCACGTTCTCGACGGGCTGCTCGTCCTCTGTGGGAGTTACCGCTGTAGCGGCTTCTCCAGCATCTACCGACACGGACTCGTCAGATGACTCCACATCCACAGCCTCATTGCGTATAGCATCGAGATTCGAGGCAGTCCCCTCTTGAGTCTCCTGCTCGCCCGTGGCAACAATGGCCTCCCCGTCCTCATCTAGCGCGAACGCCAGATGAATGGGAGATGATTGCATCACCATGCATAGGGTGAGTAGTAACGAAAGGAATGTGCTACCAGAGTTCTTCAGCGCCTTCTTCCGTGCATTGCTGAACCTCATACCGCTCATGTCTTCCCCCATATCCATGGGCGCGAATAGCCCTATACGTTTTTAGCTCGTTCTATCTGCGTTTAGTCTGAGTGCCCTTGTTGCCCAGGCGTACGCAAGGCAGTACATCTGGACATATATGTTGTCATCGTAACCCATATATATAGCCTATGCATACATATGTGTTCTATAAGCAGCAATAGTGCCCCTTTTGGGCTTGTTTTCGCAGGTGAGTGGCCACCTAAACGCCCGCATCGAGCTAGGAAAACCCTCGAGTCACTAAGGATGTGGACAAAAAAGGACCCCCGAGTCCTGCGACTCGGGGGTCCTCACACCTTCTATGGGTGCAGATTTAGAACTCGGCACCGCACTTCTTGCAGATGCGGACCTTCTTGCCTTCGGCGTTCTTGCCGTGACCCACGCGGGTCGGCTTGCCGCAGGCCGGGCAGACGAGCATCACGTTGGAGACGTCGATGGCCGCCTCCTGCTCGATGATGCCACCCTGCTGGTTGGTCGGGGTCGGACGCTGGGCCTTCTTGACGATGGCAACGCCCTCGACAATGACCTTGCCCTCGGCGGGCTTGGCAACCAGGACCTCGCCCTGCTTGCCCTTGTCCTTGCCAGAGAGGACCTGGACCTTGTCGCCCTTCTTCACGTTCATCTTAGGCATTCGTCTCACGCCTCCTTACAGCGTCTCGGGAGCGAGCGAGACGATCTTCATGTAGCGGTGGTCGCGCAGCTCGCGTGCGACGGGCCCGAAGATACGGGTGCCACGCGGCTCGCCGTCCTTGTTGACCAGGACGCAGGCGTTCTGGTCGAACTTGATGTAGCTGCCGTCCTTGCGACGGTTCTCCTTGGCGGTGCGAACGATGACGCAACGCACGATGTCGCCCTTCTTCACCTGTCCGCCAGGAGTGGCCTCCTGCACGGCGCCGATGATGACGTCGGCGAGACCAGCGTAGCGACGCTTGGAGCCACCAAGGACCTTGATGCACTTCACACGCTTGGCGCCGCTGTTGTCAGCGACGTTGAGCATGGTCTCCATCTGAATCATGTCCTTACTTACTTGGCACGCTCCACGATCTCGACGAGACGCCAACGCTTGGTCTTGGACAGCGGGCGAGTCTCCATGACGCGAACGGTATCGCCGAGGCCGGCCTCGTTCTTCTCGTCATGGCAATGGAGCTTCTTGTGGATGGTCATCATCTTGCCGTACTTGGGATGATGCTTGCGGTACTCGATCTGAACCGTGATCGTCTTGTCACCAGAGAGGGAGATGACGGTCCCGGTGCGCACCTTACGCGCGTTCCTGATTTCGGTGTCAGCCATTTCTTACTCTCCGGTCTACTTCTCGGCCGCGTTCTTGGCGGCGGCAATCTCACGGGCACGCATCTCGGTCTGGATACGTGCGATGTCACGCTTGACGTTGGTCACGCGAGCGGTGTTGTCGAGCTGGCTGGTTCCTCGAGCTTCTTGGCCAGCTCCTCGTCAGTGAGCTCGCGAATCTCGTTGTACTTCATTTACTACTCCTCCCCGTCCTGATCGGCGCGGGAGACGATCTTGGTCTTGATCGGCAGCTTGTGCTGGGCCAGACGCAGGGCCTCGCGGGCGACTTCCTCGCTCACGCCATCAATCTCGAACATGATGCGGCCCGGCTTGACGACGGCCACCCACTCCTCGGGGTTGCCCTTACCGGAACCCATGCGGGTCTCGGCCGGCTTCTTGGTGATGCCACGGCGCATGCGACGGGTCATGGCCACACGGGCGGCCTCGATCTGGCGGTTGGTGATCCAGTGGGCCTCCTCGGCACGCAGGGCGAAGGAGCCGAAGGTAATCTTGGTGCCACCCTTGGCCTGGCCCTTCATGGAGCCGCGCTGCACCTTGCGGTGGAGGACACGCTTAGGAGCGAGCATTAGCGACCCCTCCTCTCGTTGTTACGACGGCGAGGACGGCTGGTGCCCTCAAGCGCCGGGTTGGGCGCGGATCCAAACCTTGACGCCACAGGCACCCATGGTGGTGCGAGCGGTGGCCTCGCCGTAGTCGATCTTGGCGCGCAGGGTGTGCAGGGGCACGCGACCCTCGCGGTACCACTCGCGGCGGCCCATCTCAGCGCCATTGAGGCGGCCAGAGCACTGGATGCGGATGCCCAGGGCGCCGGCCTTGCGGGCGGACTGGACGGCCTTGCGCATGGCGCGACGGAAGGCGATGCGGCCCTCGAGCTGCTCGCTGATGGACTGGGCAACGAGGCGGGCGTCGAGCTCGGGACGCTTGATCTCGATGACGTCGACGTTGACCTGGCCCTTGCTGACCTTGGCGATCTTCTCGAGATCAGCGCGAAGGTTGTCGATCTCGGCGCCCTTCTTGCCGATGACGATGCCCGGGCGAGCGGTGTAGATGATGACCTTCACCTTGTCGCCGGCGCGCTCGATGTCGACGCGGGAGAGGGCGGCGCGAGCGAGACGCTTCTCGAGGAACTTGCGAATCTCGAGGTCGTTGCCGAGCTTCTCGGCGTAGTCCTTATCGGCGTACCAGCGGGAACGCCACTCCTCGGTGGTACCGAGGCGGAAGCCGGTAGGATGTACCTTCTGACCCATCCTTACGCCTCCTTTCGCGGTGCGACGATAACGGTGATGTGGCTGGTGCGCTTGTTGATGCGCGACGCGGAGCCCTTGGCGCGAGGACGGATGCGCTTCAGCGTGGGGCCCTCGTCGACGTACGCAGCGGCAATCACGAGGTTGTCGGAGCGCAGGTTGTTGTTGTTCTCGGCGTTGGCCACGGCAGAGCGGACCACCTTGGCGACCGGCTCAGCGGCGGCGCGAGTGGAGAACTGCAGGACCTCGAGGGCCTGCTCGACGCTCTTGTTGCGGATCTGGTCAACGACCATGCGGACCTTACGAGGTGCCATGCGGACGTACTTGGCCGTCGCACGCACCTGGTTGTCGGTGTTGTTAGCCATTTAGTTCCTATCCCCCCTACTTGACCTTGTGGCCGATGAACTTGCGCGTAGGGGCGAACTCGCCCAGCTTGTGGCCGACCATCGACTCGGTGACGTACACGGGGACATGCTTGCGGCCATCGTGGACAGCGATCGTGTGACCAACCATCTCGGGGAAGATGGTCGAGGAACGCGACCAGGTCTTGATGACCTCCTTCTTGCCAGACTCGTTCATAGCCCTACTACTCGTGTTTCAGGCTACTTGTTCTTGGTCTTGCGACGGCGAATGATGAGGCGGTTGCTGGCCTTCTTCGGGTCGCGGGTCTTCTTGCCCTTGGTCGGCTTGCCCCACGGGGTGACGGACGGACGGCCGGAGGTGTGGTTCTTGCCCTCGCCGCCGCCGTGCGGGTGGTCAACAGGGTTCATGACCGTACCGCGGACGGTGGGACGCACGCCAGCCCAGCGGTTGCGGCCGGCCTTGCCGATAACGATGTTGGAGTGGTCGGCGTTGCCCACGACACCAATGGTGGCGCGGCAGGTGAGCAGCACGCGACGGAGCTCGGAGGAGGGCATGCGCAGGACGGCATAGCCGTTGTCCTTGCCCATGAGCTGGATGGAGGTGCCAGCGGCGCGGGCCATTGCGGCGCCCTTGCCAGGCTGGAACTCGACGGCATGCACGAGCGTGCCGACGGGGATCTCGGACAGCGGCATGGCGTTGCCCGGCTTGATGTCGATGTCCTTGGTGCCGGAGACGACGGTGTCACCGACCTTCAGGCCCTGCGGAGCCAGGATGTAGGCCTTGGCGCCGTCGACATAGTGCAGCAGCGCGATGCGGGCGGAGCGGTTGGGGTCGTACTCGATGGTAGCGACCTTGGCCGGCACGTCGTCCTTGACGCGCTTGAAGTCGATCTTGCGATACTTGCGCTTGTTGCCGCCACCCTGGTGACGGGTGGTGATGCGGCCGTTGTTGTTACGGCCGGCCTTCTTGGGCAGGGGCTCGAGAAGCGACTTCTCGGGCTTGTCCGTCGTGATCTCTGCAAAGTCAGAGACCGTCTGGAAGCGGCGCCCTGCGCTCGTAGGCTTGAGGTGCTTGACTGCCATTACGTACCTTTCCCTTCTTCTTCCGTTGGCCGTCCCGCTTAAGGGTGTGGACGGGACGACACCGGATTACCACGGTACCGCGCGTATCCATCACACGCGGCATACGAGCCTTGGCCCCCTTTGGGACCAAGGCGAAATACCTGCTTACTCCTCAGCAGCCTGCTGGGGAGCGAAGACCTCGATCTGCTCGCCGGCGGCGATGGTGACGATGGCCTTCTTCCAAGTGCGGGTCTTGCCGTACTGGTAGCGGACGCGCTTGTTCTTGGCCTTTGCCCACATGGTGTTGACCTTGATGACGTGCACGCCGAAGAGCTTCTCGACGGCGGCGGCGATCTCCTCCTTGGGAGCGGTGCGGGCAACCTCGAAGGTGTACTTGCCCTGCTCCATGAGGTCGAACGAACGCTCGGTCACGATCGGGCGGATGATGACATCGTATGCGGTCTGCATTACGCGAGCACCTCCTCGAGCTGCTTGGCAACCTCGGTGGTCATGACCAGGCAAGCGTTGTCGATGAGATAGCGGGTGTTGGCCTCGGAGATGCCGATGACCTCGACCTTGGGGATGTTGCGGAACGACAGGTAGGTGATGACATCGTCGTCGGGGACAACGATGGTCACGCGCTTGCCGTCGATGCCGAGCGCCTTGAGGATGGCGACGGCCTTCTTGGTGGCGGGCTCGTCGAAGGAGAGCGAGTCGAGCAGGATGAGCTCGGCGTCAGCCAGCTTGCCGGAGAGCACGGAGCGCATGGCGAGCTTCTTCTCCTTGTTGTTGGCGCGCTTGGCGTGGCTGCGGGGGGTAGGCCCGAAGATCACGCCGCCGCCAGTCCACTGACCGGCACGCGTGGAGCCCTGGCGGGCACGGCCGGTGCCCTTCTGGCGATAGGGCTTCTTGCCGCCACCGGAGACGTCGTGACGGTTCTTGACGGAATGGGTGCCCTGACGCAGGCTGGCCTCGTAGGCGACGACCACCTGATGCACCACGGGGATGTTCGGCTCGATGCCGAACACGTCAGAGGAGAGCTCGACGGTACCGACCGCCTGTCCCTCGACGTTCTTGACTTCGATGTTGGACATCTCTTGTCCTCCTTGGGAGCCTAAAGGCTACTAACGTGGGGCCCTTAGGCCATGCGAATCTGGACGAGGGCGTTCTTGCCACCGGGCACGGCACCCTTGACGAGCATGAGGTTCTGCTCCTCATCGATGCGGACGAGCTTGAGGTTCTTGACCGTAACGCGCTCGTCGCCCATGTGGCCGGCCATGTGGAGACCCTTGCGGACGCGCGCGGGGTAGGCGCACTGGCCGATGGAGCCCGGCTTGCGCTGGTTGCGGGAGCCGTGGGTCATGGGTCCACGATGGAAGTTCCAGCGCTTGATGGTGCCCTGGAAGCCCTTGCCCTTGGAGGTACCGGTAACGTCGACTGCCTTGACGTCAGCAAAGGCGGCAACGGTGACCTGGTCGCCGGTGCTGTACTCGCTTGCGTCCTCGACACGAACCTCGCGCAGGTAGCGCATCGGCTCGACGCCCTGGGCGGCGAAGTGGCCAGCGAGCGGCTTGTTGACATGCTTGGACTTGATGTCGCCAAAGCCGATCTGGACGGCCTCGTAGCCGTCAGTCGCCTTGGTCTTTACCTGCGACACCGTGCAGGGGCCAGCCTGGATGACGGTGACGGGCACGACGTTGTCGTCCTCATCCCACACCTGAGTCATCCCGATCTTGCGGCCGAGACACCCTTGCGCCTTCCCCAGCGGACCGCATCCGACGTATGGCTGCGTCCTTGTCTTTTTGTACGGCCACGACCGCGAGCAGGTGCCCCTACACAGGTTGGGGCATGCAGCCGAGACAGAACAATCCCACAATTCAGCAGCTTTTCTATCTTAGCGGAGGCTTTTGGGGATACGCCCGGTTGTGGGGTTTCCACAATCTCTCCACCCGATGTCAGGCACGCATCGCCTTGATCTTGGCATAGAGGCAGAAGAGGAGGGCTCCGAAGGCGCCGCCCGCAGAATTGTAGAACAGGTCGGCTAGCTGGAACGTCCCGACGTACAGCATCACCTGCAGGCACTCTATGGACAGGGAGAAGACGGCAGAAGCCAAGGCGGCGCGCCTGAGCACCCAGGCATCTACGCTTCGGCTCTCCAGTTGCTCAGTCTTGTGCAGCACGCTGGAAAGCAACAGCCCAAACGGGATGAATAGGATGAAGTTCTCGACGGCTTCGAGCGTGAAGCCCCCACTGAGGTCGTAGAAGTCCCATCCCCCAAGCATGTCCGAGAGGGGATATGGATGCGTTGGCCTGAAGAGCAGCGTTCTGGACATTACCAGCATGACGTAGAACACGAAGAGAAACTCGGTTCTGAACACCGCCGAGCCCGTGAACGCGCTCTTCCATGCCCTTGCCGCCTGAGCCGCAGAGTCACGGGCCGTCCAACCGTGCTCGCGAGCGTACATCGAGGCGAACATCACGACCATCGAGAACGGAAGGACCAGCGGCAGAGGCCTGAGCACGGCAACAAGAACATCCCAAATAAACCCTTTGAAGAGAAACCAGAGGGGGCTATAGGAGAAGAGAGCATCCACGTCCATGTCGTTTGCCAAGGTGCCTAGTTATGGCGATAGAGCTCGAGTGTTCTCTCGACGACGGTGTCCCAGCCAAAGTCGTTCACGACGCGCGCACGGGCCTTTGTCCCATACACGTGACGCAACCGATCGTCAGCCAACAACTTCTTAAGTGCGTCGTGAAGCGCCTCCACCGAACTGCGCCGAAAGGTGACACCCGTCTCCCCGAGAACCTCGGCGCACTCGGGTATGTCACTCGTCAAACAGCAGCGGCCGTATGACATCGCCTCGAGGAGGCTTATGGGCATGCCCTCAAGGTCGGAGGGGAGCACGTACAGGCAGGCATTGCTGAAGAGCTCTTGGAGGACGCGACCCTGCACGAAGTCCGTGAAGACGACCTTGGAGTTGTCGCCCGCAAGCCCCTTCACGCGGTCAAAGTAGTCCCGCGAGTCAGAGGAACCACCCGCAATCACCAGGGTCTTGTCCGTTTCGAGACCTTGCCACGCCTCAATGAGATGGTGGATGCCCTTCTCGGGGACGATGCGTCCGCAAAAGAGGACGTAGGATTCGGACGCAAGACCATACGCTGACGCGATGGCCTCGACGGGAACGGGGTCATTGACTGTCACGCCATTGGGGATATAGCTCGTCTCCCGCCCGTAGGTCTCGCGGAAGTAGTTCTGCGTGTTCTTGCTGAGCACGATAAGCTCGTCGGCTTTGGCGGCAGCAACGCGCTCGCCGTGCTTCAGATAACTTGTGGCGAACCTTCCCCACTTGGCGCGCTGCCAGTCGAGGCCGTGAATCGTCGCAACCGAGCGCACGCCCGCAAGCTTGGCCAGGGGAATCATGGCGCAGGGTCCTTCGGCATGGAAGTGGATGACGTCGGGCTTATCGCGCAGCGCGGCAAGCGTCGCAAAGAACGAGGAGCTCAGAGCGGCAAGACCTCGCGCCTCGACTGTGGGGACGGTCTTGATGCGCACTCCCCGATACTCGGTTAGCTCCTGAGCATCGTAGCTTGCCCCAGCCACATTGTGACCGCGACGGCTATAGACCGTTACCTCATGACCGAGGGCGACGAGCCTCGTAGAGAGCTCCTCTACGACGATCTCGACGCCCCCCTCGCGCGAGGGCATGCGCTTATGCCCAAGCATGGCAATTTTCATGGTGGAGACTCTCGCCTAGCTGCCCTGAGCCGTCAGAACCACACCGACCGTCTGGAAGATCAGCTTGAGGTCCGTGAGAAGCGACCGGTTCCTCACATAGGCGAGGTCGAGGTCAACCCACTCGTCGAAAGAGAGGCTGTCTCGGTTCCTCTGAACCTGCCAGAAGCTCGTGATGCCGGCATGGCAGTTGAGGCGCTGGCTCTGATAGGCCGTGTACTGTGCAACCTCGTTCGGAAGTGCGGGACGAGGGCCAACGACCGACATCTCGCCAAAGAGCACGTTGATGAACTGGGGGAGCTCGTCGAGGGAGGTCTTGCGGATGAAGCGGCCGACGCGCGTGATGCGGGGGTCATCCTTCATCTTGAACACCGGGCCATCCTTCTCATTGAACTGCATGAGCTCGGCCAGACGATCCTCGGCGTCCGCGTACATGGAGCGGAACTTCCACATGTGGAACAGTCTGCCGTTTTTGCCCACGCGAACCTGCTTGAAGATGACGGGGCCTGCGCTGTCGTCCAACTTGATCGCAAGGGCAATCAATAGGAAGAGCCAACCGAAGGCCACCAGAACCATGAGCGAGAAGACAATGTCGAAGGCACGCTTGACAAACATATAGCCACTGAACTGCCAGCCGTTCTCAACAGCAATCGAATCCTCCATCGGGACCATGGCGATCGTCGTATTCAAGTTGCCCCCTTACTAATAACGATACCCGCATTTGTTGGTACTGGGCGATAGCCCAAGACAGCCCACATTGCATTCCATATCTGATCGTGTTGGCGGTTTACACACAAATTGACATGCCACCAGATCAGCAAATCCAGCTATTCAGTGGTTGATACTCGTCGATTGATGGGAAGATTGCCTGATAAATCGCTTAGTTTGTGCACTCGATTTTTCGTTCGCTAAGGAGAAAGTTTACGTGCACATTGCTTTCACCAGTAGTATTCGGCAATCTAATCCACGAGTCTTACATAGTTTTATTGCTTCTTTTTTGCAACATATACCATTTTGGTCACGTATCTCAGTCTTTTATATGCATATTTCTAACTGCATATTGAAGCTACACTGTCTCGATTATCTGCTGCATGTGCAATAACATTTATATTGCTGTTTGGGGATACTCCCCCATCCGCACCCTTGCGGATGGGGGAGTATCCCCAAACAGCACTTCACAATATTTAACAAGTATGGTGATAAAACCAGTCGGTGTACGGCCCCTCAGTTTCACGCGCGACTGACCGCATTTCACAAAAGAACGCTCCCCCACCCGCACTGGCGGATGAGGGAGCGTGCTATCGCTTCTATGAGCTCAGATCTCGCTTAGAGCTTGATCTCGATGTCCACGCCGGCGGGCAGGTCGAGGCGCATCAGGCTGTCGACCGTGCTGGAGCTCGGGTCGAGGATGTCGATGAGGCGCTTGTGGGTGCGCATCTCGAACTCCTCGCGGCTGTCCTTGTCCTTGTGCGGCGAGCGGATGACCGTGTAGAGGTTGCGCTCGGTGGGCAGGGGGATGGGGCCGGAAACGCGAGCACCGGTGTTCTGGGCGGTCTCGACGATCTTCTTGGCCGACTGGTCAACGACCTCGTGATCGTAGCCCTTGAGGCGGATCCTGATCTTCTGGCTTGACACTTTGGTTACCTCCATTAAGAGCGAAAGGCTCGTTGACTAGTGACTTATACGTTGGCGCCGTGCTTGGACATGATCTCATCACGGACGGACTTGGGAACGGGCTCGTAGGAATCGAACTGCATGGTGTAGCTCGCACGACCCTGCGTCTGAGAGCGAAGGTCGGTGGCGTAGCCAAACATCTCGCCCAGAGGCACCTTAGCCTTGATGACCTTGGAGTTGGAGCGGTCCTCCATGCCCTCGATCTTGCCACGGCGGCTGGACAGGTTACCCATGACGTCGCCCATGTACTGCTCCGGAGTCTCGACCTCGACGGCCTCGACCGGCTCGAGCAGAACGGGATCGGAACGACGCAGGGCCTCCTTGATGGCCATCGAGCCAGCAATCTTGAAGGCAGCCTCGGAGGAGTCGACCTCGTGGTACTTGCCGTCAATAAGCTTGACCTTGATGTCGACGACAGGGTAGCCAGCGATGACGCCAGCCTCCAGAGCCTCCTGGATGCCCTTGTCAACAGCGGGGATGTACTCCTTGGGGATGGTGCCACCGACGATGGCGTTCTCGAAGGAGTAGCCGGAACCCGGCTCCTGCGGCTCCATGTCGATGAAGACCCAGCCGAACTGGCCGCTACCGCCGGACTGACGGACGAACTTGCCCTCGACGTGGTTGACGGCCTTGCCAGCGGTCTCGCGGTAGGCAACCTGCGGCTTGCCGACGTTGCACTCGACCTTGAACTCGCGACGCAGACGGTCGACGATGATCTCGAGGTGCAGCTCGCCCATGCCGGCGATGATGGTCTGGCCGGTCTCGTGGCCTTGCTCTTCGGCTCGACGGCAACGTCGATGACGGGGTCGGCGAAGTCGATGGACTCGAGGATGATGGGGTGCTTCTCGTCGGCCAGGGTGTCACCGGTGGTGGTGTTCTTGAAGCCAACGCAGGCAACGATGTCGCCGGCGGAGCAGGCGTCGCGGTCGACGCGCTCGTTGGCGTTCATCTCGAGGATGCGGCCCAGACGCTCACGGGCGTCCTTGTTGACGTTGTACACGTAGCTGCCGGACTCGGCGTGGCCGGAGTACACGCGGAAGTAGGTGAGCTTGCCGACGTAGGGGTCGGTCATGATCTTGAAGGCCAAGGCGCTGAACGGCTCCTTGGGATCGGCGATGCGGGTGATGGTCTCGCCGGTCTTGGGGTCGGTGCCGTCAATCTCCTTGACGTCGAGCGGGCTGGGGAGGTAGTCCACGACGGCGTCGAGGACCTCCTGGATGCCCTTGTTCTTGTAGGCGGAGCCCACGAAGACGGGGTTGAGCTGGCCGGCAAGGGTGCCCTTGCGGATGGCGGCCTTGAGCATGTCGACGGGGATCTCCTCGTCCATGAGGATGAGCTCCATGAGCTCGTCGTCAAAGTCGGAGGCGGCGTCGAGCAGCTCCTCGCGCTTCTCGTTGGCGAGGTCGACGTACTCGGCCGGGATCTCGGGAAGGACCTCAGGGTAGATCATGCCCTTGGCGTCCTCCTTGAAGTCCCATGCCTTCATGGTCACGAGGTCGATGAGGCCCCAGAACTGGGACTCGGCGCCCATGGGCACCTGAGCGGCCACGGCGTTTGCACCCAGACGGTCCTTCATGGTCTCGATCGCGTGGAAGAAGTCGGCGCCGATGCGGTCGAACTTGTTGATGAACGCGATGCGCGGGACGTTGTAGTTGGCAGCCTGACGCCAGACGGTCTCGGACTGCGGCTGGACGCCAGCGACGGCGTCGAAGACGGCGACGGCGCCGTCAAGAACGCGCAGGCAGCGCTCGACCTCAGCGGTGAAGTCGACGTGACCCGGGGTGTCGATGATCTGGATGACGTGATCGCCCCAGAAGCACCATCCAGTCCATGGTGGCTGCACCGTCGTGGACCTCGCCGATCTTGTGGGTCTTGCCGGTGTAGTAGAGGATGCGCTCGGTAGTCGTCGTCTTACCGGCATCGATGTGGGCCATGATGCCGATGTTGCGAAGGTTCTCGAGCTTGTACTTAACTTTTGCCATGAATTCTTACTCCTGGATTCAGGTTTAGAAGCGGTAGTGCGCGAAGGCGCGGTTGGACTCGGCCATCTTGAAGAGGTCCTCACGACGCTTGACGGAAGCGCCAACGCCGTTGGAGGCGTCGAGGATCTCGTTGGCCAGGCGCTCGGCCATGGTCTTCTCCTTGCGAGCACGCGAGAAGTTGACCATCCAACGGATGGCGAGCTGGTTGGCACGACGGGAGTTGACCTCCATGGGCACCTGGTAGGTGGGCGGATGTTGTCCATGGCCTTCTTGAAGACGGAGAGGGCATCCTCGCCAGACTTGGCGGCGACCATGTCAAAGGCGCCATAGACGATCTTCTCAGCGGTGGCCTTCTTGCCATCGAGGAGGACCTTGTTGATGAGCTGGGTCACGAGACGGTTGTTGTACTTGACGTCCGGCATGACCTCACGACGGACTGCTGCTGCACGACGCGGCATTTGATTCTCCTTAGGTACGAGATCTTACGTGGTGGGTATGCTCCGACGACTTACTTGGGGCGCTTGGCGCCGTAGCGGGAGCGAGCGCGCTTGCGGTTCTGGACCGCTGCGCAGTCATACGCGCCACGGATGATCTTGTAACGCACGCCAGGGAGGTCGCGCACGCGGCCGCCGCGGATGAGCACGATGGAGTGCTCCTGCAGGTTGTGGCCCTCACCCGGGATGTAGGCCGTGACCTCGATGCCGTTGACGAGGCGCACACGGGCGACCTTGCGCAGGGCGGAGTTCGGCTTCTTGGGGGTGGTGGTGAAGACGCGGGTGCAGACGCCGCGCTTCTGCGGGTTGTGCTGGAGAGCAGCGTTCTTGGACTTGGACGCAACAGTCTTGCGACCCTGACGGACGAGCTGGTTGATGGTAGGCAAAGCTTTCTCCTTCTGAACTATCATCTACAACGTATGCGGAAAGGGCAGCGCAGCACCACTACCCTGGATTGGCACAGCTAGAACACTCTACGCAGCCGAGGGCGTATTGTCAAAAGTCCACGGCACCGGGCGTATCCACACATCACATAGTTAGCACAACTCGCGAAGCAAAGACGTGCCTGACCTTGTTACGGTCAGGCACGTCTCTCCGACTGCTGAATGTCTTGCTTCCTCGCCTTTTGGCGGGACTCCCTTACTCGTTACTCGTAGATCGCCCAAGCGCGCACGGGCAGACCAGAGGCGCCCTCCACGCGCGGATAGGCGATGAAGATGATTGCGCCCGTGGCGGGAAGCTGGTCGAGATTGTCCATGAGCTCGACCTGGAAGCGACCGGCGGCGAGGATCAGGCGCTCGCAGGCGAGGTCATCCTCCTTCACGGCCTCGGGGGAGGCGTCGGTGTCGAAGGTCTCGTGACCGATGGCCGCCACGTCGCGCTCGTCGATGAGGAACTGCACCACGGGCAGGCTCCAGCCAGGCGCGTGCTCGCCGCCCTCCTCGTCAAAGTTGTTGAGGGCGTCGTTGTCCGGCCAGCGGTGGCACCAGCCGGTGCAGAGCGCAACAAAGCTGCCGGTGGGAATGGTGCCATGCTCGGCCTCGAAGGCCTCAATGTCGGCCAGGGTCATGGCGTACTCGGGGTTCTCGGCGACCTTGTCGCGGATGTCGACGACCACGAGGGGAAGGACGTGATTCTCGATGGTGAAGCCCTCGGGACCAGGCGCACCCTCGACGAAGTGGAGGGGGAAGTCGATGTGCGTGCCAAACTGCCCTGGGAACTTGAAGGTGTGGATACGGCAGCTCAGCATGGGGTTGTCGTAGTCGAAGACGGTCTTGCAGAGCTCGACCGAGTCCTCAGGGATGCCGTTCCAGAAGGGGCTATCGTTGTTGAGCGTGTGCGAGAGCTCCACCCAGTGGCAGGATTTGAGCTGCTCAAGCGTGTTCCAGAGACCCATTCCCGTTCCTCCTTAACCATGGCATACAGACATGAGTTCCTTTTAGCACACAGTGTTGCGCTGTTTGTGCCCGAGCCAGCATAGGCACAACGGAGACCAGACTTAGCCTCACTCGTAGCTACCCTTGCGGGGCAAAGTATGTTGCGCAGGCCCGCCCGAAGTGCTCGCAGAATCGCTGGCGAGCAAGCTGGGACTCGGGCAAATCCGGCTCCATCATGTCAAACGCGTGGTAGAGACCCTCGTAGACATCCACCTCGGCAGGCACACCCGCGAATCGCAGCGCCTCCACATACGCAAGCGTCTCGGCATAGAAGGGCTCGCCGGTGCACACGAAGGTATAGGCCGGCGGAAGACCTGCGAGGTCAGTTGCGCGAGCTGCCGCCGCATAGGGCGACACCTGCGGTGACTGCGCGTCCTTACGCAGGTACAGCCACCACGCCTGATGGTTGCGCCGCGTGTTCCAGATCTTGTTGTGGTTGTCTGCCGAGCTTGCGGTATCCAGATTGTCGATCATGGGATAGAGCGGCATCTGATAGGCCACCGCCACCTCGCCGCGGTCGCGGGCGATAAGGCAGAGCGAGGCCGTGAGACCCCCTCCGGCACTCTCGCCGCCCACCATGAGCTGTGCGGGGTTAACGCCCAGCTCCACTG
This sequence comes from uncultured Coriobacteriaceae bacterium, assembly GCA_902790135.1. Taxonomy (GTDB): domain Bacteria; phylum Actinomycetota; class Coriobacteriia; order Coriobacteriales; family Atopobiaceae; genus UBA1367. The sequence continues at coordinate 51,526 of CADAQM010000032.1, forward strand.
CATGGTCGCGCATCCAGAGCAGCGCAGCATAGCAGTCATCGAGTGCAGCCGGATACGGCGCCCGCCACGAGAGCCGATATGCGGGCGAGACCACCACGGCGCCGTAGCGCTCGACGAGGTCCACCGCCCGCGACATGAAGACCATCTCCTTCATGCCCGTTGCATAGCCGCCTCCGTGAATCCACAGCACACCCGGTGCGTCGGCCCGTGGGCGGGTCGGCTTCAGCACGAGTGCGGACATGCGGCGCCTGCCTGCGACAATGCGCACGCGCTCGGCGCACAGATCTAGCCCTCGTGCCGTCAGTCTCACCCGCATGACACCCTCCCCGGCCAAACGTCGCCCAGACTTACAACCACGACTCTCGATACGCGTCGCCCTACTTAAGCCGTCGAGACTCGTCTGCCACCCTGAGTGCCTTCGAGCTGCGTAGGTTCTCAAGGGAGTTGACCGCAGCCGCAAGGAGCCAAGGACCAAAGACCCACAGCAGACAGAGCAGGATTGCCAGACCAATGCCCCGGCCAAAGGCGATCGCCAGCACCATCAGAACGAGACCACCCAGCCCCCAGCCCTTAGCCTCGCGCACGATGGCATGGACAAGACCGCTGTCGGTGATTCCTCCAGTCATCTGCCCGATGGCTCGCAGGGGCATGTTGTAGACGAACTCAACATTGATGTTAGGCGCACCCGCCTTGAACGCCTCGCGCTCCGCCACCCCTAGCCCCGCGCTGATGGCCATGAGCATCGGGCTTCTGCTGCGCGTGAGGTCGCGGAAGGTCATGCACTCGTCGATGGTCACCTCGGAATCGGGCAGCGGACGACCGAGCAGCTCGGCAAACTGCGCGTCGCTCACGCAACCGCCAGCAACCCGGCCGGTCTCATAAGGCGCGAGGTCGAGGCCCTGATAGGGATTCGGAGCATTGGTGCCCGCCAAGTCGACCGTACCAACAAGGCGCACATCCTCGCTGCTTGCCGCCACGCGTAGCTCGTAGGTGCCTCCCTCGACCTCCCAGGCATCGGTTGCCACGTTCCAGTAGCGGAAGGCGGTCTCGCCGAGAGTGAAGGTCACGTCGCACGACTCGCCCGGCTGTAGCATCACCTTTGCGAAGGCCTTGAGCTCCTGCTCGGGACGGAAGACCTGATGCTCGGGCTTTGCCACGTACAGTTGGACGACTTCGGCACCAGCCGCGTCACCGGTGTTGGCCACGGTGACGGTGATTCTAGTCCCCGTGCCCCGTTCCGCATCGCCCTGATAAACGCGCAGGTTAGCGTACGTGAAGGACGTATAGGAGAGACCGTAGCCAAAGGGGTAGGCCGGGCGCACGCCCGCTGTCTGGCAGTAGCGGTAGCCCACAAAGAGGCCCTCTCGATACTCGGCGGTCTTCTCGTAGCTGGGGAAGTTGCCGGCTGTGGGGCTATCGGAAAGATGCTGGTACCAGGTCTCGGCGGTCTTGCCCGAGGGGTTGACGCGGCCCATCAGAGCATCGATTGCCGCAGCCGCACCGGCTTGCCCACCGAGGGCGAGGTGCACCAGAGCTCGGGCATCTGCCGCCCAGTCGGTCTCCACGGACGCGCCTGCCGAGAGCAGGACGACCGTATTCGGGTTCGCTGCAGCCACCGCCTTGAGCAGGGCAATCTGCGCGTCGGGAATACACATGTCCAAGCGATCGAAGCCCTCGGACTCGGCGGACTCGGGCAAACCCATGCACACGAGGGCCACATCGGCTTGCCGGGCGAGGGCCACAGCCTCCTGCCGCAACTCGACGTTCTCATGGCCATCCCGCTCAAACCCACGTGCAGCTCCCACGACCTGCAGGTCTTCCTGGTCAATGAGCCCGGCAAGCGTGTCGAGCTGCGTACAGTTAACCAGCGACGAGCCAGCCCCCTGGTAGCGCGGCGTTATCGCGAAATCGCCCAGCAGCGCCACCTTGGTGCCAGGCGCGAGCGGCAGCAGCGGACGGCCATCGGCAGCCGAACCGCATGCCTCGGCCTTCTCGTTCTTGAGCAGGACGATCGACTGCGCGGCAATCTCGCGCGCAAGCCAATGGTGGGCTTCCCGGTCGAACTCCTTGCCCTGATTGGCCTCCACCGCAGCACGCGTGCGGAGCATGAGGTGAAGGGCCTCTTCCACGCGGACATCCAGCGTGGCCTCCGAGATGCGACCGTCGCGCACGGCCACGGCCAGCGTGCGAGCCTCGCCGAGGCCGGGCGCGGGCATCTCGAAGGTCGACCCCGCGGCGACGCCCGCCACGTGGTCGTTGCTGCCTCCCCAGTCGGTCACCACCGCTCCGCCAAAGCCCCAGCTATCGCGCAGAATCTCCTGCAGCAGGTGCCCGGACTCATTGGCGTAGGTGCCATTGATCATGTTGTAGCTCGTCATGATGCACCATGGGTCGCCCTCGCGCACCACGGTCTCAAAGCCCGTGAGGTAGATCTCGCGCAGAGTCCGCTCGTCCAGGACGGAGTCGGACGCCTGGCGGCGCGTCTCCTGGCTGTTGACGGCAAAGTGCTTGGGGCAGGCAGCCACACCCTGGCTCTGAATGCCACGCACGTAGGCGGCAGCCATCTTGCCAGCAAGGAGCGGATCCTCGGAAAAGTACTCGAAGTTGCGACCGGTCAACGGGCTGCGCTTGATGTTGAGACCCGGGCCCAGCACGCATCCCACACCTTGGCAGGCAGCCTCCTCACCAAGTGCCGTGCCAAGACGCTCGCCCAACGAGGGGTCCCAGCTCTGTGCCACCGTCGCCGCCGTCGGAAAGCACGTGGCCGGCAGGCTTCCCCCGATACCCAAGTGGTTGCTTGTGGTGGGATCCTGGTGGCGCATACCGTGCGGTCCGTCGGAAAACTGCAGCTTCGGTATGCCGAGGCTGGGGATGGCAAAGGTACCGAAGGCGCTGGCCCCCTGCAGCAAGGCGCACTTCTCCTCGAGGGTGAGCTGGGCGATGATGTCCTCGTATGCCATAGGCGGTCCCTCCGGCCGTTGTTTTGCTACCCTGAGACTACGCCAGGAACGAGGCCGCAGGGGCCACGTGTCGAAATCGATTGGTCTGGCGTCATGTATTTGCGAAGGGCTCTTCGAAGTCGGGGCCCCGCGGGACCTTTACCCCATCACGACGCAGCGCAGGGCAAAGGCCTTGGCAAAACGGCCGTAGGGCTGCACGAGGGTGAGGTCGTAGCCATGCAGGTCGGCAATCCGCTTGCAGATGGAGAGGCCCAAGCCACTGCCACCCGATGACACGCGGGCCGCATCGCCGCGCGTGAAGGGCTGGAAGAGGGCATCGGGGTCGTCGGCGATAGGAGCTCCCGTGTCCGCCACGATCGTGTAGGCCACGCCCGCCTCGCGCACCAGCAGAAGCGCAATCTCGGTTCCGGCCTCGTTGTGACGAACCGCATTGGTGAGCAGATTTGCCACCACACGTCCCAGCTGCACCTCGTCGGCAAAGACCGAGCACGGGTCCTCCGGCACCTCGACCGAGAAGTGCATGCCCGCCTCCTCGATGTCCTCATACGCAACCGCCGCCTCACGCAAAAGCAGCTGCGGCAGGTCGACAGGCGCACGGTCGAGCGCGTAGGCGCCACTTCCCAGCTTGGTGTACTCGAAGACGGATGACACCAGACCACTCAGCTTGTCGGTCTTGTCGCAGATAGATTGCAGATACTCGTCGCGCTGCGCGTCGTCACGCACCACGCCGTCGGAGATGGCATGCGCCATGCCCGATATGGCCATGAGCGGCGTGCGCAGGTCGTGGGCTATGTCGGTCATAAACTGGCTGCGCTGCTGGTCGATCTGCGCAAGCTCGCGCTCGCGACGCTCTTGGAGCTCTCGCACGCGACGCACCACCATGCGCGCATACGTCAGCGCCCCGTAGAGGGGCGGGAGCACGAGCATTGCCAGCATGAGAAGCGAGAGCAGCACCAGAAGCGAGCCGCGTGCCAGGCCGAGGGCCTGCAGGTAATTGCCTTGTACGATAGAGCCGATAAGCAGGCCAAACCAGCGGAGAAGCGTCCCGAGGGAGCTTGCGTTCTGCGGTATCGACACGTTGATGCCACTTGCCATTCCCCGCAGCAAGGGCAGCAGACAGCGACCCTCGAACCACACCACCAGCGACTCTGCCAGCATGACCGCCAGCATCACCAGCACGAAGCGCACGACCAGATACGAGATCAGCTCGTTGGTTCCTTCGGAAGTGGAGAGGTCCATCTCCGGCTGCTTTGACCCAGCCGAGGCGCGGGTTCGGTTTAGGATGCCCATGCGCTCACTTCTCCAGCCGATAGCCGAGACCTCTGATGGTCTTGATGTATGCCTGCGGATCGTCCGAAAGCTTGGAGCGCAGCTTGCTCATGCAGACCATCACGCTGTTCTCAGCTGCCACGTACTCATCTCCCCAACCGCACTCGTAGAGCTGCTGCTTGGTGAAGACGCGCCCGGGATGCTCCATGAGCAGCGTCATGATGCGCAGCTCCATCGGCGTCAGGTCCACAGGGGCACCGCCGCAGGTGAGCGCGCAGGCATCCCGGTCCAGCTCGAGGTCACGGACGCGCAGCACGTCAGCGGGCTTCGGCTGCCCCTGCTGGCGGGCCATGAGTCCCTTGGCGCGGCGCAGGGTCGCGCCCACGCGCGCCACCGCCTCGAGCGGATTGAAGGGTTTGACCAGGTAGTCGTCCGCACCGAGGTTGAGGCCCAGGATCTTGTCGGGGTCCTGTCCCTTGGCAGAAATCACAATCACCGGCACGTCGCTCGTCTCGCGGATCCGCTTGAGCACGTGGTAGCCGTCGAGCACGGGCATCATGATGTCGAGTAGGCAGAGGTCGATGTGCTCGCTCAGCAGCGTCTCGAGCGCAGCCCCGCCGTCGGCGGCCTCCAGCACCTCGTACCCGGCATTCTCCAGGTACAGCACGAGGACGCTGCGAATGTCCGGCTCGTCGTCGGCAATCAGGATCCTATCCGCCACGGTCTCTCCCCTCTTACGCTCTCGTGGTGCAAGGGCCATCCGAGCCGAAGCTCGGATGGCTTGGTACGTGACCTGCTCGTTTGTTGATACTACGCCTGCAGGTCGTGTGCGGCAACGGAGTCGTCCTGCGCCTCGTCGGAGTCAGCGGTCTCGTCATCCCACACCGGCGCGGGGGCATCCTCAGCGGCGAACGGAGGCACGGGCACGGCAGCCACGGAAGTCGGGGCGGGAGCAGGGAGCGGCGCGTTGTCCTGGAGGTCCAGCTGGCCATAGCGCAGCTTCTCGTACAACGCGGCATCGGTCATCTTCTTGTACGGCGAGGCGTAGAAGACGGTGACGAGACCCAGCGTGGGAAGGGCCAGCAGGTACCAGCCGATGAAGGACAGGTCGAGCACGAAGGCGCGCCACTTGTTGCCGGTCATCATGCGCTTGCTCTCCGCGAAGGCGCGGTCCTTGGTCATGGTGGGGTCGTCAGCCAGCAGGTACGGGATCATGCGGTACTCGTAGGCCTTCACGATGCCAGGGACGATGAGCAGCAGGCCCCAAAGGATGGTGTAGATGTCGCGCCAGAACATGGTCTTGACCGTCTCGCGATAGTTGTTGTCAAAACCGAAGGCGACCTCCTTGACCTCGGCCTTCTGGTTGAGGTTGCGTGTAAAGAAGCGATAGGTGCCCACCTCGAGCGGATTGGCGAGAAACGCCTCGATAGTGAGGGCGATAGCAAGCACCACGACGGCAATCACGAAGACGACACCCGCGACCGCAAAGACCTCGGCAGGCGAGAGGCTGAGGTGCACTGGACTGTTCTCCTCGACGATGCTCTCGGACTCGTTGTAGTCATTGACGAGCCCCGTAATCTCGTCGATGGGAGGGTTGTCCGGATCGGTCATATCGATCTCGTCGAAGTCCTCGAGCATCTGATCGACCTCGGTTGGGCTCAGCTCGTGCTCATAGGTAGTCATTTCGGGCTGATAGGCATAGTCGGATGCGCGATTCCCCCCGGCCGTTCCTACGACGCCGGCCCCACTGCAGACGATCGTGAACACCAACGCAACGAGCACCGTCTTCCAGTAGTTGAGGTGCAGGGTTTCCTTGGCCTTGGCCTTGAGCTCTTTTCTGGTCCACATGATATCCTCCTTGATGTGCAGACCACACTTGCTTTGCATGGCATCAAGGATAGGAGGGCTACCTTTCGGTGGGCCCACAGCTAACCTTTCGGTTTCCTTAACCTTTTGCGAGTCGGGCGAGACCCTCTCAGAGCTCGAACTCGTGCCAGCCAAAGGCATTGATCAGTCGCGTATCGCTGGGATGCATTCGCACGCGCTCGATCATCCCGTAGTCGAGATGCACGTGCCCGTGCAGCATGACCTTGGGATGCAGCCAGTCGAGAAGTCCGTTGAACGCGTCGAAGCCCTGATGCGGGCCGTCCGGGAGGTCGCCATGGCCCCGCGGCGGCGTGTGGGTCACCAAAACGTCGATACCACCGGTCAGGTACGCCCGCAGGCCCAGAGACACCGCCTTGTGCCGCATCTCGGCCTGGCTGTAGCCCACGATTCCCTCGCGGTAGTCGAGCGAACCCTCGAGCCCTGCGATTCGCAGGCCGCCTATGCGCTCAACCCGTCCATCGAGGTCGGTGCCGCCCAGATGCGGGTCGTCCTCGTAACCCACGTCGTGGTTGCCGCGCACGTACAGCAGCGGGGCATTGGCAAGCGTGGCCACGCAGTCGAGATAGGACATCCCCAGGTCTCCGCACGAGATGACCAGGTCGTACCTGCTTGCCCTGTCGGGCCGCTTCAGCCGCTCGAGCAGCAGGCTGTCCTCCACGTCCGCGATGGCCAGAATCCGCATGACGCCTCCGTCTTAGCTTTCCTCGGCGTCGGTTGCAGCCGAGATGACGCCCGAGGCGGCCACGGCGTCCGCACCATCGCGCGACAGCTCCCAGCTCTTGGGCAGCCTCCCCACCACGTTCTCGTTGAGCCAGCGCATCGAGGCAATCTCCTCGTTGGCAAGGCGCTGCGACCCCTCCTCGCGCACGACCTCGCCGCGCTGGGCCACCATCAGCCCCTCGAAGGGATGGATGCGCCCCTCGGAGACCTCACGCTCCAGCAGCTGGATGAGGCGCCGCTGCCCCGTGGCGATGCCCTCGCCCAGCTCGAGACGCACGACGCCGGCCGACATCCCCCACCAGTAGTTGAGCGCCCGGTCGCTGTGCGCGGCACCCTCCTTCCGCCAGCGGTCGTCCTGCAGCGAGCGCACGATGAGCTCGTAGTAGCGGCCCCAGTCCCACACTGGCGTAGCGACGCGCTCCGGCGTGGCGCTACGGTGCAGGCAGCAGAGCCCCCAGGGCTCGCCCGGGTCGAGCGGGTTGGGATAGTCGCGCCCCGCCAGCACGTGCACGTCGTCTTCCTCCAGCTCGCGACGCCAGTCGTAGCGCTCCGCAGAGCTCCACTTGAGATGCACGGTGCAATACGGGTCCACCATCGCGGCCCCAATGGCAAAGGCATTGATCTCGGCCACACTGCCAAAGATGGGCGAGATGGCCAGGTAGCCCACGCGATGGTTCTCGGCCATGCCGGCCGCCAACGCCCCCATCAGGAACTTGACCTCGTACATGCGCGCATAGAAGGTGCGCACCATGCTCGAGGAGAGGTTGATGGAGCAGTTGATGAACATCGTACCCGGATGCGCCACGGCAGCCCGTCGCGTCTGTTCCATCTGGCGGGGCGAGGCGGTGACGATGACATCGGCCTTGTCGGCCACCGACGCGCGCACCGCCTGGTCGAAGTCCTCGTCGGAGCTCTTTTTGCAGTACGCGACGGTCTCGACGGCGCTGCCCAGACGCTGCTGCAGACTCAGGCGCCCCTGCTCGTGCTGGGCCGTCCAGCCAGAGATGCCCGGGTCGCGGTCGTACACGAAGGCCAAGCGCAGGGGCTTTGTCGCGCGCAGGCTCCGGGAGACGCTCTTGACCTTGCTCACGAGACGCCCCCGACGCTCGGAGGGTGCCTCGAGGTAGGCGATGGAGTCGTCCTGGGCGGCTACCACGAGCTCGCCCCAGAGGCGTGCCACACGGCGGTCCATCTCGGCGCTCGAGATCCCCAGTGGCCCCGACGTCGCATAGGAGCGCACGTACAGAAGGAACGCGTCCGCAACGGTCTGCGCGAGCATGTCGCCGCCGCGCGCGCGATACGACCGCGTGAACTGGTAGAGCGTGGACGTAAGAGAGCGGACCTTGTCCTCGGGCCACGGATCGTCGAGGTTCTGCCCCAAGAGCCTGGCCAGCTGCTCGCATGAGCCCTCCTCGGAGAAGCGCAGCCCGTAGACCGGGGCCACCCGGTAGAGCCGCACGAACTCGTGGTAGCAGCGGATGGCCTGATCGTCGGAAGGCGCCGGCATGATGCGGGTGATGCTCGCCGTGATGGTGGGCACGTCCAGCGAGCGCAGCACGCTCACGCGCTTGTTGCCCTCCTGCACGTAGAAGCGCTGGAGGTACTCGTAGACCACCACGGGGTCGCGAATTCCCTCGCTCACCTGCGCGTCATAGAGGCGGCTCCACTTGGCGGCAAACTCCGAGCCCTCGTCGGCAATGGGCAGGAAGCCGCACGAGAAGGTGTTCGCACGGGCACGGGTCTTGGTGCCCACCACGAGCTCCATGGGTATCTCGCGCACGCCCACCGGCACCTCGCCTGACCCGCGCGTATCGCCCAGAATGTCATCAAGCACCGGCAGGTAGGGATAGCGTCCGTGCGATACGGCGTCGCTCACCTCGCGCCGCCCGCGCTTGCACGCCTTGCGATAGTCCTCAATCATGGGCTTTCGTCTTTCTCTCGTCGCGTCTCCGGAAGTCCGGGACATCCCCGGGCTGCCGGTGCGTCAGTCTGGCCGACCTTGGGTGGTTTGTGATGCCTCCTCGACGATACCCATCATATCGCCACACGGGAGCTTGGGCCCTTCCCCTGCGGCAGCTATCGGCCAAGGCACAGGGCGCCCGTGCTGCGAATTCGCCGTGGAGACGGCAGCCCCCGTGAGTGGCGCAAGCAGAACTCAAAGCTCATCTAGAGAATGCAAGGCCGGACAAAGCCGGCCTCGCCTGATACCACTGATAGCAGATCTACGCGACTACGCGGTCTCGATGCTGGCCGCATCCTGCAGGCCGAGCAGCTCCACGGCCTCTTCGCGCATCTTGTACTTCTGGATCTTGCCCGCCTCGTTCATCGGGAAGCCCTCGACGAAGCGCACGTACTCGGGCACCTTCTCCTTGGCGATGCGGGCGCGGCAGAAGTCCTTGACCTCCTCCTCGGTGGCCGTCTCGCCGTCCGCCAGGATGATCTCGGCCAGCACGACCTCGCCGTAGACCTTGTCCGGCACGCCGATGACCTGCACGTCCTTGGTCTTGGGGAAGGTGTAGAGGAAGTCCTCGATCTCTTTGGGGTACACGTTCTCGCCGCCGCGGATGATCATGTCCTTGACGCGGCCAGTCACGCGGAAGTAGCCGTCTGGCTGGCGCAGCAGGATGTCGCCGGAGTGCAGCCAGCCGTCCGCATCGATGGTGGCCGCCGTCGCCTCGGGCATCTTGTAGTAGCCCTTCATCGTGTTGTAGCCACGGCTGCAGAACTCGCCGGGCTCGTCGTCGCCCAGCTCGACGCCGGTCTCGGGATCGATGATCTTGCACTCGACGCCAAAGATGGGCAGGCCGACGGTCGCCACGCGCTGCTCAAGGGTGTCGGTGGTCTTGGACATCGTGGTTGCCGGGCTTGCCTCGGTCTGGCCGTAGGTGATGCAGATGTCGCGCATGTTCATCTTCTCCACCACCTCGCGCATCTTCTCGATGGGGCAGGGGCTGCCCGCCATGATGCCAGTACGCATGTGGGAGAAGTCCGTCTCCTCGAAAGCCGGGTGCGTATTCATCATGGCGATGAACATCGTCGGCACGCCGTGGAAGCAAGTGATCTTCTCGCGCGTGATGCACGCCAGCGACTTGCGCGGAGAGAAGATGGGGATGGGGCTCATGGTGGTGCCGTGCGTCACCGACGCCGTCATGGCCAGCACCATGCCGAAGCAGTGGAACATGGGCACCTGGATCATCATGCGCTCGCCCGTGGAGAGGTCCATGCAGTCGCCGATGGCCGAGCATGACGCCCTTGGGGAAGCCGGTGGTGCCGGAGGTGTACTGCATGTTGCAGACGTCGTGCTTGTCGAGGGCGGCGCTGCGGCGCTCGACCTCGGCCTGCAGGGCGGGGGTGCCCAGCGCCAGCGCCTCGCCCCAGCTGTAGCAGCCCTGGTGCGGGCCGTCGATGGTGACGATGTTCTTGAGGAAGGGCAGCTTCTTGCAGGTCCACTCGCCCGCCTTGGCGCCGTTGATCTGCGGGATGAGCTCGTCGATGATGTCGAGGTAGCTCGTGCCCTTGTACGCGTCGATCATGACCAGCGTGTGGGTGTCGGACTGGCGCAGCAGGTACTCGAGCTCGTGGATCTTGTAGCCAGTGTTGACCGTGACCAGCACCGCGCCGATCTTGACCGCGGCCCAGAAGGTGAGGTACCACTGCGGCACGTTGGAGGCCCAAATGGCCACCTTGTCGCCGGGCTTGACGCCCATTGCGATGAGCGAGCGAGCGAACTCGTCCACGTCGGCACGGAACTGCGGGTAGGTGCGCACGTAGTACTCGCCCATGACGTCGGGGTCGGGGTTGTACCAGCTGTCCGGCTCGGTGAAGCGGAAGGCGTACTGGCGCGGGTACAGCTCGCAGATGCGGTCAAGGAGCTGCGGGAAGGTCTCGTCGATGAGGTGCTCCTTGGGCCAGGGATAGGTGCCGTCGTTGGTAAGCGAGTGCTGCAGCTCGAACTCGACCGCCGGCGCCACGGCCGTACGGTGCGGCTCGTGGACCACGGGCTGGGCTGCGGGGGCCTCCACGCCGGACTGGTAGTCGAGCATGTAGCCCAGGAACTGCGGGAAGACGATGCCCGCCTCGCCCACGGCGATGTCGCGCGCCCACTTGGTGACCCACTCGAAGCTCATGTAGCCGTCGTAGCCCGCGTCACGCAGCGCGTCGAACATGGCATGCAGGGGCAGGTCGCCGTCGCCCATCATGCGGTACTCGAAGTGGTCGCCCACCTGCACGGAGTCCTTCACCTGGCAGTAATGCAGGTGATGGCCCAGGTTGGCCACGCTCACGGACGGGTCCTCGCCAAACACGCGGTAGGGATGGTGGAGGTCCCACAGCGCGCCCACGCTGTCCATGCCCACCCGGTCGAGCACGCGGGCCAGACGAGCGGTGTCGGCGTACTCGGCGATGGTCTCCACCAGAAGCGTCACGTCGTAGACGCCAGCATAGCCACCCAGCTGGGTCAGCACGTCCACGATGTCGTCATCGTCGACCTCGCCCGCAGGATGGATGCTACGCGAGACCAGCACGCGAACGTAGGGGGTGCCCATGTCGCTCGCGAGCTCGACGTAGTTCATAATCTCGGTGATGCTCTCCTCGCGGCGGCTGACGTCGGACAGCTCGCAGTTGGACGAGAAGCAGGGGATCTCCAAGCCCATGCGCTCGAGCTGCACGCGCGTGCGCTCGCGGCGGTTGGGCAGGAAGGGCGCGGTACCGGGCGCATAGGCGCGGCCCTGAATGCCACGAATCTCAATGCCGTCAAAGCCGAGGTCCTTGGCGATGGGATAGATGTCAGTCCACGAGTACGAGGGGCAGCCGAGGGTAGAAAAGGCGAGCTTCATGTGGGGTCTTCTCTCTCATTGATGTCGCGCGCGACGCAGGGAAAGGTGGGTGCCGATAGGCGATGCCGCATAAGCGGGCTGCAGAAGGGTTATGGGCGCAACCGCTTGCTCGCGGAAGCGCCTAGAGAAGCAGCAGGAGCGCCAAAGACAGGAGGGGGCTGCCGGAAGCGGCACGATCGTGCATGGGGCAGTCCTCCTCTCCTGAGCTTTCGACAGAGTGCTTTTCGTTATATACCATCTCGGGGCGCCGTCACGCGCCGTCAACAGAAGGTAGATACGTGGGCGAAACATCCAGCGCACATAGGAGCGAGACAAGGGACCTTGGGGTCTGCACCTTGTGTGCAAGGACGGGAAGGGGCGGCCCCCTTGCGACCCAAAGGACGATAAGTGCTACCGTTGTGCCTGCCACGTGGGACGATACCTGCAGATTCTATCGTCCGCGGCAATGACGAAAGGAGCGGCAATGCGAACCGCATCCCTGGCAGAGGTGTTTGACTCCCCCATCACCGTACTGGTGGGCCACGCCGGCGTCGGCAAGACCAACATCGCGTTGGGCCTTGCCGTGGCACTGGCAGAGGAGGGCTTTGAGGTCACGCTGGCCGACCTCGACGTGGTCAACCCCTACTTCCGCTCGAGCGACTACCCCGAGCTCCTGGAGGCATCCGGCATCCGCCTGATCGCGCCGGTGCTGGCGCGCACCACGCTCGATACCCCAAGCCTGACCGGCGAGCTCGACGCCGTCATCGAGCAGACCGCGGGGTCGGCGACCAAGCGCCTGATCATCGACGTGGGCGGAGACGACGACGGCGCCACCACCATCGGTCGGTGGGCGGCGCGCCTCGACGCTGCCGCGGCGCGCGTGCTGTACGTGGTGAGCGCCTACCGTAGCCTCACCACCGAGCCCACCGAGGCCGCGGCGATGCTGCCCGACATCGAGTGGCACGCGCACCTCAAGGCCGACGGCGTGCTCAACGCCTCCAATCTGGGCAACGAGACCACCGCTGAGCACGTCCGCCACGGGCGCGCCTTTGCTGCCGAGACAGCGACCCTTCTCGGCCTGCCGGTGGTCGCGACCGTGGTGCCAGCCGTGGCCGCGGGAGCAAATGTCATGGGCTCAGCACACAATCTCCCCACCATTGCCCCCGCTGCAGTTACCGAGGCGTTAACAGATGTCACGTCAGACCATGAACCCTTTGTTCAGATGCCTAGATTTGTACGCACACCATGGGATAATTAGTCCTTGCCCTACTGACGTGGGGCAGCTTGGTGACTGAAGCGCGCGGGCTTGCCCCACGCTCCACCCTATGTTCTATCGGTTCCAACGGAGAGGAAGGAATCGCGAATGGCTCGTATCATCGTTGACGACGTGCACTGCAAGGGCTGCGGCCTCTGCGTGAGCGCCTGTCCGAAGGGAGTGCTCGCCCTCGATGCCGACCGCATCACTCCCAAGGGTTACCACCCTGCGAAGCTTGTGGACCCCGATAACTGCATCGGTTGCTCCACCTGCTTCATCACCTGTCCCGACGTTGCGATTACGGTGGTGAAATAAATGGCTGACAACACCCAGAACGCGCCCGAGCGCGTGCTCATGAAGGGCAACGAGGTGCTGGCAGAGGCCGCCATGCGCGCCGGTTGCCGGTTCTTCTTTGGCTACCCCATCACCCCGCAGACCGAGCTCGCCGCCTACATGGCCAAGGTCCTGCCCAAGATTGGCGGCACCTTCCTGCAGGCCGAGAGCGAGGTCGCGGCCATCAACATGGTCTACGGTGCCGCTGCCGCCGGCGCGCGCGTCATGACCAGTTCCAGCTCGCCTGGCGTCTCCCTCAAGAGCGAGGGCGCCTCCTACATGGCCGGCGCCGACGTCCCCGGCGTCATCGTCAACGTCATGCGTGGCGGCCCCGGCCTGGGCGGCATCCAGCCGTCGCAGTCCGACTACTTCCAGGCCACCCGCGCGCTCGGCCACGGCGATTACTTCATGCCCGTGCTGGCTCCGTCCACCGTGCAGGAGATGGCCGACCTCATCTACCTGGCCTTCGACCTCGCCGACGAGTATCGCACCCCCGCGATGATCCTCGCCGACGGCATGATCGGCCAGATGATGGAGCCCGTCAGCCTGCCTCCCGCGCGCGACCCCAAGACGCTGCCTCGCAAGCCCTGGGCCACCGACGGCCACAAGGGCGAGCGTGCCCACAACGTCGTCAACTCGCTGTACCTCTCGCCCGAGAAGCTCGAGGACACCAACCGCGAGCGCTTCGAGCGCTACGAGCAGATCAAGGCGAAGCACCAGCGCCAGGAGATGATGATGTGCGACGACGCCGAGATCGTGGTCGTGGCCTTTGGCGCCGCCTCCCGCATCGCCCGCACTGCCGTCCGCGACGCCCGCGCCAAGGGCATCAAGGCCGGCCTGCTGCGTCCCATCACCCTGTGGCCGTTCCCGACCAACGCCATCGACGAGGTCATCGACAACGGCGCCAAGAACTTCCTGTCCGTCGAGCTCAACATGGGCCAGATGGTCGACGACGTGCGCCTGGCTGTCGCCGGCCGCGCCGACGTTGACTTCTATGGCCGCACCGGCGGCGTGCTGCCTACGCCCGAGGAGGTCCTCGAGCAGATCGAGCGCCTTGCCGCTGGCAAGCCCGTGGCCCCCAGCGCCGGAGCCAAGGACCTGGGATCGGTGCTCCCGCAGCCCATCGACCGCAAGAGCAGCTACGAAAGGGGTGAGTAACATGGCACCTGTCATCACACTCCCCGACTACCAGCAGGAGCGCATCGGCTCGCAGATCGCCGAGGGCGAGGTCATCAAGAGCGCCCGTCCGCACGCGCTCTCCGACGCCATCTTCAACTACTGCCCGGGCTGCACGCACGGCATCGTCAACCGTCTGGTTGCCGAGTGCATCGACGAGCTGGGCATCGAGGGCAAGACCGTGGGCGTCGCTCCCGTCGGCTGCTCCGTCATGTGCTATGACTTCTTCAATTGCGACATGATCGAGGCTGCGCACGGCCGCGCTCCTGCGGTGGCCACGGGCGTCAAGCGCGTGCATCCCGACAACGTCGTGTTCGCCTACCAGGGCGACGGCGACCTCGCCTCCATCGGCACTGCCGAGACCGTCCACGCCGCCACCCGCGGCGAGAAGATCACCGTCATCTTCATCAACAACGCCATCTACGGCATGACCGGTGGCCAGATGGCCCCCACGTCGCTGCCCAACCAGGTGACCCAAACCAGCCCCTATGGCCGCGACGTCTCCAAGGCCGGCTACCCGGTGCGCATCTCCGAGCTGCTCGCCACACTCGACGGCGTTGCCTACGTCGAGCGCGTCACCTGCGACAGCCGCGCTCACATCATCCAGGCCAAGAAGGCCATCAAGAAGGCGTTCCAGAACCAGATCGACGGCATCGGCTACAGCCTGGTCGAGGTCGTGGCCACCTGCCCGACCAACTGGGGCATGACGCCACAGGACGCCTTCCAGTGGCTGCGCGACAACATGCTGCCCTACTACCCGCTCGGCGTGTACAAGGACGTCGTCGCGGACGGATTCGCCAACGCTGCCGAGGCCGCGCTCGAGCGCGCCAAGGACTGCCCCATCGCTCAGCAGAAGAAGGAGGACTAGTCATGGCAGAGGACTTCAACCACGAGCTGCTTTGCGTGCTCTCCGGCTTCGGCGGGCAGGGTCTGCTCTTTGCCGGCAAGGTTATGGCCAACACGGGCCTTCTGGACGGCCGTCACGTGAGCTGGATGCCCAGCTACGGCCCCGAGATGCGCGGTGGCACCGCCAACTGCAGCGTCAGCCTTTCTGACGAGGCAATCGGCACGCCCTTCATCACCAAGCCCACGGCCGTCATCGCCATGAACCAGCCTTCTGTTGAGAAGTTTGGCCCTGGCGTGCAGCCCGGCGGCACCATCATCATCGACACCACCCTGGCGCTCAGCGGCACCGAGGGCGTCGACATCGCCGACGGCGTGAACGTCGTGGCGTTCAAGGCCACCGAGATGGCCGAGGAGGCTGGCCTCAAGGGTCTGGCCAACATCATCTGCCTCGGCAAGCTCTGGGCAGAGACCCACTTCTGCGCGCGTGAGACGCTCGACGAGGCGCTGGCCAAGTGCGTGCCGCCCAAGAAGCAGCACCTGCTCGAGCCCAACCGCAAGGCCCTGCAGATGGGCATCGACCTGTAAGGGTTGTTGCTGACAGCTCTTTTGAGCCCCTCGGTGTCCACGGGATGCCGAGGGGCTTTTTCTGCGGTTTGGCGCGCCTTCGAGCAGCATCGGAGATGCACTGAGAGACGCAAGGCTTGCAGAAATGTATACGCCAACTCACCAGAACGCTAACTTACGCAGATTTGCGTAAGTTGCCAATGAGGCCTGCATAGAGTTCTTCTGGCGTGCATCTTGTTCGTCGAAAACGGCCCCAGTGCATTCGCGCTGAGGCCGTTTTAGCTTTCTTCATCATCTCTGGGGCACTACTCCCCCACAACCGAGTTAGATCAGGCCGTCGGTCTTGTCCTGCTCGACGCTCTTCATCTTTGCAGCCTCCTCGTCGCGCTTGCGGATGGCCACGCGGCGAATCTTGCCGTTGACGGTCTTGGGCAGCTCGGACACGTAGTCGCAGATGCGGGGGTACTTGTACGGCGCCGTCTCGCGCTTGACGTAGGTCTGCAGCTCCTTGGTCAGCTCGGGCGTGCCCTCATAGCCCTCGTGCAGCACGATGGTCGCCTTGACGGCCTTGCCGCGGACGGGGTCGGGCACGCCGGTTACCGCGCACTCGCGCACGGCCGGATGGGTGAGCAGCACGCTCTCGATCTCGGTCGGCCCGATGCGGTAGCCGGAGCTTTTGATCACGTCGTCGTTGCGGCCCACGTACCAGAGGTAGTCGTCCTCGTCGCGCCAAGCGGTGTCTCCGGTGTGGTACCAACCGTCGTAGATGGCCTCGTCGGTCTTCTCTTTGTTGCGGTAGTACTCCATCATGATGCCCGCGGGAGGATTGTCGCGATCGTAGCGGATGCAAATCTCGCCCGTCTCGCCGTCCTCGCAGAGGGTCCCGTCGTCGCGCAGCACGCGAATGTCGTACAGCGGCACGATTTTGCCCATGGAACCGGGCTTGGGGCGCGCGTTGTTGAGGTTGGCGATGGTGAGCGGGGTCTCCGTCTGGCCAAAGCCCTCGTAGATGGTGAGTCCGGTATGCTCGCGCCAGAAGTCGTAGAGGTCGGGGTTCAGCGCCTCGCCTGCGGTGGTGCAGTACTTGAGGTCGGACAGGTCGTGCGCATCCACGTCGCTCAGCATCATCAGACGATACATCGTGGGCGGGCAGCAGAGCGTGCTCACGTGGTAGCGGCTGATCAGGCTCAGGATCTCGTCGCCGTTGAAGCGGTCGAAATCGTAGGTGAAGACACACGACTCCATGGTCCAGGCGCCGTAGAACTTGCCCCAAACGGCCTTGCCCCAACCGGTATCGGCGATGGTGAAGTGCAGGCCGCCGTCACCGATGACGTTGTGCCAGAGCTTGGCCGTGATGGTATGGGCCAGCGCGTAGGTGCCGTTGTGCAGCACCATCTTGGGATTGCCCGACGTACCGGACGAGAAGTACATGATCATGGGCTCGTCCACGGTGATGGCCACGCGGCCCCAGAAGTCGCTCGCGGCGGTAACGCCGGAGTTGAAGTCCACCCAACCAGGACGGTTGCTGGTGAGCTCGCAGATGTGCTCGGGGCCACTCAGCATGCGATGGCGGCTGGGCTCGAAGCCCGGCTCGCTCACGGCGAGACCAGCGCCACCAGCGGCCACGAGAATCTTCTTCTGCAAGTCGGGGCAGTTGGGGGCCACGGCGTCCACAACGTCGGCGATCGCGCCGGCATCGGTGCAGATGACAGCCTTGCACGAGGCTGCCTTGAGACGATACTCCAGGTCATGCTCGCGCAGCATGAACGTTGCGGGCACCAGTACGGCGCCGATCTTGTGCAACGCCAGCGCGGTGATCCAGAACTGGTAGTGGCGGCGCAGGATGACCAGCACCATGTCGCCCTTGCGGATACCCTGGCTGACCAGGAAGTTTGCGCACTTGTCAGACCAGAACTTCATCTCGCCGAAGCTGAAGCGATGCTCCTCGCCCTCGGGGTTGCACCACACCATGGCGGGACGTTTGGGGTCGTTGATGGCGATGTCGTCGACGACGTCGTACGCCCAGTTGAAGTCGTGATCGTAGTGCAGCGAGATATGGGCGATTTCGCCCCTGAGGTTACGGCTTTCGGAGATGTACTTCTCGTTGATGTAGCGCATGGCGGTGTTCCATCCTTTGCAAAGAGACTTGTCGGCATGCAGGCGCGGCACAACGCGCCAGTGCGACACTGTGGTCGTGAGTCTGAGTTAACGGCACCGTCCGCAGGAAGGCGGGCGATGCCTAGATAATCTCTTTGCGCTGGGGGTCGAAGACGACGGCGAGGATCTGCGCGTCCTGCCCGTCGATGGCAATCATGCCGTGGCCACGGCCGGAGTCGTAGAAGAGCGTGTCACCCACGCCGACCTCCTCGAAGTGGTCCTCGAAGCGGAACTTGAGGCGGCCCTTGAGGACGAAGTCCATCTCCTGGCCCGTGTGGTAGGAAAGGTGGATCGGCTCGTTCTGGCTTTCGGGCTGGAAGGGCACGTCGACCAGGAAGGTCTCGCCCAGGCGGTTCTTGAAGTGCGGTGCCTTGTGCAGGTAGTGGAAGTCGGAGTGGCGCTCGAGGACCAGGCCCTCGCCAGCACGGACAATCTCGTAGTGCCTGAGGCGCGGGCTCTCACCCGTGAGCAGCTCGACCACGTCGACACCGAACTTCTTGGCACACTTGTACACGAAGGTGAAGGTCAGGTCCATGTCGCCGCTCTCGCGGGCGGCATACTCGGATGCGGAACGGCCGGTGGCCTCCGCCATCTCCTCAATGGTGAACTCGTTGTCCTCGCGCAGCGACCTGATGCGATTTGCGACATCCTTGCGGTTCTGCAGGTTGGCAGGTTCCATGACCACGAGCCTTTCTCCGAACGTGTAGTAGGCATACTTTAGCACGCAGGCGCCGCCGATTTGAACGGTGCAACGATTTGTAACATTGCCGAGTAGACGCTCTCTCCGTGGAAGCGGCCATGCCGCTCGATGGCCCTATCGCTTGGTGCCAAAGAGGCCGCGGGCGATCCTGCGACCCGTGGTCTTGCCGAAGACCGGGGTGAGCAGCGCACCGGCCACGTCGGACATCGCCTTCTGGCGCTCACGCTGGCGGCGCTCCTCCTCTTTCTGACGCTCGCGCTCGGCACGAGCCATGGCCTGCTCCTGACGCTTGCGGGCAGCCTCGGCCTCGCGCTCTAGCTGGCGCAGGCGCTGTTCCTCGGCCTTCTCGCGCTCGCGCTCGGCGCGGGCCGCCTCGCGCGCACGCTGTGCCTCAAAGGCGGCGCGCTCCTTCTCGAAGGCCGCACGCTCTGCCGCGAGCTCGGCGTTTGCCTGCTCCGCCTCGCGCGCGTCGTTGATCTTCTCGTATGCGCTCTCGCGGTCGATTGTCACGCCATACTTCTCGGCGAGCTCGCTCTGGCTGGCCAGAACCTGAGCAATCGCATCGTCATCGGCGGCCGCCATGCGGCAGGCTGGGAAAATCACGCGCGCACGCTGGACGATGCTCGGACGGCCCTCGTCGTCGAGGAAGCTTACGAGCGCCTCGCCCGTTCCGAGGTCCTGCAAGGCCTCGACGGTGTCGAAGGCGGGATTGGTGCGGAAGCTCGCCGCAGCAGCCTTGACGGCCTTCTGCTCGGCGGGCGTGTAGGCGCGCAGGCCGTGCTGCACGCGGTTGGAGAGCTGGGCGAGCACCTCGTCGGGGATGTCGGAGGGCGACTGGGTGATAAAGTACACGCCCACGCCCTTGGAGCGAATCAGCTTGACTACCTGCACGATCTTGTCGTTGAGCTGCTTGGGCATGCCATCGAAGAGCAGGTGCGCCTCGTCAAAGAAGAACACGAAGCGCGGCTTGTCGGGATCTCCGACCTCGGGCAGCACCTCGAAGAGCGTGGAGAGCATCCACAGCAGGAACATGGCGTAGATCTGCGGCATCTGGATGAGCTTGGCCGCATTGAGGATGTTGACGTAGCCACGGCCGTCCTCGTCGCAGGTGAACCAGTCGGTGATGTCGAGGTCGGGCTCGCCGAAGAAGATGTCGCCGCCCTGGTCCTCGATTGCGAGAAGCGCACGCTGGATGGCGCCGACCGACTGGCTGGAGACGCGCCCATAGGTGGTTTCGTAGTCCTTGGCGTGGTCTGCGACATAGGTGAGCATGGCACGCAGGTCCTTGAGGTCGAGCAGGAGCATGCCCTGATCGTCAGCCACGCGGAAGACCACGTTGAGCACACCCTGCTGCACGTCGGTCAGCCCAAGCAGACGGCTGAGCAGCACGGGACCCATGTCGGAGATGGTGATGCGCACGGGGCAGCCAGCGTCACCGAGCATGTCCCAGATACGGCAAGGCGCACTGTAGAAGCGGACCTCTTCCTCGGTGAGGTTGAAGTAGCCGAGGCGCTTGCGCAGGCCGTCGGACATGGCGCCAGCCTGCGCCATGCCAGTGACGTCGCCCTTGACGTCAGCCATGAACACGGGCACGCCCGCATCGGAGAAGCTCTCAGCGAGCACCTTGAGGGTGACGGTCTTGCCCGTACCCGTGGCGCCTGCAATGAGGCCATGGCGGTTGGCTTGGTTGAGCAGCAGGCAGCAGGGCACCTCGCCCTGGGCAACCCAGATCTTGTCGTTGATGAGCATGAGGGCCCTCCCCCGTCGACGCGTACCGCTCCCCATTGTGCCACACACGCGGGGCCGGACAATATGCCAGCTCCGTGGGCGTTGGAGAGGCCCGCACAAGAAAGGCGCCCCGCTCGTGCGAGGCGCCCGGGAGCTCATGCTCGCCTTAGGACCGCTCGGACCGCAAGGCATACTGTCAAAACTACTCCAGCCAGTACTGCACGTTCTCAGAATTCTGCAGGTAGTCGCTTATCTCCTCGAAGTGGGTGTAGGCATAGGTGTACTTCGCCTCATAGTCGTCACTCTCGATCTGCATCACCGTCTGATTGCCGTTCTCGTCATA
Organism: uncultured Coriobacteriaceae bacterium; assembly: GCA_902790135.1. Lineage (GTDB taxonomy): Bacteria > Actinomycetota > Coriobacteriia > Coriobacteriales > Atopobiaceae > UBA1367. The sequence continues at coordinate 72,278 of CADAQM010000032.1, forward strand.
GGTGTAGGTTTGGGTATTCGTACTGCCGTCAAACGAGGTGTACACCGCCTTTGTGTTGTTGCCGTTCTCGTCGTAGGTGAACTCGCCCTTTTCGACGCTGCCGTCATAGTAGGTGCACGTGTAACTAAGCTGGTTGCCCTTGTCGTCGTACGTGAGCTCCTCCACGGAATAGGGCCCCTCGTAGGTCTGCGTGTCGCCTGCCACCTGTTCGCCGTTGTCGCCGTACGTATAGGTGGTTGCCTGAACGCTCCCGTCGGGCATGATGACCTCTTCGATAGTGAGATCGCTGGCCCACCGCTCGTTGACGTACTTGCCGTCGCCCTCGATCGTGGTCGTGACCTTAGTCACAAAGCCATCCTCGTTCTTCTCGTTGGTATAGGTCCTCGTCTCAGTACCCTGGCTGTCATCGTCATAGGTGTAGTTGTGGACGGCACTCAGCATGTTGCCAAGATCGTCGTAGAGGTACTCTACGTCATGCTGCTTGGAGTGCTCCTCGCCTACGGTCGAAACGGTCTCATGAGTCAAGATGCCCAGGCCGTTGTACTCGCTCGTCGACGTGCTCGTAACCCTCTTCTCCTCGCCATCATTGCTGTAAGTGCGATAGGAAGTGGTCTCGTTTATGGTGGCAGGCTTGCCGCTCTCGTCGTAGGTGAACTCGAAGTTACTGGCATCCTCGTTCGTGCTCGTAATCTTGGTCACGCGACCAGAGTCATCGTATTCGTAGTCATAGGTGACCTCGGTCGTCTCGGAATCCTCGCTGTTCTCCGCCATCCCTCCGTTGCCATCAGGATACGAATATGAGGTGGTCGTGACCGTCTCCGCCTTGGTCGGCCAGCCGTTGTCCTCGCGGCTATAGGTGGTTGTCGTCTCGGTAGTGGTAGTCGAATCCCCCCAATCGTGAAGGTCCTTCTCGGCCTTCTTGATGGGGTTGCCCTTGTCGTCAAACTCGTAGGTCGTAGTTCTCGTGTTCGTACCAGTTTCCTCGGCGGTGTTACCATTCTCGTCCGTGTACGTATAGACCGAGGTAGACTCCACTGACTCCTCGCTCCTACGCCAGTGCTTGGCCTCCTCGGCCTTCGCCTGGCGCTCCTCCGCCTTCAGGGTGGCGGCGTCCTTGGTCTCAACCGCCTCTTCCGTGGCTACATCACCATCTGTCGGCGCATCGGTGGAGGCACCCGAGCCGCCACAACCCGCAAGCGCGAGCACCATCGCGAAGGCCACGACACCAGACCCGCCCAACAGCTTCCTCAAGTCCTTCATGCACTCCTCCTCGTACGCCATGACGCATCGGTCACATTAACAGATGCTCTCATACTACGTGCTGGGATGGGACTACCGTCAAAGCATTCTGACAGGGGCGCCTATCATTCGGTAATGTGCTGGCCGCATACAGAAAAGGGCACCCCGCTCTGAACTGCCTCCCATTTCTTGGACACGAGAAATGGGAGGCTCTTTCATGAGTGACTGTACAATGCATGACGAGGGGGCGAGACGAAGGGCCGCAGAACT
>CADAQM010000033.1 GCA_902790135.1 uncultured Coriobacteriaceae bacterium
GTGCCCTGGCCGTAGTTGTCGGCGTCGACGTAGATCTGGCCGTAGCGCTTGGCCATCTCGCCCTCGCCGTTGGAGACCATGTCAACGCAGCCCCAATACAGGTAGCCCATAAGAGGAATACCGTCGAGCTCCACGGCCTCCTTCATGCTCTTGATATTGGCACGCATGTAGTCGATGCGGTAGTCATCGTGCACGGTGCCATCTTCGAAGACGTCGTTCCAGCCGATGCCGCTCTCGACGCACCACAGATCGCAGCGATAGCGGTTGTACAGCGTATTCAGCGTGATGCGCTGGCAGTCGGGGTCGGTCGCCCAGCCCCAAGCGTTGGTCTTCAGGTAGGGGTTGGCCACCATGCCGCCAGCGCCGCCGTTGCCCTCGCCTGCCTCAAGGTCGTCGCTATGCGTGGTCACCGTGCTGCTGCCGTACAGGGAGAAGCTCAGGAAGTCGCAGACGCCCTCGGCAAGGATGTCCCAGTCGCCAGGCAGCGCGGGAATCTTGATGCCCTCGCGTTCGTATTCGGCGAGCTTGTACTCGGGATAGTAGCCCAGCATCTGGACGTCGGAGTAGAACAGCTTAGAGTCCTGTGCCTTGAGGGCGGCAAGCTGGTCGGCGGGGTCGGAGGTGTAGCCATAGACGGGGCCGTACGCCAGCATCATGCCGATGCGCAGGTCAGGCCAGTAGTTGTGTGCGGCGATGACCGTCTTGGCCGAAGCGAGGAACTGATGGAAGGTCGCATTGGCGATGTTCTGCGGCTGACCATGGATGAGGGCTGCCGTCACGAAGGGCGCCCACTCGATGCAGTTGATCTCGTTGAAGGTGAGGTAGTACTTGACCAGACCGTCAAAGGCCTCGAAGCACGTGGTGGCGTAACGCACGAACTGGTCGACCAGATAGCGGCTGTCCCAGCCGTTGAAGCGGTTGGCCAGGCTCAGGGGGTTCTCATAGTGCTCGAGAGTGACGAGCGGCTCGATGCCGTACTCGCGGCAGGTCTCAAAGACGTCCTTGTAGTAGTCGATGCCCGCCTGGTTGGGCTCCGGATCGTCTCCGTTGGGGAAGATGCGGCTCCACTTGAGCGAGAAACGCAGGCAGTTGAAGCCCTCCTCGGCGCAGAGGCGGATGTCCTCCTTGTAGTGATGGTAGAAGTCGGAAGCGATGTGGCTGGGATAGTAGATGTCGGGGTCGTCGATCAGGCAGCACTGTGCGCCTTCGGGCAGGTCGCGGAGGTCGCTGTGGAAGCACAGCGGCGCCTTGTCCCATGAGCCATCCGGCATGCGGAAGGTAACCTGGCGTGGCACCTTGTGGGCACCATTGGTCATCACGTCAGCGGTTGAGAGTCCTGCTCCACCTTCGAAGACTCCGCCCTCGTACTGGTTTGACGCGGTGGCACCACCCCAGAAGAAGTCCTTGCTAAAGCCCATAGATGTCTCCTCCCTCTTGTACATGCGTTCTAACGACGCGCCTCCATACAGTCCAAATGATACCAAGGGGCTCGTGCAGGTAAGAGAGGGGTACCGCCTAGTTGCATCCAACGCGCGGGAAACGTAGTGAACGTACCGTTTGCGCCACCACGAACTAGTCCATGCGCCAGTGACCCACGATCTCGCCGTAGTCTGCGAGGCAGTCCTCTTCAAAGCGGAGCTGGAGCCTGCCGCGATGGTGCAGGATATACGGGATGCCATCGCTGTCGCGCAGGTCGCTCACGATGCCAATGTGGTTCCGGTAGCAGACGATGTCCCCGCCCGCCCACTGGTCGATCTGTGTGGTGTCGCAAGTGAGCGAGATGGCGTTGCGCTCGAACCATACGCGCAGGTTCCTCACCCGGCGATAGTCGATGTTGGGATCAGGAACATCTACGTCATACGCCTCTGGTGCCCTGCGTATGTCCTCGTCGACCAGCGTACGCAGGTCATAGCCAGCGCCAAGAAGCCCAGCCGCGACCACGTCGGTGCAGACGCCCTTGCCATCGGTGGGATATCCGCCGTCATAGTAGGCGCTCTCGTAGGTTGGCCTGGTCGCCAGGTACGCACGGGTTGACCGCAGTATGTCGGACTGGTCGTCCAGGCCGTCGGAGTCGGCATCCGTCGAGCTCACAACGCGCTCTATGCCAAAGTCGCTGTCAGTACGCGCGTTGCGCGGAGACCTGTCAGTCGGTGCGGAGAAGTAGAGCCGCAGAACAAAGGCTGCGCTCGCAAGCAGCAGTATCAGGACACCGCATGCGATGCGCGCCTGCCAGCGCCTCCTGTCTTCGAGCGACATGATCATGGTCATGAGTCGCGCCTGAACAGGCTCGCTATGCCGGCACACACCAGGCACAGGGCAAAACCGCAGGCAAAGCCGCACATGTCGAGCAGTACGTCAGACGTCATCCCCGCACGTCCGGGCACGTAGCGCTGGATCGTCTCGTCGATGTTGGGCACGAGATACCATATGCCACCAAAGATTGCCGCAGAGGCAAGCGGTTGGGCGAAGGTCGTACGGACCGCGTTGAAGGCAAGAATCGCGAGCATGAAGTACTCGCAGAAGTGCCCCGCCTTGCGCACGTAGTAGTGCAGAAGCGATGTATCGCCCAGCACGGTCAGAATGCCCGGATGCTCGGCAAGCAGCCGTGTTATAGGCGGGTAGTCCTGCATGACGAGCCAGGCACCGGCCTTCTGGACGAGCTCCAGCACATAGCCGCTCTCAAGGCTCGACTGCGTGCCTGGAATGAGCGAATGCCCCCAGATCACGCAGATCCAGCCAGCAAGAAGTCCCCATGAGACCAGCTGTGACATGAGTCCAGACCCTGTGCGTGCGTGCCTACTCAAGCTAACTCCCCTATCATGAAGTCGAACGCAGTATAGAGATGGTACCCAAGGATCACAGCCATGGACTCCTTCTTCGAAAGAACCTACGAATTGGTACGACAAATCCCTGAAGGGCGCGTGGCGAGCTATGGGCAACTGGCACGCATGCTCGGGGAGCCGCGCAAGGCGCGCTTCGTGGGCTTTGCCATGCACGCAAGCCCAGGCATGGCAGGTGGCGTTCCCTGCCACCGGGTAGTCTTCAAGGATGGGCGGCTGGCACCGGGCTTCGCCTTTGGCGGTCCCGACGTTCAGCGTTCGATGCTCGAGTCCGAGGGCATAGGGTTCTTGCCTGACGGGCGAGTGGACATGAGGTCCTTCTCTTGGGAGGCATAGGAAGCGGGACCCAGATTTCAGTCTGGGTCCCGCCCTGCATTGGCAATATGCTCCGAGGCGTGCTAGGCGTTCTTGGTGGCAATCACATTGACGCCCGTACCAGCCACGTTGGCGAGAATCACGTCGCCGATGGCAACGGGTGCCTGTGCGCGCACGCCTGCAAGCTCCTGTACCACATCAAAGATCTTGCCCTTGGGGATGTCATGCTCCGTCTTGACGCTCACCATGCGCTCGGTCTTGCTTCCGTCGACCGGCACGGACGTGGTAACAATGCGCGTGGGGTTGGTGACCTCCTTGCGCCCGTAGCTGTCACCACGCGGGCAGGTGTTGCCCTTGACCGAGAGGACCTCCCCGTCCTCCAGCGTCACGGTCAACGGGCAGCCCATGGGACAGTTGATGCAGATGAGCTCTCGTATCTCTTGTGCCATGGCTACTCCTCCTCCAACATGACAGTGATCTTGGCCAGACCCTCGCGCGCAGCGAGATCGGCCTTCTTGAGGGTAACCTGCTCCATCTCGCCGGGCGCCATGACACGCTTCTTGCGATGCTGAATGCGCTCGTCATCGAGATAGACGCTCACGTAGCGGTTGCGATACTCGTTTGCCACGCGGAAGCGTACGGTCAGCGTGTCGTCCATGGCGTCAACGTCCACGAAGGACGGCACCGTGTAGCGCACGCCGTTCTCGGCGCTCACCGGCACGCCGCGCGAGTCGACCGCGTCATGACTACCGCCGGCCACATAACGAGCGGCGTTTGCGCCTGCCGCTGCGGCCTCTTGGCTCACGAAGTCGACGAGATCGTGCACGTGCAGGACGTTTCCGCAGGCAAAGATGCCCGGAATGCTGGTTTGCAGGCTTTGGTCGACCACGGGGCCACGCGTCACGGTCGAGAGCTCCACGCCCGCCTCGCGCGAGAGCTCGTTCTCGGGCAGGAGTCCCACCGAGAGCATCAGCGTGTCGCAGGGATAGCGAACCTCGGTTCCGGCGATAGGACGGAGGTGCTCGTCCACCTCAGCGATGGTCACGGCCTCCACGCGGTCGCGACCCTCCACGTCAACGACGGTGTGGGAGAGCAACAGCGGGATGCCGAAGTCGTCGAGGCACTGCACGATGTTGCGCTTGAGGCCGCCGGAATACGGCATGATCTCTGCCACGCAGGCAACATGGGCGCCCTCGAGGGTCATGCGGCGGGCCATGATGAGTCCGATGTCACCCGATCCCAGGATGACGACCTCGCGGCCGGGAAGCTGGCCCTCGATGTTGACGAGACGCTGCGCCGTTCCGGCAGAGTAGACGCCCGCGGGGCGATAGCCAGGCGTTGCAAGCGCTCCGCGGGGACGCTCGCGGCAACCCATGGCCAGGATCACGGCACCGGCTTTAATCTGCGTGATGCCCTCCGTGGGCGAGACGGCCGTGACTATGCGGTCCTGAGAGATGTCGAGCACCATGGTGCCCAGACGACGCTCGATGCCCAGCTCGTCGGCACGTTGGATGTAGCGCGCCGCGTACTCGGGTCCCGTCAGCTCCTCTTTGAAGGTGTGCAGGCCAAAGCCGTTGTGGATGCACTGGTTGAGGATGCCGCCCAGCTGGGTATCGCGCTCGAGAATGAGCACGTCGGTCTGTCCGGCCTCGTAGGCCGCAATACCCGCGGCGAGACCTGCGGGGCCACCGCCCACCACGACGATGGCGCGTTGCTCAATGGCCTTGCTCATCAGGCATCGCCTCCTTTCCCAGCCGTATCAGGCGCGACGATGCGGTCCTTGTTGTAACCCACCACGAGCTCGGAGCCGGGGCCGCGCTTGGTGACCTGCTCGGGAGCGATCCCGAGCTCGCGCTCGAGGATCTCCATGATCTTGGGTGAGCAGAAGCCACCCTGGCAGCGTCCCATCGTCGCTCCCGTGCGGCGCTTGATGGCATCGAGCGAGCGCGGCTGCGGCACGCGATGGATGACGTCGACGATTTGTGCCTCGCTCACACGGCAGCAGCGGCAGACGATGTGGCCGAACGCTGGGTCCTGCTGACAGAGATCGTCCCAGTCCTCGAAGCTCGTAATAACCAGGTTGACCACACCGGGACGCGTGGGGTCGAAGGCGCCTTCTGGCTTCGGGGCGAGCTTGAGCGCGTCCACAATGAGACCCGACACCATGACGCCGATAGCCGGAGCGCTCGTGAGGCCCGGGCTCTCGATGGCTGCGCAGTCAAACAGGCCAGGAGCGCCTTTGACCTCGCCAATGACGAAGTCGTGTGCTGCCTGATGCGCGCGAAGGCCCGCAAAGGTGGTGATGACCTCGCGGAACGGCACGTTCTTGACGGTGAGAGAGCTCTTGGAGACGACCTCGGCCAAGCCCGCGGGCGTGGTGTTGGTGCTCTCCTTGTCCTCGACGTCGGAGGCAGTCGGGCCCACGATGAGGTTCCCGTGTACGGTGGGACTCACCAGCACGCCCTTGCCCATGGCGGTGGGGAGCATGAACACCGTGTGGCGGACGTGCTGGCCTGCCGTGGTGTCGAGCAGGTAGTACTCACCCTTGCGTGCCACGATGCTCAGGGGCTCTGCGGCAACGGTCATCGCTGTCTGCAGCGTGTCGTCTCCGCTGGCAAGCTCGACAAAGCGGTTGTGCAGCTCGTCCGCATAGACGCCAGCCGCGTTGATCACGGTGCGTGCGGTGAGCGTCTCCCCTCCAGCGGCGACCTGCCATGCCTCTCCGGCGCGCTCGATGGCGGTCACCGGCGCATCGAACTTGAACTCCGCCCCGTTTGCGGCGGCGTTCTCGGCGAGGGCTACTGTCAGGCCAAAGGGGTCCACGATGCCACCTGTAGGGGCCCACAGGGCCGCAACGGCCTCGTCGGAGATGTTGGGCTCAAGCTCGACCAGCTCGTCACGCTCGATGATGCGCAGGTCAGGTACCCCGTTTGCCTCGCCTCGCTCCAAGAGCGCCTGCAGCCCGGGGCGGTCCTCATCATTGACGCAGACCACAAGTGAGCCGATGGGCAAGACTGCAAAGTTGAGGTCCTTCGCCCACTCGTACATGAGGCGGTTGCCCTCGACGTTGAGCTTGCCCATGAGCGTGCCAGGTTGCGCGTCGAAACCCGCGTGGACAATGGCCGAATTCGCCTTCGACGTGCCGCAGCAGACGTCCTCCTCGCGATCGACCACGCACACCGTGCAATCGTAGCGGGTAAGCTCACGGGCAATGGCGCACCCCGAGACTCCCGCCCCGATGATAATCACGTCATACATGTGCTGAACCTCTCCGTAGTGTCATTCGAATTGCTACGTGTCAAGTATCGCACTTGCCCCGAGCGGCACGCCGTAGCTCTCGCGGACTGGTGCCTTGCAAGCGGTAGCGGCGAGTATCCGCCCCCTGCCATCTGTCGTGGTGGCACATGGGACTCCCATGAGGCTCACGCGCGTTTGCCGGCCGCCCCTTACTTCCCCAGCGTCTCCGAGAGTTCGAGCCATTCCGTCTCAAGCTCCTCGATTTGGGCCTCGGCATCTGCAATCTCTGCCTGCTTGGCGAGAAGTGCCTGATAGTCCGTGGCATCAAGCGCTGCGAGCTCGGCACGCAGCTCGTCGGGGCGTCCCTCAAGCTTCTCCAGACGACGCGTTATCGAGTCAAAACGCTTCTTCGCAGCCCTGCGATCGGCGTTGCTGAGCGAACTTGAGGCTTCTTGAGGCTTGGTCTCCACCGCTGTTGTACGTGAAGCTGAGCTTGAGGGTTGGGCCTCCTTGGCCTCCGCAGCCAACTCGGCACGCTCGTCGAGCAGCCTGAGGTACTCATCCACGCCGCCGGGCACATGTCGCACCACACCGTCGAGCAGCGCAAACTGGTCGTCGGTCACACGTTCCATGAGATAGCGGTCGTGACTCACCAGAAGGAGCGTGCCAGGCCAGGTGTCAAGCAGGTCTTCCAGCACGGCGAGCATGTCGGTGTCGAGGTCGTTTCCCGGCTCGTCGAGCACCAGTACGTTTGGCTCCTCCATGAGTACGCACAGTATGGCGAGGCGGCGTCTCTGCCCGCCCGAGAGGTCCTTGACGAAGGTCGAGAATTCGCGGCGCTCGAACCCGAGTCGCTCGAGCAGCTGTTCGGGCGTGGTGGGCTTGCCGTCGACCGTGAGATAGCGCTTGAAGCGTCCTAGCACCTCGGATACGCGCCAGTCCTCAAACTGGCTGAGCCCCTCTAGCTGCTGTGACAGCACGCCGAAGCGCACCGACGCGCCAATCTTGCGCACGCCACGACTCGGTTCCATCGTACCTGTCATCACCTTGAGAAGCGTGGTCTTTCCCGCGCCGTTCTCGCCGAGGATCCCATAGCGATCGCCTGGGCCGATGAGCCAGTCAATGTCGTGCAGCACCTCGTCTGTGCCGTATGACGCGCAGACCCCGTGCATCTCGATAACCTGCTTGCCGAGGCGGCCGACTGCCATGCGTTTGAGCTCGATAGCGTTGCGCAATGGTGGGTCGTTTGCGATGAGCGCCATGGCGGCGTCGATACGGAACTTGGGCTTGCTGGTTCGTGCCTGCGCGCCATGCGCGAGCCAGTTGAGCTCCTTGCGCAGCATGTTCTGCCGGCGCTCCTCCATGACAGCCGCCTGACGCTGGCGTTCGACGCGCTGCTGAATGTAGGCAGAGTAACCGCCCTCGAAGGGATCGATCACGCCATCGTGGACTTCCCACATGTGCTCGCAGACCTCATCGAGGAACCAACGGTCATGCGTCACCAGCAGTAGGGCGCCCTGTCCAGGCTGCCAACGCCGCTTGAGGTGCTCGGCGAGCCAACGGATGGCATGGAGATCGAGGTGGTTGGTGGGCTCGTCCATCAGAAGCACGTCCCAGCTGCCCACGAGCACGCGTGCGAGGTCGCAGCGCCTCCTCTGGCCGCCAGAGAGCTCGCCGACGCGGCCCTGCCAGTCGATGTCAACCAGCAGCTCCTCGATGATCGAGCGCACGGTGGGATCAGATGCCCAGAGGTACTCCGGCGTGTCCCCCACCACGGCATGGCAGATGGTGTCGTCATCGGAAAGTGCATCGTCCTGCGCAAGCATGCCCACCGTTATGTTGTTGCGATAGGTGATGGTGCCACTGTCGGGCGTGATGCGTCGAGACAAAAGGTCGAGTAGCGTCGTCTTGCCGTCGCCGTTGCGACCGACGATGCCGATGCGCTCGCCCTCGTTGATGCCTATGGTCTGATCGACAAGCACCTGCTTGCCAGGCCACTCCTGCGAGACCCTCTCGAGTCCGATCAGTATGCCCATCAGTCACTATCCTCTCCAGCAAGGCATCTGAGCAGGGCAATCTCCTGCGCATAGCCATCAAGTTCGTTTGGTGTCTCGAGCACCATGGGCAGCGTGCGCAAGAACGGATGCCGCACGATGGCAGCGAAGCAGTCGACACCCAGCGTTCCCCTGCCGATCTTCTCATGACGGTCCTTGCGAGCACCACGGGGGTTCTTAGAGTCGTTGAGGTGCAGTGCCCGCAGTCGGTCAAGGCCGATGACGCGATCGAACTCGTCAAGCACACCTTCGAGGTCGTCCACGATGTCGTAACCCGCGTCGTTCACGTGGCAGGTGTCGAGGCAGACGCCCAGAAGCTCGTCATGTTTGGTGCCTTCAATGATGCGGGCAAGTTCCTCGAAGCTCCGACCGACCTCGCTCCCCTTGCCCGCCATGGTCTCCAGCAGCACGACGGTCTTCTGCCCGGGAACGAGGACCTCGTTCAGCCCCTCGCAGATGAGTTCGATGCCTCGCTCAGGACCTTGTTTCACATGGCTGCCTGGGTGGAAGTTGTAGTAGTTGCCGGGCAGACTATCCAAGCGCTCGAGGTCGCCGGCCATCGCACGCCGGGCAAAGTCGACGGTCTCAGGGTTTGCCGAGCAGAGGTTCATGGTGTAAGGCGCATGTGCGACAAGCTGGCCAAAGCCGTTCTTCTCCATGATCTGGCGCAGTTCCGCCACGTCCCGCTCGTCGAGCGCCTTGGCGTTGCCGCCTCGCGGGTTGCGCGTGAAGAAGGCAAAGGTGCTCGCATCGAGACCAAGGGCACGACGTCCCATCTCTGCATAACCGCCTGCTGTCGACAGATGGCAGCCTAGAGCAAGACGTCCGCTCACGCGCGCGCCTCCAGCAGCTCCACCAGACGGTCGATGATCTTCTCGGCAACCTGGGACTTGGGCAGCGTGTCGAGCTCCTCCACCCCAGAGGCAGACACGAAGGCGATCCTGCTGGTATCCGAGCCAAAGGTGGAGTCGCTGCGCGATACGTCGTTTGCCACGATGAGGTCGCAGCCCTTGCGCGCGAGCTTTGCCTGCGCGTAGGGAATCACGTCGTTGGTCTCGGCCGCGAAGCCCACCACCACGCGCTCGCCCTTCTCGGCGGAGAGGGCTGCCAGGATGTCTGCGGTCTCGACGAGCTCGATCACGTCGACGCGCTCGACGGTCTTCTTGAGCTTGTGATCGGCAGATTTCTTGGGCGTGTAGTCCGCGACCGCAGCCGTGCAGATGGCAGCATCGGCTCCGTCAAAGGCAGAAAGGCAGGCCTCGAGCATCTCGGCGGCAGAGGTAACGTTCGTGACGTCCGCACCCGCGGGCGGCACGAGTGACACGGGACCGCTCACGAGACGCACTGTCGCGCCACGGCGTACGGCCTCGGCGGCGATGCTATAACCCATCTTTCCCGTGGAGGCATTAGCAATGAAACGCACCGGGTCGATGGCCTCTCGCGTCGGACCCGCATTTATGAGGATTGTCCTGCCAGCAAGGTCCTGCAGGGCAGTCTGCGCTGAAAGGGCTCTAAGCGTGGCGGCAACGATCTTCTCCACGCTCTCGAGCTTGCCCTCGCCCACGTCGCCGCAGGCAAGCTCACCGGTGGCGGGCATGATCAGCTCCACACCACGTGAACGCAACGTCTCGACGTTTACCTGGGTTGCAGGGTTGCGCCACATGCGCACGTTCATGGCCGGTGCAACCAGCACCGGACAGGCGCAGGCGAGCAGCGTTGAAGTCAATGCGTCATCGGCGATGCCAGCCGTCATCTTGGCCATGACGTTTGCCGTGGCGGGGCACACCAACGCGACGTCGGCCCATTCGGAGAGCGTGATGTGAGGGATCGGATCAGCATGCTGGCCATAGAGATCAGTCAGCACGGGATGCTTGGTCAGGGCCTCGAAGGTGGTTGTGCCGACAAAGCGCTCGGCATCTGCCGTCATGGCGACACGTACCTCATGGCCGGCCTTCTGCAGGCCACGAAGCACTTCGCAGGCCTTGTAGGCGGCGATGCCGCCCGTGACCATCAGGGCGACGTTACTCATCGGCCAGTGCTCCCTCCGTCACGAGCATGCGATGGCAGTACGGGCACTCGGTGATGATGGGGCCACGCATGAGCTCCCCGAAGATGCCCTGCTGCAGCTTGACGCGGCAGGTGGTGGGCATGTTGCCACGGAGACGCTCGACGGCGAGACCGCCAAAGCGCTTGGCGGCCTTGGCGTATGTCTGGGCGACCTCATCGGATATGTTCGCCAGCACCGCCTTGCGCTCGACGGCGAGCTGCCTGACGCTGGCCATGATGTTGGCGGACGAACGATCGAAGGACTCCTGCTGTGCGGCATGCTCCGCATCGAGCCTCGCGTCCAGATCACGGGCGTTCTGCTCAGCCTTCATGAGCTTCTCGAGATTAGCCTCGAGCTCCGTATGCTTGAACTCGATCTTCTCGAGCTGCTTTGCGAGCGCTGTGAGATGGGCCTCGAGATCGCGGATGCCGCGGAAGTCCTGCCCGCGCTCGGCTGCCTCGGCCTGCACCTCGTTGATGCGGTTGACGGTCTTCTCGTGGGCTGCCTCGTTGTCCTCGAGGTCAATCTCGGCATCCTTACGCTGGCCGACGATCGTCTTGAGCTTGCCAGCGAGGTTCTTCTTGGCGGCAACGATAGCAGCGAGCTTCTTCTGCTGGGGCATTGCCTTGAGCTGGCCATTGAGACGCATGAGCTCGATGTCTATCTCCTGAAGCCGCAGTAGGGCCTGTGACTCTTGCATGGTGGTGTCCTCTCTGGCTAGCGGTGACGGCGCGCCGCGATGTCGGTTAGGGTGTGGGCAAAGCTCCGCAGGGCAGCCGCGGAGACGGTGTGGTCAAAGGAGATGCGAAGGCTGCAGAGCGCCTGGTCACGGGGCACGCCCATGGCGAGCAGCACGTGACTGGCCTCGAGCGAGCCGCTCGAACATGCGCTTGCAGCGGATACCTCGAAACCCGCCTGATCGCACTCGAGCACAAGCGTCTCGGAGTCGACACCAGGCACGAGGACGGAAACGATGCCTGCCAAGCGAGCATCCGCCGGAAGCTCCTCGTAGCTTATGGTAGGCAGTGCCACCCCGCCCTCACCGAGGATCCCATCGCGCAGGACTTGCGCGAGCTCCGTTGTGGCCCTTCGGCGTTCGTCGAGATGGTCACAGCAGTCTCGCGCCGCAGCAGCAAAGGCCAGGGCGCCGCAGACGTCCTGCGTACCAGCGCGACGGCCGCCCTCCTGGCCTCCTCCGAAGCTCTGTGGGCGAATGCGCACGCGCTGTCGACATGCGAGGGCGCCAATGCCCACGGGGCCACCGATCTTATGGGCCGCGATGCTCACGGCATCGACGTTGCCGAGGTTGAGCGGAATGCGGCCGAAGGCCTGTACGGCATCGCTGTGCATGAGCGCACCAGCGTCATGCGCCACGCGAGCAACCTCGTCAACAGGCTGGATAACGCCCGTCTCGTTGTTGGCGCTCATGAGCGACACGAGTGCGGTCTCGCGGTCCACGAGCTCAGCAATCGTCTGTGCCTCGACGATGCCAAGTCGGTTGGGCCTGGCAAACTCGACCTCGAATCCCCTGCTGCGGAGCACGGGGGCAACATCGAGAATAGAGTCATGCTCGATGGCGGAGAGCACCACCTTGGTGCGCTTGCGGTCGCGGACACGCATGCCCTCAGCCAAACCGAGGAGCGCCAGGTTGTTGGACTCGGTGCCTCCAGAGGTGAAGACGATCTCCTGCGGGCGGTAACGTCCTCCAAGGCATCGGGCGAGGTCGGTACGCGCCGCGTCGAGCGCGCGGGCGGCCTGCCTTCCCATGGTGTGCAGCGAGTTGGGGTTTGCACCTGCATAGGATGCCCGTTCATAGGCGAGCTGGGCCTCGCGCGCAGCCTCAGAAAGCGGTGCAGAGGCGGCATAGTCGAGGTATGCGAAACGGTCAGGCATCTCTAGCAACGCCCCCCGAAACCCCTGTTGCCAGCCCTGCGGATGTCAGCGATTGCCGCCTCGCGGTCATTCGCCTTGAAGACCGAACTGCCTGCCACCAGCATGTTTGCGCCCGCACTAACCACGCGCTCGGCGTTGTCAGCCGAGATGCCGCCATCCACCTCGATGATAGGGCTCACGCGGTGGTCGGCGCACAGGCGCTTTACCTGACGAAGCTTGCGATAGGTGTTATGGATGAACGCCTGGCCACCAAATCCGGGGTTCACCGACATGATGAGCACGAGGTCGAGGTCATCGATGAGGCTCTCGAGCATGGAGACAGGCGTGCCTGGGTTGATGGCGACACCCGCCTTGGCACCATGCTCCTTGATGAGCGAGATGGTGCGCAGCGCATGGACCTGCGCCTCGTAGTGGAAGCACACGATGTCGGCACCGGCGTCGAGATAGGCCTGGACACGACGGTCGGGGTCGTTGATCATCAGATGGGCGTCTACGGGAAGCTCCGTGGCCTCCTTGATCTGGGCGAGAAGCCCGGGGCCAAACGTCAGGTTGGGGACGAAAGCGCCATCCATGACGTCGAAGTGTACGTAATCTGCCGTAGCTATCGATTCGATCTCCTGGCGCAGGTTGAGCTGGTCTGCCGCGAGTATCGAAGGTGCTATGAGCACGTCCTGGAGCATGTAAGTCCCCTATTCGTTTGTGGAGCAAAACGCCTTACAGGATAACGCCTGCGCCCCCGTTTGAAGGGCGCAGGCATGAGCCTACATCAACTCTTTTAAAGCTGGCAACCGCATGCAACTGCCGTTAGCCATGCTTGTGAAGCGTGAACTTGTTCTCGGTGCCCGTGCGCAGGCGCTCGATGTTGGCCCTGTGGCACCAGATGACCAGCGCGCCTACGACGATGGTCGGAACCATGGCCGCAGACGTGAACTCGAAGACAAAAGCCCAGGTGGGCAGAGCGATGGCAGCGCAGATGGACCCCAGCGACACATAGCGCGAGGGTACGGCAACGATGAGGAACACCGCCAGGGCGAGCAGAGCCACCGGCCAGCAGAGGCCAAGCCCCGCACCAAGACCAACCGAAATGCCCTTACCGCCATGGAAGCCCAGGTACGGGGAGAAGACATGACCGAACACGCAAGCCGCCCACACGCATGACGCGATCCAACCGAGGGGTTGCTGCGGTGCGGTCAGGGTCCAGTCTCCCCCGCAGTAGAGGTGAGCCACGAGAAGGCGCGCTATCAGCACGCAAAAGGTGCCCTTGAAGACGTCGAGCACAAAGGTGAGAGCCGCGGCGCCGCCTCCGACGGTGCGCGCAACGTTGGTCATGCCGATGTTGCCGGAGCCCTCCTTGCGCACGTCGACGCCATGTGCCTTGGCTACCAGCACGCCAAAGGGAATGCCGCAGATGGCAAAGGACGCAAGCATCGCGACGATGGTAAACAGCGCCATACTCATCTCTAGTCGTCCTTCCTCCTGAACTTCAGGCGAATGGGAGTACCCGTGAGCTCGAAGGTCTCGCGCAGGCGGTTCTCAAGATAGCGCTCGTAGTTGTCGTCGACAAGGTCGGGGGCGTTGCACCAGAAGGTGAACACCGGAGGACGGGTGCCGGTCTGGGTCGCGTACTGCAGGCGCAGACGACGCTTGCCGGAGCTCACGGTGTGACCGCTCTCGCGCAACGCTGACAGGAAGTCGTTGAGCTGCGATGTCTTAATCTGGCGCTCGTGAGACTCCGCGGCGCGGATGGTGGTTGCGAGCACGCGGTCGATGGCGCGGCCGGTGAGCGCGGAGGTCGTGATGGCCGGTGCCCATGTGGCAAAGGTCATGCGCTTGTCGAGGGACTGCTGGATGTCGTTGCGCTGTTGCTCGTCGGTCACCAGGTCCCATTTGTTGAGCACGACCACGAGCGCACAGCCGCGGTCGATGGCCATGCCGGCAAGCTTCTGGTCCTGCTCGGTGAGGCCAACAGAACAATCCACGACAAGCAGGGCGACCTCGGCGCGGTCCATGGCCTCCAGGCCACGCACCAGGCTGTAGTACTCGACGTCCTCGTGAACCTGCGTCTTCTTGCGCATGCCAGCCGTGTCCACCAGACGGATGGTGTGGCCGTTCCACTCGACGATCGTGTCGATGGCGTCGCGCGTGGTGCCTGCTACGTCACTCACGATGGCACGCTTCTTGCCCGAGAGACGATTGACCAGGGAGGACTTGCCCACGTTGGGGCGTCCGATGATGGCCACCGGCAGGGCGCCATCATCAGGCTCGTCGTCCTCGTCGTCCACGGGCTCGGGCAACGCGGCAACCACGTCATCGAGCAGGTCGCCGGTACCATGGCCATGACCTGCGGAGATTGCGCGCGGCTCGCCGACGCCGAGGGAGTAGTAGCTCCAGGTCTCGAGGTCCTTCTCGGGGTTGTCGAGCTTGTTCACGCACAGAAAGACGGGCTTGTCGACCTTGCGCACCACACGGGCGACCTCCTCGTCCTCGTCGGTCACGCCGACGGTGCCGTCGACGACGAAGATGATGACGTCGGCCTCGTCGCAGGCGGCAAGCGCCTGCTCGCGTATGCGCGGGGCAAAGGTGTCCTTGCTTTTGAGCGACTCGATGCCGCCAGTGTCGATGAGGACGAACTCTCGACCGTTCCAGTCAGTCGTATGGTAGGAGCGGTCGCGGGTGACGCCGCGCGACTCGTGCACGATGGCATCGCGCTTCTCTGCAAGGCGATTGACGAGCGTGGACTTGCCCACGTTGGGGCGTCCGACGACCGCTACGATGGGTTTAGGCATAGGTCTCCTCCAGTGTCTACGTAACTCTAGAAGCATACCATTGCTGGTCAGGGGCTTGTGG
This sequence comes from uncultured Coriobacteriaceae bacterium, assembly GCA_902790135.1. Taxonomy (GTDB): domain Bacteria; phylum Actinomycetota; class Coriobacteriia; order Coriobacteriales; family Atopobiaceae; genus UBA1367. Next base: position 15,234 of record CADAQM010000033.1, read on the forward strand.
GGTGATGGCGGCGTCGTCACGGCAGCCACATTGCCGCGGGAGTTTGCGCCAGCCTAGAGCCTCAGGTACGCTGCCAGCGCGTCAACCATGCAGTTTGGTGTGGTCTGGCACACGATCACCTCGGCGCCACGCTGCTCGAGCTCTGCCACCATGCGCTCTTGGGTGTCGCCATCGAGGGTGAACTTGTCAAAGTTGAACATAAGGTCCGGTATTATCACAAGCTCTCCGTGCAAATCGGCTGGCAGCTGACCCAAGAGGTCACAGGAGACGATAAGACCCGTCACGTTGACATCGCCGCCATAATAGTCGTTGCGGACGGCAAAGGGCTCAAAAAGCGGCTCCACAAGCCCGCAGACACGCATCCAGGTCTCGCAGAAGTCACGCAGCACACCGAGGGCAGCCTCGCCACCAAGGATGCGCACCTTGAGCTTCCGATGCCTGAGACACTCCGCAATGGTCTTTAGCTCGCCCAGGCGTGATACGGAGAGCTCCTGTGTCTCGTCGAGAAAGCTGCGCAGCATCCCGATGCCATCGTAGAACTGCGGATAGCCGTCATACGTCGAAGCGGGCGGTATCGGTAAGTCCGCATCGAGGTAGAACTCGTCGGAGAGCTGGAATCGCGTGATGCCGAGCATCTCACGTGCCCTTAGCTGGTAGGGCTCTACCAGCTCGACCACCAAGCGCGATGCCTCCCTGTCGTCAGAGAACGACACCGAGAAGCGCCTGGAGTACTTGGTGTATCCCATGGGAACAAGCGCCATCGAGGTGAAGCTGGGCTTAGACTCCACCCAGTCGAGCGTTCGCCGCAGCTCCTCGCCGTCATTGATGCCCGCACAGAGCACGATCTGCCCATGCACCTCGATGCCCGCGTCGAGCAGGCGTTCGAGCACATCGATGCCTCGCTGGGCGTTACGGCCGATCAGCGAGCGCCTGACCTCGGGCGATATCGCATGCAGCGAGACGTTCATCGGCTCGAGACGACAGTCGATGATACGCTGCACCTCCTCGTCGCTGACATTGGTCAGGGTGACGAAATTGCCTTGCAGGAAGGAGAGGCGGTAGTCGTCGTCGCGCAGTGTCAGCGATGCGCGCGCGTCCTCTGGAAGCATGGCCATGAAGCAGAACTGGCAGGCGTTCACGCAGGTACGAATGCCATCAAAGAGCACGTCGGTAAAGTCGATGCCCCAGTCCTGGCCTGGTTCGCGATAGAGCGTAGCGCCATAGACCTCGTCATCCTCAGGCACATAGACCTCGAGCTCCGCCACATCGCCGTCGGCCTCCCAGCGCCAGTCGATGATGTCGTGGAGCTCTGCCCCGTTGACCGAGCAGATGCGCATGCCGGGCTCTATGCCAGCGTCATAAGCCGGGCTCTCCGGCTCGACCGAAGCCACCCATGCTCCGTCTGCCTGTGGCTTTGTGGAGGCGTAGTCAGACCTGCTCGTCTTATTGTCACCCGCTGGTGCCATGCGCTATGACTCCAGCATCGTCTGGATGCGCTGGCGCACGCTCTCGATCTGCGTTGCCGGTGTCGAGGCGCCCGCCGTGATGCCAATGAGCTCCGCGTCCGAGAACCACGTGGGATCGAGCTCCACGTCGCGCTCGATGTGATGCGTCCTCCGGCAGTTCTTCTGGGCAATCTCGGCGAGATGGGTCGTGTTGGCGGAGTTTTTCCCGCCAATGACGACCATCACGTCGGCTTTCTTGGAGAGGCGCTCGCATGCACCCTGATGGCCGGAGGTCGCCTCACAGATCGTGTCGATGAGGCGCAGCTCCTCGGTACGTCCTACCAGCGCAGAGATCACGTTGAGAAGGTTCTCCTTGGATTGCGTGGTCTGCACCACGATACCGACCTTCTTGCAAAGCTCGATGCCCGCAACCTCCTCGGGAGAACCAACGACGATCGCAGACGGCGCATGGCCGAGCGTACCCTCCACCTCGGGATGGCCTGCCTCGCCAACGATCAGCACCTGATAGCCGTCACGCTCAAGCCGCTCGGCAGCGCGATGCGCACGCATCACAAAGGGACAGGTGGCGTCAATGACCTTTGCACCGGCAGCCAGGGCGTCTTCCTTGACCTTGGGAGTCACGCCATGGGTGCGCAGCACCAAGGTCGAGCCCGGCTCCACCTCTTGTGCGTCCTCGACCACCGTCACACCACGCTCCTCGAGGTCGTGCACGACGAGCGGGTTGTGGATCAGCGGCCCCAGGGTATGGAGAGGCCCTTCGACGCTCTCTGATGCGGAGAGCACGAGTTCGAGCGCGCGCTCGACGCCATAGCAGGCACCTGCCTCCTCGGCGATGACGATCTGTGCCATTTCGGTTCCCTCTCCCCTGCTGCGATACTTACTCCTTGCCAGGATGCTCGGCGCGCAGCTCGCTACGTAGCGCATAGACACGCTCCATGCCGACGCGCTCCATCTCCTCGGTACGCTCGCGCCTCTTCTCCGCGGTCATCTCGTCCCACTGGATGCTGTCGCCGGCTTTCAGGTAGACGCGTGTGAAGAATCGGATCCCCTTGCCCGACTCGGTGATCGCACGAGCACCAACGATGGCCATAGGCTGCACGGGCACCTTGGCCATGCGCGCCATCAGGGCAAATCCACCATGGATCTGCACCTCCTGCTCCTCGGAGCGGATACGCGTACCCTCTGGGAACACCAGCACGGACTCGCCGCGCTTGAGGCAATTGACCGCGCGCTTCACCGACTTGACATCGGCGGTTCCGCGGTCGATGGGAATGCCGCCCACGCGAGGCAGAAGCCAATTGAGAAACTTGTTGTCATCCCACTCGCTTTTGTAGATGGGACGGACGTGCACGCCCCTGAACCACATGGTTGTGGAGGGCAGCACCGTCTCGAGGAAGGAGACGTGGTTCATGATGATCATGCGGCCGGAGTGGTCATTCCACAGCTTCTCGCCGTCCTCGATACGCCAGGGCCACAGAATCTTTGAGAGCGCTGCCACGACCCAGATGACCACAGCGAGAATAATCTTGGCTGATAGCGGATAATCGTCCATTGCGCCATCGAAGTAGTCGTCGCGCGTGTACTTCTTGCGCTCAGCCATGCTAACGCGCCTCCTCCATCAGCCGAACGATGCGATCTACCACCTCGTCGACGCCCAAGCGCGACGAGTCGATGTGGTGAGCGTCCTCGGCGGGACGCAACGGGGCTTCCTTGCGAGTTGAATCGAGCTGGTCCCTACGCTTGATATCAGCGAGAATGGCCTGTTCGGCAGCAGCATCTGCGGTTGCTGACTTGTCGACGGCAGCGTCGCCGCCCTCGCGTTGCACGGCACGGCGATGCGCGCGGGCTTCGGCGTCGGCAGTCAAGAACACCTTGACCTCGGCATTGGGGTACACGACGGTGCCGATGTCACGGCCCTCGGCGACCACATCACCTTGCTCGCCGACCGCACGCTGCAGTTCGACCATAGCCTTGCGCACAGCAGGGACGGCGGAAACAGCCGAGACGTTGCGATCCACCTCGGGCGTGCGGATGTCGGCAGTCACGTCCTGGCCGTCGAGCAAAACGGTCTGACCGCTCTCGGCAGGCACGAACTCGATGCTGATGGAACGCGCCACCTCGGCTGTTCCCTCGGGATCATCAGGAGCAATACCGCGCTGCAGGCAGGCTAGGGTCACGCAGCGATACATTGCGCCGGTGTCCAAGTAGGTCAGGCCACAGCGGTCCGCTATGGCATGGGCAACCGTCGACTTTCCCGATCCAGCCGGTCCGTCAATTGCAACAATCATGAGCTCTTCCTTCCAGTTTCCGTTAGTCAGTCCTACGCGCCTTACAGCGGGTCATTGGCACCCGGCCCTCGACCAGCCGCTCGATTGCGCGACGTTCGTCTTCCGTCAGCTCACGCCAGCATCCTGGCGCGACATCTCCCAGAGAGATGGGGCCGAACTCGTCACGATGCAGACGCACGACCTCGTGACCCACTGCCTTAAGCATACGCTTAACCTGATGCTTCTTGCCCTCATGTATGCGTAGCCCCACAACTGCATGGGCATGGGGAATCCCCTCGGGAGCCACGGGCACCGCACGCGGATCTCTTGCATGGAGAAGCTCAGCCTCAGCGGGTTGCGCCTGTCCGTCATCGAGCATGACTCCCGTACGAAGCCGCTCTAAATCTCCCTTGTCCGGTATGCCACGCACAAGCGCCACGTAGTGCTTCCAGACATGCATCGAGGGATGCAACATGCGCTGACCTGCATCCCCATTTGTGGTGAAGAGCAGGAGTCCCGTCGTGTCACCATCGAGGCGTCCCACTGGGAAGAGCCCTGGATAGCGCTTGGTCGGCACGAGGCGCTCCACACAGGGACGTCCGTGTGGGTCATGCATGGTGGACAGATAGCCCGTCGGCTTGTTGAGCACGATATAGGCATGACCAGTGCCCAGCTTGACCTCTCGCCCGTCCACGGTGACCACGTCAACGAGCGGATCGACCTTGCTTCCCAGCTCCGTCACGACCTCGCCATTGACGCATACGCGCCCGGCGGTCATGAGGTTCTCCGAGCCACGACGGCTCGCGACGCCCGCTCGGGCGAGAAACCTCTGGAGTCTCATGGGGACGATGCGCTCGTCAGTCATCCACGCCGTCCTCCCAGTCGTCAGCCCAAGCCGAGGTTACGGGCGCCTCCTCGGGTATCTCGGCATCATCGGCCTCGAGCTCCTGCGTGCCGTAGTCTCCCAGCAGCTCACGCTCGTCATCGATGTCGGCAGCCGCCTCCTCAAGCGTTGAGGAGATGGCTCGTCCGGAGAGCCGCTCGCGAATGAACTGGCGAGCCTGCTCGTCAGGAGCGAAGTCCTCAAGGGGTGGCAGGTCTGCGAGCGAACGCAGGCCAAAGCGCTCGAGAAAGACCTTCGTCGTGCCATACATGATGGCCCCCGCCTTGCCACCAGCACGGCCCACCTCACGCACAAGCCCCTTGTCACGCAGCGAGGCGATCACGCCGTCAGAGTTCACACCGCGGACAGCCTTGACGCCCTCGCGCGTGCAGGGCTGATGGTATGCGATTACGGCCAGGGTCTCTAAAGCCGCCTGTGAGAGGCGATGGGTGTCCCAGGACAGCACATAGGATTCAACCTGCTCGTGGTAGGCAGGATGGGTGAATAGGCGCCATCCACCGGCCACCTCACGCAGCTGGAAGCCACGATTGGCGTCCGAATACTCGGCAGAGAGGTCCGCAAGGGCATCAGAGACCTCAATGGGACCCACCTCGAGGACCTTGGCAAGATCGACTGCGCTTACCGGCTCGCTCGAGACAAGCAGCAGCGCCTCGAGAGCACCCTTCAGCGAGTCGTAGCCGATGTGGTCGAGATCTCTCATGAGAGGTCCTCCTCAATGCTGGTTAGTTCAGATTCGTCGAGCTCAAAGGCAGGCGCTCCCTCGATATGCGTGACGTCGATTTCGCCGAAGACCTCAGACTGCGTGAGCGTAACAGCCCCTCGCTTGTAGAGTTCGAGGATGGCGAGAAATGTGGCCACGACGGTCTCTGGGGTCTCCTGTCCGTCGAGCAGCTCCGAGAAGGTCATGCTGGTGTGCGTGCGCGTGAGACGGTCGATGGTGGCCACGGTGAGGGCTATGGGAAGACGACGCGGTGCAACGTGCTCGGCCTCGAGCAGCACACTCTCACGTCTGCCGTCGAGATCGGCACATATGACGGCCAGCGACCGCAGGCTGATGCCTTCCAAGTAGTCAGGCATGAGGTTCATGAACTCGGGGTCAGGACCGGCGGTGCGCGGCTCCATGAGGGCCTCAGCCTCCATGCGACCCGCAAGGGCACTCGCGGCGTTGCGGAACTGCTTGTAGGCGACGAGGCGCGCGATGAGCACCTCCCGGGCCTCATCTGGGGTGAGGTCGGACAGGTCCTCGTCATCGAGGTCGTCCATGCGACGCGGAAGGTCGTCTGGCACGAGGGATGCGGCCTTCATGTCGAGCAGCGTCGAGGCCACCAGCAAAAAGTCGCTCGCCACGTCGAGGTCGAGGGCGCCCATGCGCTCGACCTCGGCGAGATACTGATCGGCGACCTCCGCGACGGAGATGGAACCGATGGCAACCTTCTGACGACTCACAAGCTGGAGCAGCAGGTCGAAGGGTCCGCTATAGGTCTGCGTCCTGACGGCAAACGACATGTGATCACGCCCAGCCGAGAAGTATGTTGGCGAGGTTGCCCGCCGTCGCGTCAAGATAGACGCCCAGAGGATCGAAACCGATGAAACCCGGCAGCACGTAGAGCAGGATCATCAGGATGGGAAGCGAGTACTGCTGCACCACGTAGTACTTGCGTCTCGCCTCGCCCTTGAGCAACGGAGAGACGATCGAGGAGCCATCAAGCGGCGGCAGCGGTATCAGGTTGAAGAATGCAAGCGTGCAGTTGACGTAGACGTAGGTCGAGGCGACCACATAGGCCCAGTATGCCATGCCTCCGGAAACGATGTCCTGCAGCGAGAAACGCCAGATGAGATTGGCCATAATCGCACCGAAGCAAGCCTGCAGGATGTTGGTGGCGGGACCAGCAAAGGCGACGAGGACCTCGTCTCGACGAGGGTTTCGCAGCTTGTTGGGGTTGTAGGGCACGGGCTTTGCAAAGGCAAAGACCGGACCGCCTGCGAGCCCCATGAGCAGCGGCAGAACAAGGGAGCCAAAGGTGTCGATGTGCGAGAGAGGATTGAGCGTCAGGCGTCCCTGGCGCTTGGCGGTGTCGTCACCAAGCCGATAGGCGACAACAGCATGCCCAAACTCGTGGACCGATGCCGAGAGTATGACCAGGAGAACCGTAATGGCTATCTGCACAAGGCGATGCCCGAATTGGGACACGTTGCTCACTCTCCCCTCTCGCGGCGTCTCAGCAGCGAGGACCTCTTCTTGGCGCAGAGCCAGTCTGCGATAAACAGAAAGATAGATGCTATGGCGAGGTCTCCTCGCAGAATACCACCAAAGGGCGTTTCGACCACATACTGCCCAAGGAGTGCCGAGGGAACGATCATGGGGAGCAGGCTAGTCAGACGCAGGAGCAGCAGCCTCGTTGCGTCGGTGGGAATCGCCGCAATCACAAAGATGACCGCAAGCGCAATGGCTGCAAGGCAGAAGAAGAGATGGGCTATGAGTAGCGCAAAGGAGAACAGCGCATCCTCGAAGTGCATGCGACGGCTCGGCTCCTGGTCATAGTCGACCACTGTGGCAGCGTGCACGGTGGTGTCTTGGCTCGCGCGTGGCGCGGGGCCGGCCTCCTGTGCGGCGGGGCGCCTGATTATGGGTCCGGTTCCTATCGGCGAGGTACCCTGGTCTCGCGGGGCAACCCCTCGCCTTGGCGGCTCGAACGAGCGACGTACGGTCTTGGGCACCTGATTGGGGTCCATGGCCATGGTTCCGTCCTGCGAAAACGGGTCCTCGATCCCGAGGTCGTCCTCCACGTCAACCATCAAGCCATCCTGGTCTAGCTCGTCGTAGTCGTCCATCCCCAGATAGGGGCTGGCACCTGCGCGCGGATCGTATGTCATAGACCTTCCTCGATCTTCTCGGTAAGCTCGAGCCACTCCTCCTCGAGGGCAGGAATCTTCTTGGAGAGCGCATTGTACTCTCTCATGCACTGATCAAAGCGGCCTGCGTCAGCATACAGCTCCTCGGAGGCCATGAGCTCCATCAGCTCGTCATAGCGTGCACGCATGGGGCCAAGGGCTGCCTCCACCTCCTTGAGACGCTTGCGCTCGGTGCGCAGGGCGCGGTTGGCGGCGTTTCTCGCCTCCGCTTCGGCACGGCGCTGCTCGCGGGTCTTGACGTTGCGGCCCTGGGGCTTGTCGGCATCGCTCGGCGTGGCGGCAACGCTTGCTGGCGCCTTTGCGGCGGGTGCCTTTGCGGGCGTCTCCGACTCCGCGGCACGAGCCTCGAGCTCGGCACGCTTGAACAGGTAGTAGTCGTAGTCGCCATCATAGACGGTCACGCGGTGGTCGCGCACGTCGATGACCTTGTTCGCGAGGGCGCGCACGAGATGCTCGTCATGGCTGATGAGCACGATGGTGCCTGGGAAGTCGACGAGGGCCCGCTCCAGAACGTCCACGGAGTCGATGTCGAGATGGTTGGTAGGCTCGTCGAGGCACAGCAGCGGGTCAGGCGCCACCAGCATCTTGGCGAGCGCGAGACGTGCCCGCTCTCCGCCGGAGAGCACGCTCACGCGTTTGTCCACGTCATCGCCATGGAAGAGGAATGCCCCCAGCAGCCGACGCTCCTCGGAGGTCGTCCATCCGGGTGCGACCTCGTCCATCTCTCCGAGCACCGTGTTGGCAGCGTTCAGAGTCTCAAGCTGGTGCTGGGCGTAGTAGGCCTGCGTCACGTTCTGTCCGAGCTCGACTGCGCCGGCAGTCGGCATCTCGTGGCCGTTGATGAGCTTCATCAGCGTTGACTTGCCCGCACCGTTGGGACCGACAAGCGCCACGTGGTCGCCGCGGTAGAGCGAGAGGTCTACGCCCTCGTACACGAGATTGTCGCCATACGCCTTGGCCACGCGGTCAAGATGGACCACCATGTCGCCCGTCCGTGGCGGCTCGGGGAAGCTGAAGTGGACCTTCTTGGAGCTTTCGGGCAGGACGACAAGCTCCTCCTGGATCTTCTCCAGGCGCTTGACGCGCTCCTGGACCTGGCGCGCCTTGGTGGGCTTATAGCGGAAGCGGTCAATGAAGGTCTGCAGATGGGCCATGTCGCGCTCCTGGGCGGCACGCTTGGCACGCAGCTGCTCGAGGTTGTCCTCGCGCTGGTGGAGGTAGCCGGAGTAGTTGCCCGTGTAGGTCATCAGACGTTTGTTCTCAAGCGCCGCCACGTGGCTCACGCAGGCGTCCATGAAGGCGCGGTCATGGCTTACGAGCAGGACGGCGCCGTCGTATGAAGCCAGGAACTGCTCCAGCCACTTGACGCTCTCGAGGTCGAGGTGGTTTGTCGGCTCGTCGAGCAGGAGCAGGTCAGGATGGCGAAGCAGCAGCTTAGAGAGAGCGATGCGCATCTGCCAACCACCCGAGAACTCCTTCGCTGGCTTGTCGAAGTCCTCCACAGGGAACCCGAGGCCGCCAAGAATCTGGCGGGCTCGCGCATCGAGCTCGTAGCCACCAAGGCGCTCATAGCGGTCCTGTGCAGCTCCATAGCGCTCAAGGAGGCGGTCGAAATCCTCACCAGGCGTAGCCGCGGCAATCTGATGCTCCATCTGCTCGATGCGCTCCTCGAGGCGACGGATCTCGGTTGCAGAGTCGACCACCTCGGCTAGCGCCGACTTCTCACCAGCCAGGTGGGTCTCTTGCTCGAGATAGCCAATGGTGGTGTCGCGCGCAAAGCTCACCGTGCCGGCATCGGGACTCTCCTGGCCCATGATGATTCTGAGCAGCGTGGTCTTGCCAGCACCGTTCGGGCCGACAAGGCCCCAACGCTCACCGGCGTTGAGCTGCAACGTTGCGGCCGTGTACAGGACACGGCCGCCATAGGACTTCTCAATCTTGTCCGCAAGGGCTATCAAAGGTGCTCCTTCTCGTGAAAATGCATCCCAGAAAGTATACGTGAGAGTTGTGCGCTACCTATGCGCCCAAGGCTGGTACCACTCGTTCTACAGCTTCGAAAAGCTTGTTCCGAAGGGCGTCGAAGGTCTCCTCAAAAGTTTTTGAAAAAGTCGCTTGACACGATTTGTGGCTTTGGTAATATACCTCTTGCACCAACTCAACGGGGAATTAGCTCAGCTGGGAGAGCGCATGACTGGCAGTCATGAGGTCAGGGGTTCGATCCCCCTATTCTCCACCAGATTGTAACGGGCGGCGGCTTCGGTTGCCGCCCTTTTGCTAAGGGCCTATGGCGCAACGGTTAGCGCAGGGGACTCATAATCCCTGGGTTGGGGGTTCGAATCCCTCTGGGCCCACCAGAATCTTCGAGGCTAAGACGCGTGTCTTGGCCTTTTTCTTTTGCCTTTAGATGATTGCCAGGGCCATCTCCCCCGCCGTTTGACACACGGTTGTGGAGAATCGTCCAGGGGATGCCACCGGTCCGCTCCTGCGGACGGAACAGGGGCTCGTTCCGGCCACGGTGACGGACCAGTCGCGGGTGATAGCCGGCTCGGAAGACCACTATGGAGATGGTCTTCCCCATAGAGCCCCTTTGGTTCTATGCGCACGACAAGATATGGAAAAGGTCGAAGCATCTGCTCCGACCTCTCAGAAATCTATGGTGGGCGATGCTGGATTCGAACCAGCGACCCCATCCGTGTGAACTTGACCATCTGGGTAAACATCTCTGACACCAGTGTACACGCTCGCGGATATCG
>CADAQM010000034.1 GCA_902790135.1 uncultured Coriobacteriaceae bacterium
GAGGCCGGTCGGCGGCCCCGCAGGGCTGACAAGAAGATAGCCCCAGCCGTCGCCGGGGCTATCGGTCAGCCTTCGGAAGCCAACTCAGACTGTAATGGGTAACCCCCGTGGCAGCTCACGTCCCAACCTGCCAAAAGGGGTAACCCCCTGTGACATCCCAAAGAATAGGAGACATGCCATGAACCAGGAACTTCTCGAGCAGCTTGCCGGCTTTGCCAAGATCGCCTACGGCTTCGACGGCGAGATCACCGCTGACACCACCTTCGACGAGCTCGGCAAGGGCTCGATGAAGATGATCGCCCTTACCTCCACCATCGAGAACGAGCTCGACGCCGAGGTGACCATCCACGAGGTCATGAAGATGAAGACCTTCGGCGAGCTCGTCGAGCGCGTCGAGGAGGAGCTCGAGGACTAGATTCTCACCTCTCGATAGTCTCTGCGAGGCGGCCCCATGCATGTGCGTGGGGCCGCCTCTTTATGTATGTGGCACATTTGCTCCGTGGGAGTTAGTGTGTCGCGCGACTACCAGCGAGCCAGCCAGCTGCGGCCCGAGCAGGCCTGCACGATGGCGCTGCGTGCCTCGAAGGGGTTCTCGATGTCGATCAGCGGCACGCGGATGTCCAGCCTGAAGCCAAAGGAGCCATAGCCCTGCTCGATCAGGCGGATGGGCTGGTCGGGGTCGCGCCAGGGCGCCACCGCCTCGGTGACCGCGGCGCGGATGTCACGCTCCACCTCGGCCATGTCCGCCTCGGGATGGATGTCCAGCGGGACGGTGATGGTGTGCGAGGAGGTGGGCGACAGCTTGCGCAGCATGGTGCCGTCGAGCACCGAGTTGGGGATCACGATGATGTCGTTGAGCGTCGTCCGTATGGTGGTGGAGCGCCATGTGATGTCGGTGACGACGCCCCGGTAGCTGCCGACCTCGATCCAGTCGCCCACCTCGATGATGTGGGCCAGCATGAGCTCCAGGCCGCCGATGACGTTGGAGATGGTGTTCTGCAAGCCGAGCGAGAGGGCGACGGAGGTCACGCCGAGGGCGGCCACAAAAGCCGTGGGCTCGACGCCAAAGACGGGCTTGAGCACCGCGAGCAGCGCCATGAACCAGATGAACGCGCGTACGATGTTGTTGACGATGGAGCCGCGCGGCGCGTTGCCCTTCTCGAAGAGGCGCTTGATGATCCGCGAGGACGTGGCCTGCAGGATGATGGCGACGATACAGGTGACGACGACCAGGGCGACCTTCATCGCGAGATCGTTCTCAAGCATGGCATCTCCTCCCCCGGGAGGCGGTCGGACGACCACCCCATGGTAGCGTACTCGTCCCGCGCCTGCGCACCCACGATACAATGGTTGCAAGGCAACCCAAGGGAAGGGGTAAGCAATGGCAAAGGTCGTCTGCAACTTTCTGTCGTACTCGCTCAACCGCGCGGTGGACATCACGGTGGTGCTGCCGTCGGTCACCTGCCCTGAGGCCCTGGGCATGGGTGACGGGCCGGCCACGCATGTGCTTCCGGCAAAGTTCCCGGTGGTCTACCTGCTGCACGGCTTTGCCAACAACCATGCGCAGTGGACGGGCTACACCAACGTGGAGCTCTACGCCGAGGAGCGCCGCATCGCCATCGTCAACATCTCGGCCGAGAACAAGGCCTATGCCAAGATAGGCGCGGACGACTTCAAGCGCTTTGTGGAGGAGGAGCTGCCCGAGTTCGTGTGCAACTACTTCCCCATCTCCGACAAGCCCGAGGACACCTACATCGCCGGCCTCTCGATGGGCGGCTACGGCGCCTTCGTGCACGGGCTCACGCATCCCGAGCGCTATCACGCAATCGGCGCGTTCTCGGCGGGCGTCCACATCAACCCGGCGACGTTTGCGGCCGACCCCATGGCGGCCGACCAGGGCGAGACCGACCCCGCCTACGACGTGCACGCGCTGGCCAAGGCGGTGGCCGCCTCCGGCGAGGCCTTCCCGCCCATCTACGACGCCTGTGGCACCGAGGACTTCCTCCTCGCTCCCAATCAGGCCTTTGCTAAGGAGCTTACCGAGCTGGGGGCTGACGTCACCTGGAAGGAGGTCCCGGGCTTCGGTCATGAGTGGCGCTTCTGGGACCAGCAGGTGGAGCAGTTCCTCGACTGGCTGCCGCGCGAGGACGTCTACGCCAAGATGGGCAAGCGCAGCTGCTAAGCCCGAGACGGTCGGTGACACACTAGCTCCGTAGGAGTTTGTGTGTCATTGCATTTGGGGGAGTATCCCCAAAACGCAATGGGGAAACCGAGAGGAACGGATGGCCATGAAGCTCTTTGAATGCATCAAAATCGGAACCATGCAGCTGAAGAACCGTGTGGTGCTGGCACCGATGGGCACCACGACCGACCACACCTACGGCTTCAACGAGCGGGACGTTGACTACTATGGCGAGCGTGCCAAGGGCGGTGTGGGCCTCGTGCTCACGGGAGCGGTCGTTTGCTCGGAGGAGTTCGAGCCGGCGCCGTGCCAGAAGCTCATCACCGTCAAGGACGTCTATCGGTTGCGGCGCGTGGTGGAGCGTGTGCATGACTACGGAGCGAAGTTTGGCATCCAGCTTTCGCCAGGAATCGGCCGTATGAACTGGATTGACCCGTCGACCGCCCCGTACTCCGCCAGCCCTTGTCCCAACTACTACACACCTGAGCTCGTCTGTCGCGAGCTGCCGACCGATGGTGTGAAACGCCTGGTCAAGGCGATGGGACGCTCGGCAAAGCTCGCGCAAGGCGCTGGCGTGGACATCATCGAGATTCATGCCTATGGCGGCTACCTCATCGACCAGTTCAACTCGTCCAAGTGGAATCACCGCACCGACGAGTATGGCGGCAGTCTCGAGAACCGCATGCGCTTCATGATGGAGATCATCCAGGAGGTGCGCAATGCCTGCGGTCGTGACTATCCCATTGCGGTCAAGATGACCCTTGACAGCGTGGATGACCCGGAGCGCCCGCTCGAGGAGGGTCTGGCCATTGCCAAGACGCTCGCTGACTCCGGCCTGGTGGACCTCATCCATTTTGGTCGCGGCGCCTACTCCTGCCGCTGGCGCATGGTGAGCAGCGTGTACCAGCCCGAGGGCTTCGACCTCGAGGCGGCCAAGACTATCCGCGAGGTGACGGGTGACATCCCCATCATGGCGCACGGCAAGCTCAACCATGCGGCAGTTGCCGAGGAGGCGCTGCAGGAGGGCCTGGTGGACCTCGTGGCCATCGGTCATGGCCTCATTGCCGACCCGCATTGGGCCAACAAGGTGCGTGCCGGCAAAGAGGGCGAGGTCTGCCAGTGCATCGGCTGTGGCGAGTGCCACTTCAACTCCATGAAGGGCTGGCCGCGTCCCTGTGCCGTGAACCCAACCTCCATGCACGAGGGCGAGTACGTGCTCACGCCCGCCAAGCAAGCCAAGAGGATTCTGGTCATCGGTGGTGGGCCGGGCGGCATGAAGGCAGCGGCCACTGCCGCAGAGCGCGGTTTTGACGTGACCCTCTGGGAGAAGACCCAGCGCCTTGGCGGGGCGATGGCGGCTGCCGGAGCGATGGACTTCAAGCGCGACGTGCGCAGCCAGGTCGAGTACCTCGAGCGTCAGATTGCCAAGTTCAACGTAACGGTCGAGAAGGGCAAGGAAGCCACCATCGAAGACGTGCGTGCCTTCGACCCAGACTTCGTGGTGGTTGCGACGGGCGCTGACCCCATCGTGATTCCCGTTCCCGGCGCAAAGGGGCCTAACGTGAAGCTCGCCATCCCCGTGCTGCTTGGCGATCAGGCCACGGGCAGGCGCGTAGCAGTTATCGGTGGCGGCGACGTGGGCTGCGAGTTGGCTGTCGAGCTCTGCCATCAGGGCAAGGAGGTCACCATCATCGAGATGCTCGACAGGCTCATGAGCCGTGGCGGATCGTTTGTGGCCAACGAGCAGAACCTGCGCTATCTGGTGGAGCACTCCGGCGCCAAGGTCATGTGTGGCGCACGCATGATGGAGATCTGCGACGACGGCGTGATTGTGCAGAAGGACGGCGAGGATCAGAAGGTGCCCTGCGACACCGTGGTCTTCGCCGCGGGCTATCGGGCAAATCACAGCCTGTACGAGGCCATTCTCGATGCTGGCTACGACTGCGTGCAGGTGGGCGACAACGTGCGTCCCGGCAAGATCATCGACGCCATTTCCCAGGGCTACAACTACATTCGCGTGCTGGAGTAAGCGGCGTGTGGCACCAGGAGAGGGGACTCAAGTGAGGGAACGGATTACGCGCGTTACCTGCGTCGATGTGGGCAAGGGCGACTGCATCCTCGTGCAAGCTGGCACGGCGGCAGCCCTTATCGACACGGGCTATCGGAGTACGGCTGACGATGCGCTTGCATACATGCAGGCTCAGGGCGTGAGCCATCTTGATGCGCTGGTCATCACGCACTATGACAGGGATCACGTGGAAGGGCTTTCCGGCATCGCTGCGGGCTCTTCCATCGACATGGTCTATCTACCCGGATACGTTGGGATTGACAAGAACTACAAGACGGTTGCGAAGGCACTGGATGGCTCCGGTCTCAAGACGCAGTCCGTCACGGATGAGGTTCGGCTCGCGCTGGGGGAGGGACAGCTGGTCATCTATCCCTCCGACGTGACCTATGTGCCTGGCGCCAATGGTGACGAGGGCAACGACAACGACGTCTCGCTCGTCGTGGCCTTGACGTGTGGTGGTGACTCGTACCTCTTTGCCGGGGACCTTGAGGAGGAGGGAGTCGAGGCGTACCTGCGCGCAGGGCACGGGCGTTTTGATGTGATCAAGATGCCCCATCACGGTGAGGGGGACAGCAACACCGACAAGCTCCTCGACGACGTGCAGCCAAAGATTGCCCTCATAACGGACAGCGCTGGAGAGCCCGCCGACAAGAAGGTGCTCAAGCAGCTCAAGAAGCAGGGCGTGATGACCTATCGTACCAGCGAGTGTGGGACCATCGTCGTCGAGGGCAACGGTGCGGGCAACTACGAAGTGACCGTGGCTAGCGCCTAACGTGACACACAAACTCCCCGGGAGTTAGTGTGTCACGATACGCAACATGTGTTATCTTTTCTGGGAAGAATCGCCTCCCAGAAAGGACGGCAGCTGCATGCCTCCGAGTGTCAAATTCACAAAGGACGAGATAATCGATGCCGCACTCGCGATAACCCGCGAGAAGGGCATCGATGCGGTGACGGCGAGAGAGGTGGCAAAGGGGCTCGGCGTCTCAACCCGACCCATCTTCACCCACTACGAATCGATGGATGAGCTGAGGCGAGACGTGCGCGAGCGCGCGAAGGGCTGCTACCGGGACTACATCGAGCGGGGGCTTCGCGAACCCATTCCCTTCTTGGGTGTCGGACAGAGTTACATCCGTTTCGCACGAGAAGAGCCCCAACTATATCGGCTGATCTTCTTGACCAAGCCTGACGAGGCTGGGGGCGGTGCCATGGAGGCGCTCAGCCTCTCGCAAGACTTGGCGCGCGAGTCCATCATGCGCGTCTATCACATGAGTGCGTTTGAGGCGGACTGCTACTTCCGCGACCTGTGGCTTGTGGTGTTCAGCTTTGCCACCATGATCGTGACGGACGAATGCACGCTCACGGACGAGCAGATGAGTGCGGTTCTCACCGAGGTCAGCCTCGCCGTCTGCAAGGCTTACAAGGAGATACCAGGCTTGCCGGAGGGCAACTTTGATCGGGATGCCGTCTTCTCCGAGCTGACCAAGAGATAGCGTCACGGAGGCGCAGCATGGAGTATTGCGAGACGACGGCGCTCAAAGACGGCAGGACCTGCCTTCTGCGCAACGGCACCGAGGCAGATGACAAAGCTCTGCTCGACATCTTTGTCTTGACGCATGGACAGACGGACTACCTGCTCACCTACGCGGACGAATGCGCCATGACGGCGGAGGATGAGGCTCGCTACCTCAAGGAGAAGGCGGAGAGCCCGCATGACATAGAGATTCTCGCAATCGTCGATGGGGCCGTTGTCGGCTCCGCGGGTATCGAGGCTCTCGACACCGCAAAGGAGAAGCTCCGGCACCGTGCGGAGTTTGGCATCAGCGTCGATCGTGCATACTGGGGGCTCGGTATCGGTCGGGCGCTCACGCGGGCTTGCATCGCGTGCGCTCGAAAGGCGGGTTATAGGCAGCTGGAACTTGATGTGGTCGCTGAGAACGCCGCTGCAATCGCCCTCTATCAGAGCGAGGGCTTTGTCGAGTGGGGTCGCAATCCCAGGGGATTCCTCGCGCGTGAGGGGCATTGGCAGGAGCTCGTGCTCATGCGGCTGGAACTTGACTGACCGCCCAGACTCCACGTTCCGTAGGTAGTCATGTGCCGCGAATGCGCCTACCGTAGTTGGTGACGACGACGGAAGGACAGGCAATGGACAGGTATTTGACTGGTGCAACGATTCGAGAGCTGCGTGAGAGCCAGGGGATGACTCAGGCGCAGCTTGCCCAGAGGCTGAGCGTGAGCGACAAGGCAGTGTCCAAGTGGGAGACGGGGACGGGATATCCCGACATCACACTGATTGAGCCGATTGCCCTTGCCCTGCACACCTCCGCTGCAGAGCTCCTGAGCGGCGTAGCCGTGCGTAACGACAACATGAGTGCCAACATGCTCAAGTCGCACTTCTACGTATGTCCCGTGTGCGGCAACACCGTTCACGCCATGGGTGAGGTGCACCTGAGCTGCCATGGGATAACGCTCCCTCCTCAGGCTGCCGAGCCACTGGATGCCGGTCATACGCTCAGCGCCTCATGCACGGGCGATGAGCTCTATGTCTGGTCGGATCACGCGATGGACAAGCAGCACCACCTCGTGTTTCTTGCTGCCGTGTCACCCGACTGCGTGCAGGTGGTGCGCCTCTATCCCGAGGGGCCCGCCGCTGCGCACTTCAGGCGCTCGGGTGTGCGCGATCTCTACCTCTACTGCAACCGGGACGGGTTGTACATGACACGACTGAGAAGCATCCTGTAGAAGCGGACAGCACGTATCTGACTGAATAAGCTGTTCAAAAGGGCTTGACGCGGGCTTCGCTAATACATAACATTTGTTGCGTAACGAATGTTGTGTATAACGAGAGGAGAGAGCGTCATGTCAGAGGGACTGGATTACTCGAAGTGGCTGCTCCTTGCAGCGCTGCTCATGTTTGTGGGCGCAACGTTTCAGATTGTCGATGGGCGCTGGATCTATGCGGCAGTGTGCTTTGGCGCGGCCACGAGCTTTATGGCCCTGGCCCACCGCCGTCGCAAGCAGGAGTAGACAGGCGATTGGGTGGAAGAAAGATGCGTGAGCGACGGATAATAGTGGTGGTGCTCCTTACCCTCATGCTATGCGGCGCCTATGGGGCCGATACGAGCATCTGGGTGACCATCTTTATCGGCGTATGTTTGGGAGTGGCGTTTAGCCTCTTCGACTCTGGGGAGGACGATGATGAGCAGACGGGACAAGGGCGCTAAGGGCGGCAAGCGCGGTTGTCTGGTCATGGTGACGGCACTTGTCGTGGTGGCTCTGACCGTCGGCGGGGTGTACTCGCGCTTTGGCGGTTTTGGAACGGGGCCGTCTGCCGATGCAAATGAGCTTGCTCGGTATGCGGCGCCCGTATTCGATATCGCGATACCGGAGGGAACGCGCGTGGTGTCCCTCGGCGAGGCAACGCACGGCAACTTGGAGTTTCAGCAGCTCAAGCTCGATGTGTTCAAGGTGTTGGTCGAGCGCTATGGCGTACGTGGCTTTGCGCTGGAAGCAGACGCAGGCGGATGCGAGAGGGTGAATCGCTACATACACGGGGGCGAGGGAACGGTGCAGGATGCTGTTGGAGACCTCGTCTTCACCATCTATCGGACCGACCAGATGGCCGAGCTCATCTCGTGGATGCGCGCTTACAACGAGACTGCGGCGCCCGGACAGGACCTGCGCTTCTATGGCTTTGACATGCAGAACTACGAGCACAGCTTCCAGCTGCTTCTCGAAGAGGTCCATCGGCTGGGCGTTGACGCAGCTCCGCTCGAAGCCCTCTGGGCGGGTGACGACTATGCGGAGGGAGTCAGCGTCGAGCAGATGGAGGCCGCATACACTGAGGTCAGACGTGCAATCGAGGCCCTGGGCAACGAGGCAGACACGGGTCTTGCGCTCCATCTGGTGGACTGTCTTCTGCAGAACATCGAGCTCGGACGCCTGGTTGACTCTCCCGAGGGATACGGTGCGCGCGATCGTCTCATGGCACAGAACGTGCTGTGGGCCCTCGCGCAGCAGGAGGCGCGAGGCGACGGACGGCTCTTCGTCTCGGCGCACAATGGCCACATCCAGCAGACGGGCTCGTATGGGCCTGACGACAAGGTGATGGGTGCGCTTCTCGCTGACGAGCTGGGTGACGCCTACTATGCCATGGGCACCGACTTCTTCAGGGCTACGGTCAACCTGCCCGAGGGCGACGGGGAACGCATGACGCACACCTTCTACTCGTACGATCCCCTGGCAAAGGCGGCGGCCAACGGAGGACTCGGGACCTGCTGGCTCGACTTCTCGCGCGTGCCGCAGGACTCAAGCCTACGTGCATACATCGACGAACCCATTATGATGGGCAGCGTGGGTGAGGGTTTCAACGCGCTTATGTACGTGCTGCCCCAGACGTACCGCGTGAAGCGCGAGCCGGCAAGCCCGTATGACAGCATGGTTTTCGTTGCGTACGCGACGCCAACCGAGATCGTTGAGGTGACACGCTAACTCCCGGGGAGTTAGTGTGTCACCCCGCCTGCCTTGAGGTCTAGAAGTAGCTCACCCTGATGCGCTTACCCATGCGCGTGAGGCAGTCGGACAGCTCCTTGACGATGTTCATCTTGATGTTGAAGTTGATGGGCAGGTTAGGGTTCTGGTGTGCGGGGTTCATTGCGCGACCAACAAAGAAGTTGATGTCTGTTGCCTCCTCAAACAGCAGCTGGCATATGCGGGCTGCGCCATCGTGGCCGTAGTTCCAATCTTCGTAGGTCTCGTTGTCCTGCAGGTAGTCCTGGGCGTACTCCAGCACCTTGCTCATGGTGACGACGCCCTCCGTCACCAGATCGACACCCTCGATCTCGGACATGGGCGGTATCTTGCTTGTGGTGTCGACATTTGTCTTTGCCTTCAGTGGCTTGCGCAGGTACTTGGCTACGATGGTGGCGGTGGTGCCTCCGCAGACGATGTGCTTGCCCTCCTTGGAGAAGAACAGGTTCATCATCTTCTCGGTGTCATCGCGGTCAGCCGGAGGGCCAAACAGGATGTTCATCGGGTTACGACGCCTCACGCGAACGACGACCGCCGTGGCATCGTCTTGCGGTTTGTAACCGTAGAGCTTATCGCACTCGTCGACAAGCATCGTGCACAGCACCTTTGCCGTATAGCCCGTGAGCGACATGTCGGCTACAAACTGCGCGATGTCCTCGCGCTTCCAGTCGTTGTTGTAGGCGACGTCGGTGTTTGCATGGGGGCATCCGTCGCTCATGGCGACGAGCACGTCGTCCTCCTGCAGGCGAATCGACGACCGGAAGATCTTCTTGTCCTCGATGTTCAACTCGGTCATCGGGTAGTCCGTGACGTCTCCGTCCCTGATCAGGATGACCTCGGGGTTGTCGTATTGGATCAGCTCCGCGGTGTGGTTGCGCACCAGATTGATGATCGTGAAGGTGGAGTAGGCCACGCCGTGCCGCCCGGTCACGGGAAGCGTCTTGGCAATGGTTGACACGCACTCCTCGATGGGAAGCCCCTCGGCCATCATGGTGGAGATGATCTTGGATGTCAGCGTGGAGAGGATGCTGGCCTGCACGCCGCTCCCGAGTCCGTCGGCAAGGACGATGACGGTCGAACCGTCCTCGGTGTTCACCACGTCAACGTGGTCGCCGCAAAGCTCCTCGCCCGCATGATTGATGCTCTTGTAGCCGATGTCGGCGCAAAGGTCATTCATTTCTGATGGACTCCTTCAGCTTGGACAGGGCGATCTTCGTCTCTGCGGTCGTCTCGCCCAAGAGCGAGGCAATCTCCTGCACGATGAGCATCTGTCGTCCCACGACCTCGTCGGCGACCTCGACCGTCTGGCGGCTGATCTCCTCCCTGCGCTGGTGCTCTTCCTCCTCTGCGGTCACGTCGTGCATGATGCAGATGATCATGCGACCGTCCTCCGCCGGGATGATGGTCTCGTCGACGTAGCGCTGGTACTCGGCGAGGTAGGTCCGCTCGTTGTAGATGCCCCTCTTGGTGCGCTTTACGTCCAAGAACGGCTTGGGCTCGAGGATGCGCACAACCGGCTCGCCGAGGACGTCCGACTCGCGGCGGATGTTGAGCAGGCGCAGGGCCGCGTCGTTGAGCTGCTGCACCTCGAGGGTGTCGTTGACGACGACGAGCGCGTTGGGGCTGTTGTTGACGATGGCGTCGGAGAAGCTCTCGGCCTTCTCCTTCAGGAATGGCAGGCACATGGAGATGTCCGCCTTGCCCTGGTAGATGGCCACAGCCTTCTCGCGGCAGGTGTCGTAGCCGCAGGAGCCGCAGTTCAGCTCGTCACTCGGCTTGAATTTGCCCATCTTGCGCAGGATCTCGACGATCTCGTAGTTGGAGGGCATCATCGCCTGGCGATCGATGGGCGTGAAGAAGTGCTTCATCACGGTAACGTCCGGCTGATCGACGTCAAAGTCGCGCGTGCCGGCGTAGGTCGACACGGCCATGTAGTCCTTCACGGGGTTGCGACGGTACTTCTCCATCACGGGGCCGCCGATGCAGCTGCCCGAGCAGGCGGACATCTCGATAAAGCACTTGTGGATCTTGCCCTCGGCGATGTCGTCCAGCGCAGCTATGCAGGCCTCTATGCCGTCAAGCGCCATGTAGGTGTACTCAGGAGCGTCCTGCGCCATGGTCTTGAGGATTCCGCCTGTGGTGGGGAAGAACCGCGCGCGGCTCTTGTCCTCGGGGATGACCTCGTGCCTGAGCTCGATGCCCTCCTCCTCGAGCCACTGCGTGAGCTCCTCAAAGGTCAGGACGGCATCCACCGCATCCTCGTACTCGGCACCCTCGTCCTTCTTGGCGACGCAGGGGCCGACAAACACCGTCTTGGCGCCCGGGATGCGCCGCTTGATGTCCATGCAGTGCGCCACCATGGGGGACACGACGTCGGCGAGGTAGGGGAGCTGCTCGGGGAAGTACTTGCGAATCAGCAGGTTGACCGAGTGGCAGCAGGACGAGATGACGATGTCCTTGTTCTCCTCCTTGAGCATCCGGTCGTACTCTCGCTTGACCATCGTCGCGCCGATGGCGGTCTCTTCGACATCGTGGAACCCGAGCTTCTTTGCCGCCTCGCGCATGGCCTCGATACCAACGCCCTCGTAGTTGGCGATGAACGAGGGCGCAAGGCTCATGATCACGGGCTCGCCGCTGCCGATCAGGACCTTGACCTTCTCGGTTTCGTCCACGATCTGCTTGGCATCCTGCGGGCACACGACAAAGCAGTGTCCGCAGAGGATGCACTCATCATCGATGATGTGCGCCTGTTCCGCAGAGAAGCGGATGGATTTGACCGGACAGTGGCGGATGCACTTGTAGCAGTTCTTGCAGTTCGACTTCTTGAGTCTCAGGCAGCTCGTCATGGGTACCTCTCCAGGTTGTTCCGAGAAGACACGGCACACTCGGTACGAGTGAAGCCAATCACATTCAGAGTATCGGATTTGCCGCTCGAGGCATGTAGTAACGAGCCACTTTTCTGGCAGATGCGCGACAGGGGTCCCGAGGAGGCCGAAGCCGTTTGCTGCGCCTACTGGAGTACGAGGTACGAGATGCCCGCGAAGGACACCGACTCGACGGTCAGGTTCTTGACGGCGCCCGCGTAGTCGGTGGTTCCCTCGTCCTCGACGGACTGCTCGAACGTGACCATGTAGGAAAACGCACCCTTGCTGGCGCTGCAGTCGGTTTTGTCGCCGTTGACCACGAGGTTGTCGAAGACAAAGCCTTCGGCGGTGAGGTCTGCGCCACGCTTGCCCGCCAGGGTGTAGAGGTTCTCCTGTGAGGGCACGCTTTCGGCGATGATGTCCTGCTGCGCGACAGCCAGGGGCCCAAGAAGATCCTCGACTTGTGTCTGATCGTCGAACTCCGCTTCACTCAGGCTCTCGTACATTCCTTTGGGCAGGTCGGCCACAATGCGATAGCATGTGCCATTGACGTTAAAGGCGCAGGTGTAGTGCGTCTCGTCATACTGCGATATGAAGTCGGAGTAGTTGCTGGCAAAGATGTCGCCCAGCGTCGCGAAGCTGGTGTCTGCCGTACCCTGGGATGCCGAGGGAGCCGCACTGGATTCGCTGGTATCGGCTCCGTTCTGCCTTGCGCATGCGCCAAGTCCGCTTGCCATCGTAGCGGCCAGCGCTGCTATGACCAGAAGTTTGCCTCTCATGGTGCTCCCCTCGAGATTGTCAGATGCGCTCTATTAAGGCACATATCTCGTTCAAGGTTTGATACCTTTGCACCTAACGGTACAAATTGGCAACTGAGTGCGCCCTATTGTGTGGCCCGACGGCCTCAGTGGGTGCTCGGTGCCGCGCTCAGGTCGAGGTTGAGGTCGACGGGGGTCCCGATGCCGGCGACCGAGCCGCTGCTGGTGTACTGCCACAGGGAGAAGGGCTCCTCGCGCGACGGGGTCGAGGCGTACTCTGCAAACCAGACACGCACGTCGGAAAGCTGCGCGGCGTCCAGGTACTGCAGGTCATACCTGTTGCCATAGATAACGGGCTCATAGCCTCCGTCTGCGATGATGTCGCAGAAGGTGCGTGCGCATGCGGTGGCCGTGGCGCCGTCAATCCCAGAGAGACGGTGGCCATCGTTTGGCTCAAAGTCAAAGACGACGGGGTAATCGAGTTCGCGTCCCGCCAAAAGGTCGAGCGTGAACTCGGCCTCCTCGCGCGCCTCGTCAGCGGTGGTCGCTTGCGAGAAGAAGTAGACGCCGCAGGGTAGTCCCGCCTCACGCGCGCTTGCGTAGTTCTGCTCAAAGCAGATGTCTTCGTGCAGATAACCATCCGTGTTGCCACGCCAGCCCACGCGGATCATGGCAAAGCCGATACCGTCGGCGGCCACGGCCTGCCAGTCGATGTCTGCTTGGTACGCCGACACGTCAACGCCTGTAGGGCATACGACATCGGCCGCCCCCTCATAGATGCAGCGGCCGTCTACCTGCTGGAAGCGCTCGCGCTCATAGTAGGGCTCCGCCGCAGAAGAGCTCTCCCATGAGCCCTCGTACGAGTAGTCGTAGCCGTCGTCAGGCAGGCACGATCTCAGAAGGACAATCGCACCGAGGGTAAGGACGGCCCATACAGCCACCAACGCGCAGCCGCAGCCGCAGCCATGCCACCTGGGTTGTGAGCGTCTGCGCATGGGCTTGCCTCGGTGTCGTGACGGATGACGATGTCCAGATGATAGGGCAAACGGGCGGACAGAGCCAAAGCGCGTCATAGGGTGGCGTATCAGCAAACAAGCTTGTGCGCCTGCACAATCAAATGGAAGACGAATCCAACAATGATTGGCGGGGCACCCATAGCCTGCGAGCCCCGCTCTTGGGAAACTTGAACATAGTTAGTGCTGTGCTTTTTCATATGCGAGAGGAGCATCTCATGGACCTGATGGAGCAGCTGCGTGACAAGGCAAGGGCTGACGTGCAAAAGGTGGCCTTCTTCGAGGCTGACGACCCCAAGATGATGGAGGTAGTGAGCGAGCTCACCAAGGAGGGCTTGGCAGAGTGCTACATCGTTGGTGACGGCGAGACCCTGCGTGCCACCGCCGAGCAGGTCGGTGCCGACCTCACCAACATTCACATCGTGGACCTGGCCGACGCAGAGGCCAACGAGGCCTTCGCCGTCCGCTTCGAGGCCGCTCCTGACTGTCCGTTCAAGGCCAAGGCCGTGCGCCGTCGCGCCAAGAAGCCCATGGACCGCTGCCTCATGATGCAGCGCATCGACGACGTCGACATCACCTTCGGCGGCCTGTGCTGCTCCACCGGTGACGTCATCATCGGCGGCCAGACCATCATCGGCCTTGCCGACGGCATCGAGACCATCTCCTCGCTCGGCATCTTCAACATCCCTGGTTGGGAGGGTCCCGAGGGCCATCTCATGGGCTTTGGCGACGCCGCCGTCTGCGTCGACCCCGACCCCGAGCAGCTCGCCTCCATCGCTATCACCTCCGCCGAGACCGTCCACGCCCTCATGGGCTGGGAGCCGCGCGTGGCCATGCTCAGCTACTCCACCGACGGCTCTGCCGAGTCCGAGAAGGTCGACAAGGTGCGCGAGGCCGTGCGTATCGCCAACGAGCAGCGCCCCGACCTCGCCATCGACGGCGAGTTCCAGCTTGACTCCGCCATCGTGCCGGCCGTTGCCGCCAAGAAGGTGCGTCGCGAGAGCGCCGTTGCCGGCAAGGCCAACGTCCTCATCTGCCCGGACATCAACGTGGGCAACATCGGCGTCAAGCTCGTGCAGAACTTCGCCCACGCCGATGCCTACGGCCCCATGCTTCAGGGCTTCAAGAAGATTGTCTGCGACTGCAGCCGCTCCGCGCCTGTCAGCGAGCTCGTCGGCAACGTCGTCATGAGCTGCGTCCGCAGCCAGGCCCTCAAGGCATAGCAAGCAAACCATCGTGGCACACCAACTCCGGGGGAGTTAGTGTGCCACTTCCATCAAGAAGGAGCAGCAATGGCAGACAAGACCTACCGCATCCTGGTCATCAACCCCGGCTCCACCTCCACCAAGGTTGGCGTCTTCGACGGTGAGACCGAGGTCTTCACCAAGAACGTCGCGCACGAGGCCGAGAAGCTCGCCGAGTTCAAGAGCGTCTCCGACCAGATGCCCTACCGTCGCGACCTCATCCTTCAGGCTCTCGCTGAAAATGGCGTGGACCTCTCCACCATCGACGCCTTCGTCGGTCGTGGCGGGGGGCTCCTCGCCCTCGAGGGTGGCACCTACGCCGTCAACGACGTCATGCTCGACCACGCCTACCGCGGCGCCAACGGCGTGCAGCACCCCGCGCAGCTGGGCAGCCAGCTCGCCAATGCCTTTGCTACCCAGGCCGGCAAGCCCGCCTTCGTGGTCAACCCGCCCGACACCGACGAGCTCTGCGACCTCGCCCGCATGACCGGCATCAAGGGCGTCTACCGCAACGTGCACCTGCACGCGCTCAACCTCAAGGAGACGGCCATCCGCCACGCCCACGGCATGGGCAAGCGCTACGACGAGTGCAACTTCATCGTCTGCCACATTGGCGGCGGCATCTCCATCTCCGCGCACAAGGCCGGCAAGATGATCGACGGCTACGACATCGTGGGCGGCGAGGGCATGATGGCCCCCACGCGCTGCGGCGCCGTGCCCGTGGCCGAGGTCCTCAACTACCTCGAGGCCGGGCACTCCATCAAGGAGGTCCGCGGCATGTGCATGAAGACCGGCGGCTTCGTCGACCTTCTGGGCACCTCCGACGCCATCGAGGTCTGCGACCGCGCCGCAGCCGGCGACAAGGCTGCCGCCCGTGCCTGGGACGCCATGCTCTACCAGATCAACAAGTACATCGGCTCGATGGCCACCGTGCTCGGCGGCAAGGTCGACGGCATCCTGCTCGGCGGCGGCATGGTCCACAACAAGGGCCTCGTCAAGAGCATCGAGGACAACTGCGGCTGGATCGCCCCCGTCTCCGCGTATCCTGGCGAGTTCGAGCTCGAGGCCATGGCCGCTGGCGCCATCCGCGTGCTTGACGGCGAGGAGGAGCCCAAGACCTACACGGGCGTCCCCGTGTTCCAGGGCTTCGACGACTAGCGACAAACCCTGCCTTTACGATGGGGCGGCTCATCTCGTTCGCCGCGAACGAGGGGGTCGCCCCATCCACTGATTCCGCGCCATCTGAAAGGAAGCCCCATGATCAAAGACCCCCGTCTCGCCCTTGCCATCTCCATCGGCCTGCTGCCGCCCATCTGGGCCGTCGTCTCGGGCCATCTTGGCATTACCTGCGGAGCCGTCGCGCTCATCTGCGCTGGCATCTTCGTGACCGCAGGCAACAAGGTGGAGCTGGGCCTTCCCATGTCCCTGGGCTTTCTGCTCTCTGACCTCATGGCGGTCTGCGCCATCTGGCTCATGGAGAACCTGCCCTTCCCGGGCGACGGCAACACCTTCATCACGCTGGCGGTGCTGGGCTTTTTGGCAGTCCTGCTCTGCACGCGCCTGGAGAAGGTCTTCTTCCTGCCTGCCGTGCTCTCCGGCTGGGCGGTTGGCCTCACCGTCATGGGCCCGCTGGGGTTTGCCAACCTTGGGTCCATGCCCATCCAGGTGGGCGTCGCGATGCTCGCGGGCGTCTGGTACGCCGGCTGGGTGGTCGACGTCTTCTCGCGCATGATCGGTCCCAAGGAGGGCTAACGGCTCCCTGTGTCCAAATCTTGGTGCAAACGCACAGATTTATAGCCCTCTCGTCGCAAAAGCTAGAACGCTCAACCAAAGGAATGAGCAATCGAAGAACCTACCCTTTTAGGTTGGTATCGGACGCCCATCTGGGCTTAAGAGAAAGAAGGCTCCCATGCCTATGAAGACCTCCACGCGCTTCGTGAAGGCGGCCATCCTCAACACGTGCGTTGCCCTCGTGCTCTGCACGCTGTGTGAGTTCCTCGCCCTCTATGTGTTCAAGACCGCCGACGCCTCCAACGGCTGGATCTGGCCCATGTTCTTCATCAACTTCGTGTTCTCGTGGTGCATCGCCACCATCCTGGGCATGATCCCCGCCATCGTGGACTTTGGCTTCAACTGGGCCATGAAGCGCTCCAACCCCTCCGAGGGCGCCAAGTTCGGTCTGCTGGTCAACATCCCCATCAACACCATCTACTCCGTCATCCTGGGCTACCTGGTCGGCGCCCTTGACGCCTGCGTGCTCGGTGGCGCTCCCTTCATCGCCTCCGTGTTCGGCTTCTTCCAGAACATCATCCCGGTGTGGATCGCCTGCTTCATCGTGACCTTCCTGCTCAATGGTCCCGTCGAGGGCCTAGCTCGCAAGCTCTGCAACGATCCTGCTCCGCAGATGCACTAGGCACGTCGCGTACAACTGCTTGCATGAGGGCCGCCGGGCATATGTCTGGCGGCCCCTTTCCTGAAGGGAGCTTCTTGGTGGATTACTTCGAGACGACGGATATGGGTGACGGGCTCTTCCGCATCGTGGACGTGCTGGGCAACCACTGCTACCTGGTGGTTGGCGAGGCGCAGGCGCTGCTCGTCGACACCTGTGGCGGCGTCGGCAACCTGCGTGCCTGCGTGGAGGGGCTGACCCGCCTGCCGGTGCGCGTGGCGCTCACGCATGGCCATGACGACCACCTGTCAGGCGCGTACTGGTACGAGGAGGCCTACCTGTCACCTCTGGATGGCGGTCCCACGTGCTGGGAGCTCGTCGAGGACCATTCGACGCGCATCCGCCAGCAGATCATGGAGGAAGGGCTCGTCACGGACGACACGCCCTTCGCCCTGCGTGACGGCTCGCGTCCGCGCGAGCTGCCGGTCGCCGACGGCGACGTCTTCGACCTGGGCGGACGCACGGTGCGCGTAGTGGCGCTGCCTGGGCATACGGCGGGGTCTGTGGCCTACCTGGTGGAGGACTGTGGCGTGCTTCTTTCCGGCGATGCCGTGACGCCCATCATGTGCCTCTTCTTCGACCAGTCGCTCACCATACAGGACTGGCGGGAGAAGACCCTCGCCCGCATGGCCGAGCTGCCCTTCGAGCGCTTCTATACCGGCCACCACGACCATGCCTTCCCCAAGGCGGTCATCCCGTCCTTTGACGCTGCGGCGGAGTATGCGCTCACCGACCGTGGCATGGAGTGGGAGCACAATCGCCTGCACGAGTTTCGCGGCATCATCCACCTGTGCCCGTGCGAGACCTTCGATGCCGACAGCGTGGACTTCCGTGCGGTGATCGACCACTGGCACGAGCTGCCGCCGCGCAAGAGGCGCAAGAGGCGCACCGCCTAACGCGCATAGCCGCCAGACGACGCGGATCCACAAGACGACGCGGCCCCACAGCTCTTGCGAGCGGTGGGGCCGCGTTCTCGTGCGCGTGATGAGGGGCTACGCCGTTACTGGACCTTCTGTCCCAGGGCGTAGAGGCTGGTGACAAGGCAAATGCCCATGCAGATGAAGCCACCCACGAACATGCCGGGGAAGCCGAGCGGGGAGTCGATCACAAAGCTCCAGAACACGGCCGCGACGGCGCTCATGAGGGAGCCCACCATGGAGATGCGCGAGTAGATATTGGTGTAGTCGGCGGAGCCAAAGACCGAGCGCACCAGAAGCGGGGTCTGGACGGTGGTCATGGCGTAGACCACGCCAAAGAGGAAGGCGCCCACCAGCAGCATCATGAGCGGGGACGGGAGGAACCACATGAGGGCCACGCCCAGCGCGCCGCAGCCAAGGCCAAAGAAGATGCCCAGACGGACGGACTTGTCGTTGATGACGCCCAGCACGACCTTGCCGATGGCCTGCCCCGCCATGGCGGCGCTGGCGACCACGCCGGATGCCGCGGCAATTGCGGGAAGGGTGTCGGCAAAGGAGGTGGCGTAGCTCGCCAGGAACTGGTAGATGGTCTGGTTGAGCGTGATGACGCCGCAGAAGACGGCGAGGGCATAGAACGCAGGAGTCTTCATGGCCACTGCAGCGGGCACGCCCTTGGCCTGCTCGGGAGAGGCCTCGCACTCGGCGGTTGCGTCCTCCTCGCCGGCGCCGTAGGGGAGCAGGCCCTTGTCCTCGGGCTTGGAGCGCACCACAAAGAGGGTGAACGGCAGGGTGCCCACCAGCGCGATGAGGCCGAAGACGCGGTAGGCGACACGCCAGCCCTCGGGGCCGCTCTGAATGATGGCCGTGCCGATGGGGTTGAAGATCACGCCGCCGATGCCGGTGAACGCCATGCACAGGCCGACGAAGAATCCCACGCGCTTGACGCACCACGCATTGATGAGCGTGGGCACGGACAGATAGATGAGCGGGGCCATGCCGACGCCCAGGATGGCGCCGTACACGTAGAACCAGGGCATGGAGTTGCCGAAGCTCATGCCGATGAGGCCGAGGCCTGCAAGGATCGTGGCCCCAGAGAGCACCTTGCGGGTGTCGAGCCTACTGAGGTGATTGCCGGCCATGGGAAGGGTCAGCATCATCATGATGTTGAGGATCGAGAAGTAGAGGGTGAACGACGCGCGCGGCACGCCGAAGAACTCGGAGACCGGCGTGAAGAAGATGCCGGCGCACGAGAGCACGAGTGCGCATGGCAGGCAGGTGATGGCGATGCAGCTGGCCACGATGGCGTAGGCGTAGTGGAAGCCAGCCTTCTGTTTGGTGGACATGGGCACCCTTTCGAGACGACGGGGGATTCTGGAGAAACTTTATGCCGCCCCACGCATGAATGCTATGTGAGGCGGCATATAAGGCGGGCGGCCTTGGTGCCGCTCAAATGGTCTCTCGCACAGGAAGGACGACGGAACGGAGACTAACCCTCGACGTCGGCGAAGGCACCCGGCAGCGTGAAGCCTGCCCAAGAGGGCTCGCCGGTGTAGGTCATGACCTCCTCGGTGCCCTCGAGGGCGCGGATGGCACCAGATGCGGAGCCCTCCATCTCGAAGTCGCCGCCGTAGGCGATGACCGGCGCAATCCAGCCGACGCGCTTCTCGACGTAGGCTACGAAGCCCTTGTCGTTGGAGACGCCGCCGGTGAGGATGATGCCGTCCACCTGGCCCTCGAGCGTCGCGGCAAAGGCGCCGATGGCCTTGGCGGTCTGGTAGGCCATGGCCTCGTAGACGACCTTTGCCCACTCGTCGCCCGCGGCGATGCGCTCGTTGATCTCGATGGCATCATCGGTGCCGAGCAGACCCTTGAGGCCGCCGGTCTTGCCGATCACGCCCATGATCTCCTTCTTGTCATGCTCGCCGGAGAAGGCCAGCGCCACGACGGGTTTTAGGGGCACGTCACCAGAGCGGTTGGGGGCGAAGGGACCCGAGCCCTCGAGCACGTCGTTGGTGTCGACCATACGACCCTTGCGATGCGCGGCTACCGACAGGCCGCCGCCCACGTGCGCGACGATGACGTTGATCTCGTCGTATGCCTTGCCCAGGCTGGTGGCGTAGCGGATGGCGCACTCCTTCTGGTTGAGGCAATGCACGTGGCTCTTGCGATAGACGCCGGGGTAGCCGGTGATACGGGCCACGTCGTCAAGCTCGTCGGTGTCGGGCTGGTTGACGGCAAAGGCGGGCTTGCCGGTCTTCTGGGCAAAGGAGTGCAGGATGGGGGCGCCCAGGATGGCGGGGTGGTTCATACCGCAGTTGAGCACGTGCTCGCAGACCGTCTCGTCGATGGCAAAGATGCCGCCGACGGTGGGACCCATGCCACCGCAGTAGCCGGAGAAGGCGTCGATGGAGTCGAGCGTGACGCCGGCGGCGTCAAGCTCGTGCTCGATGGTGGCGATACGGTAGTCGAGCTGGTCCGCGGCCAGGTCGAAGGCTGCGAGCTCGGCGGGGTCGTGGCGCACGTTGGCCTTGAAGACGGGCTCGGTGCCCTCGAAGACGGCAACCTTGGTGGAGGTGGAGCCGGGGGAGAGCGTAAGAATGCGGTAAGCCATGGGTAATCCTCTCTGTGATACGGGTGCAGCTCGGGTGCTTTGTATATGTCGCACAAAGCTACATTTTCAAGACTATTTGCTTTACTCAGCGTCTCCCATAGGCGGCATTCTCAAATCGCAATCACTCGCAAAAAGAAGTTTGTGCTTTAGCACAAAGCGAAACGAGCAGCTGAAATAGAAAATGGCAATGGATTGTGCAGTTGAGCCAAAGTGGGGCGTATGTATGAAACTCAGAACGGTTCTTAGCGAGCTGGGAATCACAGACTACGTGACGGGTTCTGACGTCCATCTCGACAGGGACGTCATCGTCTTTCCCGCAGCGCCCGACGAGAAGTCGATCTCCGAGCTTTTGGTGCTTGCCCCCGAGGGCACGCTCGAGCCCGCTCCCAACTTTACTGGTACGACGATCGTGCTCCGCGGAAAGGCTCCCCTCGACCACAACGATCGCCCCGTTCCCAGAACGGTTTACGTGGCATCTGACCTCGACCGCGCCTCCTTTGAGCAGGCCTTCATGGAGCTTCCCAAGCTCCATGTGCACCTTGACCTGCAGCGCAAGCGGCTTTACCAGGCCTTCCAGAGCTCCTACGACATCCAGCGCTTCGCGGACCGCGTGTGCGAGATTCTCGGCAACCCGCTCATGATCGTCAACTCCGACCGTCGGCTTCTGGCAAGTGCCGGTGACTTTCCCGAGAATCGCGCCGACGTGCTCGAGGAGATCACTCAGGGATACATCTCCGAGGAGGTCAATGCGGAGCTGGAGGCCGTGGGCATACTCGAGGACGTTCGACATGCGGGCCACTCGATTATCTCTGAGAACAAGCGCTTCGGACAGCGCTGGGTGACCTCGATCATCTCCTTCCATCACATGGAGATGGGTCGCTTTGACATGCTTGAGCAGGACATGCCCATCCGCGAGTCTGACCTCGAGCTCGTTGACTTTGCAGGGTCTCTGGCAGGCATCATGATCGACAAGCTCGGCATCGCGGGGGAGCGTGCGGGTTCGGGCTCGTCAGTGCTTGACGACCTGCTCGGCGCCACCTTCGCCAACGAGAAGACCATGCGCGCCCAGCTCGCGTTGAGCTCCATGCCCATCGATGAGACCTACGTGCTGGTCATGCTCACGGGCGACCGCGAGGTGTCGCGCGCTCACTTGCAGCGCATCGCGGCGCGCGTCAACGCAGCGTTCCGCAACTGCCTCTGGACGATCAAAGACGGCCGTCTGGTGGCGCTCATAGCCCTAGGTGGAAGGACCTGCGTGGGGTGGGATGCCTACGAGCGCGCCGAGCGCGTGCTGGGCCAGCGCAAGGAGTTTGTCTCGACGCTGTCGCGCAACGGCTTCAGGGGATACGTGAGTGAGCCCTTCGAGCAGATTGCGGTGACTCCCGATCGCTACCAGCAGGTGATCGACCTGCGCGCTGCCCGCGTCTTGGGCGACGCGCTTTTGGTCTACTTCTGGCAGCACCGCTACTCCGTGCTGGCGAGCATGGCAAGCACCTTTGGGCAATTGGACATGATGCTTGACAAGCGTGTGATCGCCATGAGCCTGTACGATCACGACCACGGCACGGCCTATCTGGACACCGCCATCAAGACAGTCGAGCATCCCGGCAGTCCCGCCGAGGCGGCAAAGGCACTCAACGTGCACCGAAACACCTACTTCTACCGCGTCAACAAGATCGCCGAGCTGTTCTTTGTGGACCTCAAGAGCGGGGAGGACCGGCTGGCAGTGGCGTTTTTCACCAAGTTCCTTGCCGGCATGGACAATCGCCTGATGTTTGATGGTGATCATATGTCCCCGGCATGGAAGCGCGCGGTGGGGTATTCGTCCAAGCATTAGGTGGGCTGCGAGCGTCGCTCTGCCCGCAGGACAATTAGTCTCTTGCCCTATCGAGGTGCCATTAGCGCACGTGCCGCTCATACGCATTCAAACAATTGCACAGTGTCTTTGACCATAGACTTTATTTGTTAGGTAAAGGCTGTAATACATCTCGGAGAGGGGATGCCCATGACCAAGATTCTTGGCGTGTCGTTCGGTACCAAGAACGGCAACAACGACTCCATCTGCAAGGAGGTGCTCAAGGGCGCTCAGGAGGCTGGCTGCGAGGTGGAGTTCATCCAGGCGCAGAGCCTCGACATCAAGCACTGCACCGGCTGCATCGCTTGCGTGAAGGCTCTCATGAGCGGTCGCGGCAACATGTGCGTCCACAAGGACGACTTCGACTGGCTGGCCTACAAGATGTTCACCTCTGACGGCATCATCATGGTCGACCCGATCTTCGAGACCGGTGCCTCCGGCTTGTTCCACACCATCATGGACCGCTTTGGGCCCCGTATGGACACCGGCAACAACTTCATTGGCATGCAGATTGCCAAGGGCATCATCGAGCAGGGCGGCAAGGGCAAGGTTCCGCCCGAGTGCGTCTTCCACACCGGCATCCCCGTGTCCTACATCGGCATCGGCGGCTCCGACTGGGGCACCCACATCCAGTCCGACCACCAGATTCAGTCCATGACCCCGGCTTGGAAGGTCATCGACAACGAGTGGATCCCTTGGGCAAAGACCGCCCTCATGAAGGACGAGGTCGTCGAGCGCGCCCATCAGATCGGCCTGAACCTCGCGGCTGCCGCCAAGGATCCCGAGCACGCCGAGTACCAGGGCGAGAAGGGCGTCTGCCCGCACTGCAACTGCAACGACTTCTATCTGTACCCCGGCACCAACCGCGCCGTCTGCTGCGTCTGCGGTCTGCAGGGCAAGATCGTCATCGACACCAAGGGTGCCGTGACCGTCGAGTACGCCGAGCATGACCTCAAGGACGAGAACGGCAACACCGTGCTCGACAAGGACGGCGAGCCCGCTTTCCCCGGCATGTACGACGACGAGGGTCGCGAGCGCGCTCACGACACCATGGGCGGCAAGCAGATCCACGGCGAGGACATCGGCAAGAACGAGGGCATTCTGGCTGAGATGCAGAAGACCCCTGAGTACAAGGCGCGCGTCTCCTCGTACAAGGAGTTCCTGTCTGCCTCCATGCCTCCCGCAGACGACCGTTACGCCAAGTTCCAGGACCTCGGAACCCGCGCATAGTTAGCCTGAGAGGGCTCTTGTGCAAACGAACAAGAGCCCTCTTTTACAGGCCGACCAGAGTCGGTTGCACACACATAGATTGACGTTCTTACCTGTGAGAACGTTACGGTCAAGGTATTTATGCCGTCTGCATGCGCAGGCTGCAGTACGAATATAAAAGGATTGAAGGAGGAACGTATGGCAAAGCAGCTTGAGACTGATGTCGTCGTCATCGCAGCAGGTCTGTCCGGCCTCGCAGCGGCCATCTCGGCAGCCGAGAATGGCGCGAGCGTCATCTGCCTGGAGAAGGCGTCCAACACCGGTGGCGCCGCCAATATGGGTATGGGCCCCTGCGCGGCTGGCTCGCCCGTCCAGAAGATGAGCGGCATCACCCTGACCCCCGGCGAGCTCTTCCGTCGCCACATGTTCTACACCCACTATCAGGTTGACGCCAAGCTGGTCAAGGCCTACTACGACAAGTCCGGTGACACCATCCAGTGGCTCATGGACATGGGCGTCCAGTTCAACTCCGTGCGTCCGGCCTTCCGCGCCGGCGAGCGCACCAAGGCCTATGCCGACGGCGAGTACACCTGGCACGTCGTCCAGCCCGAGGACGGCTCCGAGCCCGGCCCGCGCGCTGCCACCACGATGACCAAGCGCATGACCGAGAAGGCCCAGGACCTCGGCGTCGAGTTCATGCTCGAGACCCCCGGCACCGGCCTCATCCAGGACGAGGATGGCGCCATCACCGGCGTCACCGCCGTCGACAAGAACGGCGAGGAGATCGAGATCTCCTGCAAGGCCGCCATCGTCGCCACCGGCGGCTTCGGCCACAACTTCAAGATGATCAAGGAGAAGATCGGCCTCGACTGGGGCAAGAACCTCTTCTCCTTCGCCATCCCCGGCATGGACGGCGACGGCTTCAACATGTGCCACAAGGCCGGCGCGGGCCACACCCCC
>CADAQM010000035.1 GCA_902790135.1 uncultured Coriobacteriaceae bacterium
CTTGTACTCGCCGTCGTGCGGGATGGCGGTGCCCATGCGGTCGGCGTCCGGGTCGGTGGCCACGACCAGGTTGGGCTTGACCTCCTCGGCGAGCTTGAGGGCGAGCTCGAGGGCCGCGCGGAACTCGGGGTTGGGATAGGTGCAGGTGGGGAAGTTGCCGTCAGGGTTGGCCTGCTCGGGAACGACCGAGACCTTGTCGACACCGATCTCCTTGAGGATCCTGGTGACGCACTCCATGCCGGTGCCGTTGAGCGGCGTGTAGACGACGGAGTAGGACTCGTCAGCCTTGAAGCCCGGGACGGAGACCTTCTTGACGGCGGCGATGAAGGCGTCGATGACCTCGTCGTCGATCCAGTTGATCATGCCGTTGGCCAGGCCCTCGTCGAAGTCCATGCAGTCAAGACCGAAGAAGTCGGCGGCTGCGATGTTGGCGCTGATCTCCTTGGCGGCCTCGTCGGTGATCTGGCCACCGTTGTCGTTATAGACCTTGTAGCCGTTGTAGGCTGCGGGGTTGTGGGAGGCGGTGAGGACGATGCCCGCGGAGGTGCCGAGATGGCGGACGGCAAACGACAGTGTGGGGACGGGCTCGATGCGCGGGAACAGGAACACCTTGACGCCGTTGGCGGCCAGGATGCCGGCGGCGACCTTCTGGAACTCCTCGCCCTTCAGGCGGGAGTCACGGGCGAGGGCCAGGGTGGGGTTCTCGTAGTGAGCGTTGAGGTAGTCGGCGACGCCCTTGGTCGCCTGGCCCACGACGTACTCGTTCATGCGGTTGGTGCCAACGCCAAGGGTGCCACGCAGGCCAGCGGTGCCGAACTCGAGGCTGCGATAGAAGGCGTCAAAGAGCTTGTCCTCGTCACCGGCGGCGATGAGAGCGTCGAGCTCCTCCTTGAGGTCGGGGATGGTGACCTTCTCGGCCCAAAGGTCGACAGTGGCCTGAACGTCTTTATCCATGCGTCTTCCCTTCGTCTTATCGTGCGGACGTTAGTCCGCAACAGCTACATGCATGCTCTGATGATAGCCAGTGGCATGACCCGCTCGCACAGGCAGTTGGGTAACGGGCGCGCATTGGCGGCGAGGGGTATGGGGATGCGACGCTTGCTTGGTGACGCGGGCGGTCGGCCCCGCACCGTAGCTGCTAGTATGGTTGGGACCAAAACCTCTCGAGAAAGTGCACCATGGATCTGTTTGCCACCTGTCCGCTCGGCTTCGAGCACCTTCTTGCCGACGAGCTCACCGCCCTGGGACTCTCGCAGGTAAGGCCCCTGCAGGGACAGGTGGCCTTTGCAGGGGAGCTCCGCGACGCATATCGTGCGTGCCTGTGGTCGCGCCTCGCGTCGCGCGTGGTGCTGGTGCTGGCCCGTGGGGGCGCCGCAAATGCCGACGAGCTCTACCAGACCGTCGCGGACGTGCCGTGGGAGGAGCACCTCTCCCCCACCGTCACCTACGCCATTGACGCGCACGGCACCAATGCCGAGCTGCGCAACACCAAGTTCGTCTCGCTGCGCGCACGCGATGCCATCAACGACCGCATGCTGGCACGCACCGGCACGCGCCCCCAAGCGAGCACCGTGCAGCCCGACCTGCGGCTGGTGGTGCGCGTCTCTCGCGAGCGCGCCACGGTGGGCATCGACCTTGCCGGCGAGCCACTCTTCCGCCGCGGGTACGAGCGCCAAGACGGCCGGAGGGGCCCGGCACGCCTGAGGGCAGACTACGCCGCCGGCCTTCTGGCTGCGGGCGGATGGGGCGAGCTCTGCCACGAGGGAGGGGCCACGCTTCTGGCGCCGCTTGCCGGCTCCGAGACGCTGGCTGTGGAAGCGGCGCTCATGGCGGCAGACGCCGCGCCCGGCCTGCTCCGCATGCGCTGGGGCTTCGAGGGTTGGCGCGGACACGACGGCGACGCCTGGGCAGCGCTGCGCGCGGAGGCCCAAGAGAGCATGCAGGCGTCTCCCCAAGTGACGCTCTTGCTCGCAGACACGCAGCTGGGAGCCCAGACGGGCGTGCGCAAGGCGCTCCGCGCGGCAGGGCTGCAGGTCGAGCCGCGCTTTGCGACCGAGCTCGATGGAACGGCCTCGGGCGTGCTGCTTGCCGCAGACCTCTCGCAGGTCCGCGAGCACGAGATGGCCGCCAAGGCCGACGCCCTTACCCAGATCTCCGCCACGCTGCGGCAGATGCCCCAGGGCGCCCCCATCGAGATCCTCACGCCTGACACCGTGCCCGACCTCGTGCTGGGAAAGCCATCCTCCGCCATCAGGACCATGGCGGGACCCCAGGAGCTCACGCTGCGGAGCTATGCTGCCGACGCCGGCAGGGACCGCATGAGCGCCACCCTGCCCTCCGGCGAGCAGGTCGACACGCTGGTTGCCGGCAGTGCGCAGTTCGCCTCCCGCCTGGCAAAGGTCTACAAGCAGCGGCGCAAGTGGGCGCGACGCGAGGACGTGAGCTGCTACCGCGTCTACGACGCCGACCTGCCCGACTACGCCGTCGCCATAGAGCTCTACGAGGGCTCCGAGACCCCGGGACGCTGGCTTCAGGTGTCGGAGTACGCCGCCCCCAAGAGCGTTGACCCGACCCTCGCGCAGGCCCGCCTGCTTGACGTGATGGCCATCGCGCCGCGCGTGCTTGACGTGAAGGCGCGCGACGTCTTCGTGCACGTGCGCACCAAGGCGCGCGGAGGCTCGCAGTACGCCGACGAGGCCCAGCCCGAGCGTCACGAGAAGGCCCGTCCCGGTCGCGGACGTCCCGGCAAACCAGCCCTCGCACCCGGAGCGCATCTTGTGGACGAGGGAGGCCTCACCTTTGAGGTGAACTTCTCCATGCGCCTGGACTGCGGGATCTTCCTCGACCATCGAGACACCCGCGCAATGCTGCGCGAGATGGCCAAGGGGACCAAGGGCTCCAAGCGCTTCCTCAACCTCTTTGCCTACACAGGCACCGCAACCTGCTACGCCGCCGATGGCGGGGCAAAGCACACCACCACGGTCGACCTGTCGCGACCCTCGCTCGACTGGGCGCGCCGCAACATGCAGCGAAACGGCTTCGCTGGCCCCGAGCACGAGTTCGTGCAGGCGGACGTCCTGGCATGGGTGAGCGAGCAGCGTCACACCAAGAACCGCTGGGACCTCGTCTTCTGCGACGTGCCGACCTTCTCCAACTCGAGCCGCATGCGCAAGGCGTCCTTTGACGTGCAGCGCGACCACGCGGAGCTTCTGATTGGCGTGTCACGACTGCTGACGCGCGAGGGCACCTGCGTCTTCTCGTGCAACCTGCGCAACTTCAAGATGGACGAGGCGGCGCTGGCAAAGGCGGGCGTGCAGGTGGAGGACATCACCACGCAGACCATACCCGAGGACTTTGCCCGAAACCAGCGCATCCACCACTGCTACCTCGTAAGACGCACGCCGCGGTAGCCACGAGGTCCAGCAGGGCCGCATTTGCCCCACCGCACCATCACAACGCATCCGGCCAGAACCGGCAAATATTGACCCTCGGCCCCAAAGTGATAGATTACTTTGAGCAAGTGCGTTTATGCGTTCTTAATACACATGCCCTAATTTCTTTATCTTTCGAGCTAGTAGCGTTAATGAGCGGTTCTGGAACGGATGGTGCCGCACTCAAGGCAAAGTCGCATCGCAGCGAGATTGCCCTCAGCCCAGCCATGATGCTGGTGACGCTGGGCGTCGTCTACGGCGACATCGGCACCTCACCCATGTACGTCATGAAGGCCATCGTCAACGGCAACGGGGGGATCTCGTCGGTCACCGAGGAGCTGATTCTCGGAGCCCTCTCGCTGGTCATCTGGACGATCACCCTGGTTACCACCGTCAAGTACGTGGTGGTTGCCATGCGCGCGGACAACCACGGCGAGGGCGGCATCTTTGCCCTCTACAGCCTGGTCAGACGCGTGGCACGCTGGCTCATCCTGCCCGCCATGGTCGGAGGCGCGGCGCTCCTCGCTGACGGCATCCTCACGCCTGCCGTCACGGTGACCACCGCCATCGAGGGCCTACGGTCCATCCCGCTGGGCTACAAGATCATCGGAGACGACCAGATGAAGGTGGTAGCCATCACCATCGCCATCATCTGCGTGCTGTTCTTCATGCAGAAGGCCGGCACCTCCAGCATCGGCAAGCTCTTTGGCCCGGTCATGACCCTGTGGTTCCTCTTCTTGGGTGGCGCCGGACTCGTGCACTTCATCGAGAACCCCAGCGTACTGCGCGCCCTCAACCCGGCGCGCAGTACGCTGGGGTTCTCGCCCAACAACCGCGCCGGCCTCAGGATCCTGGGCTTCGTGTTCCTGTGCACCACCGGCGCCGAGGCCCTCTACTCCGACATGGGCCACGTGGGCAAGTCCAACATCTACGTCACCTGGCCCCTGGTCAAGCTCTGCCTCATCATGAACTACCTCGGCCAGGGCGCATGGTGCCTGGCAAACGCCAACAACGCAGAGCTGGCGGCGCTGCCGAGCCTCAACCCCTTCTATCAGATGCTGCCCGAGGGCATGCGACCCTTTGCCATCCTGCTTTCCACCGTGGCCGCCATCATCGCCAGTCAGGCGCTCATCACCGGATCGTTCACGCTGGTCTCCGAGGCCACGCGCCTCGACCTCATGCCCCACATGAAGATCGACTACCCCTCTGAGACCAAGGGCCAGCTCTACACCCCGCTGG
The DNA here is from genome assembly GCA_902790135.1 of uncultured Coriobacteriaceae bacterium. GTDB lineage: Bacteria > Actinomycetota > Coriobacteriia > Coriobacteriales > Atopobiaceae > UBA1367. Next base: position 4,671 of record CADAQM010000035.1, read on the forward strand.
TCAACAACCTCATGTGGGTGGGCTGCATCTTCATCGTGCTGCTCTTCCAGAACTCCGAGCGCATGGAGGCCGCCTACGGCCTCGCCATCACGGTGACCATGCTCATGACCACCACGCTTCTGGTGAGCTATGTGGCCAGCGTGCTTGGCAAGCCAGCCCTCGCTGTCGTCTTCGCCGCGGTCTTTGTCGACAGCGGGCTGTCGTTCTTCATCTCGTGCTGCACGATGTTCTTTGACGGTGGCTACGTGATGATCATCCTCTCCGCCGCGCTCGCCTACGTCATGTACGTGTGGCGCCGTGGCACGGCCATCGAGCGCACGCAGACGGTCTTCCTGCCCGTGCGTGACTACATCGACCAGCTCGAGCGCCTTCGTGACGACACGACGCATCACGTGCGCGCCGACAACCTAGTGTTCCTGACCAACGACTCCTCGCCCGACCTGCTCGACCGTGACATTCTCTACTCCATCCTCGACAAACGACCAAAGCGCGCCCGCACGTACTGGTTTATCAACGTCCACGTAACCGACGAGCCCTACACCAGCACCTACACGGTCAACACCTTTGGCACGGACTTCATCTTCAAGGTGCAGCTGCAGCTGGGATTCAAGGTCAACCAGCGCATCAACACCTACCTGCGCCAGGTGGTCGCGGACCTCATCGCCTCTGGCGAGCTTGCCCCGCAGCCGCGCGCGTACTCCATCTACCGCAACCCTGGCAACGTGGGCGACTTCCGCTTCTGCATGCTGCGCAAGGTGCTTGCCCCGGAGAGCAACCTCTCGCCGCGCGACTACCGCACGATGAACGCAAAGTACGCCATCCGCAGCCACTGTGGCTCGCCCGACCGCTGGTACGGCCTGGAGAACTCGTCGATCATCTTCGAGACCGTGCCGCTGTTCTCCAAGGTCAAGCCTGCGACCACGCTCACGCGTCTTGCGCCGCAGAAGCATCGCGACCCGATCAGCACGCGCACGGTCGAGCGCCACAAGAAGGAAGAGGACGTCGACATCTTCTCCGCGGACATGGCCAGCCAGCGCGAGGAGCACGCCCTCGAGGCTGCCCAGGACCTCATTGGTGGCAACACCGCGCAGTTTGACGCCCTGCTCCTCGACTCGGAGGAGGAAGAGGAGTAGCTCCGATACCATATGCAAGGCCGAGGGCCACCTGATGCCGCGAGATGCGGCGCCAGGTGGCTCTCGGCCCTCGTTCGTATCCTGCAGATCTGCGCCGTCCTACGGACGCTGGTCCAGCGGCACGTAGACCTGATCGGTCAGATAGGAGTTGTACGCCGGGCGGATGATACGCGCCGGACCGTAGAGCTCCTCCATGCGGTGGGCTGCCCAGCCAGCCATGCGAGCGATGGCGAAGATGGGCGTGAACATGTCCTGTGGGATGCCCAGCATGTCGTAGACAAAGCCGGTATACATGTCGATGTTGGTGCTGATGGGCTTCTTGATGCCACGCACCTCGCGCATGAGCTTGGGACCGAGACTCTCCACGCGCTTGATGAGCTCGAGCTTGTCGGTCTGGCCCTTCTTGGCCGCAAGCTCGGCGGCATACTCGCGCACGATCTCGGCGCGCGGGTCAGTCACGGTGTAGACGGCGTGACCAAGGCCGTAGATGAGGCCCGTGCGGTCGAAGGCCTCGCGCCGCAGGATCTTCTCGATGTAGGCGCCCACCTCGTCGTCGCTGCCCCAGTCCTTCACGTGGGCCGCAATGTCCTCGATCATCTCGCCGGCCTTGTAGTTGGCGCCTCCGTGCTTTGGCCCCTTGAGCGAGCCAAGCGCACCGGTGTACGCAGAGTAGGCATCGGTGCCCGAGGACGAGAGCACACGCGTGGTGAAGGTCGAGTTGTTGCCGCCGCCATGCTCCGCATGCAGCATGAGCATGACGTCGAGCAGCATAGCCTCGTCGCGGGTGAAGCCCTCGTCGCCACGAAGGACGTCGAGGATCGTCTCGGCCATGGAGTAGTCCTCACGCGCAGGAGGAACCCGCAGACGCTCGTTGTTCTCGTCTGCCACGTAGGCGGCATGGGCCAGGCTCGCGATGCGCGGCCAGCGGCCCAGAAGCGAGAGCGCCACGTCGACCTCATGGACGGGCGAGGTGTCATCAGGGTCGGAATCGAAGGCGTAGAGAAGCAGCGTTGCGCGCTGCAGGACGTTCATGATTGAGTGACTGTAGGTCGTACGGGGGAAGAGTGCCAGGTAGCCCTCGGGGAGCTGGCGACGCGAACCGATGCGCGCCTGGAAGTCATCGAGCTCCGCACGGCTGGGCAGCGAGCCGGAAAGCAGCAGGTAGGCGCACTCCTCGTAGCCAAAACGATTCTCCGACTGGGCGGCTCCGACTAGATCTGCGATGTGATAGCCGCGGTACTTGAGGTCGCCCTTGTCGGGCTCCACGCGCCCATCGACCTTGTTGTAGCCGTGTACGTTGGAGATGGTGGTGAGTCCCACCAGCACGCCCGAGCCATCGGCGTTGCGCAGGCCGCGCTTGACGTCGAAGCGCGTGTACAGCTCGGGAGGCACCCTGTCGACGCGATTCATGCCGTCGTAGAGCTGCTCGGCGATGGGAGGAAGACCCAAGCCCACCGACGGCATGGGATAGGCGTCGGCAACGCGATCAAGAGCCGAGGTGTCGACCCTAGTGAGGTAACGGCGCGTATGGCCGGTATAGACTGGATTGGTCATAGGAGCTCCTTGCAAAGGTCCGCTAGGGACAAAGCAATCTAGAGACGATACATGAACTTGAAGACTTCCTCGCGTTGCAGCGTAATCTGGACACCGAGCTCCTCGGCAAGAGCGTTGAGCTCGCCTTGGACCGTCTGGAAGTCCGCATCTGATGCGTCCATGTCAACTAGCATCGTCATCGTAAAGATGCCCTGGAGGATGGTCTGCGAGATGTCGAGGATATTGACATTGTGGCCAGCGAGGGTGCCGGCGACAGCCGCAACGATGCCGGATCGGTCGCTGCCCAGGACACTGATGATCGCGCGGTCGTTGGGAGCGTCAGAGATGGTAGCCATGTCGTTTCCAAACTATCGGGATGCGTATTCGTCGGAATGGCAATTGTACGCCATGGGTTGCGTCTCCCCCGTACTACCACACGCTTGAGCACAGATGGAAACAGGTGCGAGCCATATCGACCCGCACCTGTCAGACGCAATGGGGAGATGAGTCAGCCTAGTTGAGGGAGAAGTCCTCCCCACCCTGACTCTCGAACAGCGCGCGCACGTCATCGGGGGTGATCTCCAGCGCGACGGCCAGCTCGGTCAGCGACCGCTCGCTCGCCTGCTTGAGAATGCGCTCGTACACCACGGGAGGCTTCTTGTTGCGCGACCTGACATCGGCGATGCGCTTGCGGAAGGTCTTGACCACACGCACCGAATCGCGGCAGGTGCCCGTGCGGATCTGGTTCTTGAAGTGCTCCTCCTCAAGCGACGTGTTGCGCTCGGTGTAATCGTCGACGTCCATCTGTGGATACTCGCCAATAAGAGCCTCGGCCTCGCCACGCGACAGCACCGGTCTCAGGCGCGACTCGCTTGCTACGGGGAAACTGATGCGCATGGGGTTGCGCGTGCCCACGGGAAGCAACATGTAGGTCTCCTGGGGCTCTGCGATGATCTCGTCCACTATGCAGACGCCCTGACCTGGATGGACAATGTACTCACCAGCTTGGTACATGTCGCACCTCCCTTCGTGTTGGTCATTCAATCTTACCACGAAGGGAGGTTAATATCGTCTCTTAGTCGATTGGCTATTGCATTGCAAAACCACATCGCGTATGTTTAAGCGTTTTCGTCGCTGGTGTCTGATTCCGTCTCGGCCGGCTCCTCCTGCGGGCAGCACGAAACCATCCAGGCAATCAGCTGGTCCTCTGGGTCTCCCTCGCGCTCGGCAAGCTCAAAGCCGGCGCCCCAGACGGGTGTGAACGACACGTCACTCACGTCCTCATGCGCGGACAGCAGAAGGGCCAGGTTGACCTCGTTGGCAAAGGTGGTCTCCGATTGCATGAGACCCGTGTTGATGCGCCAGTGCGCCGCGACCTTGGGCTTGGCGGCGTCTCCGCCATCGTCCACGAGCATTGATATCGGGTCGGACATGGCCACGCGGTCGGCTACGGTCAGCTCGAGGGAGTCGGTCTCCGCGAGGTCGCCGCGCCACTCCGATACCAGCTCCTCGTTCCACTCCTTTTCGGCGGCATAACGCTCGTGGTTATTCTCCACCAGCTGCGCGACCATGCCGTCAAAGTGCAAGGAGGGCTTCTCGTCGGTACCAAACAGTTGGTTGGCCAGACCAGAGCGATCTACGAGGTCGTAGGCACAAACCTCCCTGTTTGGCTTTCGGCAGGCTCGGACGAAGTCCCAGAGCCCCGTGATGTCCGCCTCTCCCCTGCTGGCGTTGTAGGTGATCCAGCGGTCATCGGCATTGAGCGTCGAGATGTAGCTTTCCACCGTGTCATACACCGTCGCCTGGATCTGGCGCACACCAGTGCTGGCCTCCTCCTCGCCCTCCGCAGTGGGCGCTGGCGCGCCTGCTGCAAGCATGGGGTCGCCCGGGAAGTTGCGCACAGCGCGGTCGATAGGCACGGCTGCATACGGGAAGTCCGTGCGCTGGAGGAAGTCATCCGCTGCCTCGGCGATGAGCTTCACGAGATGATCGTAGTAGCTGCCGCCCGCAAAGGTGCCATCATCGATGCGATCGAGCTGCAGCAGGTTTCCGTCTCCATCCGTCATGCCCAGACCGTTGACGTAGCTGCCATATGCGTCCGCAAGGTCGCGCGAGAGCAGCTGCGTCCAGATGCCATCAGCGCGCGTCCCCTCGCTCGAGTACTGGCCCATCATCCACTCGTAGGCAGCGTCGGCCGAGCTGAAGGCACCCATGGGACACCACAGGTTGAGGCCGAAGAAGTCGTCGGAGAGGTCATTGCCCTCCGCGTCGTGCGTCGCCGCACCGAGTGCCTGCAGGTAGGGCAGGTAACGCTCCGACGCACCACTCACGCCCGCCATGGCCGCGGCGCTCGCACCTCCGCCATAGCCAAACGAGAAGACGCGCGACACGTTACAGGGAAGCACGGCGGCGTTGTAGCGTAGGAAGCGTACGACCGCCTTGAGGTCGGTCACCAGCCACGGGGCACCACCGACAAAGTACTCCTGCGTGGTGGACTCATAGCCACCGCTACGACCCCTGAAGCCCGCGTACACGTACACGATGCCTGCTGATAGATAGCGGCCCAGCCCCTCGTACGAATAGCTGGTCGGGCATTCCTGCGCGCTGCAGCTCGGGGAGTTGATGGGCAGGGCGACAGGTGCGGTGGCGGGAGTGAAGCCACCGACATTGGCCTCAGGATCCACCTCGCACGACCAGGTGCGCCCATGCTTGGTCCCCTTGAGGTAGGCGCCAGGCACGAAGATGGAAAGCGACTCGTACTGCTCGCTGCCAGGTGTGATGCAGTAGGGCAGACCGAGCTGGTAGTAGCAGTCGTTTGCCTCGTCGTAGCTCCAGGCTTCCATGTCAAGCGCAAGGTCGGCAAACTCGTCCAAGTCGATCTTGGGCTCTTCGGTCTCCTCCGGAGTCTCCGTCTCCTCGGGAGCAGGTTCTGGATCCTCGCCGTAGCGTTCTGGCAGGTTTGCGCAGGCAGCCAGACCTGCCGCCCCGGTCATACCCATGAGGGAGAGGAGACTTCTTCTGGTAAGGCTCATGGCACGTTCCTCCTGACAGACAGCCGATGCGATCGCACGGCCAATACGTCTTCGCATGCTATTGTATTGCCCATCTACCACATGTGACAATTTCGCCACGCCTGCTGCACGTCTTGAGCAAAAGGAGCGCTCCACCATGGCTGCCGTTACGAGCAAAGCGCAAGGCTATGACCCCAACCTCGTGCGGAGGCTGCGCCTACACTTTGTGGGCGAGGTCCAAGGTGTGGGGTTTCGCTGGACGGCACGCAGGGTGGCCAACGAGCTCGGTCTTGTGGGCTGGGTCCGCAACGAGCCCGATGGCAGCGTGAGCATGGAGCTGCAGGGACGCAGCCACGACCTCGCGATGTATTTCACCTTGTTTGACCGCCAGTATGCAAGCTATCCGCTCCGCTACGTCATCGAGGAGAAGGATGACATTGCGCCCGTCCAAGGCGAGAGGGACTTTCGCGTGCGGTTCTAGCGAGACCGATGCGGCCGCAAGTGCACCAGCCTCAAATACTCTTTCCAGTGACAGGCGAACTCGCGGAAGCAATCGTCACATAACAAGGTGGGCGCCCAGTTGGACGCCCACCCTTCAGTTTCACGCGTTGCTTTACAACCTAACGATCAAGCAGCCAGCGGGCAATGAGCTCCTTTGCCTCCTCGTCACTGCGCGCATGCCCATCGTCTGCGGGAACTTGCAGAGCGTCCCTCAAAAGGTCGCGATCCTGGCGACGTGCAACGATGAACTCCGCGCAGCGCAGAGCAAGTCCCTGCGGATCGGCCGGCGAACGACGGCCGTTGCGAATCCTCGATAGGTACGACGGATCGACGGCGACATGGCGAGCCATCTCCACGTTGGAAATCTGGAGCTTGCGCATAAGGGCATCGAGCCGGCGAGAGAAGCTCGTGGAGCTGTGATTGATGCCACTCAGAAGCTCGCGAATGACCTCATCCTCAGTTCCGATTTCCTCCACACCTCGCTCTTGTGCAATTGACACAATTCCAGCGGCAAGCTTATGGATGCTCTCCCCATCGTAAAAGGGAGTGCGCCTTCCACTGCGGTATCTGCTGAGGGTAGAGGGCGAGATTCCACTGCGCTCAGCGAGGTCCTTACTCGAGCATGCGAGCAGGTTGCAGTACTCGTTAAGGGTCGACACAAACGACACGCTGAATCCTCTCGTCCATTGCACGCAGCAAGCGGGGGCGAACAGAGCGAACGATGGCGACTGACCTTGTCATTCTCGAACACGTAAGCACAATGTAACGCACTGTCTATTTTTGAACCAGCTTGTGCCAACCTTGGCATTGCGCGAACGGTTCCACATGCGTAGTGCATATGCCCAATTTGAAAAACCATGTGAGTACCGCCACTTTTGGCTTGGTACAATGAGAGATTGTGAACAACACCTATGTCAGGGGGCCTTATGCAGAAGGGCTTTGATAAGGACAAGTACATCGAGATGCAGTCCAAGCGCATCCGCGAGCGCATCGACCAGTTTGGCGGAAAGCTCTACCTCGAGTTTGGCGGCAAGCTCTTTGACGACTACCACGCCTCGCGCGTTCTCCCCGGGTTCGAGCCCGACCTCAAGGCGCGCATGCTCTCGAGCCTCGCAAACGATGCCGAGGTCCTGGTCGCACTCAACGCCAATGATATCGAGACGGACAAAAGGCGCTCTGACCTCGGCATTCCCTACTCCGAGGACGCGCTACGCCTACTTGACCTCTTCCATGGGATGGGCATTGGCATCGGTGGAATCGTGATCACGCGCTTTGCCGGCCAGCCGCATGCCGAAGCCTACCAGGCGCGCGTCGAGGCGCTGGGCATTCCCGTCTACCGCCACTACCCCATCGAGGGCTATCCCGCGAACGTCGACCTCATCGTCAGCGACGAGGGCTTTGGCAAGAACGAGTTCGCAAAGACCTCCAAGCCGCTCGTGGTGGTAACGGCCCCTGGCCCCGGATCGGGCAAGCTTGCGGTCTGCCTCTCGCAGCTCTACCACGAGGCTAGTCACGGCGAGCGGGCAGGCTACGCGAAGTTCGAGACCTTCCCCGTGTGGAACCTGCCCCTCAAGCACCCCGTGAACGTGGCCTACGAGGCCGCAACCGCCGACCTCGACGACCGCAACATCATCGACCCCTTCCATTTGGACGCCTACGACAAGGTCACCGTCAATTACAACCGTGACGTGGAGACCTTCCCGGTGGTCAAATCCATCTTGGAGCGCATCGCTGGCACAAGCCCCTACCAGAGCCCCACGGACATGGGCGTCAACATGGTGGGCTATTGCATCAGCGACGACGAGGTCTGCCGCCATGCCGGCAAGTCCGAGATCGTACGCCGTTATTTCACAACGGCAGAGCGTCAGATGCGCACTGGCGTGGGTGAGAGGGAGCTTTCCACTCTCAGCCTGCTGATGAGCGACGTGGGAATCGACAAGAACTACTCCCCCGCACGTGCCGCCGCACTCGCCAAGGAGGAGGAGACGGGCATGCCCGCTGCCGCCATGGTGCTGCCCGACGGGAGCCTCGTCACTGGCAAGACATCCACCATCCTCGGCTGCGCCTCCTCGCTGCTCCTCAACGCGCTTAAGCGCGTTGCCGGCGTGGACAAGGACATCTACGTGGTGAGCAACGCAGCCCTCGAGCCGATCTGCAAGCTCAAGATCGCGCACCTGCACAGCAAGAACCCGCGCCTGCACTCCGACGAGACGCTCATCGCGCTGTCCATCAGCTCCGCCACCAACCCCCTCGCCGCGGCGGTCATCGAGGCAGTCGACCAGCTCAAGGGCTGCGACGCTTACTTCTCGGTGATTATCTCCCCCACCGACGAGCGCATCTACCGTCGTCTGGGCATTAACGTCTGCTGCGAGCCCAAGTTCGAGAAGCGGACCTACTATCACTAAGACAGACATCCACGCTTCAAAAAACGGGACCCCTCGCTCCACCTGGAACGAGGGGTCCCGTCATACGCGCGTAAAGACGACGTGCCTTACAGGCCCTTAGCCAGCAGCTCCTGAACCACGGGGTCAATCGGCGTCACGCCTGCAGCCTTGAGCTCGGCGATCTTGTCGGCAAACTGGGGCAGATACTGGGCGTGAGCCACCAGCAGCTCGTCGATGCACTTCTTGGCCTCGGAGCCAGCAGGCGTCTGCGGGTTGAGGGCAACGGCCTCGAGCAGCGCGCCGTAATCGCCGTACACGGCAGCCTCCTCCACCAGGCGCTGCATGTTCCACATCAGCTGCAGGTAACCGCGCGCGGAGGTGTCCATGGGACCGAAGGCCACAGGCTGGGCACCCGCCCCGCCCACGTAGCTGGAGACCTGCACCACGGCGTCAGCCGGGAGGTCAGGAATCGCGCCATTGTTGAGCGTGGAGCACACGATGTGCTCGTTGGCGTTGTTGTAGATGGCCGCAATGGACTCGGTCGCCACGTCGGAGTAGTGGGCGCCACCGCGCTTGGAGAGCAGCTCAGGCATCTCGGCCAGCTCCGGATCGCGATACAGCTCGAAGAGCTGGTCCTCGACCTCCTTGACCTGCTGGGCACGCGTGCCGATACCCTCGTACTCCTTGAGGCCGTCCTCCAGCATGTCGGTCTGCAGGTAGTAGTAGCGATGATAGCCGCAGGGGATCATCTTGAGATGGTCGAGCTGCTCGCGGGCGAACGGGATGTTGTGGATGTTAGCGGGCGTGCCATCGCCCTTGTCGGGATCGAGCATGGCATCGATGATCTGGTCAGTGACCTCGGCGCCCGTCTTGGCATCAAACACGCGATGCCAGTGGAAGTGGTCAATGCCGGCAAAGCGATAGACTAGGTCGTCGAGCGTCTTGCCGATGAGCTCGGGCTCGTTCAGCATGGCGCCGATGGGCACGTTGCACAGACCGATGCAGCGGTTCCACTTGCCGTAGCGGATGACCGACTCGGTGACCATGCCGCTGGGGTTGGTGAAGTTGACAAGCCATGCGTCGGGACAGAGCTCCTTCATCTCCTCGACGATGTCGAGGATGACGGGGATGGTGCGCAGCGCCTTGAACATGCCGCCGGCACCGTTGGTCTCCTGGCCGAGCATCCCATGGCTGAAGGGGATGCGCTCGTCCTTGATGCGTGCCTCGAGCAGGCCCACGCGGAACTGCGTCGTCACGAAGTCGGCGTCCTTCAGGGCCTCGCGACGATCGAGCGTGAGGTGAACCTTGACGTCGAGACCGGCCTTGTCCCACATGCGCTGCGCAAGCGCGCCAACGATCTCGAGCTTCTCGCGGCCGCGCTCGACGTCCACCAGCCAGATCTCCTTGATCGGCAGACGGTCGTAGCGCTTGATGAAGCCGTTCATCAGCTCGGGCGTATAGCTGCTGCCGCCGCCGATGGTACAGATCTTGATTCCGTCCTTCATGGTCCCTCCTTTGTCATAGTACGTGCTAATACCATACCAGTATACGGACCACTCGTAAACCTCGTCGCAGGGCGGTGCACGCTTTGAATGAAGCCGCCAACGGTGAGTTGGCAGAACATCTCTAGAGCAGCGCCTTCTCCCACTCGGGCTCCTTGAAGCCCACCAGCACGAAGTCCTCGCCCACCACGATGGGGCGCTTGACGAGCATGCCCTCGGTGGATAGCAGGGCAAAGGCCTCCTCGTCACTCATGCCGGCGTCCAGCTTGGCCTTGACGCCAAGCTCGCGGTAGAGCTTGCCACTGGTGTTGAAGAAGCGCCGGACGGGAAGCCCGCTCGCAGCCCGCCACGCAGCCAGCTCCTCTGCAGTGGGATTGTCCTCCACGATATGGCGGTCGGCATAGGCGACCCCGTGGTCGTCCAGCCACTTTTTAGCCTTTCGGCAGGTTGAGCACTTGGGATACTCGACAAAGGCAACGGATGCGGCCATGGCAGCTCCTTTGGTCAGATGGTTGACGCCCGCGGCGGGCGCACGTGCAGGCACCATGCTAACGTAGCATCAGGACGAATTTGGCTCCAAGCTCGGATGGCCGGCGAAGGGATGCCCATGAAAAAGATCACGCATACGACCATTGCCCTCGGCACGGGCGCCGTATTGGTACTGGCCTCGCTGGCCTCCTTCATAGCCTTTGGCCCACGCCCTGAGAAAAACAAGGCTGATACGACAGCCGCAGCACCCACCACTAACGAGTCCAAGGCCGATGACAAGACCTCGGAGGCCAAGGAGGAGGACGCAGCAGACGAGGCGCGCGAGGCATACATCGCCACATGGGCCGAGCGCATCGACGCCTTCAATGCGGGCTACCCACTCGAGGGCTACGGTGCGACCTTTGCGGCAGCCGCCTATGAGTACGGCGTTGACCCTCGCTATTCCCCCGCCATCGCACGCGTGGAGAGCGGCTCGGGGCTCAATTGCACCTACAGCTGCAATGCCTGGGGCTGGGGATCGTCAAGCTGGGGGGATTGGGACACCGCCATCTACGCGCATGTTGCCGGGCTTGCCCAGAGATACGGCCATACGGTCTCCTACGAGGCCGCGCTCTCCTACAACGAGCTGAACCCCGATGAATGGTATTCGCAGGTCGAGTCCTGCATGTACCAGATTTGGGAGTCTGAGTAGATCACGGTTGCGGACAAGCCGCGACTGGGTACCCGACACCGGCAAAGAGAAGAGCGCCGGCTCTTACGAACCGGCGCCCCGAAGGTCTGTCTTTGTCGACTTAGCCCAAATCCTCGCCATTACTTGCAATTACCTTCTTGTAGTACTCGAAGGAGTCCTTCTTGAAGCGGCTGTAGTCACCGGTGCCGTCGTCGTACTTGTCAACGAAAATGAAGCCATAGCGCTTGCGCATCTCGCCTGTACCATGACTCACCAGGTCGATTGGCCCCCACCAGGTGTAGCCCATGAGGTCCACGCCGTCCTTGACGGCCTCGCGCATGCAGGCCACGTGCTTGCGCAGGTAATCGATGCGGTACTGGTCGTGGACGCGACGCTCGCCGTCCTCAACCACGACCTCATCGATGGCGCCAAGGCCATTCTCCACGACCATCACCGGAATCTGATAGCGGTCGTACATCTCGTTGAGCGCGAAGCGCAGGCCTTGCGGGTCGATCTGCCAGCCCCACTCGCTCGCCTCGAGGTAGGGGTTCTTGCCGCCGCCGACGATGTTGCCCTCCATCTCCTCGAGGTCGTCGTGAGTGCCGATGAGGTTGGTCATGTAGTAGCTGAACGAGAGGAAGTCGACCGTGCCCTCGCGCAGGATCTCGGCGTCACCGGGCTCCCACTTGATCTCGACGCCGTTCTCCTCCCAGAAGCGCTTGCACCAGCAGCCATAGTAGCCACGAACCTGCACGTCGGTGGTGTAGAACACGCGGTTGCGCATGTTGGCCTGGTTGGCCAGCTGGTCGGCCGGGTCGCAGGTGGCAGGATAGGTCTGCAGGTAGACGGTCATGCAGCCCATCTTGAAGTCGGGATAGTGCTCGTGGGCGTACTTGACCACCTTGGCCGACGCCACAAACTGGTGATGCAGGGCCTGGCAGCGGACCTGGGGTCCAACGTAGAGGTTGGCGCGGTTGCCCTCGAAGTCCTTGACCGTAGAGGTGCCGAACATGGCGCCCATCTCGGCGGTTGCGCAGTTGATCTCATTGAAGGTCAGCCACAGCTTGACCTTGTCCTTGTAGCGCTCGAAGACGGTGTGGCAGAACTTCTCGTAGAGGGCGATGCACTCGCGGCCGGCCCAGCCGTTGTAGCGGCGGACCAGCTCGTAGGGCAGCTCGTAGTGCGAGAGCGTAATCAGCGGCTGGATACCGTACTTGAGGCACTCGTCGAACACATCGTCGTAGAACTTGAGGCCTGCCTCGTTCGGCTCGTCCTCAAGGCCCGTCGGATAGATGCGCGTCCAGTTGATGGAGGTGCGGAAGCAGTTGAAGCCCATCTCGGCAAAAAGCGCGATGTCCTCCTTGTAGTGATGGTAGAAGTCGATGGCCTCGTGGCTCGGATAGAGCTTGTTCGGGTCGATCTCCACCGTGATGGACTTCTGCGTGTTGAAGATGCCTCCCGTGCAGTGGTCTATGACCGAGTCACCCTTGCCGTCAACATTCCAGGCGCCCTCAAACTGGTTGGCTGCGCAAGCGCCGCCCCACAAGAAATCGTCCCTGAATACGCCCATGATGTGGCTCCTTCCCTCTCGATTGCGCCGCGCGCTACGGAACGACGCCATTCCCTTTCCTGCATTCAGTATGCCGCACGACAAAACGGCCGCTGAGGACACGGGTCCCCAGCGGCCGTCATGCATAGGCTCAGTTGCCGCCCTGGCACTTAGTCGCGCGTGAGCTTGCGGTGCAGGCGGTGGGGCTTGGAGGCCTCCGGGCCCAGACGCCTCTCGCGGTCGGCCTGGTAGCTCTCGAAGTTGCCCTCAAACCAGTGCCAGCGACCGGGGTTCTCGTCGTCACCCTCCCAGGCCAGGATGTGTGTGGCAACGCGGTCGAGGAACCAGCGGTCATGGCTCACCACCACGCTGCAGCCCGGGAAGCGCTCGAGCGCATCCTCGAGGCTCTCGAGCGTCTCGACGTCGAGGTCATTGGTCGGCTCGTCGAGCAGGAGGAGGTTGCCGCCCTGCTTGAGCGTAAGCGCAAGGTTCAAGCGATTGCGCTCTCCGCCAGAGAGCACGCCGGCGCGCTTCTGCTGGTCCTGCCCCTTGAAGCCAAAGCTGGCCACGTAGGCACGGCTCGGGATCTCGGTGTCACCCACCTGGATGAAGTCATTGCCATCGGACACGACCTCCCACAAGGTCTTGTCGGGGTCGATGCCCGCGCGCATCTGGTCTACATAGGAGATCTTGACGCTCTCGCCCACCTCAAGGGTGCCGTCATCGATGCCCTCGAGACCCACGATGGTCTTGAGCAGCGTGGACTTGCCCACGCCGTTGGGGCCAATGATGCCCACGATGCCGTTGCGCGGCAGGCTGAAGGTCAGGCTGTCGATAAGCACGCGGTCGCCGAAGCCCTTGGAGAGATTCTCGGCCTCGAGCACCTTGGCGCCGAGGCGCGGACCTGCGGGAATCTGGATTTCGGAGAAGTCGAGCTTCTTGGATGCAGCCGCTTCGGCCACCATCTGCTCGTAGCGGGCGAGACGCGCCTTGCCCTTGGCCTGGCGGGCCTTGGCACCGCTGCGCACCCACTCCAACTCGCGCTTGAGCTTCTTTGCGCGCTTTGCGTCCTGCTGGCTCTGCAGCTCGAGACGGGCGGCCTTCTTCTCCAGATAGGTCGAGTAGTTGCCCTCATAGGGATAGAGCTGGCCTCGATCGACTTCGCAGATCCACTCGGCCACGTCGTCGAGGAAGTAGCGGTCGTGCGTGACAGCCATCACGGCACCAGGATAGCGATGGAGGAACTGCTCCAGCCAGAGCACCGACTCCGCATCCAAATGGTTGGTCGGCTCGTCGAGAAGCAGCAGGTCAGGAGCCTCGAGCAGCAGTCGGCAGAGCGCCACGCGACGCCGCTCGCCACCGGAGAGCACGCTGACCGGGGTGTCAGGATCAGGACACTGCAACGCATCCATCGCCTGGGAGAGCTGGCTGTCCAGATCCCAGCCATTTGCGGCGTCGATCTCGTCCTGCAGCTTGCCCATCTCATCCATCAACGCGTCAAAGTCCGCGTCAGGATCGGCCATCTCCTCGCCGATGGCATTGAAGCGGGCGACCTTGGCGATGATGTCGGCAAAGGCCTGCTCGATGTTCTCGCGGACGGTCTTGTCCTCCTCGAGTGGCGGCTCCTGCTGCAGGAGGCCGACCGTGTAGCCAGGCGAGAGGCGCGCCTCTCCGTTAGAGACCTCCTCGAGACCAGCCATCACCTTGAGCAGGGTGGACTTGCCCATGCCGTTGGGGCCGACCACGCCGATCTTGGCGCCGGGGAAGACACCCACAGTCACGTCATCGAGGATGACCTTGTCGCCAACAGCCTTGCGGGCCTTGTACATCTGGTACACGAACTCTGCCATTGCCCTTTTACCTGCGCTTTCTCTCTCTATGCGATAAATCTATGTGACAGATTTGCGCCAAGACTCATTCTGGCAAGGCCGCAATCCATCAGACTGTTCGCCATCATCACTAGCCCAAAGAGTGCAGTTGAGTAGCACTAGGCCGATTGTAAGGGGCAGAGGCCGTTTGGGGCAACCGGTAAAGGACACCCTATCCCCCCTTCAAGACAAAAGGTGTTTCTCTTCCTGAGAAGGGAGTCAGCGGGCAAAACACGCTAAGGGAATTCCGTTACGTTTCACAACCAGACATGAAAGCAAGCCGTTGCCATGAGGCTTCACAAATCATCGTTTTCGAATCGCTTGGATATATGTTGTCGCACTTCGCAAAGCATTTCTTTGTGACAACGCTGGAACGTCTATTAATTCCAAGTAAAGAGCTGTACATTAACCAAAATTGTTTGGTTATTTATTATGTTCTGTCGTCACTCATATATGGCGGGGTATGACTATGAGCGATACGAGCACGCCAGCTAAGGTGAGGAACTCAAATCTTGAGCTGTACAGGATCATTACCATGGTCCTCATCGTAGCCCATCACTATGTGGTCAACTCGGGCCTCATGTCGACAGGAGGTCCCATCGAATCCGATCCTCTATCGTTCCACAGCTTGTTCCTGCTTTTGTTTGGCGCATGGGGAAAAGTGTGCATCAATTGCTATGTTCTCATCACTGGTTACTTCATGTGCGAGAAGAACATCACCTTGAAGAAGTTCCTTAAGCTCGTGTGTGTGGTTGAGTTTTATCAGGTCCTGATCTTCGGCATTTTCTGCGTGACGGGCTTCGAGGAACTCTCGCTAGTATCACTGATCAAGGCTCTAATACCTGTTAGAGCTATCTCAGACAACTTCGAGAGTGTCTTCATCGTCTTCTTCCTCTCCATTCCCTTCCTTAACATTGTCATTCGAAACATGACTGAGAGGCAGCATCTCAGGCTGTTGGCATTACTCACTTTTTCATACATCATCCTCGGAACTCTGCCCGGTTTCTTTGTAACGATGAACTACCTCTCATGGTTTATGGTTCTGTTCTTCATTGCATCCTACTTGCGCCTCTACCCGAAAAGGATCTTTGGGGATACAGAGTCCTGGAGAATCGCAACGATAGTTTGCATCATCATCTCTTCGGTTTCAGTTATAGCGATGACCATATTGAGCGCAAGATGGCATCGCGACGGATTGCTATCCTATTACTTCGTAACGGATAGCAATACGCTTTTAGCGGTCCTAACAGGCATCTCTTCATTCATGTATTTCAAGAATGTTGATATTCCACAAAGCAGGCTCATCAATACAGTTGGAGCCACAACGTTCGGCGTTCTTCTCATCCACGCAAACAGCGATGCGATGAGGCAATGGCTTTGGGTAGATACTCTCAATAATGTGAGCACCTACTATTCACCCTGGGGGTATATCCACGCGATTCTCTCAGTTGCGGTAGTGTTTGTTGTTTGTTCCTTCCTTGACCTTCTACGCATAAGGCTCATCGAGAAGCCCTTCTTGGACGCCCTTGATAAGAAGATTCCTCAAATCACCTCTTGGTATGGCCAGGTCGAGAACAGGCTCTGTGAGAAGCTCCACGTCCAATAGCTCTTCTCCTACTCCTCGAGCTTGTCCACGCGCCGGTCGTAGGTGAGCAGACCGTTGGTCTCCTCCTCCACGTCGGTAAGCTGCGTGTACACATAGCCAGAGAGCCCCTCCGCCTCGAGCGCGTCCATCTGCGAGAGTATCTCGTTCAGGGCGGCACGCCAGGCGTCCTTCGTCTCGAACCCCGCATAGCCATAGGTGTGGTCGAGCTGGCTGTGCTCTGCCTCGCGCCAGGTGAGACCACCGAACTCCGTGACCATCTGGATACGCGAGGGCTTCTCGCCCTGCGCCGCGTAGGGGTCGGCAAACATGTGCATGCCGCGGAAGTAGTTGTGGATGCCTCGAATGTCGCCGACGCCTTGGTCGTACCAGCCACTGGCAGCCACCACGGGACGCGTCGGGTCCAGGTCGGCGGCAAGCTGCGCCGCTGCAGCAGAGTCAAACTGTCCCCACGACTCGTTGAAGAGTACCCAGCCCACCACGCACGGGTGCGCCGAGAGCCGCCCAATCACGTCCTCGCAAGTGCGGGTCCACTCATCGCGATAGGTCTCGTCCGTGGACCCCAGGCGTGTATAGCCACGCTCGTTGTCGTCGCGCTGGCTGTGCCACGACCTGCGCACGAGGGTGGGCAGGTCGCGAGACCAACGATCGGACGGGATGTCGCCGCCACTGGGCATGTCCTGCAGGACCAGCACGCCCATCTGGTCGCAGAGGGCGTAGAAGCGCGGAGACTCGACCTTGATATGCTTGCGGACCAGGTTGAACCCCGCCCGAAGTGCCGCACGCAGGTCGAAGGACATGGCCTCCTCGCACGGCGCCGTGAGCAGCCCGTCGGGCCAGTAGCCCTGGTCGAGCAGGCCGCGCACAAACAGGGGGCGATGGTTCAGGCAGAAGCGCACCACACCTTGCTCGTCCGTCTCCACGCTCACGGTGCGGAAGGCAAAGTAGCTGTCGATCACGTCGTCGCCATAGTTGATATGCAGGTCGTAGAGGTAAGGATCGTCGGGCGACCACAGCCTGTGATTCTTGACCTGCAGCCTGAGCTCCATCCGGCCGCCCACGCGCCGCGACTGTATGCCCTGGGCGATGAGTGCGTCGCCGTCGCGTAGTTCCACGGAGAGCATGGCTATGCCGCTGGCACGTACTGACACCAGCACGCTGCCGTCCTCCGCGTCCGGCTCCACAAGCAGGTCCTCCACGTGCGTGCGCGGAACGACCTCGAGCCAGACCGACTGCCAGATGCCCGACTGCGCGGTGTACCACATGCCACCGCGCTTCAGGCGCTGCTTACCGCGCAGCTGCGTGCCCGTCTCGCTGGGGTCGTACACGCAGACCTCGATTACATTGTCTTCTTCGTCGTCGCGTAGGAGATGGGTGATGTCAGCCTCAAAGGGCAGGTAGGCGCCTTCGTGCTCGGCTACCTTGCTGCCGTTGACATACACCGCGCAGGCATAGTCCACGCCGTCGAGGTGGAGGATGCAGACGCCGCGCGCAGGCAGATCCGGCGTGGCAAAGCTGCGCCTGTACCACAGGAGCTCCGTCGGCTGCAGCTGGCGCTTGACGCCCGAAAGCGCAGCCTCCGGTGAGAACGGCACGCGAATACGCAGGCCAAAGGACTCGGGAGCCGTAGCCGTCTGCCAATCGACAGACGCCTTGGCGCAGGACACGAACGCGCACTCCCACCAGCCGTCGAGCGTTTGCCAGCTCTCTCGCGCCATAAGCGGCCGCGGGTTGCTCGCATACGCGACGGCCTTGTCCCCCAGCGCCTCGCCCCACGGCGTGGTGAGCTCGGCTAGCGTCTCAGGACCGTGGTCCTTAGGGATGCTCTTGATCACGCGTCGGATGTCGAGGTCCATGGGAATCCTTTCGGTGTGGTCGGCCTAAGAGCGTCTGCGCTACACAAGACCTTACAGCAGCTCGTCGAGCGTGCTGCCATAGGATGGGAGAAACTCGTCCACAAAGTCGCGCACCTCGGGCATGGCCTCAGCAAGCTCCTCCACACGCGCACGCGTGCTTGCCTCCGCGGTGCGAAACTCCGCATTGCCCGCCTGCGCCTCGTCGATGCACTTGATGAGCGCCGAGAGCTTGTCGGCAGCCTTGACCAGCGCGAGCAGGTAGGCATCGTCCTCTGAGTTGTCCGAGGAGAAGATGGCCTCGTAGGCAGGGCGCAGGTCGTCAGGCAGCTTTGCAAGGAGCGTCTGCTCAGCCTCGTGCTCCACCTGCTTGTACGCGTCGCGAATGCGGCTGTCGTGATACTTGACTGGCGTGGGCATGTCGCCCGTGATGATCTCGGAGGCGTCGTGATAGAGGCCCACCAGAGAAGCGCGACCGGCATCGAGCGAACGGCCGTACCGGACGTTGCCGATGGTTGCCAGCGCATGGGCAATCATGGCTACCTCAAGCGAGTGCTCACTCAGGTTTTCTGGCCTTGAGCTGCGCATAAGCGCCCAGCGATCGATGTGCTTCATACGCGAGACGATGGCAAAGAAGGTGGATTGCATGGCTCCTCGACTCTGTGTCTTAAGGACGTGCCTTCAATCATGCCACTAAGGCGCGACGCGAATCACGGCGACTTTGCGTCAAGCGGGCAAACGATTCCATCCGTTCACTGCCGAGTCGGCAAGCGACCATGCCGCAATATCGTGCCGAATTATGCCTCTTTTGAGGCCTGCATCCAAGAAGAGTTATATCTGGTAAACTTTGCGCGATTGCATGGCGATTGGAGCATATATGTTCAAATCTCGTCCCACCTGGAGCCGTATCGGCGGTGTTCTCGTTTCGGTCGCGCTGGTTACCTCGCAGGTCTCCCCCACCCTCGCCCTTGCCGCCGCGTCGGTGGACAAGGCCGAGACCGTGCACGTGCAGCTGGACGGTTCTGGCCAGGTGTCAAGCATTCGCGTCGAGGACCTTCTCGCAAACGACGGGGGCGCCCAGCAGATTGTGAACTGCCTCCCATTTCTTGGACACGAGAAATGGGAGGCTCTTTCATGAGTGACTGTACAATGCATGACGAGGGGGCGAGACGAAGGGCCGCAGAACT
>CADAQM010000036.1 GCA_902790135.1 uncultured Coriobacteriaceae bacterium
CTTGCTAAGATGGATATATTGCAGCCGCAACATAAGGAAGAATGCCATGCCCAAGAAGCTCCTGTATGCCATGCGCCATTGCGAGACCCTCTTCAACGTGCAGCACAAGAGCCAGGGATGGTGCGACTCTCCCATCACGCCGCGTGGCATCGAGCAATGCCGCATTGCCGGCGAGCTCTTGGCGGGTCTGGGTGTGGAGTTCGACCACTTCTACACCAGCACCTCCGAGCGCTGCTGCGACACGATGGAGCTCGTCTGCGAGTCGGCCTTTGGCGAGGTCAAGCCCTACGTGCGCAAGAAGGGGCTGCGCGAGTGCGGCTTTGGCATCTTTGAGGGCAAGGACGACTTCTGCGAGCCCGGTTTTGGCGCAGAGGGCGACCGCAAGGTGCGCTCGCTGGTGATGAGTGCTGGCGGGGGAGAGTCCGACGAGCAGATCGATGCGCGCGTCGACGGCTGCCTCAGCGAGATCATGGCGGACGACGATACCCGCAACGTTCTGGTCGTGAGCTCGGGCGGATGCCTGCGGCACTTCTTCCATGTGCACATGGACACGGCGCGCGTGGGCTTTCCGGGCAACACCAACTGCATGATCTACGTCTACAGCTGGGAGGACGGCGTCTTTACCTGTACCGACATCCTCTTGCCGGGCTTCTCCCAGATCGACATGGGAGGCCTTGACGGTTCTGGCGTCCCCAACCGCTGGGAGCTGGACCTGTCGCTGCTGTAGGACATCCCGTTACGCAAGACGCAAAACGTCTGCCGATTGTACGAGGCGCCATGAGAGGGCGTCTCGTTCGCTTTGTGCCTCCTCCGCTATCATTTTCAGTATCTATGGGTAAGGGAACCGAGACTAGGAGGTACGACATGGCATTTCCTGAGGGCTTTCTGTGGGGCGGAGCGGTAGCTGCCAACCAGTACGAGGGTGGCTGGAACGAGGGTGGCCGTGGCATGGCCATGACCGACGTCACCACCGGCGGCACGGTGAGCGAGCCGCGCTACGTGACCTACATCGACAAGGATGAAAACCACTGCAAGATGCGCAACGGCGACAAGCTGCCCGAGGGCGCTCACTATGCGGTGCTTCCCGAGTATCACTATCCCAACCACAACGCCGTGGACGGCTATCACCACTACAAGGAGGACATCGCCCTGTTTGGTGAGATGGGCTTCAAGCAGTTCCGCATGTCCATCAGCTGGTCGCGCCTGTTCCCGACGGGCCTGGAGAAGGAGCCCAACCCCGAGGGCGTGGCCTTCTACAAGAGCATGTTCGAGGAGATGCACAAGAACGGCATCGAGCCGCTGGTGACCATCTGGCACTTTGACACGCCGCTCTACCTCGAGGAGCACTGCGGCGGCTGGGAGAACCGCGAGACCATCGACCATTACGTACGCTATGCCACCGCATGCTTCCGCGAGTTCAAGGGCCTCGTGCACAACTGGCTGACCTTCAACGAGATCAACAACACCATCATGTTCCTGCCGTTCTCCGGCCACACCACCGACGAGGACTACCAGGGCGCCTACCAGCACCTGCATCACAAGTTCGTCGCGTCGGCCAAGGCCGTGCAGATTGGCCATGCCATCGACCAGGACAACAAGATCGGCTGCATGATCTGCGGCATCGCCTGGTACCCCGCGACCTGCGACCCGGCGGACATCCTTCTGGCCCAGCACCAGATGGAGGAGGGCATCTACTACTGCGGCGACGTCCAGTGCCTGGGCGACTACGGCACCTATGCCACGCGCCTGTGGAAGGAGCACAACGTCGAGCTGGACATCAAGGACACCGACTGGATCGACCTCGCCGAGGGCACTGTCGACTTCTACACCTTCTCCTACTACATGTCCAACGTGGTGACCACCCACGAGGTCAAGGACATGGTCAAGGGTAACTTCTCCGCGGGCGCCCGCAACGAGTACCTCAAGTACTCCGACTGGGGCTGGGCAACCGACGCCACGGGCCTGCAGTGGTACCTCGAGTGGGCCTATGCTCGCTATCAGATTCCTCTGATGGTCGTCGAGAACGGCCTGGGCGCCTACGACACCGTCGAGGAGGACGGCTCCATCCACGACCCGTTCCGCATCGAGTACTACCGCGAGCACATCGAGGCCATGAACCGCGCCATCGAGAACGGCGTGGACCTCTGGGGCTACACCACCTGGGGCTGCATCGACGTCGTCTCCGCCGGTACGGGCGAGATGCGCAAGCGCTATGGCTTCATCTACGTCGACATGGACGACGAGGGCAAGGGCTCCATGGCGCGTAGCCGCAAGGACTCCTTCTACTGGTACAAGCAGGTCATCGCAAGCAATGGCGAGAACCTGGCCGACCTGGCGTAAGGCCTACAGACACGCATGAGCAGGCGCGGGGTGAGACGAGTCTCGCCCCGCGCCTTTTGCCTGGACGGGGAAACAGGATGTGGTAGGGGGCAGGCCGCTGTCACATCCTCCGGGTTAGTACTTAGCGGGGAAGCGCACGGTAAAGCGGGTGCCCACGCCCTCGCGAGAGACGACCTCGATCGATCCCTCGTGCGCGTCCACGATCCACTTAGCAATGGAGAGGCCAAGGCCCGAGCCGTCGGTCTTCTCCTTGCGGGCGTCGTCGGCGCGGTAGAAGCGCTCGAAGATGTGGCGCACGTCAGCCTCAGACATGCCGATGCCCTCGTCCTGCACGCTGTAGAGGACGTTCTGCCCGTCGCGACGCGCGTCGAGCGTGATGGTGCTTCCCTCGGGGGAGTACTTCTCGGCATTCTGCACGATAATGCGCAGAGACTGCTTGAGCATGGCGAGGTCGCCTTCAGTCACGAGGGTCTGGTCCTGCTCAGCCTGCTCGTCCACGCGGCACACGTAGTTGTGGCCCTCGTCAATCATGCAGGACTCGTCCCACACCTCGCGCACCACCTGGGCAAGGTTGACGTTGGCGCGCTCGAGGGTGTTGCGGCCAGAGTCGCCGCGCGCGAGGAAGAGCAGCTGCTCGACCAGCTCTTGCATGTGGTCGCTCTCCGCCTTGAGTGCCTCGATGGACTCATCGAGCACATCCTCGTCGGTCTTGCCCCAGCGGTCGAGCATGTTGACGTAGCCCTGGATCACCGCAATGGGGGTACGCAGCTCGTGGCTGGCGTCGCTGACAAAGCGCATCTGCTGCAGCTTTGCTTCCTGCATCTGGCGCAAAAGCCCGTTCAAGGCCACCTCGATGCTGCGCAGGTCCTTGTCGCCGGTGGAGACGGTGGGGGAGTCGACGGTGGCGCGCTCGATGGCCTCCTCGAGCGTGGCCATCTTGTCGGTGCTGACCTTGGCGCTCATCGGGTCGGTCGAGGCGGTCGCGTGGCCGATTGCCTCGGCGGCCACGGCAAGGTCGTTCAGGGGCTGGAGCGTGCGACGTACGCGACGGGTGTCGCTGAAGAAGTCGAACAGGTCCAGCACCTGGCAAAAGAGCAGAAAGGCGACTGGCGGAAAGAGGAGCCGCAGGTAGGGCTCCATCAAGGTTACGTACTTGATCCCGTCGCCCCCGTGGATGGTGAACTTCCACGTTGCGATGTCGGCCCCGGTGCCGGTGAACACGCAGTGGGAGGGTCCGACGATGGGCGTTCCCAGCACATTCTCGGTGATGCCGTCGGCCGCTGCCGCGGGCAGCGCCGCCGTGCAGTGCCACACGAAGGCGCAGATCAGAAGTGACAGCACCATCACGTCGCCGAACAGCACCCTGAGGAGCTTTCGCCAGGTGAAGCTCCAACTGATGGTGCGCGCGATCGAGGCCGTGGGCCTGAGGGAGACCGCCCGGGCGAGCCGCTCGCCGCTCTCGCTAGTCCTCGCGGATGACATAGCCTACTCCTCGCACGGTCGTGATCAGCTTGATGCCGTAGCAGTCGTCGATCTTGGAGCGCAGGTGGCGGATGTACACGTCGATGATGTTGGTCTCGCCCACAAAGTCATAGCCGCAGGCCAGCTG
The DNA here is from genome assembly GCA_902790135.1 of uncultured Coriobacteriaceae bacterium. Taxonomy (GTDB): domain Bacteria; phylum Actinomycetota; class Coriobacteriia; order Coriobacteriales; family Atopobiaceae; genus UBA1367. The sequence goes on from CADAQM010000036.1 coordinate 3,950, forward strand.
CACCAGCCGGTCGCGGCTCATGACGATATTGCGGTTCTCCATTAGGGCCTTGAGCACCTCGAACTCGCGGTTGGTGAGCTCGATCACGTCGTTACCCACGCGCACCTCGTAGCGCTCCACGTCGAGCGAGACCCCCTTGATGGTCAGCACGTGGTGGTCGGGCTCGGGATCGGGCTTGGCAGCGTGCTCGCTCGCCTCGCGGCGCTTGAGCGCCACGCGGATGCGGGCGAGCAGCTCCTCGATGGCAAACGGCTTGGTGATGTAGTCGTCGGCTCCCGCGTCGAGGCCGGCGACCTTGTCCATCACGGCGTCGCGCGCGGTGAGCATGATGACGGGCACGTCGCTCTCGCGACGGATGCGCCGGAGCACCTCCATGCCGTTGAGTTCGGGAAGCAGCACGTCAAGCAGGATGAGGTCGTAGTTACCCGAGAGCGCGGCCTCCTCGCCGGCGCGACCGTCGGCGACCTTGTCCACCTCGTAGCCCTCGTGCGTGAGCTCCAGCTCCACGAAGCGGGCGATCTTGGCCTCGTCCTCGACGATGAGTATCCGTGCCATCGGGTGCTACCTCCTGCTTGTGGGACTACTCGTCCCTGTTGGTGAAGTCGTTTTTGATGCTCTCGGCGGCGTCGGCAGCCTTGTCCATGGCGTCGTTGACGTCGATGGTTACCGAGCTGATGCCCTCGATGTGATAGCGCAGGCCAAAGAACAGACCCACGATGAGCAGCCACAGGGAGACGCCCCAGGCGAACAGGCCGATGATCAGAAGCAGCAGCGGCAGGGCGATCACGCGGTCGTTGTTGTGCTCTGCGACGAAGGTCATCTCGAGGCTGGCGCGCAGGATGCGCTTGGCCTCGCGGCAGAAGCCGCCCCATGCCTCGCCGATCTTGGTCTTCTTGCTGGTGCGCTGGTACTCCTCCTGCGCCTCGCGCATCTCAAAGGAGGTCGTCTGCGTCGTGTTGCTGGTGGTCTCGTAAGTTGCGGTGGCGGTGTCTGCCATGCCCTTGCCCTCGAGCCAGATGATCGCATCGAGCACATCGTAGTCGCAGGCCTCGAGGGCGTCACGCGCGTCCTGATATGAAACGCCGGTCTTCTCGCGGACCAGCTCAACCTTCTCGAGCTTCTCCATGGTCTTGCACTCCTTCTGGTGGTGGAAGGCAGCCTTGTCGCCTTCCGTTGTCCAGTATGATGCCCGCCGAAGATTAAAGCGAGTTTGGGCGAAGATTAATCTGTGGTGAGTTTTGCTGGACGCAGATGAGGCGCGGTTGCCGTCCTTGAGCGCTGCTCGGCTGTAGCCGCTAGACGAGGTCGCTCAGGGTCTCGAAGGTGATGTGGCAGTAGCCTGCCGGGTTCTTCTTGAGGTAGTCCTGGTGGTACTCCTCCGCTGCAAAGAAGCAGGTGAGCGGCTCGAGCTCCACCACCATCGGACTCTGGTAGCGCTTCTGCTCGTTGTCAAACACCTGTCGCGCGACCTCGTGGGACTCCTCGTCCACGTAGTAGACACCCGTGCGGTACTGGGTGCCACGGTCGTTGCCCTGGCGGTTGAGGGAGAGCGGGTCGATGATCATGAAGTAGTGCTCGAGGATGGTCACAAGGCTCACGGAAGCGGGGTCATAGGTTACGTGCACCGTCTCGGCAAATCCTGTGGTGTCGGTGCATACGTCCTGGTAGCTTGGGTCCTGCGTGTGCCCATTGGCATAGCCGACCTCGGTTGCGACGACGCCCGGGATGCGCGAGAAGTACTCCTCCACGCCCCAGAAGCAACCGCCGGCCAGATAGATGCTACGTAGGGTGATGCTGTCAGTCATGGATGCTCCTCGCTCGTGATGCCCGGTGGGGACAGTATACGCGCTCTGGTCAGGCTGGTTATCCGCCTCGGACGCATCGCCTTAAAGCTGCGCAGGGCTGCTATAGTTAAACGCGACTTACACCCACCATATCGTCGAGGAGCTTCCATGGCATGCACCACCATTCTTGTCGGCAAAAAGGCCAGCTACGATGGGTCGACCATCGTCGCGCGCAACGAGGACTCGGGCAGCGGGGAGTTCTGTGCCAAGCGCCTCGAGCAGGTCTTGCCCCAAGATCAGCCGCGCGTCTACAGAAGCGTCCTCTCGCACCTGGAGATTGACCTCTCCGAACTCACGCCCCAGCGCTACAGCTCGGTGCCCAACGCGCTTGACAACGAGGGCATCTGGGCGGCGGCGGGCGTGAACGCAAGCGACGTGGCCATGTCGGCGACCGAGACGCTTACCACCAACGAGCGCGTGCTCGGTGCGGACCCGCTGGTGGAGCTGCGGCCGGCGCAGGGCAAGCCTGGCGAGGAGGGCTACGTGCCCGAGGTGCCGGGCGGTATCAGCGAGGAGGACATGGTGACCCTCGTTCTGCCCTACATCGGCTCGGCGCGTGAGGGCGTGCTGCGTCTCGGCGCCCTGCTCGAGCGCTACGGTACCTACGAGATGAACGGTATCGCCTTCTCCGACATCAACGAGATCTGGTGGCTGGAGACGATCGGCGGGCATCATTGGATTGCGCGCCGCGTGCCTGACGACACCTATGTGACCGTGCCCAACCAGCTGGGCATCGACTCCTTCGACCTGGCCGATGCGGAGGGAGAGGGTGTCGAGTACCTCTGCAGCGCCGACCTGCGCGCGTGGATGACCGAGAACCACCTCGATCTCACCGTACGCGCAGCTGGCGAGCGGACGGACGTCTTCAACCCGCGCGAGGCCTTCGGCAGCGCGAGCGATGCCGACCACGTGTACAACACCCCGCGCGCCTGGTCCATGCAGCGCGTGCTCAGCGCACGTGCCAGCGTCTGGGATGGCCCCGATGCCACCTACACGCCCGAGAGCGACGACATCCCCTGGTGCAACCGTCCCGACCGGTTGGTGACCATCGAGGACGTCAAGTACGTGCTCTCCCTGCATTACCAGGGCACGCCGTACGACTGCTACGGCGACAAGGGCACGCCCGAGAGCAAGCGCCGCTACCGCCCCATCGGCATCAACCGAACCAGCCAGCTGGCCGTGCTGCAGCTGCGTCCCTATGCGCCGAAGGGCTGCCGTGCGGTGCAGTGGATGGCCTATGGCTGCAACGTCTTCAATGCGCTCGTGGCTCTGTATCCTGCGGTCGATGCCATGCCCAACTATCTTACCTATACGGGCGAGGAGGTCTCGACCGACAGCTTCTACTGGGCGAACCGTCTGATAGCCGCCCTGGCCGACCAGCATTTTGGTGCATGCGTGGCCGATGTCGAGCGCTATCAGATGACGGTTGGCGCGCTTGGTCACGCTCTGCTCGTGCAGACCGACCGCAAGGCAGCCCACGCGTCCGAGGACGAACTTTCTGACCTGCTCGCTGGGGTAAACGCACAGATGGAGCGGGACCTGCGCCGCGAAACTGATAAGCTTCTGTCAAAGGTGCTGCACGTCGCCAGCATGGGCATGCGCAATGCCTTCGCGCGTTCCGATGGGTAGGAGTCCGAACATGCGTTATCCCAATCGCGACGAGCTCGTCCGTATGGGACTTGCCGTCTTTGCCGTATACCTGGGCATCTACTACTGGAGTTCGATCTCCAAGGGTCTGATGCTGCTGCTTGCCGCCCTCGTTCCGGTGCTGGTGGGTGGCGCCATCGCCTACATCGCCAACATCCCTATGCGCTTCTTCGAGGAGAAGCTCTCCTGGATGGCCGATAAGCCCCATCTGGCCAAGCTGCGTCGTCCCGTGAGCCTTCTGGCTGCCATCGGTATCGTTGTGGTACTCTCCGGGGTTCTGCTCCGGTTTATCGTCCCTGAGCTCATGCAGAGCATGCGCATGATGTCGCACAAGGTTCCGGTGTTTGCGGAGGCGATCCGCGAGCTCTTCCGCGAGTTCGACCTCGAGGCCATGGTGGACGAGCAGCTCGACCAGCTCGGCGACTGGGAGAACATCCAGGTGCAGATATCCAACTACCTTGTGAGCGGTGCCGGCGGCGTGATGGGCTCGGTGCTCTCTGGGGTGTCATCGGTGCTCTCGCAGGCCTTTGAGCTCTTCCTGAGCCTGATTCTTGCCCTGTACATCCTCATGAGCAAGGAGCGCCTGGGCGGTCAGGTGACCACGCTTATCGAGACCTACCTGGGCCCCCAGGTACGCGAGCGCTTTGTGTACGTGACGGGCGTCCTGGACCATTCCTTCCACAACTTCATCGTCGGACGCTGCTTCGTCTCATTCCTGCTGGGCGTCATGTGCTTCGGCGGCATGCTGCTGTTCCGCTTCCCGTACTCCATGACCATCAGCACCGTCGTCGGCGTGACCTATGTGGTGCCGGTGGTGGGCGGTTACGTGGGTGCCATCATCGGCGCGCTGCTCATCTTCAGCATCTCTCCGATCAAGGCACTGGGCTTCATCGTGTTTCTGCTGGTACTCGAGCAGTTTGAGGCAAACGTCATCTTCCCCAAGGTCATCGGGTCGACCATCGGACTGCCTGCCATCTGGGTGCTTGCGGCAGTGGCCGTTGGCGGCGGTCTGGGCGGCGTGCCCTTCGTGCTCCTGTCGGTGCCCGTTGCCGCGTCGATCTACCAGCTCATCGGTGACGACATGCGCCAGCGCAACGGGTGGGTGCCCGTTGCGGACGTGACTGAGGCCACGCCTACCGAGATCTCCGAGGCAGAGCCCGAGCAGCTGGATGAGCAATAGGGCTACGGCTACCGCTAACGACAGAGCGCTCGGTCAAGTGCCTGCAGCCCTGCTTGGGTGCGTGCTGTTATCGCCGTGAGGTGCCCTCCGGGATTGAGCACGTAGTCGGTCTCTATGCCCCATGCGCGCAGCAGCTCCACGCAGCGTTCGGTGTTGTCCTGGACGCGCTTGAGCTGTGGCCGCGAGGCGCGGCGCTCCTTGCTGCCGAGCGAGAGGAATGCGTAACGCCCGGCCGCGGTGGGACTGAGCGATTCCATGTGCTCGACCCAACCCTCGTACCAGAGCGAGCCCGATAGGCAGGCAACAGCTGCGAGCGAGGGCTCGCGCAGGAAGGCGTAGAGCGAGAAGAGCCCGGCGAGCGAGTAGCCGGCGATGGCGCGAGTTTTGGGCGTGAGGCCAGCCTGCTGCTCGCATGAGGGCATGACCTCGCCAAGCAGCCATTCGAGCGTCTCCGGGGCCTTGCCCGCATACGCCTCCTCGCCACGGTAGAGGGCCTCGGCAGGCCAAGGCGTCAGAGCAGACCCCCAGTTGGCGACGGGAACGGAGACCACGGTTGACGCGAGACCACTCGCGACCTCGTCGAGGGGCGTGGGGTGCTCGGGTGCGTCGATGAGATAGATGCAGGGGGCCGTGAGGCCTGCCGTGCCGACGTGGACCATGGGTTACCTCGTGCTGATGCTGTAGAACTCGTAGTCCGCCGTGTGGCGCGAGGTGGAGAACTCGAATGCGATCCCGTTTGCGAGGTAGGCGACCTGGCGCACCTCGAGCAGGGGGCTATGGTCGTCGATGCCCAGCCAGCGGCGCTCCTCGTCCGTGGGCATGACCGCCTTGATGGCCCTGTGCGCGCTGCCGATTTTGAGGCCGAGCTCGTCCTCGATGAAGCCGTAGATCGACTTGTGCAGCGTTCCCTCGCGCAGCCCCGGGATAAGCTCGAGCGGCATCCACGTGTACTCGACCACGCGCGGTACGCCGTCGACGGAGCGTACGCGGCAGATGTGGTAGACGAACTCGTCGGGCTCCAGGCCAAGGTGCCCGGCAACGTCCTTGGGGGCATGGGTGACGGAGAACTCATGGACCTCGCTCGTGACCGTCTGGCCCCTGTCCGCATGCTCGGCCGAGAAGCCCGTCATCTGTCCGGAGGTGCTGCCTGCTCCCTTGACGGCGGAGGCCAGGGAGGTGGTCTCCTTTACGTACACGCCCGATCCCCGGCGGCGGGCGACGATGCCCTTGAGCTCGAGGTCGTCCATGGCACGCTTGACGGTGGTGTTGCTCACGCCATAGATCTGGCAGAGCTCCGGGGTGGTGGGAAGCCGCTGGCCCTTTTGATAGGTTCCGCGCGCAATCTCGTCTTCGAGCGTCTTTGCCAGTTCCTCGTACTTGAGCATGCCGTCTCCCTTCCGTAACTCTATTGTACTGATACCGCTTGCGGGCTATCTCACGACGCTGAGATTTCTTTAAAAAAAGCTATTGCAATTAAAATCAGAAGCGTGTAATTTAAATCACGAAAGCTGATGCAAAGAAAAGGAGCGAGCAATGACCGAGCAGAACCCGAACGAGACCACCTACTGTGACCTGCCTGAGGACTTCTTCTTTGGCGCGGCGCTGTCCGGCCCGCAGACCGAGGGCATGTGGCAGGCACACGGCAAGCTAGAGAACATGTGGGATTTCTGGTCCAACCAGGACATTCGTGCGTTCCACAATCGTGTCGGATCGTATGCGGGAAACGACATGGGCGCGCGCTATGCGGAGGACTACGAGCTGCTTGCGAGCCTGGGCCTTTCCTCTGCGCGCACGTCGATCCAGTGGACGCGCCTGATAGATGCCAACGGCAAGCTCAACCGAGAAGGCGCCGACTTCTACCACGAGATGTTTACCGCCGCGCGCAAGGCGGGCATCGAGGTCTTCGTCAACCTGTACCACTTTGACATGCCTGCGTACCTCTTCCGTCGCGGTGGCTGGGAAAATCGCGAGGTCATCGAGGCGTACGCCCACTACGCGCGCATCGCCTTTGCGGAGTTTGGCCAGGAGATCGTCCATTGGTTCACCTTCAACGAGCCCATCGTGGAGCCCGAGCAGCGCTACGCCCATGGCAACTGGTTCCCCTTCGTGCACGACTTTGGCCGTGCCCGCAACGTCCAGTACAACATCTCGCTGGCCCACTCGCTGGCCGTTCTGGCCTTCCGCGAGCTGCAGGCGGCGGGAGCGGTGCGCGAGGACGCGAAGATCGGCCTCATCAACTGCTTCACCCCGCCCTACACGCGCGAGAACCCCACCGAGGCAGACCTCGAGGCAGTGCGCATGGCTGACGGCATCGACAACCGCTGGTGGCTCGACCTGGTCACTAAGGGGACGCTTCCCGCCGACGTCATCGAGACCCTCGCGGAGCGTGGCGTGGTGCTGGCTACCCGCCCCGGCGACGAGGCCATCCTTGCCCAGGGCAAGGTGGACTGGCTTGGCTTCAACTACTACCAGCCCACCCGTGTGCAGGCTCCTGCACGCGACACCGACGAGCAGGGCGACCCCTGCTTCTTTGACCCCTACGTCTGGCCCGATGCCGTGATGAACAAGAGCCGCGGCTGGGAGATCTACCCCAAGGGCATCTACGACTTTGCCATGACCATGACGCGCGACTACCCCGAGCTTGACTGGTTCGTCTCCGAGAACGGCATCGGCATCGAGGAGGACCACGCCAAACGCACCGAGGACGGTCGCATCGACGACCTCGCGTATCGCGTGCCGTTCGTGCGCGACCACCTGCGTTGGGTCGCGCGCGCCATCGAAGAGGGTGCACGGTGCCGCGGCTACCACTACTGGGGTGTCATTGACTGCTGGAGCTGGAACAACGCCTACAAGAACCGCTATGGCTTCGTCGAGGTCAGCCTGCAGGAGAACTACGACCGTCGTCTCAAGGCCTCCGCAGAGTGGCTTCGCGAGGTGACCCACACGCACCACATCGCCTAAGTGACGTCCCGGACGGGCAAGGACAGGCAATGACCTCGGGGGCGGCCCGGGGATTGCATAGAACGTAAGGTTTGGAAGGAAAGGAAAGAACATGGCAGACGGACAAGGAAAGGGCCAGGCGTTCTTGGACAAGTTCGCCGAGATCTCCGGAAGGATTGGCTCGGAGGTGCACCTGCGCTCGCTGCGCGACGCCTTCGCAACCATCATGCCGCTCTACATCGGCGCGGGCATCGCAGTGCTCATCAACAACGTGGTGTTCCCGCTGTTCCTGAGCGACCAGGCACTGGCAAACGCCCAGTACTGGGGCAACGCCCTCACCCAGGGCACGCTCAGCGTCTCGGCGATCCTGCTGTGCACGGTGGTGGGCTACCGCCACGCCCACAACATGGGATTTGCGGGCGATATCGCCTGCTCGGTTATCGCGCTCGCGTCACTGTTCGTGACGCTCCCGCAGGGCGTCGAGGTGACGGTCGAGGAGACGGGTGCCATCCAGCTCACTGGCGGCCTCTTCTCCACGGGCAACACGGGTACCAGCGGCCTGTTTGCGGCGATCATTATCGGACTTTTGGCCACAGAGCTCTTCATCAGGCTCGCCAACGTCGACAAGCTCAAGATCAACCTGGGCGAGGGCGTTCCTCCCGCGGTCGCCGACTCGTTCAACGTCATGATCCCCATGCTGCTGACGATCTCGGTCTTTGGCCTCGTTGCCACGGTGCTGCATGTGGGCTTTGGCACCGACGTTCCCACGCTGATCAAGACCTTCGTCCAGGCACCGCTGCAGAGCCTCAACTCCAACATCTGGGGCGTCGTGATCATCTACACCTTCGCCAACCTGCTCTTCTGCCTGGGCATCCATCAGAGCGCCATCTCCGGCGTGCTGGCCGAGCCGATGCTCACCATCCTCATCACCGAAAACATGGATGCCTTTGCCTCCGGCGGCTTTGCGGCCATCCAGCCCGACCACTTCATGAACATGCAGATCGTCAACACCTTCGGTCTCATCGGCGGCTCTGGCTGCACCCTCTGCCTGCTCATCGCCACGTTCCTGTTCTCCAAGAACAAGACGAGCAAGACCGTCGGCTCGCTGGCACTCGGCCCTGGCATCTTCAACATCAACGAGCCCGTTATCTACGGCTATCCCATCGTCTACAACCTGCCGCTGATGATTCCCTTCGTGCTGGTGCCCGACCTGTTCATGATCATCACGTACTTTGCCACCGTGGCGGGTCTCATCAACCCCTGCGTGGTCATGGTCCCGTGGACGACCCCGGTGTTCATCAGTGGCTTCCTCGCCACGGCGGGCGACTTCCGCGCCGTCATCCTGCAGGTGATCCTGGTGGCACTGGGCGTGGCGATCTATCTGCCCTTCATGAAGGTTCATGAGCGCGTCATGGCCAAGCAGGCCGAGGAGGCAGCGCTCGAGGCTGCCTAGGAGCTGGGATGGGGCACCTCACGCCTCCGGCATCGCACGTACGCGGTCCCTGCTCGGGTCACCAGCCCCTGCCCGAGGGTCAGACGGCAACCTTCCTTCCTTTCACGGCGGGCGGGAGGGGATGGCGGCAACCTTGCCCCTCCCGTCCTAAGTGAAGGAAATGCGCGGTGCAAGTCCCTCGCTTCCATTCTCGCACGTAGAATGTAAGCGAGGCAAAACTTCGGAATGTTATCGCAAGCGGGGCATCTGGCGCTGTCTGGCCCATCCGCAGGAGGTGGGCTCTGGCGCATTCGTCCCCTGCGTACGCGAGAGAGGAACGGTTCACATGAGCGATCGTCCAGGCCTGATCATGCTGAAGCCCGTGTTCCACAACAACATCTGGGGCGGGCGCAGGCTCGAGGAGTTTGGCTACGAGCTGCCGGATGGCCCGGTGGGGGAGTGCTGGGGCATTGCAGCGCACCCCCATGGCGACTGCACGGTTGACGGAGGCCCCTATGACGGCATGACCCTCTCTCAGCTGTGGTACGACCACCACGAGCTGTTCGAGGGGGCAACGGGCGATCGCTTCCCACTGCTGGTCAAGGTGCTTGATGCTCGCGAGAGCCTCTCCATCCAGGTGCATCCAGACGATGACTACGCTGCCGAGCACGAGGATGGCTCGCTCGGCAAGTCCGAGTGCTGGTACGTGCTGGATGCCAAGGACGGCGGGCAGATCATCGTCGGCCAGAAGGCGCACGACCGAGCGGAGTTCGCGCAGATGGTCGAGGAGGGCCGCTGGGACGAGCTGGAGAACCTCGTTCCCATCGAGAAGGGCGACTTCTTTGACATCAGGCCTGGTACGATGCACGCCATCATGGGCGGCACGATGATTCTCGAGACGCAGCAGTCTTCCGACGTGACCTATCGCGTCTACGACTTTGACCGGCGCCAGGCCGACGGAAGCCTGCGCGAGCTGCACCTGCAACAGGCGATGGACGTCATCGACTACCGCGCCAAGGCCCCCACGACAGGCATGGTGACCGCCCCCGAGGTCGATGGAATCACCAAGCTCATGAGCTGCGAGTACTTTGAGGTCTTGCGCGTACGTGTGACCAACAACTGGCCCGTCAGCCTCCAGCAGTCGCATCCCTTCATGTGCCTGTCGGTGGTCGCGGGAGAGGGCGGCACCGTGACGACCCCCGCGGGGACCTGGACCCTCTCGAAGGGCACCCACTTTGTGGCGCCCTACGGCTGCGGCAAGTTGTCCTTTGAGGGTGACATGACGCTCATCTGCAGCTACGTGCCGACGGTTGCCGCGGGCGCTTGGGGCAAGGGCGAGTATCCCGATCTGCGTCCCAAGACGGGTGCGACCAAGAACCGCATCGGCATTGACATCGGTGGGACCCAACTGCGTGTGGCAGCCTATAACGAGGACGGCGAGGAGCTGGCCAAGGCGGTCATGCCCAACGATCACGACCTCGGACCGGCAGAGAACCTGCAGCACCTGGTCGATGCGATCGAGAGCTGGAGCATCGACTACGTGGGCATCGGCATCGGAGCTCCCGGACCGCTTAACTTCTCCGCGGGCAAGATTCTCAATCCGCCCAACCTGCCTGGTTGGGAGGGCTTCAACATCGTGAGCTTCTTTGAGCAGAAGACCAGGCACCGCGCCTACCTCAACAACGACGCCAACGTCGCTGGCCTGGCCGAGGCGCTCTCTGGTGCTGGCTGGGGCTACGAGTCGGTCTTCTTCTTCACTGTGTCCACTGGTGTGGGCGGTGCCTATGTGTACCGCAACCAGGTTGTGGGCGGCGCGAACTCCTGCGCGGCCGAGATCTTCAACATGGTGGTCAATGAGTTTGCGGACGTGCGTCCGGGAATGAACGTCGGGTCGGTCGAGGACCAGGCAAGCGGGCCGTCGATCGCGCGGCTCGCGTCCAAGGGTCTGGGGCGCGAGGTCAGGCCTGCCGAGGTCTTTGCCCTGTACGAGCAGGGTGATGAGACCGCGCGCATGGTCATCGACCGTGCCGCTGACGTGCTGGCCAAGGCCGTGCTCAACGTGAGTTGCGTGGTCGACCCGGACATCTTCGTCTTTGGTGGGTCCGTGGCCCTCAACAACCCGTGGTTCATCGACCTGGTGCATGAGAAGGCCAAGAAGCTGGTGCTCAACCCCGACACGCTGCGCTTCAAGCTGGCGCTCTGCGGTGGCGATGCGGGCCTGATCGGAGCCAGCTTGCTGGTGAAGTAGCTCGCCACCGCCGTCGGCGCGCCAGGTTCAGGATTTCTTTCTCGCCCGGAAGGGGAAACAGGTGCCTGTTTCCCCTTCCGCAAGATCCGTTACAGCTCGATGGTCGTCTCGCCGATGGTGATGCTCTCTACCTCGTCCAGGTCGAGGATGCGGTCCCAGATGACGCCCGTCTCGCAGGTCGCCGTGTCACCCTCGCCAATTCTGCCGCCGGTGGGCTGTCCCATCTTCAAGGTGGTCCCATCGTTCATCGTCACGCTCACCTCGATGCCCAGCAGGCTGTCCATGAGCTTGCTGTCGTGGTCAGAGAGCTTGCCGCTCTCGGTGCTTGTCCACTCTGCCGTCTGGTCGACCGTGTAGGTCACATGCAGGGCGATGGGGGAGATGCTGAGCTGGTCGATGGTTGCCGACATGCCGTTGACCTCGAAGGCCTGTCCGGTCTCCAGCTCCCTGGTGGTGTCCTCGTAGTTGAGCGGGAAGCTGAGCTTCCAATCACCGGGGGCAACGACAGCAACCGAGCCATCATCCCCGTAGTAGGTGAGATCAGAGAAGTTGGCCGTCAGCATACGGCCTACCAGCGAGATCTCCGACTCGCCGTCGCTCTCGTAGGTACGCGTCTCTACCAGCTGGATGGCATTGTCCGTGGGGTCTTCGTCGTAGAAGTACGAGCTTCCCGTTGCTCCGTAGCTGCTGAAGAGGGGGAGGCTGATGTTCAGGTCATCGGAGAAGCCTAAGGGAATGAGCCCATCCTCCAAGGTCTCGAACTCGAAGGGCGTCCCATCGTCTTTTGAGATGGAGAAGACCACGGCGATGTTGTTCTTGTCGCCGATGACGGCATCGGCGGAGACGGTGACGCCGTTTACGCTCTGGGCGACGCCGACCGGATGGCCCACGCTGTCGACGATCTCGACCTTCGCGCTGTCGCCGCCAAAGAGATGACTCACAAACTGGGGCACGTTCATGAAGCCACCAGCTGCGTAGGCGATTCCTCCAAGGCTGAGGGCGAGTGCCAGTGCGGCTACGGCTGCGGCATAGGGGAGACGGCGCTTGCGCCTGTCGGCAACCTTGATGACAGGAGCGGGAGCCTGGGTCTCGAAGGCTGCCTCGGCCAGGCGCTTTGCCATGCGCTCCTTTGCTTCGGGGGAAAAGCGCAGCTCTTCCATGGTGTCGTTATAGTCTTCCAGCTTGGGGAGAGTGTCGTTTGTCTGCGTCATGGCTATGCTCCTAGTGCAGTTCTGAGGGTTTGACGGGCGCGTGAGAGGCGCTTGGTGATGGCGGCTTCGCTGGCCTTGGTGATGCGTGCGATCTGTGCGATGGGAAGTCCCTCAAAGTAGTGCAGGTGAATTGCCGTCCGCTGATCGCGCGGGAGACGAGCAACCGCGTCGGCAACGGTGCCATCGGGCACTGCTGGTGCCTCGGGTTCTCCCGCGGCGTCAAGAGAAACGGTGGTGCGCCGTGCGGAGCTTTTGAGCAGGTCTCTGCAGGCATTTGCTGTGGTGCGAATGATCCATGCGCGCTCGTGGTCTGGGTCAGAGAAGTCGGGGGCTTTGGTCATCAGGCGCAAAAGGACCGTTTGGCAGATGTCTTCCGCATCGGCTGTGGAACCGAGGTAGCTGTAACTCAGGCGCAAGATCATGTCCGAGTAGGTGTTCACGAGGCGAGTCGCCTCGTTCTCTGCGATCTCGCGCGTTGTGAGAGTATGCTGCATGCCGCCCTCCTTTCGTGTCGTGAGGTTGACGCGACGTCGTCATCTACCAACAACACGAGCGGGAAGGGGGAAACCTGACCAAGTTTCTTCAACGCCTGCCCGAAGGGGACCATTCCTACCGGCCAGTCGACCGATGCTCCTAGAAACCCTGGAGCCGGCGGACCTTGCGCATCTCGGCGCGCCTGCGAGCAGCGATGCACTCCTTGTGCTGCTCGTCGGTGGTGGCCACCAGTCCCCAGGGCACGGGCACGGGGTGGCCGTTCTCGTCGACGCAGACCTCGGTGAGGTAGGCGTGGTTGATCATGGTGCGTTCGCCCGTGGCGGGGTCCTCCACGTAGCTGTCGGCGCGCACCTCCATCGACGTGCGCCCCACGTGCGTGACCCATGCCTCGATGACCACGATGTCGTTGAGCCAGGCAGCGCTCTTGAACTCCAGCGTGTCGATGGCGGCCGTGGTGATGTCTATACCCGCGTGGCGGCGCGCCGCGATGCCCGCGACGTCGTCGATCCACTCCATCAGGCGTCCGCCAAACAGGCGGTTGAAGCCATTGATGTCCTCGTGGCGAATCATGTGGGTGGCAACGGAGAGTGACGAGCCAACCTCTTTGATGCCCATCGGATAGTCGGAAGCGGCCATGAGGACTCCTTTGCTTGGCGGAGGGGGATTCAACACGATTGTACCGTGTTGGCTCGCATGCTCGAGTGGCTTGCGGGCGGATGGGCTATACGTTATGATGTCACAACAGAATGCTAACAGTGCTAGCAAGGTGATGCTATGGCAGACGCAACCATCTCTCAGCTCAACATCCGCATGCCAGCGGATCTCAAGGAGCGCGGCAATGCGACGCTTGCGCTCGTTGGGAGCTCGCCAGCGAGGATAATCCGCAAGCTCTGGGAGAAGATATCTGAGGGTGGCGAGGCATACGAGGCAGTCACGCGCGTGCTTGACGGAGGGGCTGGCGCAACGGTGTCTTCCTTGGGACAAGAGGAGTCGCTTGAACGCGCCTCGTGCCTGTTTGAGGATTTGGGCGCCACGCTGGGGCTCGATCTTGCCAGTTTTGAGCCAGACGCTCGTCCCATGACCGAGATTCTCGAGGAGATCGAGTGGGAGCAGCTTACCGAGCGAGGTCTCGCATGAGTGTGGCGACCAAGACCATCATGGTCGACACCAATGTGTGGGTGGACCTGTATGTGCCCGGACGTCCGCTGCGCGACGCCTCCTTGGCCTTCTTCAAGGCTGCCCAGCGTGATGACGTGGAGCTCGTCTTTACGATTGATATCGCACGTGCGGTGTATCGCATTGTTTCGCACGAAGCAAAGCGCTGGGTGCGGCAAGACAAGGGGGCTTTGTCCGACGCGTACGCGAGGGCGATTGCCGCTCACGGATGGGACTTTGTGGAGAGTATGCAGGAGCAGGCGACGACGATCGGCTCGGCGACGGCCGACCTCTGGCTTGCCAGCAAACTACGTGATGAGCACGCCGAGATCGAGGATAATCTTATTGTGGCTGCTTGCATGCGCATCGAGGCAGACTATCTCGTGACCAACGACGAGAAGCTCCTGCGGCATGCACCGGTGGCGGCGGTCACGCCCCAGCAGATGGCGCGCCTGCTCGAGCTTATCGGGTGAGCCGCGCCTACGCGATACCGAGCGAGCGGTAGTTGGGATCGCGCAGCTTCTGCAGGCAGAGGGCCATCTCGCCCAGATACACGCGCTCCACGTAGTCGTCCACCACATAGAGCTCGGGAATCATATCCTCCGGCAAGCCCAGGAGCGGCCCCCCGTTGGGTGCCAGCAGGCACTCGCCGTCATCGTCGTCATCGTGTACGTCGTGCGCCAGGGCGTAGCGCAGCTCGTCCATGTCATCCACTGTGTCAACGGCAAAGTAGAACGCCTCGGGCGAGATCAGCGCAATGCCGGTCAGGGCAACGTTGCGTGCAATCTCGAACATGCCCCGCTCGTTCCAGATCTTCTCCTCGTAGTTTGGGTTGTAGCGGAAGAGGCTCTCGTAGTATTTGGGCTCACCGGCGAGGTTGTGGCGGCCCTTGAGCAGTTTGCCGTCGATGACGGTGCCCAGGCCGCCCGCGATGTGCCCGAGCTCGTGGCGGAAGAACATCACGCTCTCGTACTTGTCCTGCCCCACGTAGCAGCCGACAGCCGCCGCGTTGCAGTTGTTGTCGACGGAGGTCCTGATGCCAAAGCGCTTGTGGATGTGCGAGCCAAGGTCGTAGGGGGTGTCGGCTATGCCCGGTAGCGTGATGGTGCCGTGGTAGGCGACTCCCGGGGCGGCAATGCCTATGATGTCGAGGTCCTTCACGTTGACGCCGCGTCCGCCCATGGTCTCGAGCAGGTCCTCGACGTCGCGGTAGTCGAGCATGGGCTTGCGCACGGCGCCCTGCATGGTGACGGTGCCGTGGTCATAGAGACGGTACCCCAGCCTCGAGTATGCGCGCATGGTAAAGAGCGTGATGATGAGGATGAGGTTGTCGTTGGAGAGGTCGCGGGCCACCCGTACGCTCGGGCGGTCCGCCGGCACGCTTACGTCGCGGAAAGCGTGCATGAGCAGGCGCACGGCCCCCGCCGCGTCGTAGCTGCCGAAGATCTTGGCGGGAATCTCGAACACCATGGTGTCGGGGTGTGCGGCAACCATCTCGCGGCGCATGTGGCTTGCCTGCGGCGCGAGCAGGATGGCATCAAAGCCCTCGGACTTGAGCCCCCGCTCCACCGACATCGCAGCAAAGTCGTAGTCAAGGGAGAGCGTGTGGGCAACCTCGTTCATCTTGGTGGCAAAGAAGCTGGTGGTGAGCGCTGAGGTGCAGCAGAGCAGCACGTGCGTAGTCCTGTGACGCTGCTCGTCTGCGAGCACCTCAGCCATCTGCCCAAAGAGGTCCTTGGCGCGCGTGAGGTCGTCGAGCATGGCGTGCAGGAAGAAGACGGCCTCGCCGTCCGAGACGCGCGTGATGCGGTACTCGGCTATCTCGAGGTCGTCCTTGAAGGGGTAGATGTTTACCTCGCCCACGGCCGCCGGAAGCGCTATGCGGTAGTGCCCTTCGGAGGCCAGGGTGGGGCTTACGTCGACTACCTGCTGCGAGGCAAGCCATGTGCGGAACTCTGTGCCGGTGTTGCCCATGGGTTCCTCCCGCGTTCTCGTGCGATGGATGCGGCGCCGCGTGCCTCTAGCCTGCTGCGTGCAGGCGTGCTCGGATGCTGTCCGCAGCCTCGATCTGCCGCTCGAGCGTGGTCTTGTAGGCGCCATCCTTGGCGTAGATGCCGCGACCGACCATCACGATCTGGGGCTTGAGCTTGAGCACCTCGTCGAGGTTCTGCTCGTTGATGCCCGTGCCCAACGCGAGTCCGGCGTGGATGAGGTTGCGCTTGACAGCCACGGCCTTCTCCAGCGGACGCAGCTGGAAGATGGAGCCATGGGTCGGCTTCTGCAGGTCGTACTCGTGCTCCATGAGGTAGCCGGTGGAGATGTGCACGTACTTGACGCCGAGCGCGTCAACCTGCGCAGTGCGCTTGCCGGCGTTGCGGACGCCGTCCATGTCGCACATGATCGCACCACCGTACTCGCGGGCGTGATGCACCATCTGCCTGATGACCTCGTCTGGTGCGTAGGCCAGCACCGTGACGATGGAGGCACCTGCCTCGAAGCAGCGGCGCGTGACGCCAGAGCCGCCGTGGAAGACCTTGGCGTCAACGGCGATCTTGAGGTCGGGGTGGGACTCGTGAATCTCGCTCACGAGGTCGAGGCCAAAGGTGATGAGCTCGGGATAGCCAATCTCGAGGATGTCGATGTGGCCGTCCATGACGTCGGCCATCTTGATGAGCTCGTGGCGCTTGCCGTGGTCCAGCGTGAGTTGCAGTTCTGCCATGATCGATCCTTTCTCGGGCTGCGACGCGCGAAGCCCCGTGGGTTGCTAGCTGAAGAGCTTCTTGTCGTTGCCCGAGGGAACCTGGAAGAAGACGACGCCTGCCAAGCCAACACTAATCATGACAAGCAGGAAGAGGAACATGGCGGGGTATCCGGCAGCGTCGGCGATACGGCCGCCAATGTTGTTGGAGATGATGGTGCCAAAGCTCTGGCAGGTCTTGACGAGCGCGAGGCCGGCAATCTGCTGGCGCGCGTCGACGATGGTGTTGACCACCTTCATGTTGGCCATGATGTTGATGATTGCGGGCGGATGGCGTCCGAGGAAGGTTGCCACGATGACGAGCGGCAGCGGCAGGTTGAGCCCGTAGACCACCATCTCGACCACCACAAGCGTGAAGATGGCAAACAGCAGCGTCTTGTTGGCGATCTTGTCCATGAACTTGGACGAGAAGAGCAAAAGTGGAATCTCGAGCAGCGTGGCTACGGCCAGGATGGTTGACGCCGTGGAGGCCTCAAGGCCCTTCGAGGTGAGGAAGGCCGGGCAGAAGGAGTATGCAGCACCGGTAACGGCGGCAAACAGGATCTGCAGGACGAGGTAGTACAGGAACTTCTTGTTGGTGAGCAGCGTCTTGGTGGAGACGGGCTCGACCTCGTCGGACGCTGCGTCCTCGATCTTGGCCGCCTCGGTCTCGGCCAGACGGGGGTTGGTTCCCCAGAAGCCGAAGATCGCGATGAGCATGGCAATGATGACGCCAATGTAAGGGGCGACGGGCGCGATGCTGTCGTAGATGATGCCGGTGAGCTGCGTGCCGACGGCAAAGCCAATCGAGCCCCACACGCGGATGGATCCGTAGCTGTAGGGACTTGAGGTGGCCATACGCTCGACGGTTGGGTTGACGCCGTTCATGAGCAGGTTCATGGCCGCATAGGTGCCCACGATGATGAGGAAGTTAGGAGCGATGACAAACAGGGCGGCGGCGATGCAGGTGGCGGCGAACATGACCATGTTGACTGACCGCATACCAAACTTGTCCGTAAGCGATCCGATGATGGGCTGGGTGACCATGTTTGCCAGCGCGGCGACTGAGATGCACATCGATACCTGGCTGGCGCTGTAGCCCTTGCCGATGAGGTAGACCGATATCAGTGCCGAGAAGAAGGCAAAGGCCAGATCGTAGAAGAAGAACAGAATGACGTAACTTGCGTAGCTGTTTGTATACTTGGCTAGCAATCGCTCCATAAGGACCCCTCCCGTACGATATGGATGATGCACACCCCAAAATCATACTATGAAGGCAGGGGCAATTGCCTACGCGTCAACTATGAAACCGGCCCGCTGGTATGGATACCAGCGGGCCGGTCTGCCATCTTAAGGGGTTCCTTGGGGTGCGGGTGGCTCCTGCGAGATCTGCGCTTGGGGTCATGCCGGCTAGACGATATGTAGAGTGATCGGGACCTCACTCTGTGAAGCAGTGGCCATCGAGTGGCGGCGTGGGTTAGGCTCGGTCTTGAAGGAGTCCGGCTTA
>CADAQM010000037.1 GCA_902790135.1 uncultured Coriobacteriaceae bacterium
GTAAGCCGGACTCCTTCAAGACCGAGCCTAACCCACGCCGCCACTCGATGGCCACTGCTTCACAGAGTGAGGTCCCGATCACTCTACATATCGTCTAGTCCCTCGGGTGCCATGGGGATCATATCCCTAAGAGGTATACAACAACCGTAGGAGAGATCGAAGTCCCATACAGGGCCAGACGCTATCAAAGAGTCCTCACCTTTGTCCTTGTAGAAGAATGTTGACGACCATTGGAGGTAATCTGGATCTCTCGAGAGCTCGTTGATGAGCGTGAATCTGACGAGAGACTCAACGTCGAAGAACGCGGCAATGTCCCCATCAGCCCGTTGCGCTTCGTTTATCGCGCGCTGGAACAGCTCGCTGATGTACTTGACCTCACCATAGCTCGCATCCTCAGGCGACTTGACCACAAAGAATCCGGCGCTCGTCTCGAACCAGCTGCGTTCCTGCTTGTAGTAGGCATTGTCCATTTCGATCAGATAGCCACCCGAAACGTCGTCGGGATCAATCATGTCGGTGACGTATTGGAACACGAACCCAAACTCATTCGTATCCTGTGCGATGGGGTGATCTGACGTGTCACCGTTTAGGCCCTCGTTATCCTTCTCGAGATCATAAATGTCAACTCGCCCGTCATCAATCTGAACCTTTTCGCTCAGCTGATATGTGCCCCGATACTCACCGTCGTAATACAGGTCGACGAACTCGCAGTCAGGCGTATCCTCGACACCAAGAGCAAGTGCCAGCTTCTTTGTCATGTAGTCACGAACCAAGGAAGCATCCAAGAGATTGCCAAGCAAAACCCACGTCTTTGACTTGTTGTCTTTGGATCCATCGATAAGGCTCGTCTTCTTGGACAGCTTTATCTGATAGGACTTCTTGTCATACAGCCAAGTGCCATTGCCCCTTCCCTTGATCTGCGTAAGATCACCGTCATAGACGACCTCACCACCCTCGGTCACCAGCAGCATGCTTCCCGTTGTCTTGTTGTTGTGGGTGGGACTCGACTCAACCCAGTAGCGCCCCTCGCTCACTGGGTCGTCACTCATTATGAACAGCGCACGGATGTTTGCAGAGGTCAACACATGCACGGGATTTGCAATGGTCGAGCCCGAGGGTCTAATCCAAATGAGATGTCCGCCCACTTCATCCACATCGAGACCTGCCGTAAGGTCTATGGACTCCAACTGATCGTGGGTAAGGAACACGCCATTCTTTGATGCTGCAACTTCGGCAAGTCCGCCATCTTTGGGCGACAGATAACCGAGGCATATATCCGTTTCGTCAGCATAGGAAGGAAGGAGAAGGTATGTCTCGCCGTCCACCCTGCTACTAAACACCTTTTGCTCGGCAGAATCATCTTGATTGTTCACCACAGCACACACATCTGTGATACCAAGCCCTTCCGAACGGAGTGCTTTGAACACGAAGAGCTGGCTTGCCGTTCCGTTGGATCTGTAACCCTGCACATTGGTGCCCGACTCGAACCTCCGACTCTTGACATCCAATGCAAGACCTGTGGCAGAGACAAAGGCCGCGCCATTTGCTCCAGGCTTTATCGTCCAGAGTTTCGAGTCTGTGAGCGGAAGGCCTGCTTCGAGCTCGACATTGGTCCCAAGAGCAGTCATTCCTCCCTCCAGGCCAAGGAACAACCCGCTGCCGAGGCATCGTATTGTGTAAAGGCCACTTCGGTACTCGACGATCTCAAATGACTGCGCAGTGGTTCCGTTGAGCCGATAAAGCTGAATGTTGGTCCCTACGTCCGTCTTGCCTCCCTTGGCATCAAGACCAAACCTCGTTGCGGCAAAGGGTTGAATGAGGTAGCAACCATCTGCAACGGCAGACGTCTGGGAAAGAGCCCAATGTTGTGCGCGCGTACCGTTTCGTTTGTACTGCTGGATGTTTGCCCCATTTGCCGCGCTGCCACCACGGACATCCAAAGCCATTCCCGAGACGCGGGAGACGATGACGAAGCCATCACCCTCGGGCTCAATTGACCACTGTTGTGCCGCCGACCCGTTGGGGCGATACTGTTGGACGTTGGCGCCGCTCTTCCTTGAAGCACCTGCAACATCGAGAGCCATCCCCGAAGCTACCGAGGCAATGGTGTAGTAACCAGACCTTACGTCATAAGCAACCGAAAAACGCTGCGCATTCGTACCGTTCGATTCGTATGTCTGAGCGCTGGCCGAAGATGCCAGTGACGCCCCTTTGATGTCAATGACCTTGTTCTTTGCAACTCCCGACGCAATCGAATAGACTCCATCCTCGACGCTCCGCGTGTCATTAAGTATCCAAAGGTTGGACCTCTCCGAATACTCATGCAACTCAAGCGAGCCGGAGGAGGCATTGTATCCGAGAACGAGCATGCTGCCACTGGCAGTCTTGAGGGCGGAGTATAGGCAATAGATTCCGTCAGCCGATGAAGAGACGATCCACCGCTGGGCATCGGACTTGTTCCAGGAGTATTGCTGGACCACAGCCCCGGCTTTCGCACTGGCCCCCTTGACATCAAGCACCTTGTCCGAGTTGACATTGAATAGGTAGCTGTACTCGCTGTCCTCGATCGGCTCTATCCTGAATCGCTGCGCTGCGGTTGAATTTGCAGGGTAAAGACGAGCAGAGGCCTCATTGGACTTAGATCCCGCGGCAATATCCACAACCATCGAGAGATTGTCGGCAGGGGTTATCGTCACCACTGTCGTCTCTTCCACGGCAGAGACAGGTTCGTGGCTTTCATCCAACTGCTGCCCGCCGTCACCTTCCTGCCTCTGTTCTGCGTTATCGTCGCCAGCTGTCTCTGTCGTCAATCCGTCGTTCGATGTTAGGGAGCCGCTTGAATCGGAACACTCGTCTTCCCCACCAGCGTCCACAAAGCCTTCGGACACCAAATCGGCATCGGCACTCTCATCTCCGGCTTCTTCGGGCGCCATCTGTTCCTGAGAAAGAGGAGGATTCGTCTGAAGGGAATCATCGGACACCTCGGATGCGGAGGCACTGATGGGGTACGCGATACCAATGAGGCAACAAATGCATACGGTAAGGAGGCGGAGATATCGATGGTTCATGTTCGGATTCCTAACTGCGACGACCATTCCCAGTCATCGGGTGCTCCCTCTCAATACGTAGGATTGTCGAACGATGATAGCATTTTGGACACCGTTCTAACTGGTGCACCAATCAATGGGATGGGCCGTTACGTCAGTCGAAACGCATAAAAAAATGCCAACCGCATAGGGCTGGCATCTGAGTAATCTGGCTCCCCGGGTAGGATTCGAACCTACGACATACGGATTAACAGTCCGCTGCGCTACCACTGCGCCACCGGGGAATAAGGCGTTGCGCAAGAAAGAATAATAGGAGAATCTATTCTCTTGCGCAAGTCACAATTTGAACTTTTTTGAGTTCCCGCAAGATAGCCCGTCCATGAGAAGGGAGCGTCGGTTTCCCGACGCTCCCCATGAGTCCGTTAGTCTTCCATGTAATCCTTGAGACGACCACTGCGACTCGGGTGGCGCAGCTTTGCCAGGGTCTTGCTCTCGATCTGGCGGATGCGCTCGCGCGTGACGCCGAACTCGCGTCCAACCTCCTCAAGAGTGCGCGGGTGACCGTCCTCGAGGCCGAAACGGAACTTGATGACCTTGCGCTCGCGGTCGGCCAGGCTGTCAAGCACCTGCTCGAGCTGCTCGCGCAGCATCGACTCACTGGCCGCCTCCGGCGGCGCCACAGCGGACGAGTCCTCGATGAAGTCGCCGAGCTGGGAGTCTTCCTCCTCGCCGATGGGAGTCTCGAGGGAGACGGGCTCTTGGCTGATCTTCTGGATCTCGCGCACGCGATCGGCGCTCATGCCCATCTCCTCGCCGATCTCCTCTGGGGTGGGATCTCGGCCAAGATCCTGCAGCAGCTGGCGCTGCACGCGGACGAGTTTGTTGATGGTCTCGACCATGTGCACCGGGATGCGGATCGTGCGGGCCTGGTCGGCGATGGCGCGGGTGATGGCCTGGCGAATCCACCAGGTTGCGTAGGTGGAGAACTTGAACCCCTTGGTGTAGTCGAACTTCTCCACGGCACGGATGAGGCCGAGGTTGCCCTCCTGGATGAGATCGAGGAAGAGCATGCCGCGACCGACGTAGCGCTTGGCGATCGAGACCGTGAGACGCAGGTTTGCGCTGATGAGCGCCTGCTTGGCCTCCAGGCCAACCTGCTCGATGCGCATCAGGCGCCTCTGCTCGGCGCGAGTAAGCTCGATCTCGCCGGCCTCGGCAGCCTCGAGCTTCTCGGCAGCCTCGGTGCCAGCCTCGATCTTCATGGCGAGGTTGACCTCCTCGGCGGCGGTCAGCAGGTCGACCTTGCCGATCTCCTTGAGGTACATGCGCACCGGGTCGCCGGTAAGCATGACCGTGGAGGTGTCGGTGCGACGGGCGCGGGCGCGGCTTGAGCGCTTGCGCGTGCGGGTCTTGGGTGTGGAGCGAAGCACCTCGTTGGCAACGCGAGCCTCCATGCGGGCCTCGGCGTTCTCGTCATCGTCATCGTCGTCCACAACGAGGTCGTCGTCATCGTCAAGATCCTCGTCGACGGTGTCGAGCTCGTCTTCCAGACCGATGCCGACCATGTCCGCCTTGCCAGCAGTGGTAATCTCGATGCCGTTGTTGCGCACGGCATCGTAGAGGTCGGAAAGCTCGTCATCGTTGACGTCGATCTCGGCGAGGGCGATCTGAATGTCGTCCTCGGTAATCTTCGAGCCCCTGCCACCAGCAGAAAGCTTGTCGACGACGCTCGTCAGCTCTGGGGACAGCTCGATGTTCTTGTTGGATTTCTTTGCAGCCACAGGCATCCTTTCTACATAAGACTTTTGGATGATACCCGCTTTTGTCTTGCTTTAAACAACCGAAGGAAGACGTTTCGTCAATTCACCAATCCTTTTTTGGAGTTCGGTGGCTCGTCTGAAGAGATTCTGGGTCTCCTCCCCCACGGGAGCCGAGCCTTGCGTGCGCAACCGTCCTCTGATCTGCTGCACTTCGCGTCTGCATGAAGCCAGCTCAACAGTGTCGAGCAGGAATTCGACCTTGTTCTCCACGTCCATGTCCTCGAGCACCGCAATGCGACCGCCCGCGAGAATGCGGGGAGCCTCGGCAACCACGCTCTGAGCTGCCGCAACCACGTCCCGAGGAGGCGTTCCCTCCGGCGTGGCGAGCATGGCCCATGCCATCGCCTCGTTGCGCGAGTCGGACCAGGTGAAAGTTGCGATACGGTCGCCATGGGGGCGCACGGCATCGGGAGCCGTAGCCATGAGCGCCAGAAGCTCCCGCTCGGCCGTAGCCTGGAAGCGCTCGTCGGAAGAGAACATAGAGAGATCATCCTTGTAGACGGGCTGCCGCACGGGTGCGATCGCCTGTTCCTGCATGGGTTGGCGACGCACCGGACGCTCGCGAATGCGACGACGCGCCTCCTCCGCGCTGGTGCCGAGCATCTGTGCGACCTGTGCGGCATACCCGTCGAGCAGCACGGAATCCTTGAGCGGCGCCAGCACCTCCGCAAGGCTGTCGAGAGCGGCCACCCGCTGCCCCGGAACCGACAGGTCGAAGGCGGCGAGCCGGCGCTCGAAGACGAAGTCCATCAGCGGACGAGCCTCCGCCAGACGCGCACGCAGCGCGTCGACGCCATGGTCGGCAAGATACTCCGCAGGGTCCTGGTTGTCCGGGAGAACTACGCACACCATGTCGAGCTGGGTCTTGTCCAAAAACTGCACGGCGCGCTCCGCAGCCTTCTGGCCTGCGGCGTCACCGTCGAACAAGCATATGATGCGACTCTTGGCAAAGCCGGAGATGGCGCGCACGTGATCCACCGAGAAAGAGGTCCCAAGCGCTGCGACCGCGTTGGAGAGCCCTGCCTCGTGCATGGCGATGACATCGGTATAGCCCTCACAGACTATGGCCTCGCCAGTGGAGACCATGGCATCCTTGGCCCTGTCGAAGGCAAAGAGATGCTTGGACTTGTGGAAGACTGGCGTCTCCTTGGTGTTGAGGTACTTGGGCTTGGCATCGCCCATCACGCGCCCACCAAAGGCGATCGTGCGCCCCTGGCGGTCGTGGATGGGAAACATCACGCGTTCGTAGAAGCGGTCGCGCAGGCGCCCGCCGCTCTCCAGCGCCAGGTCTGCAGCCACCAGCTCGGCGGGAGTGAATCCCTTTGAGCGCAGGTGGGAGACGAGCTTGCCGTTGCCGGGGGCATAGCCGAGCTTCCAGCTGCGGCAGACCGCCGAGCCGAAGCCACGGCCGCCAAGGTAGCGCCTGGCGGTGTCTGGCCCCTGCCCGCGGCCGCGCAACAGCATCGTGTTGTAGTAGTCCTCAGCCATCGTGAGCGCCTCGACGAGACGGTTGCGGCGCGGACCGCGCGGACCGCCCTGCTCCTCCGCAAGCTCGATGCCAGCGCGGTCGGCCAGGTAGCGGATGGAGTCGGGGAAGTCGAGCGACTCGCGCTTCATCACGTAGGCGAAGACGTCGCCGGACTCGCCACAGCCAAAGCACTTCCACAGGCCCGTCTGGGGGTCCACATGGAACGACGGGCTCTTCTCCTGGTGGAAAGGACAGCAGCCCCAGAAGGTGTTGCCCCGCTGGCGCAGCTCGACCGTCTCGCCCACGAGGGCGAGCACGTCGGTCGCCTGGCGAACCCGCTCCTTGTCCTCGTCAGTGATCACGAGCTCACCTCCACTCCCGCTGCGCCTATGTTGCAACGTACCCAGTCTATGTTGCCGAGAACCACCTGCTCAAGCTCAGCGAGCGATGAGAAGGGGCGAGAGGCGCGGAGCCACTCCACAAACAGCACCGAGAGCTCGCTGCCATACAGGTCGCCCTCGAAGCCGATCAGGTTCGCCTCGAGGAAGAAGCTGTCGTGGTCGCCGGTGAAGGTGGGCGGCTTGCCGACGTTTGCCGCCGCAGGCCACGCGCGGACGCCATCGGTCACGATGCAGGCGTAGACGCCCTCGGAAGGCATGCAGATGCGCGAGTCGCACTCGACGTTTGCCGTGGGGAAGCCGAACGAGGTGCCTTCTCCCCTGCCGTGCGCCACCGTGCCACGCACGTAGTGGCAGCGATTCAGGAGCTCAGCAGCCTCGGCTACCTTGCCCTGGGCGAGCAGGGAGCGAATGCGCGTGGACGAGACGGTCTGCCCGCCCCGTGCGAGCAGGGGCCTGGAAACCGCATCAAAGCCCAACTCGCGACCGAGGGCTGCGAGCGTGCCGACATCTCCGGCACCTCGTGCGCCAAAGCGGAAGTTCTCCCCCACATGGACGGCGCGCAGGGGACCCAGGCGCTGGCCGAGCATCTCGAGAAACGCCCGCGGGGACAACGCGGCCAGGTCATGGTCGAAGGGCAGGACGATAACGTCGTCGACGCCGAGTGTGTGACAGAGCCTGACACGGTCGGACACGCCGAGCAGGCGTGCCTCGTGTCCCTGGCTCGTCAGGAGCTCCGATGGATCGGGATCGAAGGTGACCACCACTGCAGGAACGCCGCGGGTGCGAGCATCCTCCACGCAGGCCGAGATGAGGTCGCGATGGCCGAGGTGAACGCCGTCGAATGCCCCGATTACGATGGCAACGCCGTCATCTGAGCGGGATGGTACCGGCTCAAAGGGCACGTCGTCACTGCGAGAGAGACCTGCCGCCCTCACCAGGGCACGCAGGTCTTCGGGGGTATAGGGATATCCGTTTGCAAGCCTCATCGCCGCACCCCCACGATGCCGTCGGGGAAGGTTGCCACGCTCGCCAGCCTTCGCCCGCGCAGCTCCCAGACACCATGGAGGCGCCCGTCGCGCACCATGCAGACGCGTGCCCCCTGCTCGAGGTTGCCAGATTGCCCTGCAGGGACTGAGCGTCCGCAGCGCACGTCCTCAAGCTCGCTCTCCGACAGGGAGCGGAGGGGCAGGCCTAGCGCTTCCACAGGGTCAAGTGCGTGTGCGAGCACCTCAGTCGTGCTCATGCGCTCGAGCTCCTCGAGCGTGAGGCATCCCGCCTGACCAATCGGGCCGGACGAGGTGCGCCGCAGACCACAGAGATGGGCAGCGGTGCCCATGCTGCGTCCGAGGTCTCGCGCGATGCTGCGCACGTAGGTTCCCTTAGACACATGCAAAGAGCAGGTCCAGACCAGGCCGTCTGTGGTGTCGACGTCCTCGAGGACCGCCTCGTGGATGGTCACATGGCGTACGGGAAGCTCGACCTGCTCGCCCGAACGAGCGCGGTCGTAAGCGCGCTTGCCATCGATCGAGATGGCTGAGTATGCGGGGGGAACCTGGTCGCAGGGCCCCACGAGTGAGGCCACGACGGCAGCGGCAACCGCGGGCTCGCCAAGGCGGCTCGGCACCTCGGCCGTGCGTGTCACCTCGCCCTCGGCATCGTCGGTCGAGGTCTCGGCCCCAAAGCGGATGCGGGCCTCGTAGCGCTTG
Organism: uncultured Coriobacteriaceae bacterium; assembly: GCA_902790135.1. Lineage (GTDB taxonomy): Bacteria > Actinomycetota > Coriobacteriia > Coriobacteriales > Atopobiaceae > UBA1367. Next base: position 8,443 of record CADAQM010000037.1, read on the forward strand.
TCGTCAAGAGTGAGCATGCCTAAAAGGCGCGTTGACTGACCGACACCCACGACCAGCACACCAGAGGCGGCAGGGTCGAGGGTGCCCGCATGACCCACACGTCGCTCGCCCAGGATGCGACGCACGCGATTGACCACGTCGTGGCTTGAGAGGCCGAGGGGCTTGTCTATGGCGAGGAGGCAGCTAATGCCACTGGTCCCGCGCCTCACAAGGCATCAGGCTCCTGTCGCGCGTCCTTGTTGTAGAGCTCCTTGAGCAGCGGCAGCGCAGCGCAGAGCGCATCGTCGACACCACCCTCGATCGTGAAGCCGGAGGCGGCCCGATGGCCTCCCCCGCCCAGGGCACGCGCCACGCCGGAGATGTCGTGCTCGCCCTTGGAACGAAGGTTGCCACGCACCTTGCCGCCCGGCACCTCTTTGAGGAAGAGCGCGATCTCGGAGCCGGCGACGGAGCGCACTACGTCCACGAGGCCATCAGACTCGTCCAGGCTTGCACCGGTGCGCTCGATATCGGCGACCGTGGCGTAGCTGTAGGCGATGCGACCGCGCTCGAAGGTGGTAACACGCCCCATGACCAGCGACTTGAGATGCAGGAACTGCAGGCGGAAGCTCTGGTAGACGTTGAGCGAGACCTCGCTCGGGCTCGCACCGCACGACACGAGCTTGCTGGCGACCTGGAAGGCCTCTGCATCGGCGTTCTGGTATTGGAAGCGGCCCGTGTCGGTAGCAATCGCGCAGAAAAGGCACTGCGCGACGTCGGGGGTGATCTCGAGGCCCAAGTGTTCGGCGAACTCGGCGACAATCACGCCTGCGGCAGCTGCCTCAGGCCTAATAAGTGCCGCATTGCCCTCGGGCTTCTCGCAGGGGTGATGGTCGATGATGGCCATCGTCCTCGCACGCCTCATGACCTGCTCGCCATGGTTGAGGCGACTCGGCTGCGAGAGGTCGACGCAAATAAAGAGGTCGGGATTGCCCTCGTAGGCAGAGGCTGCGACAAGCTCGCCAGCCCCTGCCAGGAAGGTGTAGATGCGCGGGCAGGGATCGTCGTCCGCCAGAAGGCAGACGACCTCCTTGCGCGGCCAGCGCTGCTCGATCAGCATCTTGAGGGCAAGCTGTGAGCCCAGCGCGTCGCCGTCGGGATTGGTGTGGGCGCAGATGGCAATGGTCTGCGCCTCACCGATCAGGTAGGCAATCGCGTCGAACAGGTCCTCCTGCTCGGCGCCAGTGCTCGTCTTCATGGACTCCCCTATTCTTCGGGAGCGGCTTCGATCGGGTAGCCGTCCTCGTCCTTCTCGACAGAGAGCGTCTCGGGCACGTTCTGCAGTGCCCTCGAGATGCGCTCGGCCTCGTCCGCGGTGGTGTCAATGCGAAAAACCAGCTCAGGGGTGACGCGCCAGCCGAGGGCACGGCCCAGAAGCGAGCGGATGCGGCCCTTGGCGCGTGCCAGGGCCACCTCAGCGGCCTCGTAGCGAGCGGAGTCGCAGCTGATGTAGGCTACGACGACGCTCTTGTCCACCGAGACCTCGCAGCCCGTGAGCGTCACGAGCTCCAGGTCGGGGTCGGACACCTCGAACAGCAAGATGTAGCCGAGCTTTTCCTGGGCCTGCTGGCCCATGCGGCGGGAGTTCTGGTTGCGCTTCACGGCCTCACCTACTCCGTGCGAGCGACCTCATCGATGCGATAGGACTCGATGATGTCGCCGGGCTTGATGTCCTGGAAGTTCTCGAGGCCGATGCCGCCCTCGGAACCCGCACGCAGGCTCCTGACGTCGTCCTTGTAGTGGCGCAGCGAGGCGATCTTGCCGTTGTAGACCACGATGCCGTCGCGCACGAGGCGCACGGAGTCGCTGGAGGCAATCTCGCCCTCCTCCACGCGGACGCCTGCGGCGATGCCGACCTTGGGAACCTTGAAGGTGTCGAGCACCACGGCGTTGCCCGTGGAGACTTCCACCTCGGTGGGCTTGAGCATGCCGATACGGGCTGCGTCGAGGTCCTCGAGTGCCTTGTAGATGACGTCGTAGGAGCGAATCTCGACACCGGTGCGCTCGGCGGCGCTGCGGGCCTTGGCATCAGGACGCACGCCGAAGCCAATGATGATGGCGTTGGAGGCGTCGGCCAGCGTGACGTCGGTCTCGTTGATGGCGCCGACCGCGGAGTGGATCACGTTGATGCGCACCTCGCTCTGGTCCATCTTGTCGAGGGAGTCCTTGAGGGCCTCGATCGAACCCTGGACGTCGGCCTTGATGATGAGGTTGAGCTCCTTGACCTCTGCGTCCTCCATGGTGGAGAAGAGGTTCTCGAGCGTGATGTGCTTGACCTTGTTCTGCTCCTCGATGCGGGCCTTGAGGGCGCGCTCGTCGGCGAGGTTGCGGGCGTCACGGTCGTCCTGGAAGACGCGGAACTCGTCGCCTGCCATGGGCACGCTCTGCAGGCCGAGAATCTCGACCGGATAGCTGGGCGTCGCCTCCTTGACGGGGTTGCCCTTGGGGTCGATCATGGCGCGGACCTTGCCGTAGCTCATGCCAGCGACCAGCGCATCGCCCACGTGGAGCGTGCCGCGCGTGACCAGCACCGTAGCAACCGAACCGCGACCGCGGTCGAGCTTGGCCTCGAGCACGTTGCCGGAGGCGAAGGTGTCGGGGTTGGCCTTGAGCTCGAGCACGTCGGCCTCGAGCAGGACGGACTCGAGCAGGTCGTCGATGCCGATCTTCTGACGTGCGGAGATGTCGACGAACATGTTCTCGCCGCCCCACTCCTCGGGGATGATGCCGTACTCGGTGAGCTCCTGGCGCACGCGGGTCGGGTCGGCACCCGCCTTGTCGATCTTGTTGACGGCCACGATGATGGGCACACCAGCAGCCTTGGCATGGTTGATCGACTCGATGGTCTGGGGCATGACGCCATCGTCAGCCGCGACGATCAGGATGACGATGTCGGTGACCTTGGCGCCACGGGCACGCATGGCCGTGAAGGTCTCGTGGCCCGGCGTGTCGATGAAGGTGATGACGCGGTCGTTGATGGTGACCTGCGAGGCACCGATGGCCTGCGTGATGCCGCCGGCCTCGCCCGCAGCAACGCCAGTGTGACGAATGGCGTCGAGCAGCGAGGTCTTGCCATGGTCGACGTGGCCCATGACGGTAACCACGGGAGGACGGCTCTTGAGCGAGTTGGGGTCGTCGTAGAAGGTGAAGGAGTTCTCCTCCTCCTTGGTCATGACCTTGACCTCGCGGCCCAGGTCCATGGCAACCATCTCGATCTGGTCGTCAGACATGCTCTGGGTGACCGTGAGTGCCTCGCCCAGAAGGAACATGCGCTTGATGATGTCGTTGGCGGCAACGCCAAGCAGCTCGGCGAGGTCGGCGACCGTGGAGCCCTGCGGCACCTTGACGGTGTCAAGCTGCGAGAGGTCCTGGTCGTTTGCGATCGCCTGCTCGATGCGCTGCTGCTCGGCGGCCTCCTCGGCCTGCCTCTGGCGACGCTCCTTGCGCTTGCGACGACGTCCCGTGGACTCCTCGTTGGCCTCGCGGACGGCCTGGCGCGCCTCGGCGAGCACATGCTCGCGGTTGTACTCCTCCGCCTCGCGGGCCATGCGGCTGTAACGGTCCTCGGACTGCTCGCCCTTGCGACCCTTGCGGCCACGACGACGGCCATCGTTGCGCTCGGGCTCGGGAGCGGGCGCGGGTGCGGACTGCTGCGCGGCAGCCGGCACAGGCGCGGGAGCAGGGGCGGCAGCCGGCGCGTTGGCGCGGCGGCCACGGGGCTGGGCGCCCTCACGCTGCTGCTGGCCCTGGCGAGGCTCGCGCTGCTGCTTGGCGGCACGTGCCTCCTCGCGCGCCTTGGCGGCCTCCTCCTTCCGTGCCTTCAGCACCTGCTCTTGCTGTGCAATCTGATCGAGCAGGCTCGTGAAGTTGGTCGTGGTCTTGGGGGCGTTGTCGCGGATACGGTTGCGCTCCTCTTCCTCGGCGCGGCGGCGGGCCTCCTCCTCGGCGCGACGGCGCTCTGCCTCGGCGCGCTCTGCCTCGGCGCGGCGGCGGGCCTCCTCCTCGGCGCGGCGGCGCTCTGCCTCGGCGCGCTCTGCCTCGCGGCGGCGCTCTGCCTCGAGGCGCGCCTGCTCCTCCTTCTCGGCGGCTATGCGGGCGGCCTCGGCCTTAGCCTCGGCCTCGGCACGCTTTGCCGCCTCGATCTTCTCGGCACGCTCCTTGAGGATGGGCTCGAGCTTTTTGCGGATGATGGAGACGTACGCAGCGTCGAGGGTCGACGAGGCGGACTTGGCGGGAATCTTCATGTCTTTCAGATGACCGAGCATCTCCTTGCTGGTCATACCGTACTCAGTGGCGAGCTCGTGAACGCGGGTCTTAGCCATGTGACCTACCTTTCGCGTTGTGGGTGGCTAGGGGCGACACGAGGCCGCTAGATCAGGGAATCGGGGTCGTCGGACACGCTGAGCTCGCCGTACTCGGCCAGCTTCTCGTGAATGCCGCAGTAGTGCGAGCCAGGACGGGCCATGTTGCGGCACTGGATGCCGGTCGGGCCGACGTACTCGCAACGGTGGCCACCCTCCTCCTCGGGCTCGACCTTCTCGACCTCACGCGGGATGGAGCGCATGATGTCGGCTGCCAGCGACTCGTTCTTGATGTCGATGTGCATGCCCGTGAGGCGCGCGGCCAGGCGGGCGTTCTGGCCCTCCTTGCCGATGGCGAGGGAGAGCTGGTCGTCGGGGACGATGACCGTGGCGTAGTTGTTCTCGGCGTCCACGATCACGCGGGTCACCTTGGCCGGAGAGAGGGCGTTGGCGACGCAGCGGGCGGGATCGTCATCCCACAGCACCACGTCGACGCGCTCGCCACGCAGCTCGGAGACCACGGTGCGCACGCGGCTGCCCTTGGGGCCGACACAGGCGCCCACCGGGTCGAGACGATCGTCATAGGACTTAACGGCCACCTTGGAGCGGACGCCCGGCTCGCGTGCGACCGAGCGCACCTCGACCACGCCGTCGTAGACCTCGGGGACCTCGAGCTCGAAGAGACGCTTGATCAGATCGGGATGGGTGCGGCTGATGATGATGGACGGGCGGCGACGGCCGTCACGAACGGGAGCCTGCTGGTCGTTGGGGTTGCGCACGTCCACGATGATGGCCTTGATGCGCTGGTTGTGCGAGTAGCGCTCGTTGTTGGGGCGCTCGTTGCGCTCCTCGGGATGGCGCTGCAGGTTGTAGTAGGGCAGCTCGGCCTCAACGCCCTCGCGGATCTTGACGATGGTGAACTCGGGAGCGCTCTGCAGCACGGTGCCGGTGATGATGTCACCGATGCGCTGCGAGAACTCCTCGTAGATCTGCTGGCGGGCGGAGTTGTTGACGATCGCCTTGATCTCGGCCTTGGCATGCTGTGCGGCGATGCGGCTGGTGTCCTTGGGCGTGACGTCGTACTCGCTGTACTCGGTGTACTGCTCGCTCTCCTCATCCCAGGAGTCCTCCACCGGGACGAGCTTGTACACGTAGACCTTGCCGCTCATGCGGTCGATGGTCACGCGGGCCTTCTCCCCCGCCTTCGTGTTGAGGTGCAGGACCTCCTCGTAGCTCTTGGCGAGCGACTGCTCGAGACGCTCGATAAGGTAGAGCTGGTCGATGTGCCTCTCCTCGCAGAGAGCCATCAGGGCTTCCATCATCTCGTGAGCCATGGTTGTATCCTTTCTGGTCGCCCGCCGTTAGGCGTCGTAGTTGGGTTTGATCTTTGCGCTCTTGACCTCGTCAAGAGCGATGGTGAAGGTCTCGCCGTCGCAGGAGATACGCACCGCACCATCCTCGAGGCCGAGCAGCTCGCCAGTGTACTTGCGGCGGCCCTCCTTTGCCTTGGTGGACAGCTGGATGGTCTCGCCCGCAAAACGCTCGAAGTCGTGTGCCTTGCGCAGCGGACGGGCAAGTCCAGGCGAGGAGATCTCCAGCACGTAGGAGTCGGGGATGGGATCGAGCTCGTCCAGGACCTCGTTCACCCAGTCGCTCTGCGCGCTCACCTCGTCAAGCGAGATGGTGGGCAGCTCCTCGTCTGCATGGTCGATGCGCACACGCACGATAGGCGCACGCTTTGCCCCCACGACCTCGACGTCGACGATGTCGATGCCGTGAGCGGGTGCCTTGGCCTCGAGCGCCTCCACAATCTGGAGCTCGAGCTCAGTCTGTGCCATGGGACCTCCTCCTCCGTACCGAACTCTCCACATACAAAAGGAAGCGGGGCAAACGTTCTGCCCCACTTCCTCTCAGCAACAAATAAGTACATATAAAACTATAGCAGGCATTTTTATGGCGTCAACTTGCCACATGTTCTCCACCAGTCGTAGATTCATGCCTGTACTGCCGGAGCATGCAGCTTCAAGTTGCTCGCCTCAATGAAACATGACGACACCGGAGACACGCCGAGTCCTAGCTTTTGTGAGGCAATTACAGGAGATGTATCATGCTTTGGCGAACCAAATATCAAGGAGTCCCTCCCGACCTGGAGTAAAACACATGAGACTCAAATCCCTTGCGATTCATCTCATGCTTGCGATGGCCTTGGCTGAATCCCTGCCCAGCACCACTCTCGCTGAGACGCAATATCCCGACGAGCCGTCCGCGGCTACAGAAGCCATGTCCTCATCAGCTTGCGAAACCGGCGCGCTCAAAGATGAGCTGCTTGTGAGTGATGAGGAGACGCACGCTGCCGGGGATACGACCACACCAGTAGAGGATTCCGAGGCATGTGACGCCCCCGTCGACAATCCCCTCCAATCTGGGGCGGCCGAACCATGTGCTTCCGCAACGGAAGATGTTGACCAGCACCAAGCCCATGTCGCACCGGCCGCCTTTGATTCGGGCGCAGAATCTCCTTGCACCGCGACGGAATGCGAACAACCAGACGGTGTGCTCGCGGAGAATGCCCGTGAGGCGCTGGCGCTTCCAGCCGTTGCCATTATCGCCAGTCCCAAAACGGGGAGGGTGATAGACATTAAGTCTGGCTCCTTGGCGAACTCTGCGCGCACGCAGCTTTGGCAAAGCAACTCGTCCGAAGCCCAGCGCTTTAAGCTTGAGCCACAAAAAGACTCAGGCTTCTACTTGATTAGAAACGTAGGATCACACAAGGTACTGGATGTCAGGGGCGGCCGTGCCTTCGCAGGCACCGTCGTCCAACAATACGCTCAGAACGGAACCGCCGCACAGCTTTGGGCCATTGCGGCAAACGCTGATGGGAGCTATCGCATCGCATCAGCCCTGCAGGAACACGGTTTGCAGCTCGTGCTCGGATGGGATCCATCCAGCAATCAACTCAAGCTTCAGACGTCCGGTGCGACAGATCAGAATTGGCTCATCTCTGATACCAGGACCATCGAAGATGGCGTATACAGAATCACGTCTTCTAAGAGCTCGAAGGTCCTCGACGTCTCTGGCGGCTCTCTGAGGTCGGGAGCCAACGCCCATGTATACGCAAGCAACGGCACCAATGCTCAGCGCTTCGCGGTACTGTATGACGAGGAGAATGGTTACTACACCATTGCCAACACTGCTTCTGGCATGGTGCTGGATGTTTCCGGAGCCTCGAAAAAGGCCGGAGCCAATGTCCAGTTCTACAAGCCTAACGGGACGAGCGCACAGTATTGGTCTATTGAACGCAGTGGCGATTCGTTTCGAATCGTTTCGCGTTGCTCCAGATTGCCGATAGCCTGCAGCCGAAAATCACCCAATCCAGATAATGTGATACAAAGCAACGACCATAGCGCACTCTCGCAGCAGTGGACATTCGAGACGGTCGAGCCCATTGCCGACGGAATCTACGAAATCCGCCCCTTCGCAAACAACGATCTATGCCTGGATGTCGCAGGGGGACGTGCCGAATACACAACCAACGTACAGCTCTACAGAAGAAATGGAACCGATGCCCAATCGTTCGAAGTCGCACGGTTCGATGGCGACTACTACACGATCAGGTCGGTAATCAGCGGTCTATACGTCTCCGTCTTCTCTTCCTCGTCCATGCCAAAGACCAACATTCAAGTCGATGGCGGCCCATACGTCGACGCCGGAAGGCTATGGAGGGTGCTGGCTCGCCCCTTTGGCATAACGTTCGTCTCGGGAACAGGCTTGTGCATAGACATTGCTGGAGGAAAGCTTGCATCAGGAACAAATGTGCAAGGCTACGTCAAAAACGATACGAAAGCCCAGCAGTTTATACTCTCCCGTTCGCAGGGCAAGGCTCCTGGCATTACCGAATTCGCAACCGAGAGTTCGTATTCTGGCACTCGATTCGATACCACCATCAGGAGTCTCATCAACAACGATGAGAGCGTTCTTCATGTACCGGCAGATACGAACGTCGAAAGCTTCACGCTGCTATATGCACCAAGAAGAGCCAGTGAACGTGCCCGGATTGCCCGGTCAATCGACGGCGCATACGACCCGATCCAGTCTGGCGATAGCATCAACTTGCTTGAGAAGGCAAGGGCGATTGATGCACACACCTATGAGCTATGGGTCAGCACGGAAAGCGCGCAATTGCCAAGAAGATTGGTCATCAAACTGTCCAACAATACTGTAAGGGGCATTTCTCCACACGTATACTCGCACCGCGGACTGCCCAGCGAGCGCATTGAGCACAGCCTGCAGGGATATGATCGCGCACGTATGTACGGCTCAGAATACATCGAGCAAGATGTGGTCTGTTCAGCAGATGGAACGCTTTTCGTGTCTCATGATGTGACAGCCCAACGTTTGACAGGTGAAAAGCGGGCGTATGACCAAATGTCAGACGAGGAAATCGAAAGTCTCAAGACAAGTCAGGGAACTCCGATATTGAGGCTTGAAGATGTGTTTAAGCAATATACTGACAGCATTACATATGTTATCGAACTGAAAGATAAGAATACAGTTGATTTCTTATTGCAACTCATTGATTCATACCCTGAATCACTTGGACCAATAATAGTGCAAAGCAAAGATTTCGAAGTCCTAGAAGCTATACATGCAGGTAACAACTCGATAAAGACTCTCTTGTTGGCAAGAGACGAGAACTCAGTCTTTAAGGCGCTGTCAAAAAGCAATATTGACATAATCTCAGTCAATCAACAATTGATGAACAAACAGATTATCGAGAGTGTGCATAGTAATAATAAGGAGTTCAACGTCTGGACACTAAATACGGTCGATGCCATAGCCAATGCCATCCAACTCGGCGTAGATAGCTACTTCACAGACTTTACCCAAAAGGCCATTCCACTCGAGCTGGCGTTGCGTTCGTAGCAAAAAAGCGGATGGCTCCCCGCACAAGGCGACGGGAGCCATCCGTCGGCAACGCTAATGTGATCGAGGCTACACGGCCACGATGTTCACCAGGCGGCCAGGTACGACGATGACCTTCTTGACGTCCTTGCCCTCGATCCAGCTGGCAACGGCCTCGCGACCGGCAGCCTCCAGCTCGTCCTTGCTGGCGTCGGCCGGCACCTGGATGCGGGCGCGGAGCTTGCCCTTGACCTGCACCGCGATCTCGACCGTCTGGGCCTTGGCGGCCTCCTCGGAGAACTCCGGCCACGGCTCGTCGTAGACCGAGCCCTCGAGGCCGAGGGCCGCATGGTAGAGCTCCTCACCCCAGTGCGGGCAGATCGGCGAGAGCATGGCCACAAGCGCGCGGGCAACGACCGCGCAGAGCGCCGCGTCACGGGAGTCCTCGGCAACCTTGTTGAGGTAGCCGCTGGCGTCGTTGACGAGCTCCATCACAGCGGAGATGGCCGTGTTGAACTGGCCGCGGTCGAAGTCGGCCGTGCACTTGAGGCCCATCTCGTTCATGCGGCGGTAGAGCTCGGCGCCGGCCGCGTCGAGCGCCTTGACGTCGAGCGCTGCGCTCGCGTCAGCGCTCTGGGCGAGGCTCCAGACGGTGCGCCAGGCACGCTTGATGAAGCGGTTGGCTCCGGCCACGACCTCCTCGTCCCAGTTGAAGTCCTTCTCGGACGGGGCGATGAACAGGATGGCGAGGCGCATGGTATCTGCGCCATAAGGCCCGATGACGCTCGAGGGAGGCACCACGTTGCCCTTGGACTTGCTCATGGTGTCGCCGTTGGCGTCCTTGACCATGCCCTGGCAGAGCAGGTTGGTGAAGGGCTCGTCGATGTCGATCATGCCAAGGTCGCGCATGACCTTGGTCCAGAAGCGCGAGTAGAGCAGGTGCAGGATGGCGTGCTCGATGCCGCCGATGTAGTTGTCGACAGCCATCCAGTGGTCGACAGAGCTCTTGGAGAAGGGCAGCTCGTCGTTGTGGGGATCGCAGTAGCGCAGGAAGTACCAGCTCGAGCAGGTGAAGGTGTCCATGGTGTCGGTGATGCGCTTGGCCGGCTTGCCGCACTTGGGGCAGGTGGTCTCGTAGAACGGCGCATACTCGGCCAGCGTCTCGCCAGCACCGAGGTCAAGATCCTCCGGCAGGGTGACGGGCAGCTGGTCATAGGGCACGGGCACGTCACCGCAGCAGTCGCAGTGGATCATCGGGATAGGGTTGCCCCAGTAGCGCTGGCGACTGATGAGCCAGTCGCGCAGGCGGAACTGCACCTTGGAGCGGCCGATGCCGCGCTCGCCCAGGTATCCGATGATGGCGTCGACGGCTTCGGAATGCTTGCCGCCCTTCATGCCGGTGAACGGGCCGGACTGGATGAGATAGCCCTCGGCCACCATGGCGTGATCCCAGTCGACGTTGGTGACGACCATGTTCTGCTCGTCCTTGAGCTGCTCGTAGAGCGGGTCGTCCTTCTCGGCGATGATGGGCGGGATGTCCAAGCCGTACTTGCGGGCGAACTCGAAGTCGCGCTGGTCGCCACAGGGCACGCCCATGACGGCGCCGGTGCCGTAGTCGAGCAGGATGTAGTCGGCCACCCAGATGGGCAGCGGCTTGCCGGTAAGCGGGTTGATCACGTAGCGGCCGGTGAAGACGCCGTGCTTCTCGCGCTCGGAGCCCTGGCGGTCGACGGAGGAGACCTGCTCCACGCTCTTCTTGAGGGCGAGGTAGTCGGCCTCGTGCTCGGTGCCGGCCACCAGCTCGGCGGCAAGCGCGCTCTCGGGCGGCAGCAGGAAGAAAGTGGTGCCGTAGAGCGTGTCGGGACGCGTGGTGAAGACGGTGATCAGGCGGTCGGTGGGAGTGACGCCATCGACGTCCGCCAGGGCGAAGTCGATCTCGGCACCCTCGGAGCGACCGATCCAGTTGCGCTGCTGCGCCTTGACGTTCTCGGGCCAGCCGGTCAGCTGGTCGAGGTCGTCGAGCAGCTCCTGCGCGTAGTCGGTGATCTTGAGGTACCACTGCCAGCACTTGCCATCGACGACCTGCTCGTTAGCGAGCACGGTGTTGCAGCTGGGGCACCAGTTGACCGGGGAGGTGGCACGGTACGCTAGGCCCTTCTCCCACATCTTGAGGAAGGCCCACTGGCCCCACTTGTAGTACTCGGGGTCGCACGTGCGCACCAGGCGGTCGTAGTCGTAGCTGAAGCCCATGCGCTTCATGGTGGCGATGGCCTGGTCCATGTTCTTGTACGTCCAGGCGCCAGCCTGGGTGTTGTGCTTGATGGCCGCGTTCTCGGCGGGAAGGCCGAAGGCGTCGAAGCCCATGGGATGGAGCACCTCGAAGCCGCGCATGCGAGCCTGGCGTGCCATGGCGTCGCCGATGGTGTAGTTGCGCGCGTGACCCATGTGCAGGTCGCCCGAGGGGTACGGGAACATCTCGAGGACGTACTTCTTGGGACGGACGGAGTCCTCGCGCGCCTTGAACGTCTCCTGGTCCTCCCAGACCTTCTGCCACTTGGTCTCGATCGCCTCGGCATCGTATGCCGGAATGGTCTTCTCGTCTGCCACGGGGTTGCCTTTCTGTCGTGCCACGGCACCCGAACTGCCGCGGCATCACTCATCTGCACAATTTGCTAAGTATAGCCCAGTGTCCGCCCCGCTGCCCAAAGGCAACAAGGCGGACACGAGAATCTCGGGGCATATGCGCCTCTTCTGCGCGTCACGCGTGCCCATGCTGACCATCTGCCGATTGACGGATATAGGCACACGCCGCATGGCCGATGGGCCAAGGAGCGCGCATGCTACCATTGCTGCTTGTAAGTGTGCGTTTTGGAGGAGGGAACGCAATGAATCTCAAGTACCTGAATGCCCGCTATGCGCTGGCAAACGTCGGCTTCATGCTGCTTGTGGCAGGCTCTCTGGGCTTTGCCTACAACTATCTGAGCCAGAGCGGCTTTGAGGCGGGCACCATCGGAACCACCATGTCAATCGTCTCGCTCGCCGGCGTCTTCATCGGCCCGGCCGCAGGCGACATCGTCGACCGCTCGAAGAAGATCACCCAGAAGAGCTTCATCACCGGGGCCATGGCGGTCTGCGTCGTCATGTCCGCGCTGCTTCTGGCCGTCCCCTCGGGCTCCTTCCTCATCCTGCCGATCATCGTCATCGCATTTGCCGCCTCCACCGTCGGCATGCCGCTGCTCAACGGCATGGCCTTCATCTACGAGAAGGCCGGCGGGGTCATCAACTACGGCCTCTGCCGTGGCATCGGCTCTGCCGCCTACGCGGTCGGCTCCAACGTCGTGGGACGGCTCTGGGGCACGTTCGGGCGCAACACCCTGCCCATCTGGGTGATTCTCGGTGCGATTCTCACCGCCATTGCCATCAACCTGATGCCGGATGCGCCCAAGGAGCTCGCCAAGGAGGACCAGGGCGAGCAGCCTGCCGAACCGGCAGAGCAGATCTCGGTCCTGCAGTTCTTCGGCAAGTACCCCAAGACCGTCGTCGTCCTCCTGGCGCTGGTGCTCCTGTACTTCTGCCACAACGTCTTCAACACGTACCTCGGCGCCGTGCTGGGCAACATCATGAAGGGCAGCAGCAACGAGGAGATCGCCGCGGTCCAGGGCAACGCCCTGTTCATCCAGGCTATGGTCGAGCTCCCCACCATGTTCGGGTTCGCCCTCATCCTCAAGAAGCTCACGGTCAACCAGGTGATGGCCATCTCATCGGTGTTCTACTCGATCAAGCACGTCGTCCTGCTCCTGGCGAGCAGCATCCCCATGTTCTACGCCGGCATGATCCTGCAGATGCTCTCGTACGCCGCGCTGACCCCCGCAGTCGTGTACTACGCGAACCAGCAGGTCAACGAGGAGGACCGCAACAAGGGTCAGGCCGTCTTCGGAACGTCCAACACCGTGGGCGGCCTTCTGGCGAGCTTCGTCGGCGGCTGGATCTTCCAGCTGCTCTCGGTCAAGACGGGCCTCGCCGTCGCCGTCGCGGCCTCCATCGTCGGCACCATCCTCATGGTCATCGGCACGATCGCCACGAAGGAGAAGAAAGCCTAGTCCCCGCGAACGAGCAAAGCTTTGCGGTTTGGGGGTACTCCCCTATCCGCAAAAGAGAAGCGGCCTCCCGTCACTGGCGGGAGGCCGCTTTCATGCGAGACGGAGGGACTGCCCCTTTTTCTTAGGCGCGGAAGTTGATGCCGTCGGGGTTGGAGTCCTTGAGCATGACGTCATGCGCGCCGCCCTCGACCAGCGAGGTGGCGGAGACAAGCGTCAGCTTGGCCTTGTCGCGCAGCTCGCGCAGGTCGAGCGCACCGCAGTTGCACATGGTGTGGATGACCTTGGTGAGCGAGCCCTGGACGTTCTCCTTGAGCGGGCCAGCGTAGGGCACGTAGGAGTCGACGCCCTCGACGAAGCTGAGGTTGGTCTTGCCGCCCAGGTCGTAGCGCTGCCAGTTGCGTGCGCGCGCGGAACCCTCGCCCCAGTACTCCTTGACGTAGGAGCCATTGATCGAGAGGCGACGGGTGGGGCTCTCGTCGAAGCGGGCGAAGTAGCGACCCAGCATGAGGAAGTCGGCGCCCATAGCCAGGGCGAGCGTCATGTGATAGTCGTACACGATGCCGCCGTCGGAGCAGACCGGCACGTAGACGCCCGTCTCCTCGAAGTAGCGGTCGCGCTCGGCGCAGACGTCGATCAGCGCGGAGGCCTGGCCACGGCCGATGCCCTTCTGCTCGCGCGTGATGCAGATCGAGCCACCGCCAATGCCCACCTTAACAAAGTCGGCACCGCAGTCGGCCAGGTAGCGGAAGCCCTCGGCATCGACCACGTTGCCGGCGCCCACCTTGACCGAGTCGCCATAGTTCTCGCGGATCCAGTCGATGGTGAGCTTCTGCCACTCGGAGTAGCCCTCCGAGGAGTCGATGCACAGCACGTCCGCGCCGGCCTCGAGGAGCTTGGGAACGCGCGTGGCATAGTCGCGCGTGTTGATGCCGGCGCCGACGACGTAGCGCTTGTGCTCGTCGAGCAGCTCGTGCGGGTTGGACTTGTGGGAGTCGTAGTCCTTGCGGAAGACGATGGCGACGAGGTGGTTGTCCGCGTCGACGATCGGCAGGGCGTTGAGCTTGTGCTCCCAGATGATGTCGTTGCAGTCGTGCAGGCTGGTCTCGTCGCTGGCGACCACCAGGCGCTCGCGCGGGGTCATGAACTCCTCGACGCGGCGGTCCAGCGGGTCGCGGCTCGGACGCCAGTCGCGGCTAGTCACGATGCCGAGCAGGTGGCCATGGCTGGTGCCGTCGTCGGTGACCGGCATGGTGGAGTAGCCAGACTTCTCCTTGAGGTCCATGACCTGCTCGAGGGTCATGTCGGGCGTCAGGTTGACCGCGGAGACGACGAAGCCGGCCTTGGTCGACTTGACCTCGCGAACCATGGCAGCCTCGTCCTCGGCGGTCTGCGAGCCGTAGATGAACGAGACGCCACCCTCCTGGGCCAGTGCGATGGCCAGGCGCGTGCCGGAGACCGACTGCATGATGGCGGAGACCATGGGGATGTTGAGGGTGATGGGGCTTTGCTCGCCGCGCTTGAACTTGACCAGCGGGGTCTCAAGCGAGACGTTGGACGGGATGTTCTCTGCCGAGGAGTATCCGGGAACGAGCAGGTACTCGGAGAAAGTGTGTGACTCCCCCTCAAAGAATGTTGCCATGCAGTCCTCCCTTTGAGTTGTGACCGTTTGGCGATAAACGCCTACGCCTCACCGAATATTTTCAATGATTGTAGCAAAAAGGCATTGTGGGAACGCCAAAGCATTCAGGTTCACGAGTCGCACAGAGCTTGCCTGGCACAGCGCATAACGCCGCGCCTAGTTGCCCGCCTCCATCACGTCCTCGAAGCTGACCACGACGTCGTGCTTGGTGGGCACCCACTCGACCTTCTTGAAGAAGGCGACCACACCGATGGGCACGTAGGTGAGCATGAACAGCGGGAAGGTGAAGAGGTTGGAGATGATGCGCGAGCGCTTCGCGTGGATGTGCGAGCGCTCGACCACCGTTGTGAGCAGGCCCATGAAGAAGAACGTGATGTAGGCGCCGATGACGAGCATCACGAGCGAGCCGACCGCCATGGAGAGCTCGGACGCCGTGGCGATGAAGCCATGGCTGAGCGAACCGATAACCAGGTAGGCAAAGTTGACCGAGGCGGAAACCAGCGTGAGCAGGATTCCCGGCGCGATGGTCATGAGCATGTCGTAGGCGGCAAAGCGCCCCTGCACCACAGCCTTGACCAGGTCGGAGCCATAGCTGAAGAAGATTTGGTAGAAGCCCTTGGTCCAACGCATGCGCTGCACCCAGGACGCTTTGAACGTGACCGGCTGCTCATCGAAGAACTCGGCAGGCGCGTAGCCGATCTGGATGTTGTGGATGCTGCAGAAGGTGGAGAACTGGATGTCCTCGGTCAGGGTGTGGAAGTCCCAGCCGTGCATGCCCTTGACGATCTTGGAGGAGACGAGCCAGCCGGAGCCAGAGATGGCGCAGCTGGTGCCGTTCATCATGCGCACGTTGTTGAGAAAGCGCGCCTCGCGCAGGTACCAGAGAGCCGAGCCCGCGCTGATCCAGCTGGAGTCGAAGTTCTTGGAGTTGCGGTAGCTGGTGCACACGAGGTAGCCGGCGTCGAAGGCGTCGTTCATGATCTCGGTGTAGTCCGGCGACAGGACGTTGTCGGCATCCATGACGAAGAAGGCCTCGTAGATGTCGCCATACTCGTTGAGGATGCGGTCGAAGCCGTAGTCCATGACCCAGCTCTTGCCCTTGCGCGCGAGGTCGTTGCGCTCGTAGACGATGGCGCCTGCATCACGCGCGCGATCGGCTGTCTTGTCTGTGCAGGCGTCGGCGACCACAAAGCAGTCGATGAGCTCGGCCGGGTAGTTCTGCTCGAGGATCGAACGGACCAGGTTGCCGATGACCGCCTCCTCGTTGTGCGCCGCGATGAAGTAGGCGTAGCGATGGCGCACCTTTGCCTTGGGCAGCTGGATGTTGCCCCTCACCAGGCTGATGAGGATGTAGACCATCTGGTAGAAGTAGGCGATGCCAAAGAGCGTCCCCACGAGGTTGTTGAAGGCCACTATGGGCGATGCGCCCAGAAGGCTGAACTCCATACGTCACTTCCCTAGAAGCTGCGGGCAGATGCGCTCCCCCGCATCCGTGCGGCCCATGGAGGCCGACTCGATGCCTTCCAGTATACCGACCAGGTCCTCCGGGAGCGTGTCTTTACACGATATGCGCTCGCCCGTCACGGGATGGTCAAAGCTCACGCGCCACGAGTGGAGGAACTGGCGGCGCAGGCCGCGGTTTGCCCGGTCGTCTCCGCGACCATAGAGCGGATCACCCACGCAGGCATGGTTGATGTGGCGCATGTGCACCCTGATCTGGTGGGTGCGGCCTGTGTACAGATGGCATTCGACCAGCGTGTAGCCGTTATCGAAGCGACCTGCCTCAAAGCGCTCGAGCACGCGGAAGGTCGTGATGGCCTCGCGGGCGAGCGGGTCGTCGGAGACCGTCATGCGAATCCGGTCGCGCTTGCTTCTCGCTATGCCCGTGGTGATGGTGCCCTCGTCTGCGGCCACGTAGCCATGCACGAGGGTGATGTAGCGGCGGTCGAGCGTACGCAGGCGGATGAGGTCCTGCAGTGCGCGCTGCGTGTTATCGTCCTTGGCGGCAAGCATGAGGCCCGTGGTGTCCATGTCGAGACGATGGACGATGCCAGGCCTGTCCTCGCCCTGGAGCATCCCCAGATGGGCGGCGCCACAGTGCGCGACCAGCGCGTTTGCCAGCGTGTCGTCAACATGCCCGGGGCTTGGATGGCACACGAGCCCCGCCTGCTTGGAGAGCACAATGAGGTACTCGTCCTCGTAGCGGATGTCCAGGGGAATGTCCGGGTTGGGGGCAAGGACGCCAGCCGGCGCCGGCGGCTCGGGCAGGATCGCCTGAATGCGGTCGCCCAGCATGACGCGCTCGGACTTGCTCGTCGCGAGCGTAGCGTTGATGCTCACCGCACCACTCTCGACGAGCTTGGCGCAGGCAGAGCGCGAGGGCATGTCCTCACCGCTTGCCAGGAAGGCGTCCAGGCGCATGCCGTCGCCTTCCGGGCTGACGAGCAGGTCGACCGTGCGGCCGGGACGGTCAAGGGCAATGTCGGGCACCTCGGTGTCCGTCATGCTACTCCCCATCCCCTGCCTGCTCGTCGCGACCCTGCGCTGCCTCCCAGCGCAGGTAGAGCAGCAGGCTCACCGCCACGCCGCAGGTGACGAAGATGTCAGCCACGTTGAAGACCGGGAAGTCGATGAAGGCGGTGGCCAGAAAGTCGGTCACCGAGCCCCAGGCTAACCTATCGATCATGTTGCCCATGCCGCCGCCCGCAACGCATCCCAGCGATAGGACCAGCGGCATGGGAAGATCATTGAGCCAGACCATGCCCAAAGCCACGCAGAAGGCGACGGCGGCACAGATCACGAAGATCCAAGAGCCGCCCTCGCCAATGCTGAAGGCTGCACCGGTGTTCTCGATCCGAGCGAGGTCGAGCACACCGGGGATGAGCGGACGATGCGGGGAGTCCAGGGGCATGAGGTGACGGACGGCCACCTTGGACGCCTGGTCGAGGAGCACCACCGTGATGGCAGTCAGCCAGAAGGCGATGATCCCCATTCCCTTGTGTGAGAGTTCCTCGCGCGCCCGCACGTCCTACTCCTGTGCCTCGAGGTCGGTCATGACATCGTGGCAACGATGGCAGAGGCCATCCTCGCCCAGCTCGCGCCAGTTCCAGCAGCGCGGGCACTTCTCGCCATGGGCAGCCTCGACGACGACGGAGAGCTCGTCGCCCGAGACGACGTCCACCTCGGAGCAGACGAAGACCTCGGCCAGGGCCACGCCGTCGACACCGGCAGCCTCGAAGTCAGCAAGGGTCTCGGCGGGCAGGGTCACGATGGCGCGTGCGGCCTGGGCGGTCTTCTCGGTGACCACGCCGGCGGCCTGGGCGTCCTCGTAGGCCTTGGTGAAGGCCGCGCGGACCTCGTCGAGCGCCTCGTAGGCACCCAGCAGCGGCTCGTACTCGTCGGCAGCGAGCGGTGCCTGGTACCAGTCGAGCAGCGCGGCGAACTCCTGACCGTCACGCAGCGCCTCGGGCATGAAGTCCATGGCCTCGTCGCAGGTGTAGGCCAGAATCGGCTGCAGGTCATGCACGAGCATCGAGAGGATCTGAGCCCACACGGTCTGGGCGCTCCTGCGCTCGAGGGAGTCGGCGCCACCGCAGTAGGTGCGGTCCTTGGTGGCGTTGAGGTAGGCATTGGAGAGCTCGGTCACCACGTAGTCGTACACGGTGCGGTAGACCACGTTGAAGTTGTAGCTCGCGTAGGCGGCAGAGACCTGGTCGTGCACCTGGCAGAGACGCGCCAGCGCCAGACGGTCGTAAGGCAGAAGCTCGTCCACCGGCACCGACTGGGTGGCGGGGTCAAACTGCTCCTCGAGCTCGCCGAGCAGGAAGCGGATGGTGTTGCGGATCTTGCGATACGCGTCGCCAACCTGGTTGAGGATCTTGTCGTCGCAGGGCACGTCGTTGGACGTGTCGACCGAGGAGACCCACAGGCGCAGGATGTCAGCGCCGCGCTTGTCGCACTCGGCGTTGGGGTCGATGACGTTGCCCAGGCTCTTGGACATCTTGCGGCCCTGGCCGTCGAGGGTGAAGCCCTGGGAGATGACCGCCTTGTAGGGAGCCACGCCGTAGGCGCCGACGGAGGTCATGAGTGCGCTCATGAACCAGCCACGATGCTGGTCGGAGCCCTCGAGGTAGACGTCGGCCGGGAAGGCGAGGTAGTCGCGGTGGCGGCAGACGGCGGTATGGGAGACGCCGGAGTCCCACCACACGTCGAGGATGTCACGGTCGGGCTTGAGGTTGTGGCCGCCGCACTTGGGGCAGGTGCAGGCATCGCCCAGGTAGCTGGCCGGGTCGTCGGTGAACCAGTGGTCGGAGCCCTGCTCGCGGAAGAGCTTGATGACGGCGTCAAGGGTGTCGTCGTTCATGACGGACTCGCCGCAGTCCTGGCAGGTGAAGGCCGGAATGGGCACGCCCCAGTTGCGCTGGCGGGAGATGCACCAGTCGGGACGGCCCTCGACCATGCTGCCGATGCGGTTGACGCTGTGCGAGGGATAGAAGTCGACCTTCTTGAGCTCGGAGAGGGCCTTGCCACGCAGGCCGGTCACGTCCATGGAGACGAACCACTGGCTGGTGGCACGGAAGATAACCGGGTTCTTGCAGCGCCAGCAGTGCGGGTAGCTGTGGTTGATGTCCTCGTGCATGATGAGCACGCCACGGTCCTCGAGCCACTTGATGATGACGGGGTTGGCCTCGTTGACCTCCATGCCGGAGAAGGGACCGCCGGTGCCCATATCCTCGCCCACAAAGAAGCGGCCGTCGTCGTCGACGGGCATGACCACGGGCACACCAAACTGCACGCCGGCCAGGTAGTCGTCGACACCGTGGCCAGGAGCGGAGTGGACGATGCCGGTACCGTCCTCGAGCGTGACGTAGTCGGCGTAGATGAACACGCCCTCCTCGCCCTTGTCGGCAAAGATGGGCTGCTTGTAGCGGTTGCCGGCAAGCTCGGTGCCGGTGGCATGCCAGGTCTCGCCGTCGGCGCCGCACACGAGCGCGGCGTCCTCCCAGCCGAACTTGGCGGAGCAGCGCTCCCAGAGGCTCTCGCCGAAGATGTAGGCGAGCCCCTCATGCTCGACGGCCACGTAGGTTGCCTCGGGATGCAGGATGACGGCGTCGTCGGCAGGCAGGGTCCAGGGCGTGGTGGTCCAGATGGCCACGTTGAGCCTGCCCTCCCAGGCCTCGAGGCCGGCCGGGACGGTGGTCATCTCGAAGCGGACGAAGATGGCCGGCGAGACCTCGTCGCCGTACTCGATCTCGGCCTCGGCGAGGGCGGTGTGGCAGTGGCTGCACCAGTGCACCGGCTTGCGGCCGCGGTAGATGGCGCCGGAGTCGAAGATGGCCTTGAAGATCTCGATGTCGGTGGCATCGTAGTCGTTGGTGTAGGTGAGGTAGGGGTTGTCCCACTCGCCGAGCACGCCCAGGCGCTTGAAGCCCTGGCGCTGCGTGTCGACCTGCTCGACGGCCATCTTGCGGCACAGCTCGCGGATCGTGGCGGTGGGCAGCTGGCGGAACTTCTCGCCGCCGACCATGTTCTCGACCTTGTTCTCAATCGGTAGGCCGTGGCAGTCCCAACCGGGAACGTAGGGAACCTCGCGGCCCTGCATGATCCAGTAGCGGTTGATGATGTCCTTGGAGATCTTGTTCTGCGCGTGACCCAGGTGGATGGGGCCGTTGGCATACGGAGGGCCGTCATGCAGCACGAAGCGCTCGTGACCGGCGTTCTTCTTGAGGGCCAGCTGGTAGACGCCGGCCTCCTCCCATGCGGCAAGACGCTTGGGCTCGTTCTGCGTGAGGTTGCCACGCATGGGGAACCCGGTCTTGGGCAGGTTCGTACTCTGCTTGTACTTGTTTGCCACCTTACGTTCCTTTCGCCTTTTGGGCACAAAAATGCGCCCCGTCCCTCTGCTGGGACGAAGCGCAGACATGCGTGACGCATGGATTGCTTCGCTTGAACCACCCAGCGTGCGGAGACCCGCAGTACTCGGCTGGCCTGTGTCGGCGGCCACTCCGGCAACGTCTACTTGCGCACCAGGCGCTTTGGGGCTGCAGCTCGGGGGTGATACCCTCTGGGATGCGGTCGTGGGCTCTCAGCTCCCCCACTCTCTGTTGGCCGCATTGGTCCAAAGGACGCGTCCCCGTCATAGCTCTGGCGACTCATAGTACCACTTGACGAACCGAAAATGGTCGGAATGGCACCGTTCGCCGAAGGTTCACCAGCAAAGTTTTAAAAGCAAGGCGCAAATCCACGCAAATGAACCTGTCAGCCATGAGGGGATACGACCAAACCCGTAACCAGACGGACGCGGGCACTTCCCGAATTGTCCAGCAGAAGATGCTGTGATGGCCGCGCAAAGCTGGGATGATGGAGGCACCCGCTAACAAGGAGGAACCATGTCTAGCAAGCCCATGGACGCCTATCCCGCCGAGCACCGACGCTACCTGCGTCTTCTCTCGCGCCAATACCCCACGACCCAGGACGTCTACACCAAGATCATCGACCTGGAGGCGCGCCTCGAGCTGCCCAAGCCCACCGAGCACTTTATGAGCGACGTGCACGGGGAGTACCTCGCCTTCGACCACATCCTCAACAACTGCTCGGGCGTGGTGCGCGAGCACCTGGAGGCGGTCTTTGGCGACGAGCTCGACGACTGGGCCAAGGACGACCTCTGCACCCTGGTCTACTACCCCAACGAGAAGCTCGCACAGATACGTTCCGCCCACCTCGACCTGCCGAGTTGGTACTGGCAGACCCTTATGCGCCTGATCCGCCTGGCGAGGCACATCTCCGAGCAGTACTCGCGCTTCAAGGTGCGTCTGGCCCTGCCTAAGGCCTACGCGGGAATCATCGAGGAGCTGCTGCATGCCTCGGGCGAGGGCGAGCACACCCGCCACGCCTACCACAAGCACATCGTGGACTCCATCGTGGCGGTGGGAGCCGGCGACGAGTTTCTCATCGCTCTTGCCGAGCTGATCAAGCGCCTTGCCGTGTACCACCTGCACATGGTGGGCGACGTCTACGACCGCGGCCCGCACGCCGACCGCATCATGGACGACCTGATGGCCTACCACTCGATCGACGTGCAGTGGGGCAACCACGACATCGTCTGGATGGGCGCGGCAGCAGGATCGGAGACCTGCATCGCCTCTGTCGTGCGCACCCAGATCCGCTACAACACCCTTGCCACGGTGGAGAGCGGCTACGGCATCAGCCTGAGACGCCTCGCGCTCTTTGCCGAGCGCACCTACCGCTCCGACGACGTGATCAGCCCGCTGGAGAAGGCCATCTCGGTCATCCTCTTCAAGATGGAGGGCCAGCTCATCAAGCGCCATCCCAACTACCACATGGACGACCGCCTACTTTTGGGCTCGCTCGACCTGACCCGCGGCACCGTGCGCATCGGCGACAAGAACTGGCCGCTCAAGACCTGCGACTTCCCCACCGTCGACCCTGCCGACCCCTATGCGCTTACCGACGAGGAACAGGGCGTGATGGACGGTCTGGTGGAGGCCTTCCGTGAGTCGGACCGCCTGCACCGCCACGCCGGCTTCCTCTTTGAGAAGGGCTCGGTCTACCTGGTCCACAACGGCAACCTCCTGTTCCATGGGTGCGTGCCCCTCGAGGAGGACGGCAGCCTCTCGGAGGTCGTCGGCGAGGGCGTGCCCTACCGTGGCAAGACCTACCTGGACTTCTGCGACCGCGTGGCGCGTCGCGCCTGGCATCGCGGCGACCAGCGCGCCCTCGACTGGATGTGGTACCTGTGGTGCGGAAGGCACTCTCCCCTGTCGGGACGCGTCGTGAAAACCTTCGAGCGGACCTTCGTCGACGACAAGCGTGCCTGGGTGGAGCGCGAGGATCCCTACTTCAAGCTCACCGAGAAGCGTGAGGTGTGCGAGGCGATTCTCGCCGACTTCGGCCTCACCGGCGAGCACAGCCATATCGTCAACGGTCACAAGCCCGTGCGCGAGCGCGAGGGCGAGAGCCCCATCAAGGGCGACGCGCGACGCCTGGTGGTGGACGGCGGATTCTGCGAGGCCTACCACAAGACCACGGGCATCGCAGGCTACACGCTCATCTCGAGCGCCGACGGACTGCGCATCAAGGCGCACCGCCCCTTCCTGTCGGTCGAGGCGGCGCTGGCGGCCAACGCGGACATTCTGTCCAACACCACCGTCATCGAGCGCGAGGAGCCCCGTTTGCGCGTGGCCGAGACCGATCATGGGCGGCACCTGGCAGCAGACATCGCCGACCTGCACGAGCTGCTCGACCGCTACCGCGACGGAACCATCAAGGAGCGCGAGAGCTAGGGTTGCCCAGCGTCGTTGGCGGAGTCTTCAGGCATATGCCTGTAGCTGCATGGCATAATCGAGGCGTTATTCGCATCGGACAGGGGGATACCATGTCGCATTCAAGGCAAGGCACCGAGGGCTTCGAACATCAGGACGGCACACCGCTCACAAGAAGGAACTTCGCACGACTGAGCGGAGTGGCTGTGGCAGGCTTGCTCGCCGCCTGCAAGAAGGGCAACGACACCGAGGCGACCCCCAGTGAGCCGGAACCCGAGCCGACTGAGACCGAGGTCACGCCGGAGATCCCGACAAGCGTGCGCACCTCGCTCTTCTCGGTGGCCACCCTGCCCGAGGAGCGCACCGTCAGCCCCACGGCGGCCACGTACAGCATCGACACTGGGCTTTCGGATGTGGCGTTTGCCGACGACTTCTACATGAGCGACGCGGCAAAGGCGATGGTCGGCGAGCAGGGCTTTGCCGTCATGATGAGCTATGGTGACGAGTTCTGGCCTGTCTACGAGGACAACCGCTACAACCATCGCCCCAACCTGGTGACCGTCGACTCGATGATGCACAGCTACCACCTCTACTTCGAGTACTTGCTCAAGAAGACCGAGGGCGGCGCGCTTTCGGAGGCGCTCGCGCGCATGAGCAAAGCCATGCTCGAGGCTACAAAGGCACAGCTCACAAGCCTTGCGGGCAGCGAGTGGGAGGATGCCGCAAAGGCGGCGGTCGCCTTCTTTGCCGTAGGCTGCTCACTCATCGATCCCTCCACGGAGGTGCCACAGGAGGTCGCCGAGACGGTCACCGCCGAGCTGGAGCGGATCGGACAGGCTGCCGGCGCCAGCGACTCGCTGGTAACGGGTGCCCCACTCGACTACTCGCAGTTCATCGTGCGCGGCTATTACGAGCAGACCGAAGCCCTCCAGCGCTACTTCCGCACGATGATGTGGTACGGGCAGCTGAGCTTTGTACAGCGCGACGAGACGCTCGACCGCGCGGCACTGCTCATGACACTGGCAATCGACGAGGCAGCGCTCGAAGACTGGCAGGCCATCTACGCGGTCACTTCCTTCTTTGTGGGCGCCGCCGACGACAACGGCTACTACGAGTACTTGCCCGCCTTCGAGCAGGCCTACGGCGAGGGAGCCGGTGTCGGCGAGCTTGCCGGAAACGACGAGGCCTGGCAGGCGTTCCACAAGCTCACGGGCCTCATGCCCGCGCCGCAGATAAACTCGCTGCCCGGCTCGAGCGCCAGCGACAACGAGGAGGACCGCGGCTTCCGCTTCATGGGGCAGCGCTTCACCATCGACGCCTACATCTTCCAGCAGCTCGTGTACGACAAGGTCGGCGCCACCGGCACGGGCGAGACGCGCATGCTCCCCTGCTCGCTCGATGTCCCCGCGGCTCTGGGAAGCGAGGCAGCCTATGACCAGCTTTCCGCTGGCATCGGAGGCGAGACGCCGGCAACCGACTTCGCGGGATACGACGAGAACCTCTCCGAGCTCAAGGACGAGGTGGCGGCCAAGGGCGACGAGTTCTGGCAGGCCAGCCTCTACAACCAGTGGCTGCACACGCTGCGTCCCCTGCTCGACGAGAAGGGCGAGGGCTATCCCAGCTTCATGCAGAGCTCCAACTGGGCGCTCCACAGCCTCGAGTCGTTCCTGGGCAGCTACACCGAGCTCAAGCACGACACGATCCTCTATGCCAAGCAGATGCTGGCCGAGGGCGATGGCGCATGGCCGGATGAGCGCGACGACCGTGGCTACGTGGAACCGGAGCCCGTCGTATTCGACCGCCTGGCGCGCCTGTGCCTGGCCACCATGCAGGGTCTCGCCCACTTTGGCCTGCTCGAGGACCAGGACTCCGCCGACCTCGACATCCTGCAGCAGATTGCTGACAAGCTGGCGACCATCGCCGCCAAGGAGCTCGCCGACGAACTGCCTTCCGACGAGGAGTTCGAGCTCATCCGCTCCGTCGGCGAGCAGCTCGAGCACTTCTGGCTGCAGGCCCATCAGGAGGAGGCCGAGCGCGACGGCCTCGAGCTGCGGCCGATGCAGTTCCCCGCCGCCATCGTGGCCGACGTGGCAACGGGCGACAACAGTTGCCTCGAGCTGGGAACCGGCAAGGTAAGCCTGCTCTTTGCCGTGGTGCCCGTTGACGGGACGCTGCGGCTTGCCTGCGGTCCGGTCTTCACCTTCCATGAGTTCGTGCAGCCCGCAAGCGAGCGCCTGACCGACACGGAGTGGCGCGAGATGGTCAAGACCTCCATGTACGAGCCCACCGAGGCCACTCAGGTCGAGCCATGGACGAGCGGCTTCCGCGCGAGCGCGAACTAGCAAGCGTGAGCGGCGCAGAGACGAGCGAGCATAGGCGGAGCTTCTCGTGGAGGCTCCGCATCCTTGCGTGTGTCGCGCTTGCCTGCGTGGCGGCGGCATGTGCCGTGAGGCTTGGGCTCACAGCACCAACGTGGGTGAGCTGGCAGAACCGCACGCTCTCCTGCGACTTCGACGCGGACGGGTCTCCAGAGGAGTTGACGCTCGCAGGACAAAGGGTGTTGGTCCATGACGCGGACGGCACGACGCTCTACGAGAGCGACAGGGCATGGCGCGTCTCTGATGCCCTGGCGGCCGATGTCACGCGGGATGGCAGGCCTGAGCTGGTGATGCTCCTCTGGCGCCGTGGGAACTACGGCAACTCGAGGCCCTTCTGGGAAAGCGGGACAGACCTGCGCATGACCCAGCACGTCTACGTGATGGGGCTTGAAGGCGGCGCGATGCAGCCGGTCTGGATGGGCCATGAGCTCGGCGAGGGTCTCAAGGTGAGCCGGATGGGGGCTACGGAGGATGGTCTGCTCGAGCTCACCACCACGGACGGGCGAACGAGCACGTGGGTGTGGGACTACTTCGGGTTCTCGCTCGTGGAGTAGCGGGACGGGTACGCAGCCGCGGACAGGTTTGGACGCATGCGGGGCCGCTTCTGTCCGCCTGTGCGTCACCGTCACCCCAAACAAAAACGGGGCGGTCGCCATCGACCGCCCCGAAGCATTACGTACCTAGTGCCTCAACCTATGCGTCGGCCTTGGGCATCTGAGGCGCAAAGCCGTCGTCGCGCGTGAGGATGTTCATGAACTCCTCGCCCGTGATGGTCTCCTTGCGCTGCAGGTAATGCGCGATCTCGTGCAGCTTGAAGCGGTTTGCCTTCAGGGTCGCGAGGGCCGTCTGGTGCCCCTCCTCCACGAGCGCCTGAACCTCGGCGTCGATCTGCTGCGCCGTGCCCTCCGAGCAGGTGAGCATCGCACCGCCGCCCAGATAGCGGTTCTGGGTCTCGCCCAGCGCCATCATGCCAAAGCGGTCGGACATGCCCAGCTGCGTGACCATCGCACGGGCAATCTTGGTCGCGCGCTCGATGTCGTTGGCCGCACCGGAGGTCATCTCGCCAAAGATGAGCTCCTCAGCAGCGCGCCCGCCGCACAGGACGGCGATCTGCTGCTTGTACTCGTCGCGCGTGGTGAGGTAGCGCTCGTCCACCTCGGTCTGCATGGTGAAGCCCAGGGCACCGCCCGTACGCGGGACGATGGTGATCTTGGAGACGGGCTTCTTACCGTCCTGGACCGCCGCGACGATGGCGTGACCGGTCTCGTGGTAGGAGACGACTTCCTTCTCGTGCTCGGAAAGCACGGTGGACTTCTTCTTCTCGCCGGCGATGACCACGTCGACGCTCTCGAGGATGTCGGTCTGGGTCACGCGGTTGCGGCCCATGCGCACGGCACGCAGCGCCGCCTCGTTGATCATGTTGGCGAGGTCGGCACCCGAGGCACCCGGCGTCTGGCGGGCAATTACGCCAAAGTCAACCGTACCCTCCATCTTGACGTCGTCGGCATGCAGCTTGAGGATAGCCTCGCGGCCAGCGAGGTCAGGCAGCTCCACGGGAATGCGGCGGTCGAAGCGGCCGGGGCGCAGCAGTGCCTGGTCGAGCGAATCGGGGCGGTTGGTTGCCGCCAACACGACGATGCCCTTGTGGTTGTCGAAGCCGTCCATCTCGGAGAGCAGCTGGTTCAAGGTCTGCTCGCGCTCGTCGTTGGTGGTGAGGCCCGCGTCGCGCTTCTTGCCCACCGCGTCGATCTCGTCGATGAAGACGATGCAGGGGGCCTTCTCGTTGGCCTGCTTGAAGAGGTCGCGCACCTTGGCGGCACCGCGGCCAACGAACATCTCGACGAACTCGGAGCCACTGATGGAGAAGAAGGGCACGCCCGCCTCGCCTGCGACGGCCTTGGCCAGAAGGGTCTTGCCCGTTCCCGGAGGGCCGACGAGCAGGGCGCCGTGGGGCAGCTTTGCGCCGATGGCGGCATAGCGGTCGGGGTTCTTGAGGAATCCCACGATCTCAGCGAGGGACTCCTTCGCCTCGTCCTGGCCTGCGACGTCGCGGAAGGTGACGCCGGTCTCCTCGCCCTTGACCTCCTTGGCGCCCGAGCGCCCAAGGCCTCCGCCGATGCCAAAGCCGCTGCCGAAGCTCATGTTGTTGTCATCGCCCATCTGCTTGCGCAGGCGACGATTGAGCAGGTAGCCGCCACCGATGAAGATGATGAGCGGCATCAGGTTGATCAGCAGGTACAGCCACAGCTCGCCCGAGGCGTCGGGAATCTTGGCCGAGAAGTCAACGTCCTTCTTCTCCAGGCGATCCACCAAGGTGGCGTCGTTGGGGAACTGCGTGGTGGTGTAGACCTTGGTCTCGGTGCCGGTGCCCGTGGTGAAGCGG
Organism: uncultured Coriobacteriaceae bacterium; assembly: GCA_902790135.1. GTDB lineage: Bacteria > Actinomycetota > Coriobacteriia > Coriobacteriales > Atopobiaceae > UBA1367. The sequence goes on from CADAQM010000037.1 coordinate 36,467, forward strand.
ATCTCGTTGTCGCCCGTGGTCAGCTCGACCTGCTCGACCTTGCCGTCATCGACCATGGACAGGAACTTGCTGTAGGAGACCTCCTCCACCCGTGAGCTCATGATGCTGGGGTACAGCAGCGTGCGCAGCGCGACGCCCAGCGCGATGCCGATGATGGCATACACGATGAGCGACTGCCGACGCTTGTGATCGTTCATTTCCATATGCATAACTCCTTGGTTGACACGTTGTGCCAGCTTAGTGTTGCTTCTTAGCTTAATACCCATTTCTCCCAGCTTGCGACAGGCAAGCTGGGAGTATGGTCAACCTGTGATGATGCGATGAGGGCCCTCGGCCTAGTCGTGGACGATGACCACCGTGCCCACGCTGATCATGCCGTAGAGCTCCTTGGCCTTGTCCGGCGGAAGGTTGACGCAGCCGTGGCTGCCCGAGGTCTTGTAGATCTCACCGCCAAAGGAGCTGCGCCAGTCGGCGTCGTGCAGGGCGTGGCTGTTGTTGATGAAGGGCATCCAGTACTTGACGTGGCTGATGTACTCGGGCTTTTTGGTCTTGGGGTCGATCTCGCCCTTGAGCTCCACGTCTCCGCTCTGCATGTTGGAGTTGATGTAGTAGATGCCCGTGGGCGTGTAATGCATCTTCCCGGTGTTCATGCCGCCCGAGACGCAGTCGCTCTCCCAGACGACCTTGCCGCCCTTGAAGTAGCGCACGTGCTGGGCGCCGAGGTCGATCTCGATGAGCGTGTCGCCCCACTCGGCACCGCCCGGGTTCCACTTCTCGGCCTCCACCAACCACGGGATGTCGAAGGTGGCTTCCTTGCCAGCCAGGACGTTCTCGGCGATCGTCGCGGCGATCTCTGCGCCGTTGATGCTCCAGCCGTACGTACCACCCTCCACGGTCAGCTTCTTGCCGTCGGGCAGCGAGAAGCTGCGCTTCTTTCCGATGGTGTCGAGCTCCATGGAGAGGTCGTTCTGCGCCCACTTGGTGCAGGCCTCCTTGTCAAAGCTCACCTTGAGGTCATCGTCGACCTTCACCCACTTTTGCAGCTGCTCGGCATCGATGGTCGCCACGGTCTGGCCGTGGGTGGTGAGCGTCTGGGTGGCCGTGAGCGAGGCGTTGACCTTGTTGACCGCCTCGTTGAGCTTCTCGTCATCCGAGGTCACCTCGGGCTTGACGAGCTCGTCGTCGCCCAGCTCCACGCCCTGCTCGCCCGAGACGAGCGCCTGGCGCACCTTGTCCTGAGCGGCATCCTTGTCGATCTTGGTGCCGAGCGTCTCCTTCTTGACCTCGTAGAGGGCGGTCTTCTTGTTGTAGGAGACAGACGCGTCCTTGGGCTCGGTGGCGTCCTTGTTGACGGCGTCGACGGCAGAGCCGACGAGGTCGGTCAGCAGCATCGTGTCGTAGGAGAGCTTGTAGTCGACGGTAAGGTCGTGCTGCGAGAACGCCTTGAGGGGCCAAAGCCACGCCTGCTGGCCGCTGATGGCCGAGCGGACGCCCGCATTGCTGTCGTAGCGGGCTTTGATCTGGTCCGCCGTGATGGAGAGGTCCACGCCGTCGCCGGTGACCGTGAAGGGGAACCGGCCGGAGGCGTCCGAGCTGTCGGTGGCAACCTCGGCGGCACCCTTGAGGGACACGTCCTTGCCGTTGAGCGTGGTGTTGGGCATGAAGAGGTTCATGAAGGCCACGACGCCGGCGAGATAGGCGCCCAGGGCCAGCACGAGCAGCGCAAGCAGGAAGGTGACCCCGCGACGGGGCTTGCGCTCCTTCTCGCCCTCGGCCTTGACCTCGTCGGCTGAGATCATGGGCAGCGGCTCGACCGGGGTGTCCGCGGGTGCCTGGACGACCGTCTCCTCGACGTCGTCGAATCCGGGCAGGCTGGCGGCAAGGTCGACATGGGGACGTAGCGTCTCCTCGGCCTGCGCGGCGTCCTCGGCAGCCTGTGCGGCAGCCTGCGCGACGTCCTCAGCGGCCATGTCCTGCGCCGAGTCGACGGTTTCGGTTTCCTGTTCGATGTTCTTGTCGAATTCGCTCACGAGTAATACCTCGCGCTTCTATCGTCGGTGTTCTGCGAAGATGCTACATGGGTGTCTAGTCTGGATATGGTACCCCACTCGGAGACCGTTATGACGAGATTGGTGGCATTGTGACAATCCTGCACATCAACAGGGCGGACGATGAGCGCATCGCGCCCTACACGCGGCTCACCGAGCACCAGCTGCGCAATCGCCTCGACCCCACGCGCGCCACGATGATCGCGGAGTCGCGCATCGTGATCGAGGTCGCCCTCGACGAGGGCCTTGAGCCCCTCTCCCTGCTGCTCGACGAGCGCCATCTGGATAGCATGGCCGACGTCATCGCGCGCCTGCCGGAGGAGACCGACGTCTACGTGGCGAGCCGCGAGGTCATGTCGCAGATCACGGGCTTTGAGGTGACGCGCGGCTACCTCTGTGCCTTGCGCCGTCCCACTCCCCCGCCGGCAAGCGAGGTCCTTGCGGGTGCGCGGCGCGTGGCGGTGCTCGAGGGCATCGTGGACGTGACCAACGTGGGCGCCATATTCCGCTCCGCTGCGGCGCTCGGCGTGGACGGCGTGCTTCTGGCGCCAGGCTGCGCCGACCCCTTCTCGCGCCGCGCCATGCGCGTCTCCATGGGCAACGTGCTCAAGGTCGCATGGGCACGCCTGTCCAAGCCCTGGCCCAAGGCGGCCGTCGACACCCTCCACGAGCAGGGCTTCAGCTGCTGCGCGCTCGCCCTGCGCGAAGACGCAGTGCCCCTGGACGATCCGCGCCTCAAGGCCGAGGAGAAGCTCGCGCTCTTCCTGGGCACGGAGGGCACGGGGCTTGCCGCGCGGACCATCGATGCCTGCGACCAGAGCGTCATCATTCCCATGGCCAACGGGGTCGACTCCCTGAACGTCGCCACCGCAGCGGCGATTGCCTTCTGGGAGCTGCGCACACGGGACTAGCGGCATTTATCTGCGCGCATGCCATGCGTGCCCGCATGTCAGCCCGTCTGCAGGCCAATTCTGGCGGCTCGCCAATCGGGGCCGAATCGCGGCTCATTCTCCCTGCTACCCACGCTATTGTGAAATCGTTCTCAGAAGGGAGAACAGGCAACTTCTCGAGGAGGAACAACCATGACCATGCTCGTCAAGCTCGACCAGCACCATAACTGGCGCCTGAAGTATCACCTGCAGATGCCCGACGGCAACATCACCGACCCCAACGGCCTCTCGCACTTCAAGGGCGTCTACCACATCTTCCATCAGTACGAGCCCCGTTGGCCGCGCGAGGCCGGTCACGGCTGGGGTCACTGGTCGAGCCCCGACCTGCTCACCTGGTACTGGCACGGCGGCGCCATCATGCCGAGCGTCCAGACCGACAAGAACGGCTCCTACTCCGGCTCCGGCATTGTCAACGGCGACGAGCTGTGGCTCTACTACACCGGCAACGAGCTGATGGGCACCCGCGCCGACGGCTATGACTTCGACTTCAGCGGCCGCAAGGCAAACGAGACCCTCGTGCGCTGCACCGACGACGGCGACAAGTGCCACATCACGCTGGGCGAGAAGGAGCCGGTGCTGCTCAACGACCAGTATCCCGCGTACGCCTCTAACCACGTGCGTGACCCCAAGGTCTGGCGCGAGGACGGCTCCTGGTGGATGCTGCTCGGCTGCCGCACCATGGAGAGCCACGGCTGCGCCCTGCTGTACAAGTCCGAGGACGGCATCAAGTGGGAGATGGCCGGCAGCGCCACCAACACCGGCGACGGCCCCTTCGGCTACATGTGGGAGTGCCCGAGCGTCGCGCAGTTTGACGACAAGGAGTTCTTGTTCGTCTGCCCGCAGGGCGTGCCCAAGACCCAGTATCGCTTCCAGACCATCCACAACTCCGGCTACTTCCCCGTCAAGGGCAAGGTCATCGACATCCTGCAGCAGGATCCCGGCAAGATGGACGCGGACGGCCCGTACCCCTGCATGGACGTGGACGACTTCGTCGAGCTCGACTTCGGCTTCGACTTCTACGCCTGCCAGGTGTTCGAGGACGAGCAGGGTCGCAAGATCCTCATGGCCTGGGCTGGCGTCGCCGACATGGAGTTCGAGTACGACGTCCCCACCACCCCCGAGTGGGCTCACACCCTGACCATGCCGCGCGAGCTCACGCTCAACGAGGCCGGCCGCATCTGCCAGTGGCCCGTCGCCGAGATGGAGCAGCTGCGTGACGGCGAGGTCGAGTTCAAGGCCGAGCTGGCCCATGGCTCCACGGGCTTCATGGGCTCCTCCACCTACGACAAGTTCAGCATGGAGGGCGCCATCGGCGCACGCTTCGACGGCATCGGCGAGTTCCAGATCACCGACATCGAGGGCAAGGGCCACTTCATGCTCAACGGCGACCTCGAGTTCGTAATCAACGACCACGACGCCGAGCTGGTCTTCCACAGCCACGCCGGTCGCTTCCGCTCCATCCGTCGCCTCCCGCTCTCCGCGCTGTCCGCCGGCAAGATCGAGAGCGTGCGCGTGATGGTCGACACCTCCGTGGTCGAGATCTTCGTCAACGGCGGCGAGGCCACCATGACCACCCGTTGGTTCCCGGGGCCCTGCACGGCTACGAGTTCCAGAACATCGCGTAGGCTGCGCGGTCGCATAGCGTGACCGACTGACTGGTGCCCCTTCCGCCACGTGCGGGAGGGGCACTTCTTTGTCCGTGCGTGCGCCACCGTGTGGGGCGGGTACGCAGCCGCGGACAGGTTCGTGAAAAAACGGGGTTGGAGACTCGCTCCAACCCCGTCGTCACTTGGCTTTGCGTGCTGCCACCCGTTAGAACGGGAAGCCGCCCATGCCACCCATGTTGCCCATGTTGCCGCCGCCCATGTTGCGCATCATCTGCTGCATCTGGCGACGGGCCTTGCGGTTGTTCTTGCCACCCGTCTGGAAGCCGTTGGCCATCTGACGCATCTTGCCCATCATCTTGTTCATCTCGTTCCACTGCTTGAGCAGCTGGTTGACCTCCTGGACGCTGCGCCCGGAACCTGCGGCGATGCGCTTGCGGCGCTGGCCGTTGATCTTCTTGGGCTGCAGGCGCTCCTCGGGGGTCATGGAGCGAATCATGGCCTCGATGCGGGTGATCTGCGCCTCGTCGACGTTGGCGCCGCTCTGCGAGAGGGCGCGGTCGCCGCCGGGAAGCATGCCGATGATCTTGTTGAGGCCGCCCATCTTGCGGATTTGCTGCATCTGGGCGAGCATGTCGTCCATCGTGAAGCCCTGACGCAGCATGCGCTCGGCGTCCGCGATCGACTGCTCGTCGGCGAGCTTCTCGGCCTGCTCGATGATGCCCACCACGTCGCCCATGCCAAGGATGCGCTTGGCCATGCGGTCGGGGCTGAAGACCTCGAGCGAGTCGGGCTTCTCGCCCATCGAGGCGAACATGATCGGCTTGCCCGTGACCTCGCGCACCGAGAGCGCGCCGCCGCCGCGGGCGTCGCCGTCGAGCTTGGACATGATGACGCCGTCGAAGTCGACGCGGTTGGCAAACTCGCTCACGACGTTGACGATGTCCTGGCCGGTCATGGCGTCGACCACCATGAGGATCTGGTCGGGGCGCACGGCATCCTTGATGGCCACGGCCTCGCTCATCATCTCCTCGTCGATCTGCAGGCGGCCTGCCGTGTCGACGATGACGATGTCGTTGAGGTGGTCGACGGCCTCCTGGATGGACTCGGAGGCCACCTTGACGGCGTCCTTGCCGTCGCCGCGATAGACCGGCACGCCGATCTCGCCGCCGAGCGTGGCGAGCTGGTCGGCTGCTGCCGGACGGTGGGTGTCGCAGGCGGCCAGCAGCGGGCTGTGCTTCTGCTTCTTGAGCATGTAGGCGAGCTTGGCAGCCGCCGTGGTCTTACCGGAGCCCTGCAGGCCCACGAGCATGATCACGTTGGGCGTGCGGTTCTGGGCCAGGGCCAGCTTTGCCTCGGTGGTGCCGAGCAGCTGCGTGAGCTGGTCGAGCACGATGCGCACGACGTTCTGGGCCGGGGTCAGCGAGTCGAGCACCTCGGCGGTCATGCACTTCTCTTTGCAGGCCTTGACGAAGGTGCGCACGACGCGATAGTTGACGTCCGCCTCGAGCAGCGCCATGCGGATCTCGCGCATTGCGGAGTTGATGTCGTCCTCGGTGAGGCGCCCCTTGCCGCGCAGCTTGTCAAAGGTGTCCTGAAGTCGGTCGGAAAGGCTTGCGAACACTGCCATGTCTTAGATCATCCCCTCTGTCTCGCCAACGAGCGCGCGGCAGAACTCCAGCGCGTTGAAGGTCTGCAGGTCGTCCCTGCCCTCGCCCACGCCGATGCGGAAGATGGGCAGGTTGAGTTCGTGTGCGATGCCCACGGCGATGCCGCCCTTGGCGGTGCCGTCGAGCTTGGTCACGATGAGTCCGTCGATGTCGAGCGCGTCGTTGAACTCGCGCGCCTGGTTCAGGCCGTTCTGGCCGGTGGTGGCGTCGATGACCAGCACCACGGTCACCGGGATGGTCGCGCGCTTGCGCGAGACCTTGACCACCTTGGCGAGCTCGCGCATGAGCTCGGGGCTCGTGTGCAGGCGGCCGGCCGTGTCGATGAGCACCAGCTCGGAGCCGCGCGCCTCTGCCTGGTCGAGCACGTCGTAGCAGACGCTCGCCGGGTCTCCGCCGCGCTCGCGGGTGATGACCTCCACGCCCGCGCGCTCGCCCCAGACCTGCAGCTGCTCGATGGCGGCCGCACGGAAGGTGTCCGCGCCGCCGATCAGGCAGCGCACGCCCAGGTCGTGGTAGGCAGCCGCCAGCTTGCCCACCGTCGTGGTCTTACCCGCGCCGTTGATGCCCACGAAGAGCACGCAGGACGGCAGGCTGGAAAAGGGATCGCGCTTGGCGCGCGGGAACACCTCGGCGAGGCGCCTTGCCAGCGCGTCGCGCAGCTGCGGTGCCGTGCGGAGGTTCTCGCGGGCGGCCTGCTCGCGCAGGTCGTCGGTCACCTGCATGGCGACCTCGGCGCCCATGTCACCCATGACCAGCGTGTCCTCGAGGTTCTCCCAGAACTCCTCGTCGACCTCGCCGCCCATGTAGAAGATCTCGGAGAGTGCCTCGCGGGAGCGCGAGAGACCCTTCTTGAGGTTGTCAAACAGAGCCATCAGGCATCCACCACCTTTCCTGTCGCACGGTCGAGGCGCTGGCTCACCACGTGGCTCACGCCGTCGGCCTGCATCGAGACGCCATAGAGGACGTCTGCCTGCTCCATCGTGCGCCTCTGGTGGCTGATCACGATGAGCTGAGTCGTATCCTTGAGCCGCTCGATGGCATCGAGCAGCTTGGAGAGGTTGGAGTCGTCGAGGGCGGCCTCAACCTCGTCAAACACGTAGAACGGCACCGTCCGCGTCTTGTAGACGGCAAAGAGCAGCGCCAGGGCAGTGAGGGACTTCTCGCCGCCGCTCATGAGCATCATCTTCTGGATGCGCTTGCCCCGCGGCTGCGCCACGATCTCGATACCGGTCTCCGAGAGGTGGTCGGGATCGGTCATCTCGAGGTGTGCCTGGCCGCCCGGGAAGAGCATGGAGAAGACCTCGGAGAAGTTGGCGTTGACCGCATCGAAGACCACCAGGAACTGCCGGCGCATCTTGCGCTCGATGGCAGCGGTGATCTTGGCGAGCGCACCGCGGGCGCGCTCGAGGTCGGACACCTGCTCGTCGATGTAGTCCGCACGCTCCTTGAGGCGGGTGTACTCGTCCATGGCCACCTCGTTGACCGGGCCGATGTTGGCAATCCGGCGCTTGAGCGAGGCGACCTCCTCCTCCATGGCGGCACGGTCGTCGGGAGCCGGCAGCTCGAGGGCCTCGTCGAGCACGAAGTCCTGCCCGATGATGGCGTTGATGGCGTTCTCCACCTGGACCTCGACGCGGCCCATCTCGACCTTGACGTCGTTCACTGCGTCGCGGGCACGCTGGAGCTCGCCATTGGCAGCGTTCACGGCCTCGCGGGCCTCGCCGATGGTGGCCTTGAGCGAGTCGCTGTCGGCCTCGGCCAGGCGGCTGCGGTCGCGCAACAGCTCGGCCCACTCGAGGGCGCGCGCGTGCACGGCATCGTAGCGCTCGTAGAGCGGGTCGACCCTGAGGCGCAGGACCTCCAGGGAGCGGGCGGAACGCTCGGCGGCGTTGCGGCGGCGCTCGAGGTCGGCAACGGTCTTGGTGAGGTCGTGGTTGCGCCGCTCGAGGTTGTTGCGGCGCTCCATGGTGGTCGCGAGCTCGAGGCGGGCGTCAGCCACACGGGCGTTGGCGTCGTTCTCGGCACGGCTCGCACGGGAGCGCTCCTGCGAGAGCTCCTCGAGCTGGTTGCCGAGGTCCACGACCTTCTGCGCAGCGTCACGAGCCGCCTTGCGGTGCGCCTCGATCTGCGGACGGGCCTCGTCTGCCTTGCTGAGGGCGGCAGCGCGGCGCTTGGAGACCTGGGCCTGCTCGGAGGAGGCCTGGTTGCGCTGGGCCTCGAGGCGGCCGATCTCGGAGGTGATCGAGGAGTGCTCGCCGCGCAGGCGCGCCACCTCGCCCTTTGCCCGTGCGCTCGCGTCGCGGGCGTCGGCCAGGGCAAGCTCGGCCTTGACCAGTGCGTCGTTTGCGTCGTCCTGCGCCTGGGCAAGCTCACCCATCTCGTCCTGCAGGGCTCGAATGCGGCGCTTGCGCTCGAGGGCGCCATGCTCCGCCGAGGCGTCGGCACCCACCACCACGCGTCCGTCGGGAAGGACGGTCACGCCGTCCGGAGTTACAAAGGTGAGCCCCGGGGCCTCAGCGTGGGCGCTCAGGGCCTGGGTGGCACTGTCCACCAGGCGCACGTCGCCGAGAAGGGCGGCAAGAAGACCCTCTGCCTGCGGCGCGCACCCAAGGCGGGCAATCAGCGGCTCGCCGGGGGCGTCGTCATGCGGGACGGCATTGGCGGCGGCAAGGGACACGATCGTGGCCCTGCCGTTGGCCTTGCGGGAGGCAGCCTCGTGCGCGAGGCGCGCCGCGCCTTCGCGGCTTGCCACGACAAGCGCTGCCAGGTCGTCGCCCAAGAGGCGCTCCACCAGCGCGTCGAGCTCCGCAGGCACCTCGATGAGGTCCGCGAGGCGGCATTCGACCAGTTCGCGACCAGTGGCAGACGACGCCACGGCCGCCGTGAGGCCGCTCGCGTTCTCGCTCTGGCGGTCGACGGACTCCAGGGCCGAAAGCGTTGCCGCGGCCTTGGAATGCTTGCTCTGGGCCTCGGAGGAGGCCTTGCGGGCGCGGTCCACGTCGTTACGACAGGAGCGGATGGCATCCTCCGCATGGCTCGCCGCAGCCTGTGCGGCCTCGAGGTCGACAGCCAGCTCGCCGGCGCGCCGCTTGCGCTCGGTAAGCGCCTCCTCGGCCGTCGCGAGCGTCTCGGCAATCTGCGCCAGACGGCTCTCGAACATCTCGTCCTCGAGCTTGGCGTTGGAGATCTGGTCCTCGAGCTTGGCGTAGGCAAGCGTCTCGGAGTCCGAGGTGCGCTGCGCCTGGCGCTGCTCGCCCACCAGCTGGGCGTAGCGGTTGCCGAGCTGGCGACGCGTCTCGGTGGCCTGCTTGGCCTCGCGCTGCAGGTCGCGCAGGCGATCGGAGAGGTCGGCAGCCCTGACGCGGGCATCGGACAGGTCGACGCCCACGCGCTCGAGCTCGGCCGCGCTGTCTGCGCGTTGCTTCTCGGCGGATGAGAGCTGCATGCGCATCTCGGAGAGGCGCGCCACCATGTTGCGGCCCTTCTCCTCGAGCAGGCGCATGTCGGAGTCCATGCGGCCGAGCAGGTCCTGCATGCGCCGGCGCTGCTCGCCGAGGTCGCCCACAAAGAGGCCCTTCTGCTCGAGCAGCGACTGCAGCTTCTCGAGCTCGCGCTCCTTCTCGTTGGCACGGTACTGGGCAAGCTCGACCGCGGCGTCGGCCTCGTTGCCGCGTGCCGTGAGACGAGCGTAGTTTGCTTGCAAAAGGCGCAGGTCATCGACCGCGAGCGTGGCGGAGAGCTCCCGCAGGCGCTCGGTGAGGTCGCGATGGCGACGGGCCTTGTCCACCTGGCGCTCGAGCGGACGCAGCTGGCGCGTGATCTCGCGCTGGATGTCCTTGGCGCGCGTCAGATTGTCCTGCATCGACTTTAGCTTGCGCTCGGAGCGCTCTTTGCGGCGGCGATGCTTGGAGATGCCGGCCGCCTCCTCGATCAGCGAGCGACGCTCCTCGGGACGGCTCGCCAGGATGGAGTCGAGCTTGCCCTGGCTGATGATGGAGTGGGTGTCCTTGCCCAGGCCGGAGTCGTGCAGGATGTCGGTGATGTCCATCAGGCGCGCGGGCGCGTTGTTGATGAGGTACTCGCTCTCGCCGGAGCGGTACATGCGCCGCGTGATGGCCACCTCGGTGAAGTCGATGGGCAGCGTGTGGTCGGTGTTGTCGAGCACGAGCGTGACCTCGGCAAGGCCGACCGGCTTGCGGGCGGAGGAGCCGGAGAAGATGACGTCCTCCATGGCTTGGCCGCGCAGCTGCTTGGCGCTCTGCTCGCCGAGCACCCACAAGATGGCGTCCGAGACGTTTGACTTGCCCGACCCGTTGGGGCCCACCACGACGGTCAGGCCGGGGTCGAACACCATGTGCGTGCGGTCGGCAAAGGACTTGAAGCCCTTGAGGGTAAGCGACTTGAGGTACATCAGGCCTCACCCTCGCTGTGCTCGACGTCCTGAAGGGGCTCCATGGGACCGTCCGGCCCCTGCTCGTAGCCCATGCGCATCAGTGCGTCGGCAGCCGCGTTTGCCTGCGACTCCTTCTTGGTGGAGCCGCTGCCGCGTCCCACGCGCCTGCCCTCGACCAGCACGACCGAGGTGAAGGTGGGGCTGTGCGCAGGTCCCGTCTCGCCCTCCAGCTTGTAGGTGGGGCCTACCCGATAGTCGCGCTGGATGTGCTCCTGGAGGCGAGACTTGGGCGGCACGACGCGAAGTCCCAGCTCGGGGGTGATGCGCGGATGGAGCGTGCGGACCACGAACTCGTGCGCCACGTCCCAGCCCGCGTCCTCGTAGAGCGCGCCGACAAGGGCCTCGTAGACGTTCTCGAGCGCCGAGCGCATGCCGCGAGCACCCGTGCCCTTCTCGGACTCGCCAAAGAGGATGAGCTCACCGATGCCGAGCTCGCCCGCGACCTCCGAGAGCATCTCGCCGCTGACCAGCGCGATCTTGAGCATGGAGAGCTGCCCCTCGTCCATGGCCGGATAGCGGTCGTACAGGTCGGCCGCGATCATCGCGCCAAGGATCGAGTCACCCAGAAACTCCAGGCGCTCGTAGCTTGCCGAGACAGCCTTGCCCTCCGCAGCCGAGGGGTGCGTGAGGGCAGATACTATGAGGTGCTCCTCGGCAAAGTGGTGGCCGAGGACCTCCTCTATGCGTTTGATTCGCTTGCGAAGCTTCAACGATTACCGCCTAGATGGCCGCCTCGATGCCAGCGACAACGTCACCGACGGTGACGATCTTGTCCAGGCCATCGTCAGGCATCTCCATGTCGAACTCGTCCTCGAAGGCGCTCACCAGCTCGAGCATGTCGAAGGAGTCGGCCTCGAGGGTCTTGAACTCGGTGTCCTCGGCGATGTCGTCGACGTCGACGTCAAGCGTCTCGGAGATGATGGCCGCAGCCTTGGCAAAAATGGCGTCGTGGTCCATGATGGCTTCCTTACCTGTCGTGTCGTTTGCTGGGGTCGGTCCCGTGGGAAACCCCGTGAGCATACAGTACCCTCACATGCAAGCTCATGTCATGCACAACGGGCAATATCCCCAATGCGCACGCATGAGCAGGCAGGTGAAAGGACAAAACTGATTGTACTAGTCGCTGGCTTCCGCAATGGTCTGGGCGATCTTGTCCACCAGCCCGGCGCGCACGGCGTCGGCCGTGGCGATGGTCCCGTTCTTGACGGCGTCAACCGAGGTGGCCCCGTGGCCAATCAGCACCGGCGCCTTGACGCCGAGCAGGATGGCGCCACCCAGCTCGTCGCCGGAGAGGTTCTTGGCAACCTCCTTGAGCGCGGGCTTGAGCATGAGGGCACCGATGGCGGCACGCTTGGACTCGGACGTGAGGCGCTTGACCTCCCTCAGGATGTACTTGGCCGTTCCCTCGAGAGTCTTGAGCGCCACGTTGCCCGTGAAGCCGTCGGCAACGATGACGTCAAAAGTGCTCGCAAGCAGGTCGCCGCCCTCGGCGTTGCCCGCAAACCACTCCCCCGCCGCGGCCAGCGCCTGGTGGTAGGAAAGCGCGAGCTCGGAGCCCTTGGTCTCCTCGGAGCCGTTGTTGAGCAGACCCACCTTGGGGTTCTCGACGCCCAGCACGACGCGCGCGTAGGCGCGACCCATCTGGGCGAACTGCACGATCATCTCGGGACGGATGTCGGCGTTGGCGCCAAGGTCGAGCATGACGGTGCGCTTGCCGTCTGCGCCAGGGAGCGCGCCGGCGATCGCAGGGCGCTTGATGCCCCTGATGCGGCCCACGCCCAGCGTGGCTGCGGCAAAGATGGCGCCGGTCGAGCCTGCGGAGAAGAAGCCGTCGGCCTCGCCCTTGCGGACGGCCGCGCAGCCGCGCACGATGGTGGAGTCCTTCTTGGCGCGCACGGCATCGGCGGGATGCTCGTCCATGGCAATGGCCTCGGTGCACACCAGCGCCTTTGCGCGCTCGTGCTTGGCACAGAAGGGAACGACCAGATCCTCGGGACCAGCGGCAAGCACGCACAGGTCGCTGTCCTGCTTGAGCGCCTCGGCGATGCCCTCGAGCACGACCTCGGGCTCGCGGTCGCCACCCATCACATCGACGCAGATAGTGGTCATATCAAACCTCCTTAGAAGAAGACTGCCGCAGCCCCTCAGGCGATGCGGCGACAGCCTATGAGAAGGAGGCCGACCCCGGAAGGGACCGGCCTCCTTGGCTTGCGTATCAAACGCGCGCTACTCGGTGACGACGACCTCGCGATCCTTGTAGTAGCCGCAGTTGGGGCACACGTGATGCGGAAGCTTAGGAGCACCGCACTGCGGGCAAATGGAGCGCGCGGAAGCGGCGAGCTTGCTGTTGGCCGAACGACGGGTGTGCGTGGCGCCGCGGCCCTTCTTTTGCTTAGGAACTGCCATCTTGAACCTCTCTTACAACTAACCGACGCCCGACAATGCGTCGGACGGTCTTTCCTGCAAACATGCGAGTAGACATACTACCACACCTTGTATCCGCTGCGTGCGCGACAACTATTCTTCACGAGATGGAACTTCCGGGGCACGCGAGAGGCCTGCGACATCCAACTCTGTGCACTTCGAATCACTAGCTCACCATGACGGCATTCTGGCCCATGTTCCACTTGCTGAAGAACGTATCCCATGTCACCCAGTAGGTATGGGCATCGCTCGCCGGATCGGCAATGCGCAGCTTGTTCGTCTTGGGATCATAGCCCGTGAGCGTGACGCAATGCCAGCTATTCGGCACTGTAACGCCGTAGAACTTTGTTGCGTGGCTTGAGCGGAAGTGCGGCGTGACCCAAACGGCAACGGGGGTGTTGCGACTGAGGAGATTGATAAGACCCGTCGCCCCGATCCCGCTCACGTTATGACCCGTTGCGTACTTGTTAGCCCAAAGCACCGCTCCCTTTGGGAGTACCCCGTCGACATTGCCGGTTACCCGCCAGACGCTTCCCACGAATCCCAAGTTGGGATTGCCGTTGGGCGAGCGCACCACAGAGTTGAGGAATTGCTTGAAGGTCACGTTCTTGCAATACCCTGCCTGGCGAAGGCACATGTAGAGCGCCGCCCCTTCGCATCCCATGGTTGCTCCATAGTCGTATTGGTTCACGTAGGGAACATCGACCGTGATGCATGCGTGCAGCTTGCAGGTAGAGTCAGCCCAGAGCCATCCGCGCCCGGACACGCTCACGCGCTTGCTTCTCGCGGCTTTGCCCGTTGCCTTGTCTACAAGCACGCCTTCGTCCACACCGAGAACGAATCCTTCGAATCCGCTCCTAGTCGTTGCCCCCGAAAGGCAAAGGGGCCTAGAGAGACCCGAGCTTGCCGATATCGGCCTCTGGCCAGATACCACCTCGATTCTCAGTGCATTGATGTCCGCGTCAAACCGCACGCGCCATTTCGTAGCCTTTTCCTGGCTCGATGTTTGGAGAACTCCCGTACCCTTGGCATCGAGTGAAAGGTACTTCTCACTCCTCACGTTGCGTATGCGCACGAGGCCGCTGCCAGCGTCCACCATGACGAAAGTCTGAGCGGTTGTGGAATTCGCCTTGTACAGCTGTGCCACAGCGCCGTCTGCGCTGCTGCCTCCCTTTATATCAATCACACCCGAGCGCGTGGAGACGTTGCGAATCACATAGGGCGTATTGAACTCGAAGGCGCGCTTCATGACGAGATGGAAGCGCTGAGCGGCCGTGTCATTTGCGGTGTAAGTCTGCACCACGGCGCCCGCTTTACTCGATGCGCCGCGAATGTCAAGCGTCACGTTATCGCTTATCCCAGACTGCAGAACGATGCCGCCCATTCTGAAGACCGGGCGCCACATCTGCCCCTTCGAGCCCGACCATGCCCTTTGGGCAATCTGGATACCTCTGGGGGCCGCCACGTCTTCCACCGTCAGAGCGTATCCGCTGCCGAGATTGATGAGCCGTACGTAGCCCCCATCCAACCATACCAGCTGCCATCTTGCAGAAACGTCTGAGCTGTTTCTAACAGCAGTGATGCCCTTCCCCCCAACTGCGATGCTCTTGCCCATCGATACGGCGTTATTCACATTGGTATCTGCGACGATCTCGTATGTCCCTCCCGGCAGCCAGCTATCCTGAGGTATAAGAGCCCATTTCTGAGCAGAAGACCCCGTTGAGCGGAAGGTCTGGATATTGCCACCCTTCGATTTGGAGTCGTCTTTCACCGCAATTGAACGTCCGTCTATCGAGGAGAAGAGACCAAACGACCCATCATCAAGCCTTTTTATGCACCAAAGCTGCGCAAGGGTGCCGTTGTAGGGGTATTGCTGAATGTTGGTTCCATCCGCAGAACGTCCTCCCGAGACGTCAACCACCATGCCGCTCTGAACGTTGGCAATGGTGTAGTACCCGGTCGACGCGCTGTAAGTCAGCTTGAACGTCTGGGCAAGCGTCTTGTTGCCAGGGTACTGTTGCACATTGGCGGATTTGGCCAACGAGCCAGACGTTATGTCCAGCACGAACCCAGAGTTCTTGTTGACTATGACGTAAAAGCCGTCCTCGACCTCCTGCCTAACGGCGATGAGGCCAAAACCCCACTGTGGCTCAGAGCTCTCGGTTGCCCGACAGAGCTGGACGATCGACCCATTCGCATTGGACGCACTCGCAACGTGCAGGACCATATCGGGATACGCCCGAGACCACACGTTCAGACAGCCCTCACGCATCGGATCTTCCACGATGCTCCACTGCTGCGCCTCGGAGCCGCTTGCCTTGCCGAAGGCGAGAACGCCGTTCTTGCTACCTGTCGTTGCGGAAGCCTGCAGGTAGGTGTCTGTTGCCACGTTCTTCAGAGTGTAGAATCCGGAACCCACGAACTCGATTAGCCAGCGCTGTGAGGCCGCATTGTTCGCTGCCTTCGTCTTGGGCACCACAGAACCGGACGTCAGGGTCGACGCCTCAAGGCGGAGAGTTTCTTCGAGGGCGGACGTCAGCTCGTAGAGGCCGTTGTCTATGGCCTGAACCGTGGGCTCCTGAGGAACATCAGGCTCAAGGTCACCAGACTGTTCGCCTTGCACCACATCGGAAGTGGGCTCGTCTGTGGGGTCAGCGACTTCATCAGATTGATCGATGGCATCGCCGCCACTTACCGCCCCCTCTGGTTGATTCGCCTCGTCATCAGCCCCGACGCCTCCGTTGGCAAGATCGTTGGCATCTGTCGGTTGCTCCGACGTGTCATCTTGAGCGCTGACTCCATCCTGTCCGACGGTGGTGCCCGCAGCATCTCGATCTGCAGACAGGGCATTCTCTTCCAGAGCCGACGACGGCTCGAAATCCTCCGCCTCCGTGCCCTCGCCCAGATCTGCGTGTGACAAGGTTTCCGAGTCGGCAGCCGAGGGTTCTGGGGTTTCGGCGACGGGCTGTGTAAGTCCAGCCCCCTGCCCGGTCGACACGTCAAGGGCAAGACACGGAACGGGAAAAGCCAGCATGGCAGCGGCGAACACGAAGGCCACGGCCCCTCGCACATTCGCTTGCCGCAAACGAATCCCCATACCTACCCCCATCCCTCAAAGTTAGCTGGTTACTGAAAACGAGAGCCGTAGGCCCCTCTCAGAGAACTGCCGCGCATCACCAGTCACGAGCGATGCGCGGCAGACAACGATTCACAGAATCCAATCGGATCTCTAGTCATCGAGCTTGAGGTTGCGTAGCGCCGCAAAGGGGCTGGACTCCAGCCTTTGCTCCTCGATCAGCGAGGCGTGCCCGCAGTCGTGCTCGTTGAGGTTCTCTCCGCAAACCGGGCACAGGCCCTTGCAGTCCTCGCGGCACAGCACCACAAACGGAGTCTCCATAAGCACCGCCGAGCTGAGCGCGTCGGTGAGGTCGATGGTGTGATCGTCGCCCACGAGCGAGAAGTCTACGTCGTCCTCGTCCTCCCCCAGGCTCTCAGTCACCGAGGGCGCCTTGAAGAGGAAGTACTCCTCCACCTCGCCGGCCAGATCGAACTCGGCCTTCTCCAGGCAGCGGTCGCAAGTGCCGATCACGTGCCCGCTCACGATGCCGGTGGCAAGGATGCCCTCGCCCGCATTGGTGAGCATGAGGTCGAAGTCGAGGCCATCGGGCAGCGTGAAGTCGTGCTCGCCCAAGCTGTAGCCCTTGTCGGACATGTGTCCGGCAAGCGGCAGGGTATCGCCCGCGTTGGCAAGGCGATCGTCAAGAATCGCAATAACCTGCTGCATATGTGCTACCAGTCGACCCTATTGGATGAGTTACGCGCACCAGAGTTCTCGGAGAGCGTCTGGCGGACACGGGTGACCGAATTGGTGAGCGACTTGATGTTGTCCTCGAGGTGGGCCAGCACGGTGTCAGCGTACTCCTCGGCGTTGTAGCGCGTGTCGCGCTCGTACTGCTGGGCCTGGTCGCGAATCTGCTCGGCCTGCTGCTGGGCCAGACGCACGATCTCCTGGTCGGAAGCCAAGATCATGGCCTGCTGCTGGGCGTCGGCAATGATGGAGTCGGCCTGCATCTGAGCACGCTCGAGGGTCTCCGCCTCCTCCTTGACGATGCGGCGAGCGTCGGCGAACTCCTGCGGGAACATGCGGCGGATCTCGTCGATGATCTCGTAGATCTCCTGCGCGTCCACGACCTTCTTGCCCGCACCGCCGGCGAAGGGCGTCTTGCCCTCACTCACAACCTGCTCGAGCTCATTGACCAAGCTCTCGATCTCCTCGCCTGGCTGCATAGCAACCCCCTTCGTGCCTCTGACGACGCTATTACGGTTGCGCGACAGTTGTATCGCATTCCTGCATACTGTAACAGATTATTTGGCTATGAAACTTTTCTACAAGTCATTCTAACAGCCCAAGCGGCCTATCGACATGGTGTGAGGTTCCTATATGTGGCCAGACGGGCACGGTAAGGCTCGTCTCGGACTGCCAGAAGGCGGGGCTGTTTTGGGCCTACTCCTCCTTGGGACGCCAGAAGAGCCAGGTGAGCACGAAGCCCACCGTAAAGGCGATGACCACGCCCGCGGCGGCGATCACCATATGGAAGATGCCTTGGTTGGGCAGATAGTGGGCGGTGTTTGCCCACGCCTCAATCTGCTCGGGAGTCCTGGCGTCGATGTAGCTCGTCAGTCCGAGAAGGCCCGAGTAGCCCATCATGAACGACTTGGTGCCCATGAGGCCATAGAAGGCGCCCGACACGGCGCCGGCCAGGCAGGAGATGACGAACGGCAGGCGCAGCGGCAGGGTGACGCCGTAGATGGCCGGCTCGGTGGTACCGAAGAGCCCCGTGATGAACGCCGCGATGCCGTTCTTCTTGAGGGTCTCATCCTTGGTCTTGAGGATGACGACCAAGACGCAGGCGATCTGCGCCCAGGTGCAGCCGTACTGCGGGGCCAGGGCGTAGTCATAGAAGTAGGTTGCCATGTTGGAGAGCTTGATGGGCACCAGCGCCCAGTGGAAGCCGAAGATGACCAGCACCTGCCAGAGGGCTCCGAGCACCGCTCCCGCCACCGTGCCGCCCACCACTGGGATGTTCATCAGCGCGTTGAAGAAGATGCCGATGAGGTTCATGAGGATGGTGGAGACGGGGCCGATGAACAGGAAGGTGGCCACGCCTCCCAGGATGAGCGTGGTCATGGGCACGAGGAAGAGCTTGATCGTCGCGGGGAACTTCTCGTTTGCCCACTTGAAGATGTAGGAACTCGCCCACACGGCGATGATGACTGGCACGAAGGTGGACGTGTAGCCACCCGCCGAGGCCGGCGTGACCAGCGGAATGCCAAAGAAGGTGGTGGCGTAGGGCATCTCAAAGAGGGTGCCCTGGAACAGGTAGCGCACGCCCTCTGCGCCGGTGAAGGCCTTGGAGGAGAGGTCGACGATGCTGGGGTAGCACATGGCGGCACCGATGGCGGCGCCGATGAGGTCGTTCATCTTGAAGCGGCGAGCGGCGGTGATGCCGAGCATGATGGGCAGGAAGCGCCAGAAGGCGTCGGCGATGGCGTAGAGGGCGACGTAGGCACCAGAGGTCGTGACGCTCGTGCCAGTGATCTGGACGGCGAGGAAGTCCCAGAGGGCCAGCAGTCCCTTGATCATGCCGGTGGAGGCGATGCAGCCGAGGCACGGGGCGACGATGCTGGAGATGAGGTCGATGAGCAGGCCCGAGAGCCCCTGTGGGCCCGTTCCCTCGGTGGCCTTCTTCGCGGTCTCGTCGAGGGTGTCCTTGTCCCATAGCGAGCCGACCTTCTGGATGGCGTCGAAGACGTCGATGACCTCTGGGCCGATGACGACCTGGTACTGGCCGTTTGCCTTGATGATCTGCAGCACGTCGTCGAGCGCCTCGAGCTCGGCGTCGCGGGCATACTGCTCGTCATAGAGCTTGAAGCGCAGGCGCGTCACGCAGTGGTTCACCGACGCGATGTTCTGTGGGCCTCCGACGAGATCGACGATCTTGCGGGCAAGCTCGATGTTCTGGTCAGCCATGGGATGCTCCCTGAGGTCGGACTCCTGAGGCGGGCGGCCTATGTTGGCCGTCGCATACGTAAGGCAATGTCATGAGTCTACCGCCCTCCCACCACCGCTGTCCCTCACGTGTCCACAAACGATGCAGTCTCGACGTATAACGGCGCATGCGTGCTACAATCAAGCACGCGAAGTGGGCCAGACGACCGCGGGACTCACGCCCTGTATAGGGAGTGGGTCATGAGGAAAGTCCGGGCTCCACAGGGCAGGAAGCAGGCTAACGGCCTGGCGGGGTGACCCGACGGAAAGCGCCGCAGAAAAGAAGACTCCCGCTGCCCGCCTCGGCGGGTGAGAGAAAAGCTGAAACGGTGGTGTAA
>CADAQM010000038.1 GCA_902790135.1 uncultured Coriobacteriaceae bacterium
TTTGGTGCAAGGCGAAGGAGCGGTGGATATGCACTACACCAATGCGTTCATACGCGGCAAGAAGGCACCCTTCAGAGGGGTCTTCAAGTACAAGGACAGGGCTGGCAACTGGCACCAGACGGTGCGGACCCTCAAGGCCCAGGGGATTGCCGACGCGCGGCGCGAGCTCGCAGAGGTCCGTGCCCAGCTCGAGGAGGAGCACGAGCAGGCTCAGTTCGTTGCCAGAACCACCATGACCGTAGGCGAGTACGTCGAGGGCTACATCAACCGCCTCGACGAGACCAAAGTGCTCGAGCGCTCCACGGTCAACGGCTACCTGTGCATGCTGGGCTACATACGCGACGGCCTGGACAAGGTGCGCCTCACGCAGCTGAACGCCGCTCAAATTCAAGCCTGGGAGGCAAAGCTTCTCACCGATGGGCTCTCTGCCACCACGGTGCGCAAGGCCCACATGCTGCTCAAGAGCGCCCTCAAGTACGCCGTCGAGACCGAGGTTCTGCCCAAGAACCCCATGGCTTCGGTCAAGGCGCCCAAGATCGACACGCCACTCCCCAACGCGCTCGATGACGGCGCGAGGAGGCTCCTCGTCACCTTCCTGGACAACGCTCCGCGCACTCCGTTCAACCTTGGTGTTCTGCTGGCGCTCTCCACGGGCATGCGCGAGGGAGAGATCTGCGGCCTTCGGTGGTCCGACGTGAGCTTCAGGACCAACACGCTCTGGGTGCGACGCTCCATAGCCCGCGACAACGGCTCCTACTACGTGAAGCAGCCCAAGACGCGCGGGAGCATCCGCGACATCCCGCTCACCTCGAAGGCCGTCGAGTGGCTCAAGGACCGCAAGGGCACCCAGGAGGCCGAGCTCGTCGTGGCAGGGCTCTCCCCCACCGAGGAGCGCATGGGAGCCCTCTACGTCCTCGGAGGCGTGGACGGCTCTCACATGGCCCCTCACACGCTCTCGAAGGGCTGGAAGTCCATCGCCGACTCAATGGGCCTTGTGGGCACGCAGGGAAGGCGCCCGACCTTCCACGACCTGCGCCACACCTTCGCGACCTACGCGATATCCGAGGGCATAGACGTCAAGACCGTGAGCTCCATACTCGGGCACTCGAGCGCCGCTATGACGCTCAACATCTACGCCAGCGCCGACCCCTCGTCCAAGCGCGCTGCCGTTGAGACCATCGACTCCGTCATGGGGCGTAGGCTCACCAAGAAGGAACTCGAGCGCTACGCGTAGAGCTCCTAGGTACGGTTTCCGCCACAACCCTAACGGCCCCTTGTCCAGCATTATCGGATCCTTATGGCGGATTACATCCATAGAAGCGTGTGTTTAGGGATAGGAGACGTGATAGTGATAACTGTGGTACTATTGACCCATAATCATGTGATTGGGGGCCAACCAATGCATATCGTACCCGTGAAGGAACTCAAGGACGCTGCCAGGATATCGAAGCTCTGCCGCGAGAGCGGCGAGCCGGTACACGTCACAAAGAACGGCTATCCCGACATGGTCATCATGAGCGCGGAGGCCTACGAGGAGCTCGAGCGAGCCGCACAGACTGGCCGCGTGGTCTCGATGGTCCAAGAGGGCATCGATGCCGTAGAGCGCGGAGAGTGCCGCGACGCCTTCGAGGCCGCGGCGTCCATCAGGAGCAAGTATGGCCTATAGGGTGGTTGTCTCAGACCCCGCGAATGCCGATCTCGACGCTGCCGTCGGCTACATTGCCGTGACGCTCGAGGCCCCTGGCGCTGCCGCTGCCCTGCTCGACGAGTACGAGGAGAAGCTTCGCCTCATTGCCGACAATCCCAGACTATTCGGCGTTGACCTCTTTGTGAGCGAGGCTGTCAGCAGGCAGATTCGTAGGTGTCCGGTCAAGCGATACGGAATCTACTACACGATCGATGAAGAGCAGAAGACCATCTATGTCGTAGCCTTCTCGCACGGCTTAAGAGACACTCCCACCATCATACGAAAGAGATAGATCTGCATCGTGCTCCTTTGCACGCCACTAGCAGGTTCGCAATCTGATGCAAGCTGAGGCCAAATCTTATATTGGCCCGCTGAGGCTTTGTTTACGCCAGCGCCGACCCCTCGTCCAAGCGCGCTGCCGTCGAGACCATCGACTCGGTCATGGGACGAAGGCTCACCAAGAAAGAGCTCGAGCGGTATGCATAGGCATGCTGCCATGCTACACGCATGACATTTCGTAGCATGGTTGTTCGTCTAACGGGTCCGCTCCTTGGTACCGGCACAACCACAACGGCAATTGGTCAGGTTGTTGCCGTTATGGTTGGATGGACGATGTAGACCTGTGTTCTGGAATCATGCTTTCCGAAAGAGCCTTCTCGTGCGTAGGCCTTCTTGACGTTACAAGCACACAGCCAGGGTGCGCGTTTGACCCAGCTTCGCCAGTACGCATTGTGTTCCGATGGGTCGCACTATGAGAAGCGCGGCAAGGGCGAGCCCATCTGCATTGATGATGAGATTCCGTTCGCAATTCCGGAGAGCTGGGAATGGTGCAGGTTTGAAGCCGCTCTTGTAAACCGTGACGCTGAACGGATTCCTGTGTCTGTTGCAGATAGGGAACGTCGTGCAAAGATTTATGACTATTATGGCGCTTCTGGTGTCATTGATGCGATTGATGACTACCTATTCGACAAGCCGCTATTGCTCATTGGAGAAGATGGTGCAAACCTTCTTAATCGATCAACGCCTATTGCTTTCATCGCACGTGGAAAGTACTGGGTCAACAACCATGCGCATGTTCTAGACGGTATTTCAGAGGCATACCTTGAATATGTTGCCCTATACATCAATTCAATATCACTCGCGCCATATGTCACCGGTACCGCACAGCCTAAAATGAACCAGCAGAAGATGGGGTCAATTTTGATTCCCATTCCACCCGAGATGGAGCAGCTCAGAATCCTCGAGCGCACCAGCCTCTTATTACCCCTTGTCGATGATTACGGCTACCTTGAGGACGCCCACGAGCGCCTGGACGCCGAGCTGCCCGACAAGCTCCGCAAGTCGATCCTGCAGATGGCCGTGCGGGGCAAGCTCGTCGAGCAGGATCCTGCAGACGAGCCCGCATCAGCCCTCCTCGAGCGCTGATAGATGTGCCCTTCGATATCCCTGACGGCTGGGAATGGGCGCGAGTCTCCTCGGTGTTCAATCTCGTGCGTGGATCGGGAATCAAAAGAACAGAGGTTATCGAAACCGGTGAGCCATGTGTCCGCTATGGAGAGCTTTACACGACGTATCGAAGCGAGATAACGCTCGTGGCTTCTCATACGAGTGGCACTGTGTATGCCAAAGCCCAGAAGCTGCTCGATGGAGAGGTGGTTGCCACGCTAACGGGCGAAAATGACATTGATATTGGGCGGGCGGTTGTCAACAACACCGGCGAAACGATAGCCGTCGGAGGTGATCTCCTCGCATTGAAGGGCAACTACCTCGATGGCAATTTCGCCATGCTCAGCTTAAATGCGCCATATATGGGTTCGCAGAGAACTGCCGCCGCGAGCGGCAACATCATCGTGCATCTTTCGGCCGACAAGATTGGCAACTTCCTCATGGCTGTGCCACCGCTCAATGAGCAGAGACGCATAGTACGTCGCTGCAAAGCACTGCTATCTGTCCTTGGCTAAACAATCCTCCATGACAGACGAAAGGAGTCTTTCATGGAGGAATACAAAACCTACCTTGTTGAGAAAGGGTTCTCGGCGCATACGGTCGATTCGTACCTGTTCGCAGTCCGCCAACTGCACGAGAAGGTTGGCAGTCAACCAAGCAACGTGAGCTTGCTCAGCCACAAGGACTGGCTGGCCGCACACTTCGCCGCCAAGACGGTAAACCTGCGCATCACGGCCATCAACTCGTACCTCGATTTCATCGAGTACCAAGGCGTCCGGTTGAAAGGCCTTCGCATCCAACAGAAGCCTTACCTCGACAACGTCATCAGTCAAGAGGACTATGTTTTGCTGCGCGATTCATTACTACGAGACGGCGAACTGTTCTGGCATTACGTCGTCCGCTTCCTCACTTGCACGGGTGCTCGCATCAGTGAGCTGCGCATTTTCACGGTGGAGTCCGTATATGCAGGACATCTCGATCTCATCTCGAAGGGGCAGAAACTCAGGCGCATCTACATACCGACAGTTTTGCAGCGCGACGCGATGCAATGGCTGCACGATATCGGCCGCACCGGCGGCTATATCTTTGCTGTAAAGAGCGGCAAACCCATGACGGCGCGAGGCATATCTATGGGCCTCAAGCGGTTCGCAGAGAGGTACGGCATAGACCGGGACGTCGTGTACCCACACTCGTTCCGCCACCGCTTCGCCAAGAACTTCATCGAGAGGAACCCAGACATCGCACTTCTGGCAGACCTCATGGGACATGAGAGCCTAGAAACGACGCGCGTTTACCTGCGGCGCACTGCTTCCGAGCAGCGCGCCGCAGTTGATGCCGCTATTGATTGGTGAGTTGAGGAAGAACCTTCTTAAGCACTTCTACGATTCTTGCTTGTTCACAACGAGGGGGAATGGGAATGAGGTAGCTCCTCACTGAATCCTGGGATAATTCCTTCTGCTTCGTGCTTCCACTTGCTTGGTCTTCAATAACCGACTGCACAGATGGTCCTGCAAAATAGGAGAACGCATAGCGGAAGTCGAGCCAGTCCGTTAATGTGCGGATAACCGTGACGTGGCTATCGGCTACTGCCCACCCATACTCGTTGACGGATGAGTCATAGATCGCCATTCTACCGAGCGTGCCTAGACCAGTAGAATTCCAGAGCAGGTCACCGTCCTGGAGGACCCGCTCCTCCGCATAAGACGATACCGAGCTCGGATCGATGAACTTTGCCAGCTCGAGCGAGAAGCCTGACCACTGGTTGCACTTCTGGGCAACAACAGGGTACTTCTTGATTGGCGAGTACTTAGGAGACTTACCGCGCTGGATGTAGGTCGTCACACTCTCGAGTCGTGCCCACTCCCAGCTGTCCGGAATATCGAACGGTATCTCGTCGTCGATGCAGACAGGCTCGCCCTTGCCGCGCTTCTCATAGTAGCCGCCATCGGAAGCGCGGTAGATCACCGATTCGCCGCCCTTAGGCGCCTTGATTTTCTTCTCTTTGATGTCCTGCTCGACGAGCTTGCCCCGCACGGCCATCTGCAGGATCGACTTGCGGAGCTTGTCGGGAAGCTCGGCATCCAGGCGCTCGCGGGAGTCTTCCAGTTCTTCGTAGTGATTAACGTGCTCGAGAATTACTGAGAGCTTTTCTCGTATACGTAGCTGCTCTTCATAGGGTGGGATTGGAATTAGAAAACCAGGTATGTCACCGAGATTGATTTTGAAAGTGTGCGTTCCACCGCCAACCTTGACGCGCTGAATCCACTGGAAACCAATTGGAGCATCAATGCATGCAACAACCCACTCTGCAAGCCTTTCATCAATAAGTCGGAGCAGACCAAGGCTAACGAAGATGCTGAATTCAAAATCGACATCCACAATAATCGGTTTACCGAGAGTCCCGATTCTGCAAAGCAGGATGTCTCTATTGCGTGGTTTCACCCGCTTGCAAAGCTCGTCGTGAGTCTCCTGACTGACATACTTCACCTTGCTCAAGTCGAAGTATCCCCTTGAGACATTTTGAACCGAGAGGAAAAGAACACCTGAGTTCTTATACTCGGGCGTCTTATGTGTTCCGTCAGAAACGAGCTCAAGGATGCTGCCCAGTCGTGCCCACGCCCAGCTCTCCGGTATATCGAACGGGATCTCATCGTCGATGCAAACCGGCTCGCCCTTGCCGCGCTTCTCATAGTGCGACCCATCGGAAGCGCGGTAGATGACGCTCTCGCCACCCTTGGGCGCTCTGATCTTCTTCTCCTTGATGAGCTTTGCGCGCTCGGCGCGTATGCGGTCGAGCAGGGCGGAGGCAGGCTCGTCGTTTGGGTCCTGGGGCACGAGTTTGCCCTGGACCGCGAGCTGAAGGATCGAGTTGCGCAGGTCCTTAGCCTTCATCCTCGACCTCGATTCCGAGGATCTCGCAGATCTGGGCGAGCTTCGCGTCGATCTCCGCATCAAGCTGCGCACGCTCGGCACGATAGTTGCGAATGAGCTCGTCGGGCGGGAGTATGACCTCATCCTCGTGCGGGTAGCCGCAAAGGTCGAAGTTGAACCCTCCGGCAACCAGCTCGTCGATGGTGTAGTGCTTGGCCTTCGGGCCGTCATCTAGCACAATCTCACTGCGGTCTCTCCACCACTCGCGCACAGGGTCGAAGTGTTCGCCACGCATGGGCTTCGTCTTCGAGAAGTGCTTGTACCCCTCGGGCATGTCCATGCGATAGAACCACACGCCATCGCTCTTGCCAGTGTTGTCGAAGAACAGGATGTTGGTCGTGATGGACGTGTAGGGCGCGAAGACGCTCTGTGGCATGCGCACAACGGTATGCAGGTTGAACTCCCCAATGAGACGACGTTTGATCTCCGCCTTGGCTGCGTCCTGGCCGAACAGGAACCCGTCGGGGATGATGACTGCTGCACGGCCTTTCTTCTTGAGCCTGTAGAGGATGAGTGCCAGGAACAGGTCAGCCGTCTCGGAGCTGCGCAGGGCTGTCGGGAAGTTGCCCTGGATGGTGGCCTTCTCAGAGCCTCCGTAGGGCGGGTTCATGAGCACGACGTCGAACTGGCCGCCCTCCTTGTGCCGATACTCGCGGATGTCGTGGTCGAGGGAGTTGTCGTGATAGACCTGCGGCGAGTCGATGTCATGCAGCAGCATGTTGGTAACGCACAGCAGATACGGCAGCTGCTTCTTCTCGATGCCGTAGATGGACTGTGAGTAGGTGTCCTTATCGGCGGGAGTCTTCACCTGGGGTGCCAGCAACTTGAGCGCACTCGTGAGGAAGCCGCCTGTGCCGCATGCGAAGTCCGCCACCGTCTCGCCAAGTTTGGGGTCGAGCATCTCGGCCATGAAGTCGGTCACGGCACGAGGCGTGTAGAACTCCCCCGCGTTGCCAGCTGACTGCAGGTCCTTGAGGATGGTCTCGTAAATCTCGCCGAAGGCGTGACGCTCCTTGTACACGGTGAAGTCCACAGCCTGGTCGATCTCGTTGACCACCTGGCGCAGCAGGATTCCGTCCTTCATGTAGTTGTTGGCGTCAGTGAATGCCGCCTTCACGACGGTCTGGCGAAGGGGTGCATCGGGACCGAGCTCGAGCCCGCTGAGGGTCGGGAAGAGCTTGTTGTTCACGAAGTCCAGGAGCTCCGCGCCGGTGAGGGCCTTGCCGTCCTTACGGTCATGCGCCCAGCTGTGCCACCTGAGCTCGTCGGGGATTATCGACTCGTACGCGTCGTCGTAGAACTCCCACTCCCGCTCCTTGGCGTCGTAGATCTTGAGGAAGAAGAGCCACGTCATCTGCTCGATGCGCTGCGCGTCGCCGTTTACGCCGGCATCGTTGCGCATGATGTTCTGCAGGGTCTTTACGAGAGATCCGAGTGCCATGGGTCACCTTTCGTTCTGTCTAAGCGGCGTAGAGCACGTCCTCCAGCTCCTGGGCGGCGGCCAGGTACTCCTGCCTGCCGCCGAAGTACTCCACGATTACCATCGGACTGCCGAACTGCCTGAACTCCTCCATCCCGAGCACGCGCGGGTCGTCGAGATCGACGAGGTTGGCTGTCGAGTACTTTTCAAGCAGCGTCTCGAGCACCTGCCTCGCCACACCCTCGTACTTCTCGAAGAGTGCGGCACGCTTGGCGTTGCGCGCCCGCTCGCTGCGGGTGAGGGGCTTCGCGTCGTAGGCCACGTGGCAGATGAGGTCGAAGTCGCTCATGTCGGCCTGTCCCGCCTCCTTGCGCAGCTCGTCCAGGAAGACGCCGTGCTCGCGCAGCGCGTCCACGATGGCCTGCTTGCGACGCTCGCCCTTCCACGCTTTTAGGAAGTGGTCGAGCGAGTCGTATTCACCGAGGATGTTCCTCCTCGTGTAGTCGCGAAGGCTCTCGGTCACAAGCTGGCCGTTGCTTGAGTAGTACTCCACCCGCTCCGAGACGATGCGCACCTCCACGCCTGAAACGTAGTACTTAACGCGTCCGCTCACGGGATCGTCGGGAGGCCATGCTGGCGGGTCGTCAGGGCCGGGCCCGGGCGGTGTCACGGGCGGGTCGTCCGGGCCAGGCGTTGTCGGTACGTCGGGCGGGTCCATGGGCCCGTTGGGCCCGGGCTCATAGATCTGCACGGGCTCGCCGTCGAAGGCGGGGTCTGCGAACAGGCGCGAGGCGTTGCGGAAGTCCAGAATGGTGAAGTAGAGCTTGCCATAGGGCTCGTAGATGCGCGTGCCGCGACCGATGATCTGCTTGAACTCGGTCATGCCCTGCTCGCCGAAGATGTTGTCGAGCACGACGACCCTGCAGGTCTTGCAGTTGACGCCCGTCGTGAGCAGCTTCGAGGTCGTGACGATGGTCGGGTAGGGCTCGTCCACGTCCATGAAGGTGTCGAGTTGCGCCTTGCCCTCCTTGGAGTCGCCCGTGATGCGCATGACGTAGTTGGGGTGGTCCTTCACTATGTCGCTATTGGCGTTCACGAGCGCCTGGCGCATACGCTCCGCATGGTCGATGTCAACGCAGAACACGATGGTCTTCGAAAGTCGGTCCGTCTCCATCAGGAAGCGCGTGACCTTAGCAGCTACCTCCTTGGTGCGCTCGTCAATGACCATGGTGCGGTCGAAATCGTTGCGCTCGTAGACGCGGTCCTCTATGACCTGACCCTTGTCGTCGATGGCACCCTCGCCCGGACGGTAGCCGTACACGTCCACGTTGAGCTGCGGGCGTACGACCTTGTAAGGCGCGAGGAAGCCGTCAGCAATGCCTTGCTTGAGGGAGTAAGTGTAGGCAGGCTCCCCGAAGTAGTCGATGTTCGAGACGTCCTTGGTCTCCTTAGGCGTGGCGGTCATGCCAATCTGCACTGCCGAGTCGAAGTACTCGAGAACCTTGCGCCATGCGGAGTCCTCCGCCGCGCTGCCCCTGTGGCACTCGTCCACGA
The DNA here is from genome assembly GCA_902790135.1 of uncultured Coriobacteriaceae bacterium. Classification (GTDB taxonomy): domain Bacteria; phylum Actinomycetota; class Coriobacteriia; order Coriobacteriales; family Atopobiaceae; genus UBA1367. The sequence continues at coordinate 9,039 of CADAQM010000038.1, forward strand.
TGACCAGGTCGAAGAAGCTTCGGTCAAACTCTCGGAAGATCTCCTCGCCGTCCTCGCCCACGAGCTGCTGGTACAGCGCGAAGTAGACCTCGTAGGAGGGGTCGAGCTTTCGATGCTCCACCTTGGTTGTCACCTTCTGCAACGGCTTGAAGTCGCCGTCCTTGGTCTGGTCGACGAGAACGTTACGGTCTGCCAGGTAGAGCACCTTGCGCGCCTTGCCCATCTCGCGTAAGCGGTGCACGATCTGGAAGGCGGTGTAGGTCTTGCCCGTGCCGGTGGCCATCACCAGCAGGACGCGCCGCTCGCCTTTGGCCACTCGCTCGATGGTGCGGTTCACGGCGACGCGTTGGTAGTATCGGGGCTTGTTGCCGCCCTGTTCGTAGTGGTAGGGCACCGTAATTGCTGCCTCGGTTTGAGCGTCAGCGATACCCTTCCCGGTGCGGTATCGCGCCCAAAGCTCGTCAGGCGTAGGGAACTCGTCCATTTTGAGGCTGCGCTCTGCGCCGGTAAAGAAGTCGTGCTCGAGGAAGCCATGACCATTGGTGCTGTATGCGAACGGGATGTCGAGCGCCTGCGCGTAGCCCATTGCCTGCTGCATGCCCGCACCGACCGTATGCTCAGTGTCTTTCGCCTCGACGATGGCAATGGGAAGGTCAGGGGTGTAGGACAGCAAGTAGTCGGCCTTCTTCTTGCTTCCGCGAGCGACCATGTGGCCGCGCACGATGATCTCACCATCAGTGAAGCAGTACTCGGTGGTCATCCGTTTGAGAGACCACTTCTCCTTGATGACAGGGTCTATGAGCTTGAGCCTGGTGTCGGACTCGTTCATTCCTCTACCTCGCAGTCAACTCGTTGATGATGCAGGTGCGAATGAAGGCAGAGAAGCTTATGCCGCGCAAGCGCGCCGCTTCGGCAGCGGCATCCTTGAGGTTCTTGGGGACCCTCAGTGTAATGGGGGTCTGTGCGCCTTCGGCTAGATAATCCTGCTTCTTGGCTTCGGTGGCACCGCTTTCGATAAGCTCCGAGTACTTCATGGGGTCTCCTCCGGCCTCAAAGCACTTTGCAACAGTTTTGCATACATTCTACCAAGCAGCGGCAAAACATAGTCAGGCAGGCGAAGGCAAATCGATTACGAGCATCCGCGGACATACAGCGCGCCTCTTACGCTAAAGCGAGCTGCCTATTCCATGTACAAGGCCCATGGAATAGCTCGTTCGCGCCGCTCTTGGGACGGTAGTCCGATGAGTCTCGGCCTCGTCGCTAAGCTCCTCGGTCCCGTGCCTCACCGTCCCTCCGTCGCGGCGCCTCCACGCCACCCATGACAGCACGTCATGGGTGGCGCGTGCGGGGGATCCCCCGCACCCCTAGGATTCTGGCAAGTCCGTCTAGACACGGACCGACTCTGGTCCGATCGCACGTGGAGGCAGACGATGCCCTACATAAAGCCAATCTCCGGACACACGACGCTCGGGGCAGCCCAGCGCTACCTCGAGCGCGACGGACGCGCCCTCGCCCGGGACTTCATCAACCTCGAGCCGCCGATCATCGGGCTATCCGACGACGGAGAGCCTGTGTACGGCGCCTACGACTGGGCGTCCACGATGGACGCGACAAGGGCCACGATGGGTAACGACACCCCATACAGGGGCCGAAAGGCCCGAACCTATAAGCACTATGTCTTCTCGCCCGATCCGAGGGACGGTATCGGGCTCTCAGAGCTCCGGTCTGTCACCATGTCATGGGTGCGTGAGAACTTCGGCGACTACGAGGTCGCCATCGTCTACCACGACGACAACGAGCACCACATACCGCACGCCCACGTCATCGTGAACAACACGAACCTCGAGACGGGCCGCAGGCTCCAGGACCCGGACCCGAGGGCGCTCAAGAGGTCGGCACAGCGTATCGCAAGGGAGCACGGCCTCTCCTCATACGTCGACGAGCCCGCAGACCCGGAGACCGGAATCGTACCCGACTCGAGGTCTTATGCGCGAAGAAGCGTCCGTGCCTCCGAGCGCTCGCTCGTCCATCGAGGCGAGTACTCATGGGTTGCCGACATAAGGGCCCGCGTGGACATCGCCAAGGGTATCGCACGCGACCTCGGCGACTTCGAGGCCGCTCTGGCAGGCATGGGCGTGGGCATCCGCGAGTCTGCTGGCACGAAGGGCGACTGGGTGTATTCGCTTTCCGAGACCCCTTCCAGGCAGGTCACGGGATCGAGGCTTGGGGCTGCTTACACCAGACAGGAAGTGACCTCCTGGACGAGGAGCCCAGTGAGGACAAAGCCTAGTGCCCTCACTACGGACGGGGCGAGGAAGGTCGCGGCGCACGCCATCGAGGTCCGTGACCTAGGCGAGCTCGCACGACTCTCCGAGGCCGTGGACGTCGTGTCCCGAGGCGGGTTCACGAGTCTGAGGGGCATCGATCTCGCGATCGGGCGTACCCGCAGGACCACTGGGAAGGAAGCGGTCGTCCAAAGGCTCGAGCGCGCACGTGAGTACTGCGCCACCCACAACATGCTGCCAGAGACGAACCCTGGCGTCGCGCGCAGGGCATCTGGGCAGCGGTCCGGCCATTCCGCGCGGACGACCCGCCAGCAGCAACATTCGGGCGGCATGCGGCCACGCAGCATTCAACAGAACCACAGCAGGGAGAGGGGCCAAAGATGAGGGTGACCGCACGCTACGAGGACGGTTCCGTCGAGGAGTTCGACACCGGCACGCTCACGACCGAGGGGGCACTCGGCCGCCCGAATGCCCTCACCGACATCCACATTACGATCGTTGACGGCGTATGGGCCGACGTAAGCTGGTATCGCGTGCCGACCGCCAGTTCCGATGGGCTCGCGACACGGCTCCCCGGCTGCAGAATCCACCTCCTCAACGCGGAAGAGCTGGCCCATGTGCGCTCGATCGAGCTCGACGGCCGCCTCCAATGGCTCCGCGTCGGCGATGACCTGTGCGACGTCGCGCGGCTTGACGAGATCTCCGACCTCATGCACGAAGGCCCCTCAACCAGCATGGCGGGCAGGGCGGTGTGGCTGCATGACACGCTGCTGCAGGCCCTTCCCACGCGCAGGGACTCCCACGAACAAACCTGCGAAATGCTCGGGCTGATGCCCTCGAGCTACGAGACCCTCGCGAGAATGGCTGATTACGGCTCTTCCGAGGATGACGCCTTCCCCGTCTAGTTGTGAAGATTGTATGACTCAGTTCCTTAGGGACGCTTAGGGACACTTATCGTCCGTCGCCACGAGCGCCGAGTTGCCGTATTCGCGAACACCCTCGTCAGGCAGTGAATTCCTACCACAGGGAGGCGAACACATGACGGAAAAGGCAGCGAGAGCACAGAGAGAGCCGGAGCTCATATCGATCGTCGAGGCGGCGAGGATGCTCAACGTCTCGACAAGGACGGTTAACAGGCTCTGCCTGGACGGCAAGCTCAAGGCCGTGAGGATCGGCTGCCAGTGGCGCATCAACAGGCGCGCCCTGCGCGAGGCCGCTGGGCTCGAATAGCGATGTCGGAGGAGTCGGCATCCTACTCGCGCGTCTGGGGGCCCGTTGTGCACGCCATGGTGCAGTCTGGCGCCTCTGGACAGGAGTGGGCCGTGCTCGTGGCACTCCTGCGCTGGCAGAAGGAAGGCAGCAGCGTCCTCTCAATGGGTGTGCCCACCATTTGCAAGTACACCGGCCTTGACGAGGACACTGTGAGGCACCGCTTGGCGAGCCTCCTGAGGAGGCGCTACGTGAGCCGGGGTGGCTACGAGTTCCCCATCCTCGAGCACGACAGGGAGGCCACGAGGGGCCATGCGGCTTCCTACAGGCTCGGCGTCCCCAAGCTCGGGCCAGAGGACGGGTCGAACATCCTCAACCGCAAGGAACGCGTGGAGTGGGACAGGAGAAGGCGCGAGGAGGGCACGGAATGACAGGGACGTCATACCAAGGGTTTTGGAGGTCCCAGAAACCGATGGGATGACAGATGCGTCATGCCAACGACCTCGATGACAGACGATTGACGGTCTCGAATAGGCCCCTTTGAATGACAAGCCCGTCATGCCAAGGGGCCAAACCGTGCGGCAGATCAGCCCTCCTCTGACAGATTGTCCGCAGTGCTCCAATGCGTATGACAAATCTGTCCGTTCGAGGATCAGTTTGGGATGATGGGAACGTCATGCCAAACAGACAGGCTTGTCATGACCGCATGACAGGAACATCATCCTTAGAAGAAGTGTTCATAAGAATCTTGGTGAAGAATCTCTGAGCCATGAGGTCAATAAGGCTCGGCTGCTTTGAAGCTCCATGCGCCCAATGCCAGTTTTATGCATCGCGCTCATTGGCCCGCCGTTCGCCGATTCGCGATTTGGTGCAAGCTGGGGGCCGAATTTGGTGCAAATTTGGTGCAAACCGGCCGAGGCCTTGGTGCAAGCAAAGAAAAAGGCCAGAGAACATAGCCTCTGACCTCGTGTTTTCTGGTGGGCGATGCTGGATTCGAACCAGCGACCCCATCCGTGTGTACTTTAACAGAAAACGACGCCCCTGTGTACGAGAAATCTGCTTTATTTTGAACCAACACTACTTTCGCAGTTGCTCCTTGACGATAGAGCTGGCGATGAAGAATCCCGCAAGCACGATGACGCACACGATTGCGGCAAGCGCGAGCTGGGGAATTTGCACGTTTGCCCTGCTATAGGCCAGATAGGCAATCACAGCAATGGCCGCGAGCGCCGCAATGAGGTACTTGCTCTTGATCTTTGCGGTATTGGAGGGCACATTGGCGAGTATGGCCGTACGGACGCCCAGGACACTGGAGAGCAGGCCCTCCCCCGTCGTGACCCAAGCGTCTATATCGGCAAAGTTGCCAACCGCAAGCACAACGCCGTAGACAAGAGATCCGATGCCGGCAAAGAGCGCCGCAAGACAAAAGACCTTAAGGAGCCTGCCCTGAGAAGTCATCTGCAACTCCATTCAATACTCGAGGACCACAAGATCGAGCCACGTGCGCTTAGCCGCAGCGTGCACTGGATAAACGCGATACAGGATAGCAGTTTTATGGGCTTCAGACCCCCTTGCGCCTAAAGCGGCAACTGCAGGCTGAGGGCAATCATAAGTTGTCCCACGTAATAGAGCATCAGATTTGCAATGCGCATGGCAAAGTTCGACTTCGCTCCAAAGGTGTTGAGGATGAGGATCACGTCGCTCACCAAGAAGAGCATCGTGCCGCCAAAGAACATGAGCCAGTGGGCGTTCCACGACCCAAGCAGCACCACCAATGCCACACAGTTGAGAATGACGATGGCACCGATATAGAAGACCCCGAAGACCTTGAACGCAGGCTTTGCCTCAATGCGTCCGAAGATCCAATACAAGAGAAACGCCGTCAGGATGATGCCAAAGACGACCGCCGCGGGGAGCATCTTGCAGTGCGGGACGCATGCCACAATGTAGGCAATGTGGCCAAGCAAAAACACGAGGATGCCAGCCAGAAAGGCAATCTGGGCCTTTGTTCCCTCGTACACGTAACGCAGATTGAGCAAGACGTCTGCAATCGCCCCTATGACAAGGCCTATGACCACCATTCGCGCGAAGCCCGCGTCGTTTGACTTGAATGCTCCGAGGATGCCCAATAGCACGAAGAAGGCGGAGGCGACGCCCTTTATAACGTCTGCCACCAGATAGCGCTCGAGCTTCTCGACAAAAATGAAGACCGCTGCGATGAGAAGGCAAATGGGGCACAGATACAAGTACTGCATGGCGATTCCTCACACGTGGCATATGCTGTTACCTGCGATGCTACCGACTCGCACGCCATTGCGACACCGTCGCGCGCCAAAAGGTGCAAGAGTGGCCGCTAAGGGACGCGGGGCACCAAGCCTACAGCCTGATGCCCCGCGCTCTCACGTTTATGCAGCTATTGCTACTTGCGCTCCGCCTTGACCTTCTCTGCCAGCCAAGTAGCCACCTCGTCAAGGGCAACGTCCTCGCGCTCGCCCGTTGCGCGGTCCTTAACCTCGACGGTGCCGTTCTTGACGCCACGCTTGCCGCAGATAACCTGATACGGGAAGCCCATGAGGTCTGCGTCGTTGAACTTGACACCAGGGCGCTCCTTGCGGTCGTCGACGACGACCTCGATGCCGGCGTCCACCAGCTGGCTCGCCACGGAGTCGGCGGCCTCCCACACGTCGCCCTTGGCGTCGAGCGGAATGATCTCAACCTCGTAGGGGGCGACACAGACCGGGAAGACGATGCCATGCTCGTCATGGTGCTGCTCGACGACGGCCGCCAGCGTACGGCTCACGCCGATGCCGTAGCAGCCCATCTGGAAGGGCTTCTCGACGCCGTCCTCGTCCATGAATGTGGCGCCCATGGCCTCGGAGTACTTGGTGCCAAGCTGGAAGACCTGGCTCACCTCGATGCCGCGCGCGGCCTTGAGGGGCTTGCCACAGCGCGGGCAGGCGTCGCCCTCCTTTGCGGAGGCGAGGTCGAGCCACTCGTCGACCTCGAAGTCACGGCCAGGGCAGGCACCCTTGATGTGGTAGCCAGCCTCGTTCGCACCGATGAGCCAGCTCTTGGAGTCCTTGAGGGACACGTCTGCCACCACGCGCACGCGCTCGTCGGCGCCGATGGGACCCATGTAGCCCTTTACGAGGCCGTACTCGGCCATCTGCTCCTCGGTCATCACGTCATAGTGACCAAACGCATGCTCGGCCTTGACGTCGTTGAGCTCGTGGTCGCCCGGAAGCAGGCACAGGACAGGCGTCTCGTCCTCGGCGATGATGGCAAAGCTCTTGCGACAGGCGCGCTCGGACACGCCCATGAAAGCGGCGAGAGCGGCGATGGAGCCCTCGCAGGGCGTCTCGATGCGCTCGCACTCGGTGCCGGGGCCCTCCTCCACGGAGATGCCCACGCAGGCGGCTTCGACGTCTGCTGCGTAGTCGCAGTCGCACCACACGAGCTCGGCCTCGCCCGCCTCGGCAAGCGCCATGAACTCGACGGAGGTGTCTCCACCGATCTGGCCGGAGTCGGCGACCACCGGAAGCGCCCTCAGCCCGCAGCGCTCGCAGATGTGCGCATAGGCCTCCTTCTCGTCCTCGTAGCTCTTCTGCATGCCCTCGACGGTGGCATCAAAGCTGTAGGCATCCTTCATGATGAACTCGCGGCCACGCATGAGGCCGAAGCGGGGACGCATCTCGTCGCGGAACTTGTCCTGGATCTGGTAGAGCGTGACGGGGAGCTGCTTGTAGCTACGCAGCTCGTTGCGCACGAGGTCGGTGAAGGTCTCCTCGTGCGTGGGGCCAAAGACAAACTCGCGGTCATGGCGGTCCTTGAGGCGCAGCAGCTCGGGGCCGTAAGCGTTCCAGCGGCCGGAGTCCTGCCAGAGCTCGGCCGGAACGATGACGGGCACCTGGATCTCTTGGGCGCCAATGGCCTCCATCTCCTCGCGGATGACCGTCTCGATCTTGAGGAGCGAGCGCCAGGCAAGCGGCAGGTAGCTGTAGAGGCCTGCGGCGGTCTTGCGGATCATGCCTGCGCGCAGCAGGAGGCGGTGACTTGCGAGCTCGGCCTCCGACGGGTCCTCCTTGAGCGTGGGGGCATAGAGCTGGGACATCTTCATGTAGTGCTTCATAGGGCTATCCTTTCTGCGCGCACGAGAGCGCACCTGACTATCTTACACGCCGAAGCGCGCCTCGATCTCGGCAAAGAGCTCGTCGACCATCTCCTCCTCGCGCACCTTGCGCAGGGGTTCACCGCCTACGAACAGCAGTCCCTGACCCTTTCCGCAGGCAATGCCGATGTCTGCATCGCGAGCCTCACCCGGTCCATTGACCACGCAGCCCATGACGGCCACGCTGATGGGAGCGTTGACGCGCGAAAGGCGACGTGAGACCTCCTCCGCCATGGAAATGAGGTCCACCTGGGTGCGACCGCAGGTTGGGCAGCTCACGAGCTCGGGGTGCAGGCGTCGGATGCCGAGGGAACTGAGCAGATCCCATGCGACATCGACCTCCTCGACGGGGTCGGCAGTGAGGGAGAGGCGGATGGTGTTGCCGATGCCCTCGGCAAGGAGGATTCCCACGCCAACCGAGTTCTTGACGGTGCCCTGACGAAGCGTACCCGCCTCGGTGACGCCAAGATGGAGCGGGACCTGGGGCAGCTCGCGCGAGAGTGCGCGGTAGGTCTCGATCGTCACGGGGACGGAGTGGGCCTTTGCCGAGAGGACGATGTTGGTGAAGCCGCGGTTCTCGAAATGCTCCACGAAGGACGCGCTCGAGGCAACGAGCTTCTCGGGTAGGGTCAGCTCGGTCCGCTCGGCAACGGCGGGATCAAGCGAGCCGGCATTGACGCCGATGCGAATGGCGCAGCCAGCCTCACCCGCCGCTTCGATGACGGCATCCACCTTGTCGAACGACCCGATATTGCCCGGGTTGATGCGAAGCGCAGCGGCACCATGCTCGGCGGCGCCAATGGCGAGGCGGTAGTCGAAGTGTATGTCGGCCACCACAGGTATGGGCGAGGCCTCGCAGATGCGCGCGAAGGGCTCAAGCGATGCCTTGTCGGGCACCGTGGCGCGAATGATGTCGCAGCCCGCGTCGGCAAGCTGGACTATCTGCGCCAAGGTGGCGTCCGCATCCGCGGTCTTGGTGTTGCACATGGACTGCACGGTGACGGGCGCTCCCCCGCCGACAGCCACATCGCCGACCAGTACCTTCCTTGTGAGATCGCGGGGCAGCATGGCCCCCTCGTCCTTGCGCGCGTCAAGTTCCATGGCGTCTCCTTGCAGCCTAGCCAAGACCCAGCAGCATCATGATGTCGTTTCTGAGGGCAAAGCAGAATATGAAGAGGAAGAATGCGAGCCCCAGATAGCTGACCGCACTCTGGGCCTTGGGCGACAGCTCACGGCGAGCGACCAGCTGAATGAGCTCGATCAGGATCTTTCCACCGTCAAGAGGCGGAACGGGCAGCAGGTTCATGAAGCCAAGCGACATGGAGATGGCGGCGGCAAGAAGGATGAGGTCCTCCATACCAGACGCCGCGGCCTCGGATGCCATCGCAGAGATGCCGACGATGGAAGATGACTGGCTGACCACCTCGATGGTGTGCTGCGGCATGATGATGCGTGCCACGGTCGACCCCACGAGCTTCACGTACGAGAAGCTCACCTGCACGGCCTCACTAAAACTCGGATGATAGGTCTCCATGAGGGCGCTCACGCCAATGAGCTCGACCTTCTCCCCTTCGGGGAGGTCGATGACGGTCTCGAAGGTCTCACCGTTGCGCTCGTAGGCCACTGGGATGTCGTCGCCCTGCTCAAGCGAGAGGTCGATCGCGTCGCAGAGGTCGACCCAAGTCGCGACATCTCTTCCACCGAGCTGCAGGATGGTGTCGCCCTCACGCAAGCCCGCTGCCTGTGCGAGCGAGCCCTCGGACACGCCGCCAAGCACGTTGGAGTTGGCATTGACCTCGACGCCACCTATCATGAGTGCGCCGATGAGCATGGTGAGCGAGAAGACGATGTTGACCATCGGGCCGGCGAGCAACGTCAGGACGCGCGGGACAAAGCCCTTGCCACGATAGGTGCGTGCGCACTCCTGCTCGAAGAAGGCCCTCTCGTCACGGACGGGTCTCGGCACGCCGGCAGGCGTGGTTCCAGGACTCGAAAAGTCATGCTTTGCGTCGTACTCGGTCAGGAGGTTGCCGTCGCGCTCGAGCGTCTCGAAGGCCTCGGGCCAATCGGGCTGCCAGGCATACTCGCCGGCCGCCTCGTTGTAGTACGGCCGTATGGATCCCATGTCCACGAGCACGGCCAGCAGCTCGTAGGCATGCTCCCTCTCTATCGAGAGGCGTGAGGCAAGGTCCTGGACGCTGATACGTCCGGAATCCTGCACGATTGCCAGCGCCGGGGCAAGCAGATCATCGTACTCGCCATCCATGCCGCAGATGCGGTTATAGCCGCCAAGCAAGAAGGGCGTAACGCCGAACTCGGTGCCGATCTTCTTCGACTTGAATGAGAGACGATAGCGGCTCGGCAGTCCCAGAAAAAACTCCGTGACGCGCATGCCAAACGCCCGAGCGACCAGAAAGTGCCCGCCCTCGTGCACGAAGACGAGAGCGGAAAGAACCAGCATTCCCCAAAAGACGGCAGAGAGCACACTTGAAAGCACCGTCATTAACCAAGCCTCCCTAGGACAGCGCGCGCCTTGTCGCGGGCCCACGTATCGATTTCCTCCAGTTGTACGAGGCTTGATACGGTTTCCGACTCATGGGCGTCCATCGCCGCCGAGACTATTCTCTCAATGTCCATAAAGCCACAGGCACCCTGCCTAAAGGCCTCATTGGCAATCTCGTTTGCCGCATTGAGCACGCAGGGCATCGTGCCGCCGATGCGGCCCGCCTCGCGTGCCAGGGCAAGGCAGCCAAAAGTCTTCTCGTCTGCCTCGCCGAAAGATATCGGACTCTCCTTGCACCAGTCGATGCGCTCGCACGGCGTCTCCCAACGCTCGGGATAGCTCAGCGCGTACTGGATGGGAATACGCATGTCGGAGGGGCCGAGCTGTGCCAAGGTCGAGCCGTCCGAGAACTCGACCATCGAGTGGATTCTGCTCTGACGCTGCACGAGAACGCGCACGTCATCGATATCAACCTCAAAGAGGTGATGCGCCTCGAGCACCTCGAAGCCCTTGTTCATGAGGCTTGCGGAGTCGATGGTGATCTTTGCCCCCATGAGCCAGGTGGGATGCGCGAGGGCATCGGCTGCGGTCTTGCACCCGAGCTCGTCACGTGTCATACCATAGAAGGGCCCTCCTGAGCAGGTGAGCCAGATGCGGTGGACGTCGCGCGTGCGCTCTCCCACCAGGCATTGGAAGATGGCACTGTGCTCGGAGTCGACGGGGATGAGCATGCCTGGCTTTGCCATCGGCATCAGCAGGTCGCCCGCAACGATGATTGACTCCTTGTTGGCGTAGGCGAGTACCTTACCAGCCTTGAGCGCCTCATATCCGGCGCGGATGCCTGCGGCTCCGACCAGGGCATTGACCACACAGTCGACGTCAGGCAGAGCGGCAAGCCCTGCGAGCGCATCGGGACCGCAGGTGAGCTCGCAAGACACGGGGAGCTCGTCGAGCACGCTGTCGTGCGCATGGCGCTCGTCTGCCACGCAGGCGTGCGATACTCCGAACTCACGTGCCGCAGCAACGAGGGCATCGGTAGACGCATAGGCCGACAGGGCGACAATGCGCACCTTGTCGGCATGCTGACGGCACACATCAAGCGTCTGCGTGCCAATCGATCCCGTGCAGCCAAGGACAGCCACGCGCAGCGGCCGTGGACGCTCGGCGCGCGGAGCAGTGTCCTCAAAAATACTCACACGACACCACCAATTCTCAGAATCAGAAACGCCGTCATGACGCCAAAGATGAGCGCATCGCTACGATCCAGCATGCCGCCATGTCCCGGGAGCAGGTCGCCAGAGTCCTTGACGCCAAAGCCACGCTTGATGCGAGACTCGAAGAGGTCGCCCAGCACGGCCATGCCACCTACGGCAACGCCGCAGAAGAGGACGAGGTACAGCTTGATGCTGCGTACCTTCAAGAACCATACAACGAGCCAGATGAGCATGCAGCCGCCCATGCCGCCCCAGAAACCCTCGACGCTCTTGTTGGGAGAGATCCTGGGCGCGAGCTTGCGCTTGCCAAAGCGTGATCCCACGAAGTAAGCCATCGCGTCGTCGAGCCAGATGGAGCCCAGAACGCCAAAGGCGAGCAGGAATCCCTGGATGCCAGGGTCGCAAGCACGGATCATGGTGACTGTTGAGAAGCCAAAGCCGGTGTAGACAGCCACAAATACCGTCATGGCAACGTCGTTGATGGTCACACGAGGCATGGCAACGTACCAGACGGCGCAGGAAACCATAATGGCCATGAGTGCCAGCACGGGAATCTCAAAGCGCGACACAAGAGGTGCCAGCGGGAACAGCGCGGCAGCGCCCAATGCGATGATGTCATTGGGCTGGCGTCCCGAGTTATGCAGCATGCGCAGCAGCTCGTAGGCGCACATCGTCGCCATGAGTGCGCACACCACAGCAGTGACACGGACGCCCGCGTACAGGCAACCGACTACGACGACGAAGTAGATCGCTCCGACTACGGTGCGAACGAGCATCGCGTTGCCCTTCTTTTGGCCATCGCTCATTGGTTGACCACTCCCCCAAACCGCCTGTTTCGACTCTGGAAGGCACGAATTGCTCGTAGCATCTCCCAGCGGTCAAAATCGGGCCACATGATGTCAGTGACGTAGAACTCTGTATAGGCAAGCTGCCACAAGAGGTAGTTTGACAGCCTGAGCTCGCCCGAGGTGCGGATGAGCAGCTCGGGATCGGGGAGGCCCGCCGTGTAGAGACGCGACTCGACAGCAGCCTCGTCAATGTCGTCTGCGGACAGTGCGCCAGAGCTCACCTCTTGTGCAAGCAGGCGCGCGGCACGCACCATCTCCGCACGCGAGCCATAGTTGACCGCAAGCGCAAATGTCATGCCCGTATGGTCGGACGTCTCGTCAAGTCCCTGGTAGAAGACGTCACGCGTCCGTTTTGGTAGCGCCTCGAGGTCTCCCAGGAAGCGCAGCTTGACGTTCTCCTGATGGAACAGCGGCAGCTCCTTGACGAGCGTGGTCGCAAACAGGTGCATGAGCAGGTCGACCTCACGTTGCGGGCGACGCCAGTTCTCCGTGGAGAACGCATAGACCGACAGGGCATCAAGCCCCAATCGGACGCTGGTGGTGACCGTCTCGCGCAAAGCATCGACGCCTGCGACATGACCCTTCGAGCGGTCCAGCCCGCGCGCCTGTGCCCACCTGCCGTTGCCATCCATGATGATGGACACGTGGGACGGCAGGTGGTTCACGTCGACGTCGTCGAGCGTGATGTCAGCGGGCGACGAGGAGTAGTACTCGCGAAGGAGTGCCTCGTCACGATTCATCTAGATCTCCATTACCTCAGCGGACTTGGCCTTGAGCAGCTCGTCGACCTTCTTGCTGTAGTCGTCCGTGAGCTTCTGGATGGCCTTCTTCTCACGCTTGAGGTCGTCCTCGGTGATCTCGCCATCCTTCTCGGCGCGCTCTGCCTTCTCGTTGGCATGACGACGGGCGTTACGCACTGCGACCTTGCCCTCCTCGGCGTACTTGTTGCACTCCTTGACGAGCTCGCGACGACGCTCCTCCGTGGGCTTGGGGAAGGGAAGCCTGATCGTGACGCCGTCGTTGGACGGGGTGATGCCCAGATCGGAGTCCATGATGGCCTTCTCGATGGCACGCAGGGAGGTCTTGTCCCAGGGCTCGACCACGAGCATGGAGGCCTCGGGGACCTTTACGCCGGCAAGCTGGGTAATGGGCGTGGGAACGCCATAGTAGTCGACGCGGATGCTGTCGAGCACATGGGGGTTGGCGCGACCGGTGCGGATGCGCGCGAAGTTGGCCTTGAGGGCATCAATCGCCTTGTCCATGCGCCTCGTGGCAGAATCGGTGTACTCACTCATAGCCTGGCTCCTATCCTCATTGGTACGCCCTTGCGAGCGTCGTGCACAAACTGACTGCTTACCTTACGTGTGGATACCCTGGGAGCAAGCCCCTAGGCCTCCACGACGGTGGTGCCCACTGCCTCGCCGCGCAGCGCTCGGACGATGGCGCCATCCTGCTCCATGTTGAAGACCATGATGGGCATCGAGTTGTCCTGGCACAGTGCCGTTGCGGTGGCATCCATCACCTGCAAGCGCTTTTTGAGCACGTCGCGGTAGGTGATGGTGTCGTACTTCTTGGCATCGAGGTGCTTGACGGGGTCCTTGTCGTAGATGCCGTCGACCTTGGTCGCCTTCATCAGCACATCAGCGCCAATCTCGCACGCACGAAGGGCGGCTGCCGTGTCGGTGGTGAAATAGGGATTGCCGGTGCCGGCGGCAAAGATGGTGATGCGCCCCTTCTCCAGGTGGCGAATGGCGCGACGGCGGATATAGCTCTCGGAAATGGCGTGCATCTCGATGGCGCTCATGACGCGGCAGTCAAAGCCGTTCTTCTCGAAGCAGTCCTGCAGGGCCAGCGAGTTGATGACGGTGGCGAGCATGCCCATGTTGTCGCCCTGGGCACGGTCCATGCCCTCGGCGGCACCCTCGAGGCCACGATAGATGTTGCCTCCGCCGACGACCACGGCAATCTGGACGCCATCGTCGTAGGCAGGCTTGAGCTGCTGGGCTATCTTCTGCGGCACCTCGGGATCGATGCCAAAGTACCTGCTGCCCATGAGGGCCTCTCCGGAGAGCTTCAGCAGCACGCGCTTGTACTTGTAGTCAGCCAAGAATCCTCCTCAAGTCTATGCCGCAATGCGGCATGCACATCTAGTTGAGTTTAGCAAAGGGCACCCCAAAGCCACTTGACGACGGCGTGAGCAGACATCAACACCATCTGAGAGGTTCGTAGGGGCATAACAAAGGGCCGATGCGCGATGCGCACCGGCCCTGGAAAAGACTCTGGAGCTTGTTACTCCTCGCCGAAGTTAAAGCGGACGAAGGAGACGATCTTGATGTCGTCGCCGACCTCCTTGGAGATGTTGGCGGCGAGCTCGCCGACGGTCACGTTGCCGTCCTTGACGAAGGCCTGCTCGGTGAGGGCGCGCTCCTGGAAGAACTTCTTGAGGCGGCCGTTCACGATGCCATCCCAGAACTTCTCGGGACGACCAGAGTCGGCAGCCTGGGCACGGTAGATCTCGCGCTCGTGCTCGATGGTCTCCTCGGGGATGTCCTCGCGGCGAGCGGAGATCGGGTCGGAGGCGATGACCTGCATGGCAACGTCGTGTGCGAAGGTCTTGAAGGTCTCGTTGGCGCCGGTCTCGGCGTTGTTGAGCTCGAAGACGACGATGTCGGCATGCTTGCCGTCGTGGTGGATGTAGCAGGAGAGGACACCGTTCTCGGCGACGACGCGCTTGAAGCGGACGACCTTCTGGTTCTCACCGATGACGAAGATGCTCTCCTTGATGGCGTCCTCGACGGTGGCGCCGTCGAGCGTGCAGGCCATGAGGGCGTCGATGTCAGCGGGGTCGTTCTCGGCGACGACCTGGGCGAGGCTGGTCACGAAGCTCTTGAACTTTGCGTTGGTGGCGACGAAGTCGGTCTCGCAGGAAACCTCGATAAGGGCGCCTACGGTGCCGTCCTCGGAGATGTAGGCACCGATGGTGCCCTCGTTGGTATCGCGGCCGGCCTTCTTGACAGCCTTGGCAAGACCGTTGACGCGCAGGACGTCGATGGCCTTCTCGATGTCGCCGTCAGCCTCGACGAGAGCCTTCTTGCACTCCATCATCGGGGCGTCGGTAATCTGACGGAGCTCCTTGACCATAGCGGCGGTAACCTGAGCCATAGGTATGTTCCTTCCTAACGGAATGTCAATAATGTAAGTAGCTTCGAGAAGTGCCTTTCGGCTACTCGGCTGCGGGGGCCTCGACCTCGACGGCAGGGGTGGTCTCGCCGGAGGCCATCTCCTCGACGGAGATCTGCTCCTTGCCAGCGCCAGCCAGGACGGCGTCAGCGACGAGCTCGCACATCAGGTTGACCGAGCGGATTGCGTCGTCGTTGGCGGGAATGCCGTAGTCAACGACGTCGGGGTCGGAGTTGGTGTCGAGCAGACCGACGACGGGGATGTGCAGGCGGTTGGCCTCCTTGATGGCAATCTCCTCGCGCTTGGTGTCGACGACGAAGATGGCCTGCGGAAGGGTGTGCATGTTGCGGACGCCACCGAGGTTGCGCTGAAGCTTCTCGAGCTCCTTGGTGAGCACAGCCTGCTCCTTCTTGCCGCGGGCAGCCATGCGGCCGTCCTCGACCATGGCCTCGAGCTCCTCCATGCGGTCGATGCGGGAGCGCATGGTGACAAAGTTGGTGAGCATGCCGCCGAGCCAGCGCTGGTTGATGAAGGGCATGTCGCAGCGGGCAGCCTGCGTGGCGATGGCCTCCTGAGCCTGCTTCTTGGTGCCGACGAACAGGACGTTGCCGCCCTTGGAGGCGGTGTCCTTGAGGAAGCTGTAGGCGCGGTCGGCGTCGATGACGGTCTGCTTGAGGTCAAGGATGTAGATGCCATTGCGCTCACCGAAGATGTAGGGCTTCATCTTGGGGTTCCAGCGACGGGTCTGATGACCGTAGTGGCAGCCAGCCTCGAGCAGGGTACGGATATTGATCTTCACAGCCATGTTCTAACCTCCTGTGGTTGGTCCTCCGCGCGGGGTCAACCCCCTGAGCCACCCGAGACTCGGCTGTGTGCCCCGGGCACCGCGGCCTTGGGGTCACCCGCGCGTGCGAATTTCTGCTGTACGGATGCACAGCAATGCAGAAGTATACCAACTTCTTGCGAATCCTGTCGAGCGCAATCTGTCTGGATGCAAGCTCCACAAGAGACCCTCGTTGCGCCATACGATTTAGCCCTATTCGCCACGTGGATGGGCTTGACGCGTGGCCTCTTTGAGTCTCTCCACGGACAGATGCGTGTAAATCTGTGTCGTTGCAAGGCTCTCGTGGCCTAAGAGCTCCTGCACGCTGCGCAGATCAGCCCCACCCGAAAGCAGCTCTGTGGCATAGGTATGGCGCATCGCATGGGGCGTAACCCCTGCCTCAATACCCGCCTGGCGGGCATGGCGCTCGAAGCAGGTGCGCAGGGCATCGGCTGACATGCGATTGCCGCGTACGGAGATGAAGAGCGCACCCGTGGCATCCCCCCTCTTACGACGGGCGCATAGGGCCGGCCGTGCGTCTTCGATATAGCGTCGAACCGCCGTGAGCGCCCGCTCGTACACGGGGACCACGCGCTCTTTTGATCCCTTGCCAAAGAGCCTGACCTGCGCTTGTACCATATCGACGTCCGAGACGTTAAGGCGCGAAATCTCCGATATGCGAGCACCCGTCGCATACAGAAGCTCGATAAACGCCCAGTCACGAAGGCCTTCGGGTCTGGAGGTGTCACAGGACTCCATGAGCGCGCCGACGTCCGCATCGCTCATCGTGCGTGGCAGCGTCTTGGCGATCTTGGGACTGGCGAGGGCTGCCGCAGCATCCCCCGTTATCCTCCCCTGACTGATCAGCCACTTATAGAGGCCGCGGATGGCGGACAGGTGTCTGTTGACCGTACGCGTGGAGTAGCCTGCCCGCGTCAGCTCCGCTAGATAGCGCCTGAGGGAGCGGTGACTTATGCTTGCCGCCACAACCCCCTCACGGCGCACCCAGGCAAGGTACGCCTCGATGTCGATCGCGTACGCACGAACGGTATTCTCTGAGAAGTTACGTACGCCTGCCAGATACGAGAGATACTCGTGGGCGTCGTTCTCAAATGCCTGCTGGGCGCGCTCTCGCTCCTCGACACTCATGCATCCCCACCCTGCGAAACGTCAAACAACTCCTGTCGCGCGTCGACGCACTCCGCAAGGTCTCGCTTTGCGCGTGCTGCATACGCAGCGTAGCGTTCACCCTTGCGCATCCTTCTCCCCTCAAGTGGCGGCACGAGGCCAAAGTTCACGTGCATCGGCTGGTAAGGATCGGTCTCAGGATTGGTGGCATAGCTGACCAACGCGCCAAAGGCCGTGGTGTCAGGCAACGTGAGCCGCTCGAAACCCTTGAGGTCGGCGTAGGTATTGATAGCCGCGAGAAGACCCGATGCAATGGCCTCGACGTATCCCTCCGTGCCCGTGATCTGGCCCGCCAACCGGACGCTTGTTCCCGGCACGGCGAAGCTCTTGTCGAGCACACGCGGCGAGTCGACAAACGAGTTGCGGTGCATGACGCCATAACGGAAGAACTCCGCATGCTCGAGGCCCGGGATGAGCCTGAAGACGCGTGCCTGCTCGCCCCACGTCAGGTTTGTCTGGAATCCTACGAGGTTATAGGCTGTGGCGTGGGCGTTCTCTGGTCTGAGCTGCACGACGGCCCAAGGGCGCCGACCCGTCCTGGGGTCGGCCAGGCCAACGGGTTTGAGCGCACCGAACCGCAGGGTGTCGTGTCCCTTTCGAGCCACCTCCTCCACAGGCTGGCAGGCATTGAACAGGTCAGTCTCCTCAAACTCTTTGGAGACTACTCGTTTTGCCGCAATCAGCTCATCGTAGAAGCGGTCGTACTCTTCGCGGTTCATCGGGCAGTTGAGGTAGTCTCCCAGCCCTTCCTCGTAGCGCGACTGGCTGAACACGATCTCGCGGTCGATCGTCTCGGCATCGACGATGGGAGCCGCAGCGTCGTAAAAGGACAAGTGCTCCATGCCGACAAGATCGCAAAGCGATGAGAAGAGCGCGGGCGAGCAGAGCGGGCCAGCCGCGATGACGCACGGGCCCTCCGGCACGGCCGTCACCTCCTCGCGCACGAGCTCTATCAGTGGATGATCCTCCACCTCCTGCGTCACGATCTGCGAGAAGACCGTCCTGTCGACGGCCAGAGCCCCTCCTGCGGGCACCGCCGCCTGGTGAGCCGCCTTGATGAGATGAGAGCCCATGGCTCTGAGCTCGTACTTGAGCAATCCCGCGGCACTCTCCTCGCGGAGCGACTTGAGCGAGTTGGAGCACACGAGCTCCGCCAGGGCATCGGTATGATGGGCGGGTGCGTTGCCTTTGGGCCGCTGCTCCACCAGCCTCACGCGAATCCCGCGATCCGCCAGCTGCAACGCGCACTCGCTGCCCGCCAGACCGCCTCCGACCACCGTCACGATATCCTTGGCCACGCTCCACGCTCCTCTCTCCGTACATGTCAGTCTCCCATTCTAGCGCCCAGAAGCGCTTCTTTCGTCGGGGCATAGCGCCCGTCAGGAAGCCTCGTGACCACTCCAGAAGCCTCGTAGTCGGCAAGGTAGCGCAACACCGCCAGCGGCTCTTCGCCAAGGCTGTGCGCAAGATCATCGGCGCGCATGGGACTCGCGACCAGAGCCGATACCAACCGGTTTCGCGGCGTAGCGACCTGCTCCTGCACGAGGCGCAGCACCCCAAAGTCACGCGATATGAGCATCTCGAGATCGGCTTCGGAGCATACGATGCTTCCACCGTCGCGAATCAGCGCGTTGGCCCCTTGTGACTCTGGTGAGAAGATCGACCCCGGTGCGGCGTAAATCTCCCTTCCCATCTCTGCGGCGGCCGCTGCCGTGCTCGAGGTGCCAGACCTGAGGCCTGCCTCGCAGATTAGAAGCGCTCGGGAGAGCGCCGCGATGACGATATTGCGCTGCGGAAAGCATCCCTTGCGTGGCGTCTGTCCCCAAGGCACGAGGGCGATGACAGCTCCACCCTGCTTAACTGCACGTTCGAACACGTCGCGCGACGTACGCGGATAGACCGTATCCGCACCGACGCCCGAGACCACGATGGTCTTTCCCCCGGCATCGAGCGCCCCGCGGGCGGCTGCCGCATCACATCCCATGGCACCACCCGAGACGAGCGTTATGCCCGACTCCGCCGCTATACGACCAGCCATGGAGGCGACAGCGCGTCCGTAGGGCGTGGCCCTGCGTGCCCCTATGACACCAAGTCCCATGTTGGCGAGTATCTCCGGATTGCCGCGCCCGTAGATGATCTTTGGTGGATGCTCGAGGTCTCTTACGCTTGCAGGATAGAACTCGTCATCGGGATGCAGCTCCCAAAGTTGCTCCTCGTGCAACATCTTGTCAACCATGTGCCCTCCCCCTATACGAACATGCCTCCACGATGTCGTCGCGGGTCACGAGCTCGTGATGCTCGATGTCGGCAATCGTTCGCGCGACACGCGAGACGCGTGCGATCGCCCTTCCTCCCATGCTGAGACGCGATGCGATGGTCTCAAAGGCTTGTCGCGCCGCTGGCTCCATCGACATGGCGACACTCGTCTCCTTCTTGCCTTTCTTGCGATGGGCGGCAAACTCCCGCCCAGAGAGCACAAGATCGGCCATCTCTCTCGAGCTCATCCCCGACCCACCTTCGATGACCATGGACGATGCCGGTCGTGCGACGTCTATGTGCATGTCAATGCGGTTTGCCAGCGGTCCTCCCATACGCGCCTGGTAACTCTCGACACGAGCGGGCGCACACGTACAGGGGTGTCCGGGATCGCCCAGGTGCCCGCAGGGACAGGGGTTCGCTGCAGTAACAAGCATGAAGTCACAGGGAAAGACGTAATTGCCCTCGGCACGAGAGAGACGCACGCAACCGTCTTCCATAGGCTGCCTGAGCGATTGCAGGACGTTGTTGGCAAACTCGGGCAGTTCGTCGAGAAAGAGCACGCCGCGATGCGCAAGCGACACCTCTCCCGGCGTGACGGGACGACCGCCCCCAAGGAGCCCAGCGATGGAGATCGAGTGGTGTGGCGCCCTAAAGGGTGGCTCTCCCCTCTCGATGCCAGACGATTGCTGCCCCGCCACCGAATGGACGAGAAGCGCTTCCTCGCGCGCACGCTCGTCAAGCGGGGGAAGGATGGTGGGCAGCCTCCGTGCCAACATGGTCTTTCCAGCACCAGGGGGACCGACCATCATGATGCCATGTCGTCCCGTGGCAGCGATTACCATGGCGCGCTTGGCTATCTCTTGGTCACAGACATCACGATAGTCTAGCTTTGCTGCTGCTCGCGCATCAGCCCCGCACAGCGCCCGTCTGTTAACATGCTCGTCTTCCAGGCTCTCAACGCCCAGCCTCATGCGGCCCAGGCTGTCAATCACCTTTCTGTCGCATGTGCCTCGAATCGCACCGCCTGCAGCTCGTGAGGATACGAGTGTCAGACCTCCCTCCTTCGCAAGCATCGCGTAGGCCATGTCACCACGTACGGGACAGACATTGCCTTCGAGACCCAACTCGCCCACAAACAGGCAGTCATCTAGCCCTGCAGTCGGAATCTGACCCGAGGCTGCCAGAATCGCGATGGCTATAGGCAGGTCAAAGCCAGTGCCTGTCTTTCGGATCTCTGCCGGCGCAAGGTTTATGGTGACATTGAGGCGCGGATTCTCGTAACCACAGGCGGTAATGGCGCAGCGGACGCGCGAGCGCGCCTCCATCACGGTTGAGTCCGCCATGCCTACCAGGTTGTACCCCACGAGACCGGACGTACATGAGACCTCAACGGTGATGGGGACAGCTTCTACACCTTGTATCAGGGCGGATCTTATGGCAAATGAGCCGACATGCGCCTGGTTTGCCATCAGGCGTCACATCCAAAGGCGCTGCAGACGTGATGGACACTTGCCACGTGACTGGCAAACACACTGACCGCAATGACATCAAAGCGCGCCATGGCAATTTCATTGGTGGCGAGATACTGCTGCGCAATCTGGCGGTATCGGCGTCGCTTCTCGTCATCCACCGCAACCTCTGGCACGGGAGTGGGCAATCCGTCTCTGACGTAGCGCGTCTTCACCTCTACAAAGGCCCACTCGCCATAGGGGTCGATGGCGATGATGTCCGCCTCGCCTGCAGCGCAGCACCAGTTTCTCTCGACCACGTCCCAACCATGAGAATGCAGGTATGTCGCAACAAGCGACTCGCCGGCCACGCCCAAATCGTGGGCACTCAGCTCGCCCGCCCGTCTCAGCTGTTCGCGAAGGTTGTCGGACAGAACCACGCCAGGTCTCGTCATCGTCGTCTCTGCCACCGTGTTCATCGGCTCTCCTCTCGTCCAAAGTCGTGGACAAGAGGATGGCAGGGCGAGGTTGGCGCCAAACTACGTGCCCGGTAGCCACATGGTTGGACGGAAGCCTCTTTAAAAAACACGTCGCATCAAACGAGGAGGTACAGCGCGCGTCGTGATGCGACCTAGGTAGGTTTCAGGCCCGCAATTGCCTTAGAACAGGGTAGGCGCCTCGACAAAGTTGCCACAGAAGGACACGCGATGCAGTGGCGTCAAACCCTTCTCGCGAATGGCATCGACGTGCTCCTTCGATCCATAGCCCTTGCAGGCGTCCCAATGGTATTCGGGATAGTCCCTGGCATACGTAACCATCATGGCGTCACGCGTAACCTTTGCCACAATTGAGGCTGCTGCGATGCAGGCGATGCGCGCATCCCCCTTCACGAGTGTCTTCTCGCGTGGGTGCACGTGCACGGGATTTCCATCTATGAGCACCGCATCAGGCTCTATGCCTGCGTTCTCGATGGCCCGCACCATACCCATGCGAATCGCGACGCCCATGCCAACCGCGTCGATCGATGCGGGTTCGATGTGCGCAATGCCGATGGCGAGGGCATGCTCGGCTATTTTGATGGCAAGCTCTTCGCGTTTGGCAGGTGTCAGCTGCTTGGAGTCGTTGAGGCCCCAGATCACCGGCTCTTCCGGCAGGGCGACGGCGCATACCGTGAGTGGCCCCGCGATAGCTCCACGACCCACCTCGTCGACCCCCAGGGCAATGCCGTTGCCAGAGAGCTCCGCCTGCAGCGCATACATGCCCTCCACGCGCTCGCGCTCGAGTCGTTCACGCTCATGACGGCGCTCAAGCGTGGCTACGGCCTTACGCACCTGCACGCGATCATCGTCGCCATAGCGCGCGATGAGCCCCTCCACCTCTTCGTAGCTGGCGTCATGGAGGAGAGAAACGATGTCTTTTGCCGAAGCAGGCTTCTGCGATTGATCACTCATGGACTTGCCTCACTCAGATAAGAAAAGGGCCTCCCGAAGGAGGCCCTTGCCAAGGCACTTAGATGCGCTTCTCGCGGATGCGAGCGGCCTTGCCGATACGATCGCGCAGGTAGTAGAGCTTAGCGCGATGCACGTCACCGTGACGGACGACCTCAAGCTTGGCGATCTTGGGGCTGTGCAGGGGGAAGGTGCGCTCGACGCCGACGCCGAAGGAGATCTTGCGGACAGTGAAGGTCTCGCGAGAGCTGCCACCGCTCATGCGGATGACATCGCCCTGGAAGACCTGCTCGCGCTCGCGATCGCCTTCCTTGATGCGATAGTGAACCTTGACGTTGTCGCCGACGATCACCTGCGGGATGTCCTCACGCAGATCCTGACGCTCGATGGCGCGGATGTAGTCCATGATGTTCCTCGTCTTCTCTAGAGGTGCCGCCATACGTGAACGACACATAGGTTTACACACGAGGTGTAATGATAGCCAATTCCAGACGATGAGACAAGCAAAACCTGCCTTTGACCATGCAATTCACCATAGTACAACAGGGATATCTTCACATCGGGCACACATGAGCAGGCTTAGCGGGCAAAGCCGACTCGCCTATCTCCTATGCATGCCCCAGGCGCGCGGCACGTAGATCTCCTCGAAGAGCCTGATGGCATAGCGGTCCGTCATGGTGGAGATGTAGTCCGCCACCTGCACGTCCGGTGCGTCTTCGTAGCGACGGTACTCCAGCGGGACCTCGTCAAGGTGCCCGATGAAGTGTGTGAAGAGGCTGCGCACGACGCGTTCGGACTTGCTCTCCTCGCTCTTGGCCTCTCCCTGCAGGTAGAGGTTCTCGTACAAGAAGCCCCTGAGCTCGGTAAAGGCACGCCAGACCACGTCTGACATACCGATGTCACCCTCCTGGGTGCTCGTGCGCACCACGTCGTGGATCATCGTCTCGATCCGGTGGGAGGAATCGTTGCCCAAGACCTCCCTGGCACGCGTAGGCAGGTCGTCCTCGGAGAGCAGTCCCGCACGCTCCGCATCATCGATGTCGTGACAGACGTAGGCGATGCGATCTGCCCTGGCAACCAGACGGCCTTCTGGGGTGATGGCACGAACCTTGCCGGTGTGGCATACGATGCCGTCGAGTACCTCAACCGTCAGATTGAGGCCACGACCCTCGCGCTCGAGCAGGCGTACCACACGCACGCTCTGCTCGTTGTGGCGGAACAGCGCTCGGCCTTCCTCCGACGTGGGGTCGATGCCGCGATATCGCGCACGCGACTCTGTAAGCGCGCGCTCGCCGGCATGGCCAAAGGGCGTATGCCCAAGGTCGTGTCCGAGTGCGATCGCCTCCGTAAGGTCGACGTTGAGGCCGAGCGAACGCGCGATGGCACACGATACCTGTGCAACCTCGAGGGTGTGCGTCAGGCGCGTGCGGTAGTGGTCACCCTCTGGCGCCAGAAAGACCTGCGTCTTGTTCGCCAGTCTCCGGAAGCTCTTCGAATGGAGGAGACGGTCCCTGTCCTGCTCGAAGCAGGTGCGCAGGGGATCAGGCGTCTCGGAATGCTCGCGACCCAGTGACTGGTCGGCAAACGTCGCCTCGGGGCTGAGCAGCTCGTGCTCCCGTGCCTCTCTCATCTCACGTGTGATGACCCGCATAGGATCTCCCTTGGATGTGCCACCGCTCTAAAAAGGAAAGCGGGGGAAGGCGTGTGCCCTCCCCCGCTTTTGTCAATTAATGACGTGCGTCGTCAGGTAAGACTAGACGCGGGGAGCCAAGGTCTCGGCGCCACCGTTGGACTTGATCTTGGCCTGAGCAGCCGCGAGGCGAGCGATGGGCACGCGGAACGGCGAGCAGGAGACGTAGTCAAGGCCGAGGTCATAGTACTTCTGGATGGAGTCGGGGTCGCCGCCGGTCTCGCCGCAGACACCGCAGACGATGTCGGGGTTGGTGGCATGGCCGCCCTCGACGCCCATCTGG
>CADAQM010000039.1 GCA_902790135.1 uncultured Coriobacteriaceae bacterium
GCGGTATATCCTAGCCAACGGATGGGATATTGTCCAAGCATTGCAGCATGCGGAAATGGGGCTGCAACGGTCACGGGCGCTGGCCTGGTGTCGTCGGGTAGCTAATGGGCTTCGCCCCTCCTTGAGGCTGACCGCAGGTGATTTCGGCCCGCTGGTCTACGCCGCATTGTTTCCGACTCCGAAATGGATTTGACGACGCATTGACGCAGTCCACGCCCACCGCTAGTATTCCTAGCAAATTACTAGGAAATATGACGGGAGTGTCAGATGAGGGCAGCTCGCAACATGATGTGTATGCGCTTTTCAGCAAGCCGCTCCCTCCCTGCATGTTTCTAGAAGCATTGGGCTCGGACGGCTCCGGGCCTCGCATCTTTCCTTTGTCTGGGCCCGCTCTCTCAGCGAGCCCTTTCCTTTGCTCACGAGGATGGAGTCACCATGACGTATTACGTGGAACAGGCCGTGCGCGACCTTGGGGTGAAGATCGTCTTTGCCGAGGTCGAAGGGTTTGACAACCAGATAGACAGTCCCGCGTGGGATGGTCGGCGGTCGGAGCGGCTGGCCAAGTTGGTCGATCGTTGGACTGGTAAGGACCTGCACGAAGACCCCGTGCTCGAGGGCTTCCACATCCTGCACGACCATGCGCACATCCGGCGCAAGCACAATGTGCCTGCCCCTGTGACGCTCATAAAACTGCTGGTCAAGCGCGGTGATGCTCCCTACATAAACAAGGTGGTCGACATCTACAATACGGTTTCGATGGAGACGTGTCTTGCACTTGGCGCGCATGACCTCGACCACGTGGAGGGCGATGTCACGCTGCGCATCACCGACGGATCGGAGCGCTATGTCCCACTGGGGGAGTCCCAGCCCATACCTGTGGCCGCCGGAGAGTATTCGTACTGCGACGACTCCAACGAGGTGCTCTGCCGCCTTGAGGTTCGCCAGGTGAACAAGACCGCGACCACGCCGAAGACCACAAGGGCCTTCGGACGCTGCACAGCGCCTGGTCGACGAGATCACGCGCTATGCGGGAGGAAGCGGTCGCGTGGTCATCCCACAAACCAAGTAGCCCCATCGCACCAACATTCGGAGAGGACTGAGGCAATGACATCAGCGGATTACGCGGCGCAGAATCGCGAACAGCTTATCGAGTATTTCCATGGTGGGGAGAAGGGCTTGGGCAACACCAGCCTCCTAGGCGTGGAGGTGGAGCATCTCGTTCTTGCCGACGACGGCAGCCCCATCTCGTACGAGCCCGTGGATGGACGCATCGGTGTGCGTGAGGTGCTGGCCCAACTTGAGAAAGACTATCCGCAGACGACATACAACGAGCGGAGCGACCTCTTGGGTCTGTGCGCAGCTCGAGATCAGCATTGCCCCCTACGCGCAGGTGCGCGACGTGGAGCGTGCGTACCGGCACTTCAGGTCTCTCGCTGACTCCATCCTTGCCAAGCGCGATGCCCATTTGGAGGCTCACGGATACCACACTACGCGTTGCGCCAAAGACCTGACGCTCATTCCCAAGAGACGCTACGACTTCATGGACGCCTACTTCGCCCACATCAAGAGCGACGGCGACCGCATGATGCGCGCTTCGTCGTCCACCCAGGTGTCCATCGACTTTGCCTCCGAGGCAGATGCGGTCCGCAAGATGCGCGTTGCGTCCGCTCTCTCACCCATCCTCGCTGCCATTGCCGACAACACGCAGGTCTTCGAGTTCGAGGAGAACCACATCCCCATCCGCCGGCTGCAGCTCTGGCGCGAGGTGGACAACCTGCGGTGTGGTACCATTCCCAGCATCTTTGAGGACGGATTCGGCTTTGGCACGTATGCGGACTGGCTGCTGCGCACGCCTCCCATCTTTGTCACGCGCCCTGCGGCAGACGACCCGGAAGGCGAGCGGCTGCGTCCGTTCTTTGACACGGCTGCCTCAGAGGTATATGCCGATGCGCCGATGTCCCGCGACGATGTCGAGCATGTCACCTCGATGTTCTGGCCTGACGTGCGCCTGAAGCTCTTTGTGGAGATTCGGCCCGCCGACAGCCTGCCCGAGAAGTGTATCTTGGGCTACACGGCTCTCATCAAGGGGCTCTTCTACTCAGACGAGTCGCTCGGTGCCATCGAGGAGGCTCTGGGCGTTAGCCCAGAAGCCGCTTCCACGCGAAGCGCTTGGCCCCTCTCGAAGGGGTGCGTAGACGAGGGTATTGCGCAGATTCAAACGCATGGTCTGGGCGGTCTTGTATATGGCAAAGAGCTGAGGGACTGGGAGGCACTGCTCTTCTCGCTGGCTCGCACCGCTCTGCCCGCCGGGGAGCAACAGTATCTTGATGCACTTGAGGACTTTGCCCAGGAGAAGCCTTGGTGGTGGGTTGAGCCCAGGCCTTCCTAGGTGTGGCCTGGCCTCGATGATCCCTTGTTTCTGATACGAAATAGTTACAGGATAACCATGACTTGCTTTTAACACTTTCTTATAAGAAAGGCTTTGATGAACAACAGCTTCATCTCAACCTAGTCGCCGCAAGTCTCACGGAAGGTCACGGAAAACGGTGGATAGCCCAAGGCCCCAACTGCGATGAACTGCACCGGCCCTCGGCTGTAAGCTTCGCTTGCATGACTACCTGCAATAGTGTTGCACTTCGAAATTCAACTGACTCAGCTGCCTTCTGTTGTCGTGAACTTCACGGAACGTCACGGAAAACAGGTGGGCTTTACGAGTCCTCTACCTGCGAAAACACGGATTAGACTCACGGAATCTGCGTCTTTCGCTCACGGAATCTCACGGAAAACTTGGGTCTACGTGAGCTCCCAAACCCTGCGTCCGTCAGCCCAGACGGACTGAATCTTCCCCTCTCGTCTCATCTTCTTGAGGAGGTAGTCAACTCGATTTGTCTTCTGCTCGTGCGTAAGCGACACGGAGAGGAGCGGGAATACTGCTGCGTCCACGTCGTGGCGGGTCAATGGCCCGCTGGAGTGGAGCAGGTCATTGATGACGCCCATGCAGTACTCGTCGCTATGGCCGCGGAGCTCGAGGTATGGCACCTTTGTGCCCGTTGACTCTGCTACTGATGCCGCGACTCGTAGTTGGCCCTTCCGTCCCTCCACGAGCCCCTTGCGCCTGAGCCTGCGGAGCATGTCATCGGCTATGGGGCGGCCCTTCTGGACCCGGTCGAGCGCCATTACCTCGTCGAAGGGCAGGTCAGAGCGCCGCATGAGCACCGCCGTGTAGGCCTCGTCGACGACGCTGCCCCAGATGGTGAGCCTCACCTCGCCTGGGTGAGAGGTCGTACTCGGGGAGCGGAAGGTAACGGCTTGCCTAGGAGCGGTTCATGCGCTCTATGCCGTAGCCCAGGTGGTCGATCATGTTGAGCTCGGTCATGGCGGTGACGAGCGTGGTGTTGCGGTAGCGGCGCGGCATGTGCGCCTCGATGGCGTACTCGTCAGGCGTCCCCTCGAAGAACCAGAGCATCTGTGCAGTTCCCGTGAAATGGATGGCTAGCGATACCTAGGGATACTTCAATGCCGTTGTCCTCCGGGGGCATGTTTTAATGGCTTACAACTGACATATCTTCAACCAGTAGATACTGGCTCATGTTCCCGGTCGATCAAGGAAGGGGGAACATGCGACGGGTACACTCACTCCGCCTCCGGTCTGGCGGTCCCAGAGGGACTCGTAGACCCCTCCCGCCTGGGAGAGCTCGGCGTGGGTGCCGTCCTCCACGATGGCCCCGTCCTCCAGCACCACGATGCGGTCGAGCGCCGCCACGGTGGAGAGGCGGTGGGCGACCACGATGCTCGTGCGGCCCCTCATGAGGTTCTCGAGCGCGCCCTGGACGAGCGCCTCGCTCTCGCTGTCGAGGGCTGAGGTCGCCTCGTCGAGCACCAGGATCGGGCAGTCGGCCAGTATCGCGCGGGCGATGGCGACGCGCTGGCGCTGGCCGCCGGAGAGCTTCACGCCGCGCTCGCCGACCATGGTGTCGAGCCCCTTGGGCAGGCGGTCGATGAACTCCAGCGCGTTGGCCAGACCAGCGGCTCGGCGCACCTCGTCGTCGGTGGCGTCGGGCTTTCCGTAGGCGATGTTCTCGCGGATGCTCCGGTGGAAGAGCAGCGCCTCCTGCGGCACGTAGGCGACCTGCCGGCGCAGGCTCTGCTGCGCGCAGCGGCTCACGTCCTGCCCGTCCACGAGCACCCGGCCCTCCTGCACGTCGGAGAGGCGCAGCAGCAGCTTGGTGAGCGTGGTCTTGCCCGAGCCCGACCGGCCCACCAGGCCCACGCGCTGGCCGGCGGGCACGTACAGCGTGAGGTCGCGGAAGACGTAGTCGTCAGGTGCGGCGTCCTCGTAGCGGAAGGCCAGGTGCTCGAAGACCACGGCGCCCTCGGAGACCACGAGCTCCGGTGCCCCGGGTGCGTCCTCCACCAGGCGCGGCTCGTCCAGGATCCGCGTCATCTCGGCCGCCTCGCCCACGGCGCGGTTCATGCGCTGCATCATGGAGTTGATGTAGTTGAAGCGCATGCTCAGGTTGTACACGCATTACCGCCCACCACAAAGATGCTGGTCACGAACATGATGAAGGTGATGAGCCCGCTTGTCATGGCACCGCGGCGCATCATGGCGTTCATGCTCACGCGCTCTGCGGTCATGGCCTCGCGGTCGGCATCGTCAAAAAGCTGGCGTTCATAGTCCTCGCGGCCACAGGTCTTGACGGCCAGAATGTTGGTCACCGCGTCTGAGAGCACGCCCGAGAGCTTGTTCTGTGCTGCGGCAGTTGCTGCCGAGAGCGGAAGAATGCGCTGGTACATGGTGTAGGCTACCACCACGTAGACCGTCAGCATCAAAAATAGGATGCAGACGAACAGCGGGCTTGCCGGCCACAGCAGCACGATGGTGCACACGATGGAGGCGAGCGTGGGGATGAGCGAGTAGACCACCACGTCCACCAGGCCCACGTAGCCGCCCATGAAGCGGCTGGTCTGGCTCACGAGGCTGCCGCCAAAGCGGCTGGTGTGGAAGGTCA
Source organism: uncultured Coriobacteriaceae bacterium (assembly GCA_902790135.1). Taxonomy (GTDB): domain Bacteria; phylum Actinomycetota; class Coriobacteriia; order Coriobacteriales; family Atopobiaceae; genus UBA1367. Next base: position 5,013 of record CADAQM010000039.1, read on the forward strand.
TCGACTGGTTGGAGAGCGTGTCAAAGCACAGGCGTGCGAGATGGAAGTTGCCGTTGAGCTCGAGCTGCATGACTGACCAGTCCTGCAGCTTGGAGCAGGTCTGGCCGACGGCGTTTACCACGAGCAGGGCGATCACGTACGGGGCGAACACCTCCCAGACCTGAGCTGCGGCCACGGGCTCCGCCTGCACGCGGTCGACGATGAGGCCCATGACCCAGGTGTTGGCGTAGTTGAGCAGCGCGGTGTATGCGACGCTGGTGAAGACCGCCATGAATGCCGCGAACGGCTTCTTGCGCGTCACCCACCAGAACCAGTGAAGCGTGCGCCGTATGGTCTGGCCACTGAGCGGGCCGGTCTTCCTCTGAGCCATGGTCTTCCTTCCAACCGCGTTTGCCGCGCTCTATTGTGCCACGAGCGCAGGGGAGCGTTGTAAACAGAAGACCGGGAGCCCTCGCACGCATCGTTGCTCGCCACTCGAGGGGGGCGATTCGACATCGGGCAGCCCAACTCGAGTTCCCGTGTATACAATGGGAGTGCCGTTTTACGAAGGAGTCCCATGGCTATCAAGACCACCGAAATCGTGCTTGATCTCGAAGGCATCGACAGCGCCTCCGAGGCCGTCGAGGCGTTTCTCGCCAAATCCAAGCTTGATCGCCGCAGCCAGCTCTCGGCGCGTCTCACCTTTGAGAATGCCCTGCTCAATCTGCGTGACACCTTCGGTGACGGGTATCCCGCAGAGCTTGCGGTGGGCAATCGTCTGGGCAAGCCACGCCTCGTCGTAAAGGTTCGTGGAAGACGCTTTGACCCGCGCATTCTGGGCGACGAGAACGATTGGGCGCACTCCCTCATGGAGGCCGCTGGCCTGAGGCCTTCGTACGCCTATAACGGTGGCTTCAACATCATCTCCATCTCCTGCCCCAGGCCGCCGATGGGCTCCACGCTGAAGGCAACCATCGCCATTGCTCTGGGACTGCTGCTCTCTCGGGCTGGCTTCCTGCTTCCCGACGCGACCCGCGAGAGCATCCTCACCGGTCTCATCCAGCCGCTCTTTGACACCTACGTCAAGATGCTCGCTGGCGTTGCAGGTCCCATGGTGTTCCTCTCGGTGGCCTGCGGAATCACGGGCATCGGCGACATGGTTGCCTTGGGACGCAGTGGCAAGACGATCATGGGACGTCACCTCGCGATAAACCTCGTTGCCGTGCTCGTGGCGTTTGCCGTTGGCATTCCGGTCTTTCATCTGGCGTACGGGGCGAATGCGGGGGAGGGTGGAGCGCTCTACACCATCACGAACCTCATTCTGGGGATGGTTCCCACCAACTTTGTCGAGCCCGTTGTGCAGAACAACACCCTGCAGCTCGCAGTTCTCTCGATTGCGGTGAGCATCGCCGCCCTGGCACTCGGAGACTTGACCGAGCAGGTGCGCAAGATCCTGCAGGAGCTCAACATGCTCGTCCAGTTCTTGATGGAGCAGCTTTGCCGCCTGCTTCCGGCATTCATCGTGGTGATGATGATCTCGCAGTCGTGGTCGGGAACCATGGGCGCCCTGCTCTCCTCGTGGCTACCCGTCCTGCTGTTTGTCTGCACCATACTGGCTTTCCTTGCGGCTCTGCTCCTGATCGCCTCGATAAGATGCAAGGTTCCCGTGATGCGGCTGGTTAAGGCGATCTTTCCCGCTGCTACCATTGCGTTTGTCACGGCATCGTCCTCGGCGGCATTCGGGTCGATGCTCTCCGTTTGCCAAGATGACCTTGGGATCAACGAGGAGCAGTCGTCGTTTGGCGTTCCGTTGGGCATGGTGCTCTGCAAGCCCATAGCAACCATCCAATTGGCCATCGTGCTGCTCTACAGTGCGCAGGCCTTTGGCGTGCAGGCAGACGCCATCTGGTACCTGCGGCTCGGCATCTCGTGCCTGCTCTACGCAATTGCGATCCCTCCCGTGCCGGGTGGTACGCTCGCCTGCTACGGCATCATGCTGGCGAGTCTGGGCATCCCGCTCGATGCCGTTGCCGTCGTCACGGCGCTCGACCTGCTGCTCGACAACTTCTGCATGGGTGGCAACGTCTCCACGGTGATACTTGAGATTCTGTTGGCCGCAAATTCGCTTGGGGCTGTCGATCACGAGCGGCTGGTGAAAGAGGCATAGTGGCTCGACGGCCGTCCGTACCTGTGCTGCGGTAGAATGGACTTCCAGTCCCTGTCGTAATCTGAGGTAGCACGGGGGCTAGTGAGCGCTGGGGACTGCCAGCGAGTCGAAGGGGCTAAGCGTGAACGAACTGACACAGGCGTATCGTCAATGGATTCTGGCGCAGCAGATCGAGGGCTGCACGCTGACCGAGACCGACAAGGGCAATATCGTACTGGAGCACGATCTGGTCAAGGGCTGGGTTAACTTCTACGACATCGACGGCACAACCATCGTTGAGCTCCGACTCGAGCGCGTGCTTGACGGCGAGCCGGCATTCTTCCTCCACTTTGAGCTGGAAGACCTGGTGCGTGCTCAGAACCTGTTCAACGAGATGGCCGAGGTGGTCAACGAGACGACGCATCGCGAGGTGCGCCACGTGCTTCTGTGTTGCACGTGTGGGGTGACCACGACCTTCTTTTCCAACAAGCTCAACGAGCTTGCCCAGAGCTTCAGTATTGACTACGACTTCACGGCGCAGCCCATCGAGTCGGCGAAGAAGAACGGGGCGCAGTACGCTGCCGTGCTGCTGGCACCGCAGGTAGGCCATCAGCGCAAAGAGGTCGTCGAGGCTCTTCCCAACGTTCCGGTCATCGAGCTTCCGGGCAAGATTTTCGGGGCATACGATGCCGCTGCAGCCTTGCGCCTTGTGGTCGACGCGCTCTCTGGCGCACGCACCGCGTCCTCCGAGAGTACGCTCTCGCTCGCGCGCGACTACGACAAGACCAAGCGCGTGCTTGCCCTGAGCTACATCCACCGCGAGGACGAGCCGACGCTCAGCTATCGAGTGCTTGATCAGGGCGAAATCGTCCTTTCGGGCATGCTGGTACGCCGCGGCCTCACCGTTGACACCCTCAAGGACCTGGCGGCGACGCTGCGTGTCGAGGGCTGGAAGACCTCGGAGTTCGATGCCATTGGCATTGCCGTGCCAGGCGTCGTGGACAATGGCGTCATCATCAACAACCGCGAAGGCGAGGAGATCCGCTACGACCTCGCGGGCAAGCTCTCCGAAATCTGGAAGACGCAGGTGTACGTGGACTACAACGCGTGCGCCGCGGCTGTGGGCTGCTACGTAACTCAGGATGAGTACGACGATGTGGTTTTCCATGCACAGGCCATCGGCGTTGCCGACGGCGAGCAGGGCTACGTCGTTGCCGGTGAGCCTCTGGTAGGACGCGGTGGCCGCTCTGGTCACGTGGGTCCGCTTGCCCAAGGCTATGCGCTGGGTATGGGCCTCGATGACGCCGCATGGCGCGTAAACGGCATGCGCGAGCTCGTCGGTCGCTACCTCTCCAATGTCATTTGCACCCTGGCACCTCAGGCCATCTTCGTTTGGTGCGACCTGCTCCCCGACATGGACGAGCTGCGCGAGGAGCTGCTCAAGACGCTGCCTTCGGCCTCGATTCCTGAGCTGGTGGGTGTGGCTGACTACGACGGCTGCGTGCTGACGGGCGAGCTGGCACTGTGCTTAAGGAGACTTGCGCAGCAGGGCTAAGAGTCACTATTGCAGTAAACAAAAGCGGGGCCAGACGCACTAGGTCTGGCCCCGCTTGCTTGTGGTTGGGCGCTTGCGTTGCGCCTGCGGTTAGGCGGTGACGATGTAGGGCTGGATGGCGCCGGCGACGCCGGAGATCGGCATGGTTTGCAGCCAGATGCGGCCGGGACCGGTGAGCACGGTGTTGAAGAGACCCTCGCCGCCGAGCAGCTTGTTCTTGATGCCCTTGACCTGCTGGATGTCGATAGAGACGGAGCTCTCGAAGCCAGCCACGTACCCGGTGTCAATGACCATCTTCTGGCCAGCCTTGAGCTCGTACTCGATCAGCTCGCCATCGATCTCGGCAAAGGCGACGCCTTGGCCGGAGAGGCGCTGCATGATGAAGCCCTCGCCGCCAAACAGACCGGCACCGAACTTCTTGTTGAAGAAGATGTCCAGGTTGACGCCCGACTCAGAGGCGAGGAAGGCGCTCTTCTGCAGGATCCACTCCTGGCCACGCTCGAGCTTGATGGGGACGATCTTGCCCGGGAAGCTGGAGCCAAAGGTAATCATGCCGGGGCCGCCCTGTGCGGTGTAGATGTTCTGGAACATGCTCTCGCCGGAGAAGGCCTTGGAGAACATCTTGCCGACGCCGCCACCCTTGGTCTCCATTTGCATGTTGGGGGTCATCCAAGTCATGGAGCCCTTCTCGGTGATCATCTGCTCACCGGACTGGAGCTGGCAAATGACGACGGGGAAGTTGTCGCCGCGAATCTCATACTGCATGGTGTCCTCCTCGAGTAACGTTAAAGTGTCTTACGTGGTGTCTCACGTTTGGTTACCTGTAATACGCAGTATATGACTGGATCGTCTCAAGTTTTATGCCGAACCTGCCCAGTGTTTTTAGAATGAGGTTCTGGTGGCACATAAGGAGGTGCCCGTGATCGTCAACACCGGTGCGCGCACCGACACAGCGCAATGGTATGCGCCTTGGCTGCTCAGGCGCTTCGAGGAGGGTTTCGTCTTTGTGCGCAACCCCCTCTTTCCGCACAAGGTGAGCCGCCTGGAGCTTGACCCGGCGGTCGTGGACTGCGTAGAGTTCTGCAGCAAGAACTATGCGCCGCTGCTCCCTCGCCTGAGCGAGATAACCAGTCGCTTCAACACGCACTTCCACTACACCATCACGGCCTACGGGCGCGACATAGAGCCCTTGGTGCCCAGCATCGACGACTCGGTGGATACCTTGCTCGACCTCGAGCGTCTTGTTGGCGCGCGACGCATCTGCTGGCGCTATGACCCGGTGCTCTTGAGTGACACCTACACCATCGAGCGCCACCTGGAGACCTTCGACTATCTGTGCGGACGTCTGGCGGGGCACGTGGACCGGTGCATCTTCTCCTTCGTGGAGCGCTACAAGAAGCTGGAGCAGAACTTCCCCGAGCTTGCGGAACTGACTCCAAGTGACCGCGATGCGCTTGCCGCAGGGCTCGGCCGTATCGCTGCGGAGCATGGCATACCCATCCAGACCTGCGGAAACAACGGACTCTGGCCGCAGTACGGCATCGCGGCGAGCGGATGCACCACACTGGCAATGCTCGGTGCGGCCAATGGCGTGGAGTTTAGGGAACTCAGGCACAAGGGGCAGCGCGCGGGCTGCGGCTGCTTCGAGAGTCGTGACATCGGGGCCTACGACAGCTGTCCGAACGGTTGTCGGTATTGCTACGCCAATCGCAGCCCCGAGAAGGCGCGGGAGAACTACCGCCTCAACCATGACCCAGAGAGCCCGCTTCTGCTCGGCCATCTCAGCGACGGCGACGAGATCAGCTTCTCCGACCAGAGGAGCCTGCTCAAGCCAAGTCGCCAGCTGACGCTTGGCCTCTAGAGACAAGAATGGCGCAGCAAGCCTTCGCTCGCTGCGCCAGAGACACAATGTGGTTGGTACTTACTCGGCCCAGAAGACGCGGCCGTCCTTGCGCGGGGCACCAGCCGGTGCAGGCTTGTCGGAGTAGCCCAGGACGCAGTGCCCGATACCCTCGTAGTCGCCCTCAATGCCCAGCTTGGCGAGAATGGCCTTGCCCTCCTCGGAGTCGAATTCCTCCTTTGCGCGATGGATCCAGATGGAGCCAACGCCTAGCGACTCGGCGGCGTTCATGAGGTTGCCCATCACCAGCGCGCCGTCGTAGACGTAGGTGGGGACGGAGCGGTCGGAAAGCACTATTAGCACCGTGCGACCACCGTAGAAGGGATCGAAGCCCTCCTTGCCCATGATTTTTGCGTTCATGGCGGAGAGGCGGTCGCGCAGCTCGGGATCGGTCACTGCCACGATGATGGGTACCTGCTTGCCAATACCGCTCGCCGCCCAGAGTCCGGCGTCGATGATCTGCTCGATAAGCGCCTTGTCCACAGGCTTGTCGTTGAAGGTGCGGATGGAACGGCGGGTCTTGAGGGTCTGGATGGTATCGTTCACGAGATGCTCCTCTCTAACGTATTGCATGCAAACTAATCGTACCCATAATTGAGCTGGAAGTGCGCGATGGCACGTGGAAGATGGTGCGCGTAGGGCAAGCGCAGGCCGTTCGGGTTAGTGAGAGACGGGGAGGGAACCATGCGTTACATCGAGTTCGGACCACAGAAGACCAAGGTATCCGAGGTCATTCTCGGCACCATGCGCATCTGGGAGAAGACGCCCGAGGAGGTTGCTACGCTCATCGAGTCCGCGCTTGGCGTGGGCATCAATGCGGTGGACACGGCTCCCATCTATGGGCCGAGCGAGGGCAAGATCGGCGCGGCCTTTGCGCTGACGCCGGGTCTGCGCGACCGTGTGTGGCTGCAGACCAAGCTGGGCATCCGCAAGCACCCGCGGCTGGACGCCAACTACTTCGACTTCTCGCATGACTACATCATCGAGAGTGTCGAGGAGAGCCTGCGTGCCCTGCAGACCGACCACATCGACTCGCTGCTGTTGCACCGTCCCGATGCGCTGATGGTGCCGGAGGAGATTGCCGATGCCTTCCAGCAGCTGCACGACGAGGGCAAGGTGCTCGACTTTGGCGTGTCCAACCAGAACGTGGCCATGATGCGTCGTCTGCAGCGCTACCTGCCCTTCCCGATTGCGGCCAACCAGGTGCAGCTCTCGGCTGCCTTCACGCCGGCATTTGACAGCTTCTTCAATGTGAACATGCAGAACGAGGCCAGCCCGATGCGCGACGACGGCATCTTCGAGTATGCCTACGACCACGATCAGGCCATTCAGGCGTGGTCGGTGCTGCAGCACGGCTACTTTGGCGGCGTGTTCTTCAACAACCCCGACTATACGGAGCTCAACGAGGCCCTCGACCGCATCGCCGCCGACCACGACACCACCCGCACCGCCGTGGCGGTCAACTGGGTGCTGCGCTATCCCGGCAAGATGCAGGCCATCGTGGGCACCACGCGTCCGGAGCGCGTCGCAGAGGCGGCTGCGGCCTGCGACTTCGAGATGTCCCGCGAGGAGTGGTACGAGGTCTACCTCTCCGCGGGCAACCGCCTGCCCTAACCTTTGTGCTTGGTGACACACTAACTCCCGGGGAGTTAGTGTGTCACGCAGCGAGCTTAGTCGGCGTAGTTCACCCGTAGGTTCTTGAAGTTGCCCTCGGTGCCGTTGTCCACGTAGAGGCCGACGGCGCCGTGGGCATCCGCACCGCCGAACATCTCGTCGACAACCAGAGCCGGGGTCTCCATGTCGTCCACGTAGAACCTGGCGCTTGCTTCGTCAATCTCCGCCTTGATGTGCACCCACTCGTCCAGATCGATGTCGGCCTTTGCCTCGTAGTCGGCAATGCCGCGCTCGCGGAAGTAGGCAAAGGTATAGCCGGGGTAGGAGAAGTACTGCATCGTGTGGATGCGGCGCTGCGGCTCGGTGCAGCTGCGACCGTTGCGCGGGCGTACGTAGAAGCTCTCAAAGCGGTCGTTCTCCTCCGAGGCACGGAAGACGATACCGATGAAGCCGCGACAGTCGATGTCTGCCCAGTGCATCAGGCGAGAGCGCACGTCCACCTCGATGGTTCCGTTGTGGAAGTCGCTATCAACGAGGCGCGCATAGGTGGGGACGTCTGGCTCGACGTTCTCCTCGGGCTTGACAACACGGATGAGCTGCTCGCCGTCGAGTTGGACGAGCCCCGTGCTCACGCCGACAGGCACAAAGGTCTGGTTCTGGAAGACGATGCAGTTCATGATATGCTCCTTCGCTCTTCGATTACCTAAAGCATATGATACGGGTTGACTCAGCTCATCGGTGTTCGCGGAATGTCCGGTTGCAATCGTTGGAGGTTACGATTGTGGAAAAGGGAGTATCCCCAAACCGCAATAATGGCGGGAAGATTCGGCTCTACCATGGGTCGGACATGGCCATCGAGCATCCTGACGTGTCGCTCAACACGGGCTTTGCGGACTTGGGACGTAGCTTCTACCTGACCGACAACCACGACGCCGCCTGTCGCAGGGCGCTCACGCAGGCGCGCCGAACGGGTACTGCCGCAGGTGTGGTCTCGGCGTTTGAGCTGGACGAGGCAGGCGTGCCTTGGATTAGCATCGGTTCCGGTGAGGCGCCGACGTCCGTCGAAGGCCCCTTTGGCCTGCGCTTCGAGGCTGACGCCACAGGGCTTGCGGCATGGATCTCCTACATCAAAGCTTGTCGCAGCGGCAAGACGGCCGTCGCTGGCCTGGGAGACCCTGCCGTCGTGCGCGCATGGATTGCCACCGAGGAGGTGGAGATGGTCTGCTCGGGTCTTGCTACCGCTGACGATCTGGTGCCGTACCTCGACGTTTCAGAGCTGCTGGTGCAGTACTGCCTGCGCGACCAAGCGTTTGCCGACGAGTACCTCAGCTTTCTTGAGACCGAGGTCCTGCCAATCGGCTGACGCGTTACGGCCGCCAAGTCTCAGACAAGGGCCGAGCATACTCTGGGCTCGCATATATCTCCTGTGCGGCTCTCGCAAAGAGCGGAACTATGCCCTCGCTCACGTCGGTGCGATGATAGAGGCCATACGTTGCCTTTGCGTGACCACGCCAGGCGATAACCTTGTGGTAGGGGTCAGGCATCGTGTAGATCGAGGGAATCAGCGCATATCCAAAGCCCGAATCCACGAGGCAATATGCTTCGGACGAGGTCGCACAGTGGATGACTCGTGCCGCCGAGGCCATCCAGGGTTACTGGAGCGCCGTGGGCATCGACTGCAAGCTACAGCAGATGGAGAACGGCGACTTCATGGACGCCTGGGCCAACGGCAGCCTGCAGATTCTGATCAACGGCTGGTTTGCGGACTATCCCGATGGCAACGGCCTGCTCTCGTATTTCGAGACCCAGAATTCCAAGAGTCACAGTTGCTTCTATAGCGACGAGGAGTTCGACGAGCTGATGGCCTCCGCACGAAGGGAGAGCGATGCCAGCGCGCAGGCTGACCTCTACCGCCAGGCTGACGACATTGCCTCGCGCCGGGACTACGCCATGATCCCGCTTCTGTACCCCACCTACAACTACGCCGCTAAGCCCTACGTACTGGGTCACAAGGTCGGCAACATGAGCTTTCATATGGCTGGCATCGACGTGGACACCACTGATGCCAGCTATGAGGGATAGGGCCTAGCCCCTGGGGACAAATATGGCCGGTGCACCTTGCTCCCAGGCACCGTCCATCCCCGCCGCCTCGGCGGCAATCTCAAAGTGCAGCTTGGCGATGCCGAGGTCGGTGTACTCGAGGTCGCGCTTACCGTAGGGCAGGGTTGCCGTGAGGCGCTCGTCCCCCCAGACAAAGACCACGGGCTGCTCGTTGACCGCCGAAGGCCCCTTGATCACGGCGTCAATACCGGCTGCTATCCAAGCTGGAGCCTCTACCAGCGGAATCGGTCCCTGGAAGAGCGCCTCGGGCTTGCGGTCGCGCTTGCGCAGGCTCGCGTGGATGGTCCTCTGTGCAAAGGGCTGCTTGGCGGGAGCATACCCAAGGGGAATCACGTCGTGGAGCACTTCGCCTGCGGCAAGTGGCTCGCTCACGCTCTTGCGGTCGAAGGTCCCGGCAACCCAGCAGCTGCCAAGCCCCATCTGCGTCGCCTTGAGCACGAGCTTCTCGCCGAGATAACCGACCCTCTCGCGTGTGAGGTTGTCGTCGGGGCCGATGAGCGCGGCGTAGGTGCTCACCTTGCCGGTGAACATGCGTTTGACCAGCTTGAGTCGTGCTCCACCCTCGGCAGGACCAACGATAACAAAGCGCAGGTTGGTGCCACGGGTCAGCTCCTCGGCGTACGCCCGTAGCTCGTCGAGGGCGCCCTGGTTGAGGGGCTCGTCAGTGTAGGCGCGGCATGAGATGCGTGCCTCGATCGCTTCCATAGGGGTCATGGCAAACTCCTTGTGTCTTGAGGCCAATCAATAGAGCAGTGCTGAGGGAAACAGGAACAGGTACGGTGCCGTGATGAGGGCAAGCCGTATCGCGGAGCTTCTGGCCTGCGTGGCACCAAGCCCCGCCGTCTTGAGAATATGCAGGTCAAGGCCATAGATGCAGATAGCTGATGCGGCCATTGCGGCAAGCGTGACGATAAGGGCCACCGGATGGCCAAACGGGTTGAAGCCCAGGCCATAGACGATGTCGTGGGCAAGTCCGCTGTCGCCCATGCCGATGACGAAATATGCTGCCAGTAGAATCAGGCTGCCCACAAAGTCCGAGGCAAATCCCGCGAGGCAGACCTTCCAGGTGTGGCGGCGGCAGAAGTCGCCGCGCTCGTCCATTCCCTTGAGGCTCCACCACAGCACGATGCGGTCGACGAGGTAGTTGGCGGGAATCAGCAGCAGCCAGAGCAACGAGGGAAACCACACCAGCAGCCAAAGGGGGAGCAAGATGTTGTAAAGCGCGTCACGCCTTCGTTTGGGCATGGGAACCTCACCTGTGTTTCTGCAGCTACAGGGCCTGAACGAACCGTTGGACGGCTTCTACCACCTGGTCGAGATGGGCACGGTAGTTGTGATCGTCATTCTCGATAATGACGAGCCTTGCGTTGGCATACTTCTCGGCTGCATCGAGGGAGTAGCGCACGGGCACAGCCTGGTCCTGGTCACCATGCACCAGCAGCACGGGACTCGGGTAGTGCGCGATGGCACCATCGACGTCGAGCGTCTGCGCCACGCGGAAGTAGTTGCCGTTGAGGGGAACCGTCCCAAAGGCAAAACGGTCGGGTATGTGTGCCGGGTCAAAGGTCATGCCAAGCATCTCGCCCTTGCGCACCCCATCGGCAATGACGATGGCGGGGGAGAGCGGGAAGATGGCCTTGAGGTCGTCGGGGCGCATGCCTGCCACCAGCATCGTGGTGAGTCCGCCTTGCGAGTGACCGCCCAGGTAAAGCTCCGTCGGCCAATCGAGCGTCTTGACATAGTCAATGACGGCTAGCACGTTGGTGATCCACTTGTAGAGCGTGTGCTCGGCAAAGTCGCCCCCGCTCTTGCCATGGCCGTAGAGCTCGACGCGCAAGGTTGCCACGCCTACCTGGTTGAGACCGGCGGACACGGCGACTATGTGCTCCTCTTCCATGTGGCCGGTGAGGCCGTGCAGCACGATGGCAAGCGGGCAGTGCTCAATGCCTTCCGGCCTGTCCAGCTTGGCGTGCAGCTTGATACCGTCGTTGTCGAGATAGAACTCCCCCATGTCGCCCTCCGTCTCTCAAGGTCAACTCTCAGCAACGACTATACGCGCCTGGTGTCTCAGACCAACCGATACTGCCAGCCAGCGGCCACAGAAGGTAGGTTTCGTCGTATGCTTATCATTAGCGCACGAGTTATCGGCATGCGGAGGAGAAGACAATGATCAAGGCCATCCTGCTCGACATCGACGGAACCCTGACCAACGACGAGAAGAAGATCACGCCGCGTACCGCAGAGGCCCTCAAGGTCGCCCAAGCATCCGGCATCAAGCTGGTGCTCGCCTCCGGTCGCGCCGACGTGGGCCTGCATGCCTTTGCCGACGTGCTCGACATGAAGGAAAACGGCGGCGTGTTCGTGGCCTTCAATGGGGCAAAGTCCCTCAACTACGAGACCGGCGAGATCTACTTCGAGCAAGCCATGACCGTCGGCCAAGGCAAGCGCGTGCTCGAGCACATGAAGAACTTCGAGGTCGCCTCCTGCATCGACTACGGCCCCTACATGCTGACCAACAATGCCTACTTCACCATCGAGCGCGACGGTGCGCCGTACCTCATCGTGGAGTACGAGGCCCACAACAACAGCTTCCTCGTGCGCGAGGAGGCAGACCTTGCCGCCAAGGTCGACTGGGGCATCAACAAGATCCTCAACGCCGGACAGCCCGAGTACCTGCAGGAGCACTGGCAGGAGATGCTCGCACCGTTTGAGGGCGAGCTCAACGCCATGTTCACGGCGCCGTTCTACTACGAGTTCACGCCGCTGGGCGTGGACAAGAGCCGTGCCCTGCGCGAGACCTTTGCGGCACTCGGGATTGACCAATCCGAGATCATCGCCTTCGGTGACGCGCAGAACGACCGTACTATGCTCGAGTGGGCGGGCATCGGAGTCGCCATGGGCAATGCGGTGGACGAGGTCAAGGCCGTGGCCGACATCGTGACGCTCTCCAACAATGAGGACGGTATCGCGGTGACGCTCGAGGAGGTCCTGCCCGAGCTGTACGCATAACCGCGTCCGAGGTGTGGATGTGACTTAGCCGCGCCTGAGCTCCCTAACCACAGACAACACCCTTGCGGCGTCACCGTCGATGAGCATCGTGCGGTCCGCGATTTCTGCTGGTGCGATGACCTCGCCGAGGTTCACCTGCACGTAGAAGCCCAGCGGGTTTTGGGCCACTACCTGCCAGAACGGGTACTTGATGATGACCGGCGTGTTGCCCCCTACGCCCAGCTCCAGGTACACGACCTTCTTGTCGTCGTGCTCGGTGCGCCAGCGGACGTAGCGGTCGCATGCCTGGTCCCAGCCCTCGTCCTGCACGAACGTCTCGTCCGCACGCAGGTTCATGCTCATGGGTACTCCGCAGCGCGGGCACCTCGGCACCAGGCTGGTGGGTATGCGCATGTCGCTCTGCTGCTCCACCATGGCCTTGATCTGCTCGTAGTTGTCGTAGGTCCTCTTGTGGCAGGGCTTCGAGCACTGGAAGAGACCGTAGTCGCCTTGCGTGTAGAACAGGTGGCCCTTGTCAAAGCCCGCTCGCTGGAACTGGTGGTCGACATTGGTGGTCAGCACGAAGTAGTCCTTGTCCTCCACGATGGCGAGGAGGTCCAGGTAGGGTTGGCCCACGGGGCATTCGTAGCGGTTGATCCATACGTAGCGGCTCCAATAGGCCCAGCGCTCCTCCGGCGTGGCAAAGGGGTAGAACCCGCCAGAGTACATGTCGGCAAAATGGTAGCGACGCCTGAAGTCACCGAAGTAGCGCTCAAAACGCTCGCCTGCGTAGGCAAAGTCTGGACCGCAGGCGGTGGAGAGCCCTGCCCCAGCGCCGATGAGCACGCCGTCCGCCTCGTCGATGCGACGAGCCAGCTCTTTAACGCTCGACGAGAAGGTCCCGGTAGATTGCGTAATCCACTGGCTTGAAGACATTGAACACCACCTCCATGGGGCTGTCCGTTTGCTGCAGGTAGCTGCGCACGACATCGACTGCGATGCGTGCGGCCTGGTCGTTGGGATAGTGGAACTCGCCGGTGGAGATGCAGCAGAAGGCCAAGGAGTGCAGGCCGTTGCGCGCGGCGAGCTCCAGGCAAGAGCGGTAGCACGAGGCGAGCGATGCCTGGTCGCGCGGGGTCACCCGGTAGCCCACGATCGGTCCGACCGTGTGGAGCACGTGCGACGCGGGCAGGTTGTAGCCCTTGGTGATCTTTGCCGACCCCGTACGCTCCTCGTGTCCCTGGACGGCCATCTGCTCGGCGCACTCAAGGCGCAGCTGAACGCCGGCAAAGGTGTGAATTGCATTGTCGATGCAGCCGTGGTTGGGCGCAAAGCATCCCAGCATCTGGCTGTTCGCGGCGTTCACGATGCCGTCGACCGCGAGCGTGGTGATGTCGCCGCGCCATAGGTAGAGGTGCTCCTGCAGGGGCGTGAGGTCCTCCAGGCGCGTCACGCCCTTCTCGCGGGTGCGCTCCTTGAGGTAGGCGTCCTGCACGGCGAGAAAGTCGTCGCTGACGGGTTGTGGGGGACGCACGTTGAGCAAGGCGCGGAGCAAGGCGCGCTGATCGTCGATGCTCTCGGGAATGCGGACCTGCGCATACTGCTCATGCTCGTCCAGCAAGGCTTGGATCAGCCAGAGCCTGCGGTCGTCCTGTGTGGCGGGCAGTCCGTCTGTCATGTGCATCACCTCCTGCAGCATGGTGCCATCTGGGTCGCGTGGACGAAGGTCTCCCATCAAGTGATGGTCCGACCTCTGTCACAAGTCGGATGGCATAAGCCGTTCGTGTTAAGGTGTCTTGCATCCCTATCTTACACGAGGAGAGACGCATGCTTTCTTTTGTCAACGACTACTCCGAGGGCGCCCATCCCGCGGTTCTCGATGCCTTTGTGCGCACCAACCTCCAGCAGGAACCCGGCTACGGTGACGATGCCTTCTGCGCGTCCGCGCGCGAGAAGATCCGTGCGGCCTGCGCGGACCCGAGTGCGGACGTGTTCTTTCTCGCCGGCGGCACCCAGACCAATCAGGTGGTCATCGACACGATGCTCGCTCCCTACGAGGGTGTAGTGGCGTGCGAGACGGGCCATGTGAGCGTGCACGAGGCCGGTGCCATCGAGTATACCGGCCACAAGGTGCTCACCGTGCCGCAGCATGAGGGCAAGATGGACGCGGGCGAGCTCGATGCCTACGTGAGCACCTTCTTTGCGGACGAGAACCATGATCACATGGTCTTCCCGGGCTTGGTCTACATCTCGCATCCGACCGAGTACGGAACGCTGTATACCCTGCAGGAGCTCAAAGCCCTGCGCGAGGCATGCGACCGCCACGGCCTCAAGCTTTACCTCGATGGCGCGCGGCTGGGCTATGGGCTGGTCGCTCCCGGCAACGACGTCACGCTTGCCGACGTCGCGCGTCTCACCGATGCCTTCTACATTGGCGGGACCAAGGTCGGCGCCCTCATCGGCGAGGCGGTGGTCTTCCCGCGCCGCGGCATGCCCGCTCACTTTGTGACCATGGTCAAGCAGCATGGCGCGCTTCTCGCCAAGGGCCGCGTGCTGGGCATCCAGTTTGACGTGTTGTTTACCGATAACCTCTACACGCGCATCGCGCGCAACGCCATCACCTGCGCGGATGTGCTGCGGGCAGCCTTCAAGGAGAAGGGCTACCGCTTCTTGGTGGAGAACACGACCAACCAGGTGCTGGTGGTGCTTGACAACGAGCGCTACGAGAGCCTGCGCAAGGTGGTGGCGACCAGCTATTGGGAGCGCGTCGACGACACGCATACCGCCGTGCGCTTTGCCACCAGCTGGGCGACACGCATGGAGGATGTCGAGGCGCTCGTCAAGCTCCTGTAGGCTTTGTTTCCAACTCTTGCCAAAAAGGTGTCACTTATCCGATTGATGCCCATCTACCTGCGCGAATCCGATACCATGGCCATAGGATACGGTTCGTAATTGGTGGTGAAACATGGCAGATGACCGCAGTCCCTATATGGATGACACACCTAGGCGTCGCAGGGGAGCCCACTTTGCATCTGAGGTACAACCGATGGTGCCCGCTGCCCCTCCGCGCCGCAAGCGCTCGTTCAAGCCGCTGCTCATAGTGCTGCTTTTGGCCGCGCTGGCGGCGGGAGGATACTTTGGGTGGCAGCGCTTTGGCGCCGACATCATCGGGCGGCTGGGCATCGGTGGCAAGAGGGTGCAAGTCACCGTCAACGGTGAGTCGGCTTATGTGCCCGAAGGCAGCACCGTGCAAGCGGTCTACGAGGCTGTAAAGCCCGAGGTCGCAGCTGGCGACCTGAAGTCCGTAGGTGGCAACGTCCTCAAGGAGGGCGGCGGTGACCTGTTTGCCGCGACGCTTGATGGGCAGAACCTGAACTATGCGGAGTCTGCCACTGCCACGGTCGCCGAAGGCGCGTCGATCACCTTTGCCGACGGCGCGGACGCGTGCGAGGAGTACACGAGCGAGACCGTCGTCACGTCGCAGCCCAAGCTGGTGCGCCAGGTCAAGGAGGGAACCGAGGAGACCAACCTCCAGCAGACCGGCACCGTCCAGTACATCTACCAGTGGGGCAAGGAGGGCACCAAGGAGGTGCGCACGGGTTCCATCTCCGGCGAGACGGCCGACGGTACCGTCGTCGAGGGGCAGGATTGCATCATCATGTGCCAGAACGTCCACCCCGATAACAACGAGAAGCTCGTCGCCCTCACCTTTGACGATGGCCCTGGTATCTACACCGACCGTTACCTGCAGATTCTCGATGACTATGGCATCAAGGCCACCTTCAACCTCATCGGCGAGCAGGTGGAGGACTGCGCCGACATCGTGAGCCGCAACTGTGCCTCGGGTAACCAGATCTGCTCTCACACGTGGAGCCACCCCCTGCTTACGACGGCTACGCAGGACAACCTGCTTGCCCAGCTCGACGACACCACGGGCGTCATCAAGAAGGTCGGGAACTACGACACTTCGACGATTCGCGCGCCGTACGGCGCCCTGAGCATCGACGTGTGGCTCAAGTCGCAGGGTCACATGACGCTGTCGGTCTGCTGGTCGCATGACTCGCTCGACTGGGAGCAGCCGGGAGTGAACGCCATCGTGGCCAACAGCACGAGTGTCATGAGGCCGGGAAGCATCATTTTGATGCACGATGCTGGTGGCAATCGCGACCAGGATCTCGAGGCGCTTCCGCGCATTATCGAGGCTTGGCAGAATGCCGGATACCGCTTCGTGACGGTCGAGGAGCTGATGGCATCTGACAGCAGCATCCCCGAGGAGTGCTGTGCGAACTACCGCACCATGCCCGAGGACGCGGTGTGGCCCACGGAGATTGCCTCGTAATAGGTCAATCGACATGACGAGAAAGGCGCCGCGAGGACTCTGCCCCGCGGCGCCTTTGCGTGTGGATGGCTCTTGAGCGGCGGCCTAAAGGTGGCCTGAGGCCAGACTAGCCAATCGCTGGGGTCTTGTAGATGAAGCGCACCGTACCGCTCTGGTCCTCTGCCTTGCCGGCAAAGGTGTCGTACCCGTCGGCCGCCTCGCGAAGAGAATCGAGCCTGTCGGAGACGTCGCCCATTCCGTCATCGAGTTCGTTCAGTGCGGCTATGAGCTCCGCGATGCCCTCACTGTCAAAGGTCTTGAGTCCCTCAGTGAGCTGTCCCGATCCGCTTGCTGCTGCGCTGAGTCCGGTGGTCAGCGCGCCAGCGCCAGCGGCAAGGCCGTCCATGCCCGAGACGAGCTGCGGCAGGTTCTCGGAGAGCGGAGCCACGCTCTTGGCCAGCGTCTCTGCACCTGCAGAGGCTCCTGAGATCTGCTGGGCAAAGGTGTCGAGCTGGGTGCTGAGGGTACTCGTGCCATCCGCCACTCCAGAGACGACGTCGGCAGCCGTGTCGGTCGCGTTCTTGGCAGAGGCAAGCTTCTCGAGTGCGGTGTCGGCGCCGCTCGTGACGGCGTCGACTCCCTTGGCATCGGTATCTAGGCTGTCTGCATTGGTGTCAAGGGCGGTAGCAGCCTCGTCGAGCGTTGCGATGTCCGTGTCAAGCGAGGTCGTGTCGATGGGCAGGGAAACGCCCTGGAGGCCCTCCCTTGCCTCTTGCAGCTTGGCTATAGCCTGCGACTGCTCCTCGGTCCGATCCTCTTCTGGGATGCTCAAAAGAGCCTCGAGTGCTTGGTCAACGGCGGTGGTCGCCGTCTCGCTCTTGGTCGCGAGATCCTGAGAGGCCATATTCGCAGCGCCTTCGATGGCCGACTTCGCGTCTGCTGCCGCATCATGAGCCGCGCGAGCCTTGTCGCTGGACTGCTCGATGAGCTCTTTGTCTCGCTTGAGGTCAAGCTTGTCGACCTCGTTCTTGAGCGACTTGACAGCGTCGGCGGCATCGTTGATCGATCCGCTTGCGCTGCTCGCATAGGTGTTGGCACCACTCGCCGCCTCGGAGAGATCGGCTGCGCCATTGGAAAGCTGCGTGGCGTAACCGCTCGCCGCCGAAAGGCCATCCGAAAGGTTGGTGAGACCCTCGGTCAGCGCGCTGACGCCGGAGGGCAGCATCCCCAGGGCCTCCTTGAGCGCCGAGGCTCCGTCTCTCAGCTGTCCACTACCGTTGGCAAGCTGCCCGAGGCCGGAGGTCAGGGTGTCGGAGCCCTCTATGAGTACGCCCATGGCGTCCCTGAGGGCATCGGTTCCCTCATCGAGGTCATCAAAGCCAAGGTCAAGGTCGTCGGTGTCGAGGTCGGTGAAGAGCTCGGGGGTTACGATGGTGTAGATGGGGTCCATCACGAGGTCGCTCACGTCCGCCTCAACCTCGACGAACTCGGGAAGGTCGAGGTCGAGCTCGCCCTCGTCCAGGTCGAGACTCTCCCTGAGGCCGGGCATCGCGTAGCCGATTACAGCCAGGCCGCCCTTGTCATCGATGACGCGCCCGTTGGTGACCTTCACGTTCGAGAAGACGTCACCGTCGAGCATGGCCGCCGTGAGACAGGCGAAGGGCGTCTTCACGGTGCCGCTCGAGGTCTGGCTGACTGAGCTGTTCTCAAACGCGATGCGGATCACCAGGTGTCCGGTGGCCCCGGCGAGCGCGCTCGGATCTGTCTGCTTGCCATCGAGCGTGTAGGTGATGGTCATCCTGACAGGTGGGATGGCCTCACTCGTGCCCTCGTAGCTCACCGCATCGCCGTTGGTGGTCCAGGTGAGCGTGTCGTTGGGGCCCTGAGCAAAGGTCTGTTTCTCGTCATCAGCCGTGATGCCAGCAAGGGTGGAGCGGTCTGCAATGAACTGCGTCCCAAAACTTGGACGACCAAATAAGTGCTAAGCAGCGAGGGACTGATTCCGGAACTCCTCCGGGGTCAGTCCCTTCAGTTTAACCTGCC
>CADAQM010000040.1 GCA_902790135.1 uncultured Coriobacteriaceae bacterium
CATGTACGCAATCGTTTCTACTGGTGGCAAGCAGTATAAGGTTGCCAAGGGCGACGTCATTGACGTCGAGAAGCTCGACGCGCAGCCTGGCGACAAGGTCGAGCTTGACGTTCTCATGCTGAACGACGGCGAGAACACGGTCGTTGACGCTGCCACTCTCGCGGAGAAGAAGGTCACCGCTGAGGTCGTCGAGCAGTTCAAGGGCGAGAAGAAGCTTGTCTTCAAGTTCAAGAAGCGCAAGCGCTATCATCGCACCAAGGGCCATCGCCAGAACCTGACCAAGCTTCAGGTCGTCGAGATCCCTGCGTAGCTCGCATTTCAAGAACCAGCACCAAGAGATAGGTAGGTACCAAGATGGCTCATAAGAAAGGCCTTGGCTCTTCGCGCAATGGTCGCGACTCCAACTCCCAGCGCCTTGGCGTTAAGATTTACGGCGGCCAGGCTATCAAGACCGGCCAGATCATTGTCCGTCAGCGCGGCACCCACATCACCCCGGGTGAGAACGTCGGTCGCGGCAAGGACGACACCCTCTTCGCTCTCGCCGACGGCGTCGTCGAGTTCAAGAAGGGCAAGAAGCACTACGTCCACGTTCGTCCGCAGGCGTAGATTCGCGTAACACGTCACTGTGCGAGGCCCCCGGCAAGTCTGGGGGCCTCTTTGTCGTACTATGTGAAAGAAGCAGCAAGCAGGAAGGGAAGTGGACGGCGTGCCGACTGCCACCTTTACAGACCTTTGCAGGATCAACGTGCGCGGCGGCGACGGCGGCGCAGGTTGCATGTCGTTCCGACGCGAGGCGTTCGTCCCCAAGGGCGGTCCCGATGGCGGAGACGGCGGAAGGGGCGGTTCGGTCATCCTCGAGGCAGACCCGCAGCTCTCCTCCCTTATTGACTACCGCTACAAGCACCACTTCAGGGCGGAGCGCGGCACGCATGGCAAGGGTGCCCGCCGCCATGGCCGTGCGGGCGAGGACCTCGTCCTTCGCGTGCCGCTGGGTACGGTCGTGCGCGAGCTCGACCCCAAGACCCTCGAGCCAGCCTATGACATCTGTGACCTTACCCATCCGGGAGACCGCGTGGTGGTGGCTCCTGGTGGCATGGGAGGCCGCGGCAACATTCACTTCGTTACCTCGGTGAGGCGTGCCCCAGCCTTTGCGGAGAAGGGCGAGCCAGCCATCGAGCATTGGATCGAGCTCGAGATGAAGCTCATGGCAGACGCAGCCCTCGTGGGCATGCCTTCTGTGGGCAAGAGCTCCATCATCGCGCGCATCTCAGCAGCGCGTCCCAAGATTGCGGATTATCCCTTCACCACGCTGGTACCCAACCTGGGCGTCGCACGCGCAAAGAGCGGCTCGTCGTTCGTCGTTGCGGATGTTCCGGGCCTCATCGAAGGCGCGAGCGAGGGCAAGGGACTGGGTCACGAGTTCCTGCGTCACATCGAGCGCACGGCTCTTATCCTGCATGTCGTGGATCTCGACGGCGGCTTTGAGAACCGCGATCCGCTCGAGGACTACAAGACCATCAATGCCGAGCTTGCAGCCTATGCCAGCGAGCTTGCAGAGCGTCCCCAGATCGTAGTTGGCAACAAGTGCGACCTTCCAGGTGCCGATGTCGCCTCCATGTTCCTGCGCGAGGCGGCCGAGGCTGACGGCAGACCGTACTTCGAGGTCTCCGCGGTGACGGGCAAGGGCATCGAGGAGCTGGTGACAGCCTGCGCCGCGCAGGTTGCCGAGCTCAGGCGTCAGATCGAGGTAGATGCTCCCACGGTCGACTTCAACGCAGCCGTGGAACGCGCACGCCTGCGCCGCGACCAGAAGATCAGTGTCACGCGCGAGGAGCGCCACGTGTGGCGCGTCAGCGGCGGCGCAATCGAGCGCATGGTCGTGCAGACCGACTGGGAGAACGAGGAGGCGGTCTCTTACCTGCAGCGTCGCTTCGACCGCATCGGACTGGACGACCTGCTTGCAAAGAGCGGCTGCGTGCTGGGTGACGAGGTGCGCATCCTCGGCTTCGAGTTCACCTATGGCGGCGACAAGGGGCAGGACGCGCCTGACGCCGATGATTGCTCGGAAGACGATGACGACGACCTCTACGACGATGACGCGTTTGAGCTGGAGGAGGACGACTGATGGCTGACCTTTCAGGCGTGAGCGACATCGTAGTGGTAAAGATCGGCTCATCGACGCTCGTGGACGATGCGGGCGCGGTTGATCACGACTTCATCGCGGACCTCTGCGCGCAGATTGTCGAGCTGCGCAACATGGGAAAGCGCGTGGTCGTCGTCTCGTCTGGCGCCGCTGCGGCCGGCATGGAGCGCCTTGGCTTTGACAGGCGGCCCACCGACATGCCGAGCCTGCAGGCCTGCGCCGCCTGTGGACAGGCGGCCCTGACCGAGGTGTACGCCGGCGTGCTCGCCAAGCAGGGCATCGCCTGCGGACAGGTGCTGCTGACCCGTCGTGACGTGGTGGATCGCGAGGGCTACCTCAATGCACGCAACACCTTCGAGCGGCTGCTCGAGCTGGGCGTCGTGCCGGTGGTCAACGAGAACGACACCGTCTCCGTCGCAGAGTTCGCCTTTGGCGACAACGACATGCTCGGTGCCATTGTTGCCACGCTCATCGGCGCCGACCTTTACATCATCATGTCTGACATCGATGGCTTCTATACTGCAAATCCGCAGGTAGATCCTAATGCAAAGCTCCTCGAGCGCGTGGAGTCCATCACCGAAGGGACCATGGCCATGGCAGGTGGCGCCGGATCCTCGGTCGGGACAGGTGGCATGGCCACCAAGCTCAGGGCTGCCCGCGCGCTTCTCGCGGCTGGCATACCCACCGTCATCTGCCAGGGCCGCAAGCCCGGCGTACTGGCGCAGGTCGTACGCGGCGAGAGGGTTGGCACGCGCTTCGAGGCTCCGTACGGATCCTCGCACGAGAGCCCGCGCAAGCTGTGGATCGGCCTTGCCGAGGTGCCGCGTGGCACCCTCACCCTCGATCAGGGGGCCTGTGCGGCCGTCATCAAGCGCGGCGCTTCGGTACTGCCGGTCGGTGTCATAGCCACGGAGGGCGCGTATGCGGCGGGCGACGTGGTCAACGTCGTGACTCCCGAGGGCACCCTCATCGGACGTGGCATCGTGCGCTACTCCTCAGACGAGATGGTGCGCGTGCGGGGTCTCAAGCTCGATGTGATTGCGCGATTCATGCCCGAGAAGGACGGTCAGCCTGCCATTCACCGCGACGAGCTGTTGGTGTTCTAGGGCAAGCCGGAAGGGGAGTGCCTGATGGATTCTCAAGCACAAGGCGAGCTGCAGCGCTCCGACGATCCCATCGTTTGGGGCGACCTCCCGCAGCTCGGGCAGAACCCCGCCCGCATCTACCGGCTGGGCATCATGGGTGGCACCTTTGATCCCATCCACAATGGGCACCTGGTGGCTGCAGAGGCGGCCTTCGATCGTCTTGACCTCGACGTGGTCGTCTTTATGCCTGCGGGCAGCCCTGCGTTCAAGCAGGACAAGAAGGTGACCTCGAGCGAGGACCGCTACGCCATGACGTTGCTCGCCACCTCAGACAACCCCCATTTTGTGGCAAGTCGCTTTGAGGTGGACCGCGAGGGCATAACCTACACGGCCGAGACGCTCCGTCGCCTGAGGGCCATCTACCCCGACAACGTCGAGTTCTACTTCATAACGGGTGCGGATGCCATCGCCGAGGTGGTCACCTGGCGCGATGCGGCAACCATTGCCGAGCTCGCGCATCTGGTGGGTGCCACGAGGCCTGGATACGACCTGAGCTGTGCGCAGCGCGCCTTCGATGATGCACCATACGACTTCGATGTCACGTATCTGAGCATACCGGCGCTTGCCATCTCCTCGAGCTACCTGCGCGAGCGCGTGGGTTCCGGCCAAAGCCTGCGATACCTGACACCCGACTCCGTGACTGGCTACATCCACAAGCGCCATCTCTATGGTGCACGTGGCGCCCGCTACGGCCAGATGAGGGGAGACGAGAATGCCCTTTGATGCAGACGGCCTGTGGTCGCCTCCAAAGGTTAAGGTGAGCTACACAAAGCTCGAGCGCAAGCTCATCGAAGGCCTCGAAGCAGACCTGAGCGCCCATATGGAGGCGGCAAAGCCGAAGCGTTATGCCCATTCGCTCTCGGTTGCCCTTACGGCCGAGCGCATGGCTGCCGCCTATGGTGTTGACCCCTGCCTCGCGCGGGTCGCGGGCATCCTGCACGACTGGGATAAGGTGCTCTCTCCCGCAGAGCAGATTGCGCGCGCAAAGGAGCTGGGAGTGGACCTTGGCGTGGCGCCAGAGCTCGTGCAGCCGCTCTTCCATGGAATGACGGCGGCTCGTCACTTGCCCGAGCGGTACCCGGATCTGCCCGACTGCGTCTGGCAGGCCATAGACCGACACACCATCGGTCACTCCTGCATGACGCCGCTTGACATGGTGGTGTTCGTCGCGGACGGCATCGAGCCCATAAGGCGCGACGTGCCCGCCATTCATGAGGTGAGGACGCTCGTCGACGAGCGCGCTCCCCTGGAGGACGTCTATTGGACATCCTTCTATCATGGAGTTTCCTACGTGATTGATACCGAACGGTACCTGTATCCGGGGACCTTGGACATATACAATGAGCTTGCCCTGCGTCGTAGGGCAGATAAAGACTAGGAGGTCATATGGCATCAACGCCCCTCGAACTGGCAAAGATCGCGGCAATCGCCGCCGACGACAAGAAGGCAACCGACATTCTTGTGCTCGACCTTACGGGCAAGTCAGACGTGTGCGACTACTTTGTGATTTGCACCGTGGCAA
This sequence comes from uncultured Coriobacteriaceae bacterium, assembly GCA_902790135.1. Lineage (GTDB taxonomy): Bacteria > Actinomycetota > Coriobacteriia > Coriobacteriales > Atopobiaceae > UBA1367. The sequence goes on from CADAQM010000040.1 coordinate 4,811, forward strand.
ACAACCCGATGATGGATGCCGTCGTCGAGGAGATCGAGGAGAAGGTTCGTCTCAACTGTCATGAGAAGCCCTTGTCCGTCGAGGGCCGTGCCGGCGCGACGTGGCTGCTCGTCGACTATGGCGCGGTGGTCATCCACGTGTTCCGTGAGGAGTCGCGCGAGTTCTATCGCCTCGAGCGCCTGTGGGGAGACGCGCCGCATGTCAAGCTCGACCTTGAAGGCGCGACGCCTGAGGACGAGTGGCTGACCGAGGGCGAGGGCTTCGAGGACATGCCTGAGGAGTAGGCTTTCACCGAGGATTCGTCATATGGTGCGAATAATGCGATGCGGGGGCTCTTGCCTCCGCATCGCTTGCGTTAGAAGTCGCGTTTGTCCATGGGGGCCGTGTCCGACTCCGTATGCTTGAAGCGCAGGTCACGGCCATAGCTCAGGGCGTCGTTGCCAAAGCGTGCACGGATGCTGTCTGTTGCGACCGACAGCGCGCGCAGGTCGCGTTTGGAGGTGGTCGCCTCATCCTGAGGTGCAGATGGCTCGTCTTCGTCAAATAGGCCAAGCTGGTGAGGCCTCGCACCGTCAAAACCGCTGACGGCAACGCCGACGAGCCTGACTCCCGTGCCCTCGCGCCAAAGGCCGTCGAGGAGCTTGACCGCAACCCCACCAAAGACGTGCTCGTCGTCGGTCGGCTCATCCAGCTGGCGCTGAGCCGTGTGGGTGTGCATGATGTCAAACTTGAGCTTGAGGGTCACCTGGGTGCCTGCGAGGCCCTTGCGCCTGAGACGCGTGCCCGTGAGCGCGCTCACGTGCCTGATTGCGGCGACGAGCTCATCGCGCGTCGTAAGGTCATGCGCAAAGGTGCGCTCGTTGGAGACCGACTTGACCTCGTCAGGCTCCTCGGCGTCGCGCACGCGCGACTGCTCGAGGCCGGCGGCACGTGCGACCATGCGCGGGCCCGAGACGCCGAAGATGGCCCTCATCTGGTTGGGATCGCGTTGGGCCAGCTGCCCCAAGGTGTGTATCCCCAGCTCGGAGAGTCGCTTCTCGCTGGCGCTTCCTATGCCGCTCATCACACGGACGGGTAGCGGTGCCAGAAACGCCGCTTCCGTGCCAGGCAGCACGACGGTGAGCCCGCGCGGCTTCTGGCGCTCGGAGGCGATTTTTGCCACCGTCTTGTTGGTGCCGATGCCGATGGAGCAGGTGATGCCGAGCTGCGAGACTTCCTCCTGGATGCGTCGGCAGATGGCGATGGGGTTCTCGTGGGAGTATCGTCCTGGCGTCACGTCGAAGAACGCCTCGTCAATGGAAACCTGCTCCACGAGCGGCGTCTGTGCGTGCAGGATGTCCATCACCTTGTCCGAGAGCTCGCGATAGCGCGTGTAGTGCCCGTGGGTCCAGATGGCCTGGGGACAGAGGCGCTTTGCCTGCCAGGAGGGCATTGCGGAGTGGACGCCATACACGCGCGCCTCGTAGGAGGCGGTCGACACCACGCCCCGTCGCTCGGCCGAACCACCGACAATGACTGGCTTCCCGCGCCATTCGGGGTGATCGAGCTGCTCAACAGAGGCAAAGAAGGCGTCGAGATCCATGAGGCCGACGGCTCTACCGTTCCAGGGTATGTCTATGGTTTGTTCCATGCGACTAGTATAGGCGAACAAGCGTACGTGGTCGAACGTTGCCCCGTGCTAGAGCTTCACCGTAAAGGTCGTGCCACTCTCTGCGCTGCTCGTCACCGCAATGGTTCCCCCATGTGCCTCTGCGATGCCCTTTGCGATGGCGAGGCCGAGGCCAAAGCCGCCTTCTCCAGAGCGGCTGCGTGCCTTGTCAGAGCGATAGAAGCGCTCGAAAACGTGGGGGAGGTCCTCTGGGTCGATGGGGTTGCCCATATTGTTCACGGAGAGTCGGGTGTGGGCTCCCTCCTGCGCGAGTCGTACCGTTATGGCGGTGTTCTCCGCGCCGTACTTGCAGGCATTGTCGATGAGTATGCGCACGAGGCGCTCCATCCAGTCTGGGTCGCCCTTGAGGTGGATCCCCTCGACCACCTCGCACTCGAGCTGGCACTTGTGCTCGAATGCCACCGCATCAAACTCGAGGCAGGCCCCCTCGACCATCTCGGACAGGTCGAAGTCCTCGCTTCGCATTGACATGGTGCCGGCGGCGCTCTCGTCCGAGCGAGCAAGCTGCAGCAGGTCGTTGACCAGCTCCTTCATCTGGTTCGCCTCATCTGCGGTGCTGTCCACCCAGCGACGGGCATCGTCGCTCAAACCCTCCTCGCGCTGAAGGATCTGCACGTTGGCGAGGATGACGGCCAGGGGAGTCTTGAGCTCGTGGGAGGCGTCTGACACAAAGCGACGCTGTTGTTCCCAGGCTGTCTCGACAGGGTGCAAAGCCCAGGTAGCAAGAAGGGACGAGATGGCAAAGAACGCCAGCATGGTGCACAAGACGATGATGACACTCGTGCGGCCTTGTTCTGCGAGAAGGGTGTCGACCGAGCTCGTGTCCACGATTGCCAGACGCGTGCCCGCTTGGGTCTTCTCGCTGAGCCAAGCCACGTGGAAGGATGTGTCATACCCCTCGGAATCGCCATGCTCTAGGACGTCGGAGACAACGGAGCGGATCGTGTCCGAGTCCAGGTTCACAGGGGCGCTATTGGTCTCGATAACGATGCCCTGGTCGTCTATGAGCATGAAGAGGCCGGGGAGACCGCCGCGCCCCTCGCCGTGATCGATCATCTCGTCAGGCCAGTCGTCATCCTGCTCGTCAAGCCAGTCATCATCGTCACCGTCATCGAAGCTGTCCCAGAACTCGCCAATCATGTCGTCCTGCGGGGTTTGCATGGCGAAAGGGCCATAGGGGTTGGAAAGGCTCATGCGCAATGAGTCATCCACCAGCGACCGCTGCGTGCGATATGTGCCATAGAAGGATGAGCCGAGCACGGCGACAAGCACGACGCCCACAAGCACCATGACGATGGCGATGAACTTTCGGCGAAGCCTCTTGAGCATGGCCCCTCTTTCGACTGACCGCCCCTATTTGGCGGCTGGCAGGACTTCCAGACGATAACCTATCATGCGCAGCGTAGTGATCTGCGCTTCGCTCTTGAGGTGCGTAAGCTTCTTGCGCAGGAACGAGACGTACGCCTCCGCAGAGTTCTCCGATATCTCACCGTCGGTGCCCCATACGCGCGTCAGCAGGTCCTGTTTGGAGACCACGCGCGCCTTGCCGCTCATGAGCATTCGCATGACCTCGAACTCCTTGCCCGAGAGATGCACGCTTCGGCCAGCGCAGCGCAGGTCATGGGTCGTGAGGTCGAGCGTGAGATCGGCAAACTCCAGCTCGTCAAGCACGACCTCTCCCTGCCTGCGGAGCAGCGCGCGCAGGCGCGCCAGGAGCTCTGGCGCCTCGAAGGGCTTGGTCATGTAGTCGTCGGCGCCCGCGTCGAGGCCCTCCACCTTGTCGGTGGTTGCGGTGCGAGCCGTCAGCATGAGCACGGGAACCGCGTTGCGTTCGTGGCGCAGCTCGTGGACGAGCTCGAAGCCGGAGAGTCCGGGCAGCATGACGTCGAGCACGATGGCGTCGTAGAGTCCGCTCTCTGCGGAGACGAGGCCGCTCTTTCCGTCGTAGCATGCCTCTGCGTTGTAGCCGGCGTCCTCGAGAATGCGGCATATGGCGTTGGCGAGATTGCGCTCGTCCTCTATAACCAGAATGTTCATGGAAGCTCCTCCATCTGCAGGTATACGAGCATCGTATTACCTGCTCCTTAAAGGGAGCTGAACCGAAACCCCCAAAAGGTTGACAAAACTGTCAAATGCGCTGTTGTTCACAAAAACTGCACCTTGCACCCGCGCACCAGAGTCGTATCATATAGGTTCGTCTGTGGCCCTGCGGCGCGGTCAAACCATCATCCACGTGCGCCGCCTGTCTGGAGGAGTTTTCATTGGCAGTCAAGATTCGCCTGGCCCGTCACGGTGCCAAGAAGCGTCCGTTCTACCGTGTCGTCGTCGCTGATGGTCGTATGCCGCGCGACGGTCGTTACATCGAGCTGGTCGGCCGCTACAACCCCGTAGCCAACCCCAAGGTCATCGACCTCGATCTCGAGAAGATCGACGAGTGGATCGCCAAGGGCGCCCAGCCCACCAATGCCGTGTCGCATCTCATCGATGTCGCACGCGAGGGCACCCCTGCTCCTGAGAAGAAGCAGAAGCTCTCCAAAAAGGCTGCCGCAAAGGCCGCCGGCTCCGAGGAGTAGGTTTCAGTGGCCAACGAGACGATCGAGCCCATCGAGGAGACTGCCTCTGGCATGGAGATGCCTTCTGACAAGGTTGCCGACCTTGTCGAATACATCGTGTGCGGGCTGGTCAGTAACGATGACGCCGTCTCGCTCGATGTGACCGACGGACCTGAGGGCGCGCTCATCGAGGTGAGCTGTGCCGAGGAGGATGCTGGTCGCATCATCGGGCGTCGTGGACGTACGATCAAGGCCATCCGCACGCTTGCCCGTGCGCTCGGCTCCCGCGTGGGGACCTCGGTTGAGGTCGAGGTCCTGGGCTAAGAGCTTGCGCGCGCACTACCGAGCCATAGCCCGTGTGGAGAAGCCACACGGAAAGAGGGGGGAGGTCGTGACGGTTCCCGTTCACGGCCTTCCCCTTATGCTGCATGAAGGCATGAGAATCGCCTGCGTGCCACCTGCGCTTAAGCGCGACCGCTGGCATGAGGTAAACGCCGTCACATCGGGTGGCGGCACGGGTGCACTCGTGGAGCTTTCGGGCGTCAGCTGCATCGCGGATGCCGAAGAGCTCGTCGGCTGCACGATTCTCGCCGATGTCGCCGACCTTCCCGAGGGCTACGAGATGCATGACCTCGATGCCCTGCTGGGGCGTTCGGTCACCGATGAGGTCTATGGCGATCTTGGGGAGATAACCGAGATCCTTGTGGGCCAGGTCCACGACGTGTGGGTCATCGAGGGCCGATTCGGCGAGGTGCTCATCCCCGCTGTTCCAGAGATTGTCGAGGAGCTTCCCTCGGAGGGAGCCATTCTGGTGAGGGTGCCGGTGGGCACCGTTGATGCCGAAGGGGTGTGATCGCGTGCGCTTCGATGCCATATCGGTCATACCCGCGGTCTTCGAGGGCTATGTCTCTGCCTCCATTCTCGGCAGGGCACAGGTGCGTGGCATCTTCGAGTTCCATGCCCACGATCTCAGGACATGGACGCACGATCGCCATCGTACGGTCGACGACGCGCCCTTTGGTGGCGGCCAGGGCATGCTCATGAAGCCCGAGCCCATCTTTGAGGCGGTCGAGGCCGTGAGCGCCATGGCGCAGACAAAACCTCACGTGATCTTCTTCTCTCCCTGCGGCAAGCCCTTTACGCAGCGCGATGCCGAGCGTCTTGCCGACTATGACCGCATCCTGTTTGTGTGCGGACGCTACGAGGGCATGGACGAGCGTGTCTACCGACTGGCCGATGAGGTCATCTCCCTGGGCGACTATGTTCTTACAGGCGGTGAGCTGGCAGCCATGACCGTCACCGACGCGGTGGTGCGTCTGCTTCCCGGTGCGTTGGGAGACGCCCAGAGTCCCGTCGACGAGTCGTTTGCTGGGAGCCTTCTGGAGTACGAGCAATACACGCGCCCGGCTACCTACTGTGGCCTGGAGGTCCCGGAGATTCTGCTCTCTGGCGACCACGGTGCCATCGATCGCTGGCGCAGGGAGAACGCCATCAGGCGCACGGCACTCATGCGACCCGACCTGCTTGATGGTGCCGACCTCACGGAAGGCGAGAGGGCGTTTGCGCAAGGCGTCATTGACAATCGCGAGCAAGGCGAGGGGGGCTGCTAGATGGACGATTTCGATCTCGACTACATCGAGGATGTGCGCACTCCCTCCGCCTGGTTCGAGCTCCTGACTACGATTGTCGTTGCCCTCGTCATGGCGCTCGTCATCCGCGTGTTCATCGCCGAGACCTATGCCGTCCCGTCCGGCTCTATGCTCGAGACGATCCAGCTGGGAGATCGGCTGGTGGGGGAGAAGGTCACCCTCAAATGGAGGGATCCCGTACCTGGCGACATCGTCACCTTTGAGGATCCCGACGACAGGGGAGTCACGCTCATCAAGCGGGTCATCGCCACCGAGGGGCAGGTCATCGACCTCCAGGACGGATACGTGATCGTGGACGGCATGCTTCTCGACGAGCCCTATGTCGAGGGCAAGCCTACCTATCCGCTGGACGGACACGCGAGCAACCTCGACGCAAACATCACCTTCCCCTATACGGTGCCTGAGGGATGCATCTGGGTGATGGGTGACAACAGAACGAATTCCCTCGATTCGCGCTATTTCGGAGCTGTTCATCTGAGCTCCGTCACATCAAAGGCCCTGTTTATCTTCTGGCCTCCCGAAGACGCGTGCCTTCTGTAGCAGGCGTCAAACTGTCAGACCACGAGCAAGGAAAGAGAAGGACATGAGCGATACGACGCTGACCTTCCAGGACATGATCCTGAAGCTCACCGAGTACTGGGCAGCGCAGGGTTGCACCGTCATGCAGCCCTATGACTCCGAGGTGGGTGCCGGAACCTTCCACACCGCCACCACGCTGCGCAGCCTCGGCCCTGCCGCCTGGCGCACCTGCTACCCGCAGCCCTGCCGCCGTCCGGCTGACGGCCGCTATGGCGAGAACCCCAACCGCATGCAGCACTACTACCAGTTCCAAGTGATCGTCAAGCCGTGCCCGGCAGACAGCCAGGACCTCTACCTCGGCTCGCTCAAGGCCATCGGTCTCGACCCCGACCTGCATGACGTGCGCTTCGTCGAGGACGACTGGGAGAGCCCGACACTGGGTGCCTGGGGGCTCGGCTGGGAGGTCTGGATGGACGGCATGGAGGTCACCCAGTACACCTACTTCCAGCAGGTGGGTGGCATCGAGGTCGACCCGGTGCCCGTCGAGATTACCTATGGCCTCGAGCGCATCGCCATGTATATCCAGGGCGTCGACTCTGTCTACGACCTCGTGTGGAGCTATCTGCCCGACGGCACGCCGATGACCTACGGTGACGTCTTCCATGAGAACGAGTACGAGTTCTCCTGCTACAACTTCGAGGTCGCCGACGTCGACATGATGCGTCGCAAGTTCGACGAGTACGAGGCGGAGTGCCACTCCTGCCTCGAGGCAAAGCTGCCGCTCCCGGCCTATGACTGCGTGATGAAGTGCAGCCATGCCTTCAACATCCTTGACGCTCGTGGTGCCATCTCGGCCACCGAGCGCGCCAACTACATCCTGCGCGTGCGTGACGTCGCCAAGGCGTGCTGCGAGGCGTACTTGGAGCTGATCGCCGCAAAGGATGCCGACGCTAAGAAGGAGGTGGCCTAAATGGCGGACACCCGTGACTTCCTGCTCGAGATCGGCTGCGAGGAGATGCCCTCCGCACCGCTCATGAAGGCGCAGGACCAGCTGGGCAAGCTGATCGAGAAGGGCCTTGGCGAGGCTGGCCTCGCACACGGCAAGGTGCGTACGCTCTCCACGCCGCGCCGCCTCACCGTGATTGTCGAAGGCTGCGCCACTGCCACCGAAGAGATCCACGAGACCATGCGCGGCCCCAAGGCTGCCATCGCCTTTGACGCCGACGGCAACCCCACCCGCGCTGCGCAGGGCTTCGCCCGCAAGTGCGGCATCACCGCCGAGGAGCTCGTGCGCCGCGAGGCTCCCGACGGAAATGAGTACGTTTTTGCCGAGCGCTCCGTGCCGAGCGTCGCGGCAACCGTGCTGCTCTCCAGCCTGTGCGAGCGCACGATCGCAGACATCAAGTGGCCCAACTACCGCAGCCAGCGCTGGGGCAGCGAGCACCAGACCTTCGTGCGTCCCATCCGTTGGATTTGCGCTCTTCTCGGCGACCAGACCATCGAGGTGCACTATGCGGACGTCGTAAGTGGTAACACCACGCGTGGCCATCGTGTGCTCGCGCCTGGCGACCATGTGGTTGCCGAGCCCGCTGCCTACGAGCAGGTCCTCGAGGACAACTTTGTCCTCGGTGAGGTTCGTCGCGCGGCTGTCATCCGCGAGGGCATCGCGCAGATCGAGGCAGAGCGCGGCGGCGCCAAGGTCGACACGCCGCAGGGCGTCTTCGACGAGGTCGTCAACCTCTGTGAGTGGCCGACGGTTGTGGTGGGCACCTTCGACGAGGAGTTCCTTGCGGTTCCGCAGGAGATCATCGTGGAGGCCATGCTCAAGCATCAGCGCTACTTCCCGATCTACGCCGCGGACGGCTCGCTCACGCGCGAGTTCGTCATCGTGAGCAACGCCGATCCCAAGGTCAACGACACCGTGCGCGCCGGCAACGAGCGCGTGGTGCGTCCTCGTCTCGACGATGCAAAGTTCTTCTATGACGAGGACCTTAAGGTCGGTCTCGACGGCTTCCGCGAGCGTCTCGGCCAGGTCGTCTTCCAGAAGCGCCTTGGCACGGTCCTGCAGAAGTCCGAGCGCATGGAGGCCATCGCCCGCGTCGTCGCCGTGAATGCGAGCATCGACGAGCAGGTCGCCATCGACGCGGCACGTGCGGCACACCTCGCCAAGGCGGATCTCGTGTCCCAGGCCGTGATCGAGTTCACCAGCCAGCAGGGCGTGATGGGTGGCTACTATGCGGCTGCCCAGGGCGAGAACGACGTGGTCTCCCAGGCCATCTCGCAGCATTACCGCCCGCGCTTTGCCGGTGACGAGACGCCTTCCTCCATTGCGGGCAAGGCGGTCGCAATCGCCGACAAGCTCGACACCATCTGCGGCATGTTCGCCATCGACGAGCCTCCCACGGGCTCTGCCGACCCGTTTGCCGTGCGCCGTAGCACTATCGGCGTCATCGCGATGCTGCGTGAGCTTCCGGGTGTGGCCCTCGAGCCGCTGATCGACGTTGCGCTTGCCAACTATGCCAAGCAGGGCATCGAGTTTGATATGGACGAGGTTGCCGGCAAGGTGAACGGCTACTTCGTAGGCCGTCTCGCTGCCATCGCACGCGACGAGGGTGCAGACCCCGACACCATCCAGGCTGTCGTGGACACCGGTATTTGCGACCCCGTCGCATTCCTCGGCCGTGTGAAGGCCCTCGACCGCGCTCGCCGCGAGTCCACTGAGGTCTTCGACGACCTCGCCACCGCCTATGCCCGCGCAAGCCATCTGGCCGATGCGGCACTGGGCATCGATGTCGACGAGACGCTTCTGGGTGAGGCCGAGCGCTCGCTGCTCGAGGCCGTCGACAACGGTACCGCGGAGGTGCAGGATGCCATCCTCGCCGGTGGCCTTGACGATGCCATCGCAGCTCTGGCACGCCTGCGCGAGCCGATTGACCGCTTCTTCGACGACGTGCTCGTGATGGACGAGGACAAGGCAGTGCGCGAGAACCGTCTGCGCCTGCTCAACCGCTTCGAGTCGGCCTTCAAGGACGTCGCGAACATCGGCGCTCTCGCAAAGCGCAAGTAGGCAAACATCGGCATCAAACGTTTGCGAAAAGGGTGTCGTGGCACGAGCTGCGGCGCCCCTATCTTGTGTCAAATCGCACAGTATTGGCACGCATTGGTGCACATTTTGTGCCAAATGATTTGAAGATGTGCTCTCGCCGATGCAACAAAACCAATCGACCTGTTTTTACGTGACTCTTGCGTTGCCGTCCATGACACTGGTACAAGGGTGCAAGAATGCCCGCAGCATGGGCATGCACAAGACTAGTAAGGCAGGCGGGCCTTTACGGGCCCTGTGATGTGGGGCAAGGAGCCCTTCAGGCTGGGAGGCACATATGGCAGACGCAGACGCCCTCTTCGAGACCGTGACGGCCACACCCATCGTATTTGTTATCTCTGACGCGCGCGGCGAGACCGCGACTGGCGTCGTGTCAGCTGCGGCTTCGCAGTTCACCGACGACATCGTGATCATCAAGCGTCTGGGCGAGGTTCGCTCCGTCGAGACCGTCAAGAAATACCTTGACGAGAACGTGGATCCGGATGTGCCTCTGGCCGTCTTCCACACCGTCGTCGACCGCAACCTCCGTCGCGACATCCGTCGTGAGCTCGACAAGCGCGGGATCCCCTCGATTGACCTGCTGGGGCCGGCTGTCACCATCATCTCCACCCTCACGGGCGAGGAGCCGGTCAACCTGGCCGGACACCGCACCAAGGTCGAGATTCACAACGTGTAATCACCAGTCTGCCGCCATATGTGGAGGCGGACGATGATTTCATGTGTCTTGCGACATCTTTACGATGGTAGGGATATGCGGATACAATAACCTAGGTTAGTGAGAGAGCTCGCCACGGGCAGATTCCCTGTGGCGGGTGCTCTTGTAAAGTGAGGTGCCGCAAAGGGCGGTGCCAAGGACCAAGATCAGGAGTGTGAGTATGGCTGAGAAGCATGTGTATCGCTTCGGATTCGACGCCGACGGCAACAACGTGAGCGAAGTTGCCGGCGCCACCGTCGACGAGGCCAAGTGGATTACGGGTGGCAAGGGCGCCAACCTTGCCGAGATGGCCGCCCTGGGCCTTCCCGTTCCCTCCGGCTTCACCATCACCTGCCAGACCTGCGTTGAGTACTCCAGCGCTGGCAACGTGTGGCCTGAGGGCGTTCTGGACGAGATCGACGAGTACCGCAAGGACCTCGAGGACCGCATGGGCAAGAAGCTCGGCGACGCCGAGGACCCGCTGCTGGTCTCCGTCCGCTCCGGTGCCCCGTTCTCCATGCCCGGCATGATGGACACCGTCCTCAACCTCGGCCTCAACGATGATTCCGTCAAGGGCCTCATCAAGCAGACCGACAACCCCCGCTTCGCCTATGACTCCTACCGTCGCTTCGTGCAGATGTTCTCGAGCGTCGTCATGGGTGTCTCCGGCCAGCTCTTCGAGGATGCCATCTCCGCCAAGAAGGCCGAGAAGGGTGTCAAGCTTGACACCGAGCTCGACGCTGACGACCTCAAGGACCTCGTCGCGACCTTCAAGCAGATCTTCTCTGACAACGTCGACGTCGCCGATTACCCCGAGGTCGAGGTTGACGGCAAGGCCGTCTTCCCCCATGACCCCATCCTCCAGCTCCGCCTCGCCGAGCAGGCCGTCTTCGGCTCCTGGAACACCGAGCGCGCCATCCTGTACCGCAAGCAGAACAAGATCGACGACTCCCTCGGCACCGCTGTCAACGTCCAGGTGATGGCCTTCGGCAACAAGGGCAACACCTCCGCCACCGGCGTCGCCTTCACGCGCAACCCCGCTGACGGCACCAACGAGCGCTACGGCGACTACCTGGTCAACGCCCAGGGCGAGGACGTCGTTGCAGGCATCCGCAACACCGAGCCCATCGCCAAGCTCCCGACCGAGCCTGGCCTGGAGGAGGCCGGCAAGCAGCTCTACAAGGTCTTCGAGATCCTCGAGGACCACTATGCGGACATGATGGACCTCGAGTTCACCATCGAGCAGGGCAAGCTCTACATGCTGCAGACCCGCGTGGGCAAGCGTACCGCGCTTTCCGCCCTCAAGGTCGCCATCCAGATGTACGAGGAGGGTCGCATCACCAAGGAGCAGGCCGTCATGCGCGTCGCTCCCGAGCAGCTCGACCAGCTCCTGCACCCGCAGTTTGATGCCGCTGACATCAAGGGCCGCGAGACCATCGCCAAGGGCCTCAACGCCAGCCCTGGTGCAGCCGTGGGCGCCGTCGTCTTCTCCTCCGAGGACGCCGTTGCCTACGCCGAGGCCGGCAAGCCCTGCATCCTGGTTCGCTGGGAGACCACGCCCGACGACCTGCCTGGCATGGACGCCGCTGACGGCATCCTGACCTCGCACGGCGGCAAGACCAGCCACGCGGCCGTTATCGCCCGCGGCATGGGCGAGCCCTGCGTCTGCGGCGCCGAGGCGCTCCAGATCAACGCCACCGAGAAGACCTGCGCCATCGCCGGCACCGACATCGTGCTGCATGAGGGCGACGTCATCTCCATCGACGGCTCCACTGGTGCCGTCTACATGGGCGAGGCCAAGCTCGTCCGTCCTGAGCTCGGCGGCGACCTCCAGACCATCCTCGAGTGGGCTGACGAGATCCGCTTCGACGAGAACCGCGGCCGCGTCATGGGCGTGCGTGCCAACGCCGACAACCCCGAGGACGCTCAGCTGTCCCGCGAGAACGGTGCTGTGGGCATCGGCCTGTGCCGTACCGAGCACATGTTCCTCGGTGAGCGCAAGTACCTCATCCAGAACTTCATCCTCGCCGACGACCCCGCGGTCAAGGCTGACGCTCTCGCCAAGCTCGGCGAAGCCCAGAAGGGTGACTTCCTTGGCATGTTCAAGGCCATGGAGGGCCTGCCCGTGATCGTCCGCCTGCTCGATCCTCCTCTGCATGAGTTCCTCGACAACCCGCGCGAGCTCGAGGTCGAGATCGCCAAGCTCGAGTCTGCCTCCAAGGCAGTTGAGGCTGCTGCCACCACCGACGAGACCCTGCTCGCCCTCAACGAGGAGCTTGAGAAGGCCATCGCCGTCAAGAGCGCTCTGCTCAAGCAGCTGGACTCCTTCCAGGAGGCCAACCCCATGCTCGGCACCCGTGGCTGCCGCCTGGGCTTCCTGTATCCCGAGCTCAACCACATGCAGTTCCGCGCCATCGCGAGCGCCGCTGCCGAGCTCATCAAGGAGGGCGTTGACGCCAAGCCCGAGATCATGATCCCGCTCGTGGCCTTCTCCGAGGAGCTCAAGCACCTCCGCTGGATGTGCGAGGACGACATCAAGGCAGTCGAGGAGGAGTACGGCGTCAAGCTGGAGATTCCCATCGGCACCATGATCGAGCTGCCGCGCGCTGCCATCACCGCCGACCACATCGCCAAGTATGCCGACTTCTACTCCTTCGGCACCAACGACCTCACGCAGACCTGCCTCGGCTTCTCCCGTGACGACGTTGAGTCCTCGTTCCTCGACACCTACATGAACGAGAAGCTCATCAAGACCAACCCGTTCGCCACTCTCGACCGCGGCGTTGCTCGCCTGGTCCAGATGGGCGTCGAGGGCGGCCATGCCACCAACCCCGACATCGTCTGCGGTGTCTGCGGCGAGACCGGCGGCGACCCCGACTCCATCCAGAAGTACTA
>CADAQM010000041.1 GCA_902790135.1 uncultured Coriobacteriaceae bacterium
TTAACTCTCCAATGTGGGTATAGTTCTCAACGTTGGCTCAGCGACGGGTGTCCCGTTGCAACGTAAGGCGCCATGCTGGCGCACATGAAGGAGGTTCTTGAGAATGACTCTTAAGCCACTGGGCGATCGCGTCCTCGTCAAGCCCGCCCCCAAGGAGGAGCGCACTTCTTCCGGTCTGTACATTTCCTCTGGTGCACAGGAGAAGCCGCAGAAGGGCGAGGTCATCGCCGTTGGCGCCGGCAAGCTCAACGACAAGGGCGAGCGTATTGCCATCGATGTCAAGGTGGGCGATCAGGTCTACTACGGCAAGTTTGGCGGCAACGAGGTTAAGGTCGACGGCGAGGATTACCTGCTGCTTCGCGCCGACGACATCTACGCCATCATCGTCGACTAGTTTCGCGCCCTAATCGCGCACATCACTTTGGAGGAATAAGAAATGGCTAAGGACATTGTTTTCGGTACCGACGCTCGCGCGCGTCTTGCCAAGGGTGTCAACACGCTGGCTGACGCCGTAACCACCACGCTTGGCCCCAAGGGCCGCTATGTTGCCCTGCAGCGCACCTACGGCGCTCCCACCATCACCAACGACGGCGTTTCCGTCGCCAAGGAGATCGAGCTCAAGGATCCCGTCGAGAACATGGGCGCCCAGCTGGTGAAGGAGGTCGCTACCAAGACCAACGACACACCCAGGTCATCGTCAACGAGGGCCTGCGCAACGTCGCCGCTGGCGCCAACCCCATCGCCATCCGTCGCGGCATCGACAAGGCCGTCCACGCCGCCGTCGAGCAGATGAAGGGTGCTGCCCAGGAGGTCGCCACCAAGGAGCACATCGCTTCGGTCGGCACCATCTCCGCTGGCGACCCCGAGATCGGCAACAAGATCTCTGAGGCCATGGAGGTCGTGGGCAAGGACGGCGTCATCACCGTCGAGGAGGACAAGACCAACTTCGGCATCTCCATCGACACCGTCGAGGGCATGCAGTTTGACAAGGGCTACATCTCCCCGTACTTCGCCACCGAGAACGAGTCGATGACGGCCGAGCTGCAGAACCCCTACATCCTCATGACCGACCAGAAGATCTCCAACATCCAGGACATCCTGCCGGTTCTTGAGGCCATCCAGCGCTCCGGCTCCCCGCTGCTCATCATCGCCGAGGACGTCGACGGCGAGGCCCTTGCCACCCTCATTCTCAACAAGCTGCGTGGCACCCTGCAGATCGCTGCCGTTAAGGCCCCTGGCTACGGTGACCGCCGCAAGCGCATGCTCGAGGACATCGCCGTCGTGACCGGCGGCCAGGTGGCCATGAAGGAGCTCGGCATCAACCTCGAGAACATCTCCGAGGAGATGCTCGGCCGCGCCACCTCGGTCAAGATCACCAAGGACAACACCACCATCGTCGGCGGCGCTGGCTCCTCCGCGGCCATCCAGGACCGCATCGCCCAGATCAAGGGTGAGATCGAGCACACCGACTCCGACTTCGACCGCGAGAAGCTCCAGGAGCGCATGGCCAAGCTGGCCGGCGGCGTTGCCGTCATCAAGGTCGGCGCTGCCACCGAGGTCGAGCTGAAGGAGATCAAGCATCGCATCGAGGACGCCCTGCAGGCCACCCGTGCGGCCGTCGAGGAGGGCATCGTCGCCGGTGGCGGCGTCGCATTCCTGGCCTCCGCCAAGGCGCTTGACGCCGTCGAGACCGTCGATGCCGACGAGAAGATCGGCGTGGAGATCATCCGCAAGGCCCTGGTTGCCCCCGTGCGCCAGATTGCCCAGAACGCCGGCTTCGAGGGCTCCGTCGTGGTCGAGAAGATCAAGGATCTGCCCGAGGGCGAGGGCCTCAACTCCGCCAACGGCGAGTGGGGCAACATGATTGAGATGGGCGTGCTTGACCCGGTCAAGGTCACCCGCACCACGCTGCAGAACGCTGCCTCCGTGGCTAGCCTGATCCTCATCACCGAGGCCACCGTCTCCGATGAGCCCAAGGACACCACCATCGAGGAGGCCATCTCCGCCGCTGCCGCTGCTGGCGGCCAGGGTGGCGGTATGTACTAGGATCGCTAGGTCCCATACCTTGCACCTCAAGGGAGGCCGAGCAACGCGCTCGGCCTCCCTTTTCTGTAGAGAGGGATGCTAGGTTGACCGTTACGGTCGTGCTCGCGCCACGCGATTCATGGCGTTTCTAGTGTGGTGCCGCGACGGGTGACTCACTTGCTACAATGAATGATTGCTACGACTTGGAGAGGGGGCGACATGGCCGAGAAGCGCGACATTCTCGATGACATCATCGATATCCAGAGCGACTGGATGAAGGTCTCCCACCCGCTTGGCGACATCGCGGACTCGCTGGTCGACCCCAACAAGGCACACGTCTTCAACCCTGCCGACTACAAGGGCAGGCCGCGCGCCAACTCCGCGTACTGCGTCAACATCGCAGCCAAGCGCGAGGGGCTGTGCTCCCGCTGCTACGACGTGTGTCCCGTGAACGCCATCGTGAGCGACGGCAAGGCCATCAAGATCCAGGACAACTGTCGCGAGTGTGGGCTGTGCCTGTCGGCTTGCCCGACTGAGGCCTTCCAGCTGGCCAAGCTCATGTCCAAGCAGCTCTACGACAAGGTCGCGCGTCTCGCCAGCACCTATGAGCAGTGCTATCTCACCTGCACGCGCGCTCTTGGACGCTTCCCCAAGGACAACGAGGTCGTGCTCCCGTGCGTGGGCGTGCTCACCCCAGAGATGCTCTTCTCGTTGTTGGTGGACTACGACAACATCAGTGTCTACCTGCCGCTGGGCATCTGCGATCGCTGCCAGACAACCACGGGCGAGGAGGTCTATGCCACGAACATCGGGCTCGCCGAAGAGTGGAGTGGCTTCTCGGTGGGGCTTGAGGTCGATGAGGCGGATCTCACGCACGAGCAGACGCGCGCCTACAAGCGCGGGCAGTTTGTGAGCAACATGGCGAGGGCCGGCTCGACGATGCTTCTGGCTGGCTCGCCTGCGCTGCTGGGAGCTAAGGCGGTAGCTGAGCGCATCAGGCGTCACACCCAGAAGATCAACGACATGCAGAAGTCGCTCGAGGACGCGGTGGGAGGAAAGACCAGCACCAACCGTCGTCACATACTGACGCAGGCTCGCAAGCTGGCGCTCTCCACCATTCAGGACTCCCCGGCACTCGCAAACGTATATCCGGTGCAGATACCGGTGTGTGACTCCTCGCTGTGCTCGATGTGCTGCGAGTGCGTTGCGGCCTGCCCGCTCCATGCCTGCGACATTGATGCGGGAGGGCACTTCTCGGTGGAGCCTGCCTACTGCGTGAGCTGCGGCGCATGCGTGAAGGCCTGTGACGACGGGGCGCTCTACCTGCAGCCCGCCGACCCAGCCGACCTGGTGGTGCCCGACCCCAATGCGGCAAAGACCGCCGAGCAGCGCGCCTTGGTGCAGAAGGCCAAGGCAGAGGGGCGAGCAAAGGTAAGCAAATACCTCGATGCCTTGGAGCATCTGGGCATATCATCTGACGACAAGTAAAGAGACGAGGTACCGCACGTGGCTCTTTCCATCGGAATCGTGGGCCTGCCCAACGTGGGCAAGTCGACCCTGTTCACCGCCCTCACCAAGAAGGGTGGTCTGGCCGCAAACTATCCCTTTGCGACCATCGACCCCAACGTTGGTATTGTCGATGTGCCCGATGACCGTCTGCAGGTGCTGGCCGACATCGTGCATCCCGGGCGCATCGTGCCCGCGACGGTCGAGTTCGTGGACATCGCAGGTCTGGTCAAGGGTGCCAGTGAGGGCGAGGGCCTGGGCAATCAGTTTCTGGCCAACATCCGCGAGACCGACGCCATCTGCGAGGTGGTGCGCTACTTCTCTGATTCCGACGTCATCCGTCACGAGAGCAGCCATGATCCCGCGAGCGACATGGACACCATCCAGACAGAGCTGGTGCTTGCCGACCTCGGCACGCTCGACAAGGCCATTCCCAAGCTGGAGAAGGAGGCGCGCCGCGACAAGGTCAACGCCCCCAAGCTCGCGATTGCCAAGCGTCTGCAGGAGTGGCTCAACGAGGGCAATCGCGCAGCTGATCTGCCCATGAGCGACGAGGAGCGCGCGGCCGCCCATGACCTCTTCCTGCTCACGATGAAGCCCATTCTGTACGTGGCAAATGTGGATGAGGACGCGCTTGGCGAGGAGCTTCCCGCAATCAACGGCGCAGAGGTGGTGCCCATCAGCGCAAAGGTGGAGTCCGAGCTGATTGAATTGGATCCCGAGGATGCGGCCATCTTCCTGGCCGACCTTGGTCTCGAGCAGAGCGGTCTTGCCACGCTTGCGCAGGCGGCGTATCGTCTCCTCGGCCTGCAGAGCTACTTTACGGCCGGCGAGATGGAGGTCAAGGCCTGGACCATTCCCGTTGGCGCCAAGGCGCCGCAGGCGGCCGGCGTGATTCACTCCGACTTCGAGCGCGGCTTCATCAAGGCGCAGGTCTGCAGTTACGAGGACTATGTCGAGCTCGGCGGCGAGCAGGGCTGCAAGAACGCGGGCAAGCTGCGCATGGAGGGCAAGGAGTACGTGGTGCAGGACGGTGACATCATGCACTTCATGTTCAACGTCTAGGCGGAACGCTAGCTTTCGCGAGAGTTGGTGCGCCATCGAAAAGCGGCCCTGAGTTTGCACTCAGGGCCGCTAGTTGTTTTTTGGCTGCGGACTTCTGACTAGGCTCCAGCGTCAACGGACTCTTCGCCCCCGCCGGTATCAGCCGGTGGTGGCTCCACGGCCATTGTCGTATCGACCGACTCGCTGTAGGTCGTAGTGTCCTCAACGGACTGGCCTGACATGTCCGAGGTGTCCTCGTAAGAAGCTCCTTCGTCGTATGACTGCTCATCATAGGAAGACGTGTCCTCATAGTACGTTGTGTCTTCGTACGAGGACGAATCGTCGTAGTAGCTGTCGTCGTAATACGACTCCTCCTCATAGTAGTAATCGCCCGTGTCCTCGTAGGACGTCTCGCTCGTACCGAACTCATCCTCGATGCCAGTGAAGGTGTCGGGGGAGGACTCGAGCGGGTCGACGTCACCCTCCTCCGTGGGCGGCAGGCCCTGGTCGACGCGCTGCATCATCTTGCGCCAGGCGGTGGTGTCGCAGAGCTCGTACCAGGTGTCGTTGATGTACTTGGCGGTGGTGGGCTCCATGCCCATGTAGAAGTCATTCTCCGGATCCATGCCGATGAACTGCATGGCCAGCGAGACGATGGTCTGGACGTCCATGTCGGTGCGCACGTAGGAGGCCATCGTGGAGACGGTCTGGGCGATGGTTGCCGGGTCGCTGGCGAGCACGTCCTTGGCGACGGTGGAGATGACCAGTCGCTGGTTTGCGGCGCGGTAGCGGTCACCGTCACCGAGGGCGTCATAGGCGTGACGGCAGCGGCAGAACTTGACGGCGGTCTTGCCGTCGAGGTGATGCTTGCCCTTCTTGAGCTCGAGCTTGGTGTACTGGGTGTCGATGACGTCGTAGTCAAGTTCGATGTCGATGCCGCCGATGCAGTCGACGACGGCAGCTAGGCCGTCCATGTCAACCTCGGCATAGTGCGAGATGGGCACGCCGGCAAACTCGGAGATGACCTTTGTGGCGTAGGTCTCCTGGCCGATGGCGTAGGCGGCATTGATCTTCTGCTGGCCGTTCTCGCCGAGGTCGACAAGCGTGTCACGATGAATGGAGATCAGCGTGACCTTCTTGTTCTCGGGATCGACGCGGGTCAGGATGATGGTGTCAGAGCGGTAGGCGCTGTCCTGGGCGCCGTACTTCTTGGAACGGCCCTTGTTCCTATCGACACCGATGAGGAGCATGTAGAAGGGCTTGCCTGCCTCCTGGGCGGTAAGCACCGTCTTGAGGTTGGCGTCAACGCGACCCGTCAGCTTGTTGTTGATGTTGCTGACAAAGGCGGCTGCGGCTACGCCTGTGCCAAGTAGGACGGCAAGGATGGTGGCGAGTACGGTGTAGGCAATACGCTTACGCTTGCGAGAAATCATCTTGCCGCTGTAGTACTCGCCGGCGACGTTGCGCGAAAGAGACAGCTCTTCGTTGGTCTCTTTAGGGCGCGCGTGCTTTTTACGAGCCAAGGGTCCCCCTAGGGTTTGAGTGAACACGTTTCAGCTGGAATACACCCAACATATTGCAGCATAACTCTTAAATGATAACGCTCAGCGGTCTTACGGGGGCCGCGCGCGCAAATCGTCACGACCTTTGCGCATGACTTAGCGGCAATTCCCCATGATTTCGGGAGCATCTACGACTTGTTACAAGTCAATCTGGCCTGGAGATGGAGGGTTTGATGGCGTTACTATGGTCTTCAAAACGAAAGGCGGAGGTGGACCATGGCGGCACGGCAGGCGCATCAGTTTGTGGCGGTTCTCGACTTTGGTGCTCAGTACGGGCAGCTGATCGCACGGCGCGTGCGCGACCTGCACGTGTATTCGGAGCTTGTTCCCTGCGACATTCCGGCTGACGAACTTGCGGCCATGAACCCCGCGGCCATCATCTTGTCCGGTGGGCCGGCAAGCGTGTATGCCGAGGACGCGCCTGACATGGATGCCCACATCTTTGAGCTAGGCATTCCCGTGCTGGGGTTCTGCTATGGCCAGCAGATAATGGCGGTGAAGCTCGGTGGCAGCGTGGGGCATACCGAAAAGGGCGAGTATGGGCCCGCGCAGCTCGGGCGTGCGGGGCACAGTCGGCTTCTGGCGGACACTCCTGCGGTGCAGACGGTGTGGATGAGTCATCGCGATGCGGTCAAGGAGGTGCCTGCGGGCTTCTCGATCGTGGCGTCGACGGATGTCTGCCCCGTGGCTGCGATGGAGTGTGCGGAGCGCAACCTCTATGCGACGCAGTTCCATCCCGAGGTGCGCCACACCGAGAACGGTCGCGCCATGTTGGAGAACTTCCTGTTCAGGATCTGCGGGCTTGAGCCTACGTGGACCATGGACGGTATCATCGAGCAGAAGGTGGCCGAAATCCGTGCGCAGGTGGGGGATGGCCGTGTGATTCTGGGACTCTCCGGCGGCGTGGACTCCAGCGTAGTGGCGGCTCTCGTGCACCGTGCCATTGGCGACCAGCTGATCTGCGTGTTCGTCAATCACGGGATGCTGCGCAAGGGCGAGCCCGAGCTGGTGGAGCAGGTCTTCTGCGGCGAGTTTGACGTGCCGCTGGTGCATGTGCATGCCGAGGAGCGCTACAGCGCACTCTTGGCGGGTGTGACCGATCCCGAGGAGAAGCGCCGGCGCATCGGAACCGAGTTCTGGAAGGTCTTCTTCGAGGAGGCCGAGAAGATCGGCGGCGTGGAATTTATGGCACAGGGCACGATCTATCCGGACATCATCGAGAGCGGCGCACGCAAGACGGGTGGCAAGGCGTCGACCATCAAGAGCCACCATAACCTGATTCCCTTCCCGGAAGGCGTGCACTTTGACCTGGTAGAGCCGCTGGACCACTTCTTCAAGGACGAGGTGCGCGAGCTGGGCGTGGCGCTTGGCCTGCCTGAGGCCATGGTGTATCGCCAGCCGTTCCCGGGACCTGGTCTGGCCATTCGCATCATCGGAGAGGTCACGCCTGAAAAGCTGGGCATTCTCAAGGAGGCGGACGCTGTGGTGCGCGAGGAGCTCGACGCCTACAACGCTGCACTGTTCGAGGAGACCGGCGATCGCAACTCCGAGCACAGCTGTTGGCAGTACTTTGCGGTGCTGCCGGACATCAAGAGCGTTGGCGTGATGGGCGACGAGCGCACGTATCGCCGACCGGTGATCGTGCGTGCGGTTGAGTCGAGCGATGCCATGACGGCCGATTGGGCCAAGCTGCCCTACGAGGTGCTCGCGCGCATCAGCGGGCGCATCGTGAGTGAGGTGGACGGCGTCAATCGCGTGGTCTACGACATCACGCCAAAGCCGCCCGCGACGATTGAGTGGGAGTGAGAATCGAACATTATTGTGCGATTATCCAGGTGCTCCGGATGTGGTTCCGGGGCGCCTTTTTGGTACTTCGTGGGGACTCGCGTACCTGCAAGCCACTGGCGATGGTGGGGTCTCGGATAGGGGGCGAGTAGATAACAACAGGCACTGCTACCTGCGCATCGCTGCGAACGGATGCCTATAGCCGCCAACAATCGAACAGTTATGTGCGAACGGGGCGGACGCGATAGTACGCAGCGGGCCTTGGCAGACGTTGGCGGTATTGGCCAGCGGTTGCACTGAGGGGGAGCCGTTCGTGATGACGTCAAAACGACGTCACGGACAGAGTGTGGACGTCACGCGTTATCGTTGCTGTCATGAGCGGGCTGTTCCCTAGCCCCCTGGGAATCTGAGAATAGTGTCAGTGCCTAAGGGGGCAATACGAATGTAGAAGCAGATGGCTGCACGCAGTGGGAGTGTATAGTGTCGCGAGTCACTGGTATCCTTATCAAAGTTGTCGTTGCAAGGAGCGTCCTGTGAGCGAGTTGACGAGTGTCGAGATATGTGCGGGAGCGGGCGGCCAGGCCCTTGGACTCGCCATGGCAGGCTTCAGGCACACTGCGCTCGTTGAGTTCGAGAAGGACTACTGCGAGACGTTACGTACCAATCGCCCTGATTGGAATGTCATTTGCTGCGACGTCCACGACTTTGATGGAATCCCCTATGAGGGAGTTGATTTGCTGGCGGGCGGCGTACCCTGTCCGCCGTTTTCTGTCGCCGGCAAACAGCTGGGCAAGGATGACGAGAGAGACCTCTTTCCCGAGGCGATACGCCTCCTTCGGGAGATACGCCCACGCGCTGTAATGCTCGAAAACGTCCGGGGATTCCTCGATCCTCGGTTCGATGAGTATCGTGAGGGGATTCTAGATGAGATTCGCTCATGTGGCTATAAGGCACAGATAAAGCTGCTTCAGGCTTCCGATTATGGTGTTCCTCAGCTACGTCCGCGCGTCGTTATAGTCGGCATCAGGGACGACGAACCCGGAAGCTTCTCCTTTCCCTCCCCATCTGACGTGCCTGCTCCAACGGTAGGAGAGGCAATCGGAGACCTGATGGGAGCCAATGGTTGGGAGGGTGCAAGCGCCTGGGCAGCTGGAGCGAACAAGATTGCCCCGACCTTAGTAGGCGGCTCAAAGAAGCATGGAGGTCCCGATCTTGGGCCCGTTCGTGCCAGGAAGGCATGGGCAGAGCTTGGAGTTGACGGGCGCGGAGTGGCGAACGAGGCTCCCGAACCGGGCTTCGAGGGCATGCCGCGGTTAACTAGCCGTATGATGGCGCGCATCCAAGGCTTTCCTGATGACTGGTCTTTCGGCAGATGGAAGACCGCTGCCTGCAGGATGATAGGAAATGCGTTCCCACCGCCGGTTGCAAGGGCGGTTGGCGAGATGATCAAGGAGTGCCTCGAGTATGGAAGCCCTGATAACTAGCGCAAGGAAAGAGTTCCATCGAGATCTGTTTGAGCTGGGTATTCTGACTAGGTCCGACGCGGGCGTGCTGTCCAATGCTGACAGGAGTAGTGCCCTTTCTAAGACAATTGCGGCTGCTGTTGCTGACCAGCTCGTTGACGAGGGTGGCTACGTCTTCAATACGCTAGAGAAGCTATCTGGTCAGACGCTGGGCAAGGAGTTCGAGAAGGCCGTCATGAGGTTCGTGGAGAGGACCTTCCCGCAGCTTCAGAATCTGCGTCCGGGCTATTGGACCGTTGTGCAGCTTGGGAACAACGCACGGCTCAAGACAAGCGATTTTGCCCAGTATGAGCACCTTGCGTACCTCAATGAGCTCACCAAGGCCAACCACGAGCTCAAGGCTTCTCTGGGGAATGACTACGTAGTTGCTCCGGACGTCGTTGTATATCGCGGCCTATGCAACGACGAGGAGATAAACGCAGAACGTGAGATTGTCGACGAAGACTACGCAACTCGTGCTGACTTGAGGTGGATGGACGATGGGCGAAAGCCCATCCTCCACGCTAGCATCTCTGCGAAGTTCACTATGCGTAGTGACCGCGCTCAGAACAGCAGGACCGAGGCGCTTGGACTAATCAGGAATCGCAAGGGCCACCTCCCACACATCGTCGTGGTCACCGCCGAGCCAATGCCGAACAGGATAGCGTCTCTTGCCCTGGGTACTGGTGACATTGATTGTGTGTACCACTTTGCTCTTCCCGAGCTCGTTCGTGCGGTGGAGGAGAGCAAGTCGGAGATAGCGATGGAGACGCTCGACACGCTCATCTTGGGCAAGCGCCTGAAGGATATATCGGATCTTCCGCTTGATCTTGCTGTATAGGTCTATGTCGTTTGCTCTATAGCTCCCTGCCTCTGCTCGGCGTGCTCTGCTCGTGGTGGCGCTGGTGGGAATCGTCGTCATATGACCTTCGCCTGCCGTCGTCATGGCTGGGGTTGAGCTTGCGGACCATCGTCGGCTTCGGGGCCGTCTGGGGCAGCAGCCCGTAGCGCTCGCAGGACTCTCGGAGCGCCTCGAGGCGCGCCGCCTGCG
Organism: uncultured Coriobacteriaceae bacterium; assembly: GCA_902790135.1. Taxonomy (GTDB): domain Bacteria; phylum Actinomycetota; class Coriobacteriia; order Coriobacteriales; family Atopobiaceae; genus UBA1367. The sequence continues at coordinate 10,476 of CADAQM010000041.1, forward strand.
AGCCGTCCCTCGAGCGCGAGATGGCCCTGTCCATCTCGGCGAGGCTCCTGATGTTGTTGCGCGACACGAAGCCGACCGCTCGGGCGAGCTCGCCAAGCTCCCCGAGGTCGCGGACCTCTATCGCGCCGTTCGCCAGCCCGACGATCCTCTCGGCGGCCTTGGGCGAGGCGCTCCGCGTGGCCGTCCGCATCGCGGAGTTGACGCCGCTCCTCGTGTACGCGGAGCCCAGCTTGGTGCCGGTGACCCTGCGGGTGGGGGTCTCGGCGAGCGAATACACCCAGTCACCCTCGCGCGACCTCGAGGGCTCGGTGGTGACGCCCATCCTCCCCAGCAGCGCCACGAAGTCACGCTCGGTGCGCGCCGTGCCCCTCGCGACCGCGACCCTCCCGCGGATGTCGGCCACCCACGAGTACTCGCCCTTCGCCGTGATCTCGCGCTCGGCCCTGCCGATCCGTCTCCTTTGCCAGGGGACCGACTCGTGGTCTGCGAGGGCGCTGAGGCCGTGCTCGGCAGACACGCGCTGCAGGGCCCGCTTGAGGGACCTCGGGTCGGGGTCGCGCAGGCGCCCTCCGGTCTCGAGGTTGGTGTTGTTGACGACGACGTGGGCGTGGAGGACGTGCCCCTCGTTGTCGTCGTGGTAGATGACGGCCACCTCGTGCTCGGGGAAGCACTCCCTCACCCATGACACGGTGACATACCGGAGCGCTGTGAGGCCCGCCGCGTCCCTCGGGTCGGGCGAGACGATGTAGTGCTTGTAGGTGCGGGCCCTCCTGTCGCCCCAGGGGGCGTCGTTCCCGAACTCGGCGCGCGTCGCGTCCATCGCGGCGGCCCAGTCGAACTCGCCGTAGGAGGGGAGGGGGCCGTCGGAGGGAAGCTCGGGGGCGTCGAGGTTGAGGAAGTCGCGCGCGAGTGCGCGTCCGTCCCGCTCGAGGTAGGCCCGCGCCTTCGCGAGGCCGGTGTGCCCCGATATCGGCTTGAGTATCGTCACGCTCACCACCCCCTCACGGTCGGGCGGCCCATGATGGCGGCCTCCGCCTCGCGGACCTCCGAGACCCCTGCGAGGGTGGCCGCCTGCAGCCGGCTCGCCCCCTCCATGGCCTCGAGGAGGTCGAGCTCGTCGACGCCGTGCTCGCGCACGGCCTTCGCGATCGCGTTGAGGGAGCGCGTCGACTGGTTGAGGAGCGTGCCGAGCCCGCGCACGCAGCGCACGTGCCCGGCGTAGCTCGCGCGGTCGAGCACGACGACGGGCGTGCCGCCGCCCGCGCTCGCCGCCGCGTCCGACGCGACGATCATCTGCCTCACGGCCTCCGAGGGCGTCGAGCCTGACGCCTCGCAGAGCCGCCCCAGGGCGGCCGCCTCTCCGTCGCTGAGCATCACGTGAAGGTGCCTCTGCCTTCTCCTCGGCATCACATGCCCTTTCCTAGGGGCGCGGGGCCTCCCCCGCACGGTCTTGGCGCCGACGGGCGCGACTGCGGCTGCAACCTGGGTGTGAACACAGGTTGGGCAGCTCGCTACACGCCCTCACATCCCGGGCAAAGCCTGCTGTCCGAACGGCGACCCATTCGTCCTGGTTGCACGTGTGGCACGTGTTGCAGGTTCGGGAGGGGCGTCCCCGGACGTGCCGCAAGTGCCACACGTGCCACCGGGGGCCTCGAGCGTCACGACGCTCCCTGCCCTCGTCCGCTCCCTCCGGTACTCGACGCCCCTCTCCGCCAGGAGAGCAGCGTGCTGGGCGAGCCGCTTGCCGAGGGCGTCCGGGCTGACATCCCCCACGCGCGCCGCCTCCGCGAGCCGCGAGGTCGTGCCCGACCACCTCCCCTCGGAGAGTGCGAAGGAGAGGACGGCGAGCACGCATTCGGGCACCTCGCGCTCCTCGATCTCCTCCTGCGAGACGCGTCCGACGAGCTCCCACCTGCGCGACTGGAACCTGAGCCTCAGCTCCTGGTGCTCCACGTCGCGTCCGGTCGCGACGAGCGTGGCGGAGGTCGACCCGCGCGACGCGCGCTCGAGCACCATCGTGGTGTCGGCACTGCCGGTGATGCCGGTCGTGCCCGAGACGCGGTTGAGCACGTCGGCGTCGCCCATCTTGCGCGTGTGGTGGACGGCGACGACGGCGAGTCCGCGAGTGTCTGCGAGCGCCTTGAGCTCGCCCAGGTCGCCGTAGTCGGCCGCGTAGGAGCTGTCCGCCCTCGGCGGGCGGACGCGCTGGAGCGTGTCGATGATGACGAGGCCGACGCGCGGGTGCTCGTCGCAGAAGTCGCCGACCTGCCCCACCAGGCCGTCCGCCATCGAGCAGGCCGACACCACCACCCACACCTCCTCGCCGAGCTCGTCGGCGAGCGCCCAGAGCCTGCGCTGCACGCGTGCGTGGGTGTCCTCGAGGCAGAGGTAGAGCACCTCGCAGGGCGAGGTGGCCATCTCCCACATGGGCTCTCCTAGCGACACGTGCACGGCGAGGTCGAGTGCGAGCCAGCTCTTCCCGACCTTTGGCGCGCCTGCAAGTATGTGGAGCCCTGCCGTGAGCAGGCCCTCGACGACCCACCTGGGCTCCTCGGCGGGCTGCTGCATGAGCCAGCTCGCCGCCACGGCGTTGAGGCTGCCCGTCATGACCGTCCCATCTCCTCGATGGCACGGCTCTCTACGCGGGTGTCGGCCTCTCCGGGCTCCATGCCGAGCGCGCAGAAGGCCTCGCCAAGATCCAGCACGAGGCTACGCAGCTCGGGGTCCGCCTCCGAGGCGTTGCAGATCCTCCTGAGCTCCCGGTAGACGCGCTCCATGCGGTCGGCGAGCGCCTTCTGGACCCGGCTGCTCGGCACCACCGTGACCTCGCGGCAGGCGAGCCTGCCCATGATGTAGTCCTGCTTGGTGAGGCCGGAGAGTGCCACGAGGTCGTCGAGTTCGGCTGCCTCCTCGGGCGAGCAGCGGAAGGCGACGGTTACGGATCGCCACCTGCCCTGCCGGTCGAGTGCCCTCTTGCTCATCGAGTGCCTCCCTCCGCTTCGAGCCTGTCTGCCATCTCCCCCTGACCGTCGGGCAGCAGGTGGGCGTAGCGGTAGGTGATGTCGATGGACTCGTGGCCAAGGCGCTCCGCGATCGCGAGCACGTTGAACCCCATCTGTATGAGGAGGGAGACGTGGCTGTGGCGCAGGTCGTGCACGCGTATCCTCTTGACGCCCGCTGTGGCGGATCCCCGCCTCATCTCGTGGAGCAGGAAGTGCTTGGTGACGGGGAAGATTCTCGCGTCGGCTGGGACGTGGTTCTGGGCGACGTGCTCCGCCACCTCGTCGGCGAGGAAGCGGGGGATCGCGATGGTGCGTCTCGAGCGCTCCGTCTTGGGCGGGCCGATGTGGTCTTGGCCGGCGAGTCGCTGGTAGCTCTTTGTTATGCTCAGGCGAAGCCGCCTGAGGTCGAAGTCCGTCGGCGTGAGGGCCAGCAGCTCGCCCTCCCGGATTCCGGTCCAATAGAGGACCTCGAACGCCAGCCAGGCGAGCGGCTTGTCCATGATCGCCTCTGAGAAGCGCAGGTACTCGTCCTTTGTCCAGAAGAGCATCTCGCGGGGGCTCCTCCCGCCAACGCGGCCAGCCGCCAGCATGGGGTTTCGCGCGAGGCCGTAGTGGCGCACGGCGTGGTTGAGGATTGCGGAGAGCTGGTTCTCGACGGTTCGGACGTAGGTGGGGGAGTACGGGACGCCCGAGCCGTCGGTGTCGCCTGCCAGCTCGTTCTGCCAGGCTATGACGTCGTTGGCGGTGATCTCGCATACGGGCGTGTCCCCGAAGAAGGGCAGGATCTTGTCGCGGACGATGTGCTCCTTCGTTGCCCAGGTGCTCTCGCGCACGCGGGGCCTGCGGTCCCGCTCGTAGACCTCCCAGAAGCTCGCGAGGGTCATCGTGAGCGAGCCCTCGTGAAGCGCCACGAAGTCCCGCTCCCATGCCTGCGCCTCCCTCTTTGTGGCGAACCCGCGCTTGGTGGTGCGGTGGCGAGTCCCGTGCGAGTCGTGGTAGGAGGCCTGGACGTACCAGGTGCCGCGCTCCTCGTCCCTATAGACGCTCATCGTCCGCTCCGTCCAGCCCGTAGCGGCGCATGAAGTAGCCCCTGCTCACCTTGCCGGGCACCGTGAGGGTGCCCCGCTCCTCGAGCTCCGCGTTGAGCCTGCGGATCAGCTTGTACGCGTGGGACCTTGACACCCTCAGCGCCTCCGCGACCTCGTCGGGCGTCATCACCCTCGTGTCCCTCGTGGCATCTTCCATCTCCTGCACGCCTCCCATGGTCGAACATATTTGTGCGGTCTTGGCGTATCGTAATCGAACAAATATGTGCGGTCAAGCGTCTTTGACAAAAAAGTTCGATTGGCCGTATCCTGTGAGGCGTGCCGTGCCGTTAGATTGGGGAGTGTCGCATGGACGTCGGGTACAAGCTCTACGAGCTGCGCAGGTCGCGCGGCCTCACGCAGGCCGAGTTGGGGAGGCGCGTCGGCGTCTCCGAGGCCGCCATACGTGCCTACGAGACGGGCAAGAGGAGGCCGAAGCAGGCGCACCTCGAGCGGATAGCCGACGCGCTCGACGTGAGGCCCGAGGCCATCGCCGACTACGGCATCGACGATGTCGACGAGGCCATCCACCTGCTGTTCCGGCTGGGCGAGGACTGGAAGCTCCGCCCCGTTGAGGTCGTGGACGGGCACTTCTTCCTCGAGTCGCACGACCAGGACATCTTCAACGCCGTCAAGGCGTGGGGCGAGATGCGCAAGATGCTCGAGGCCGGGGAGATCACCGAGCTCGAGTACGTCACCTGGCGGGATGGCTACACGGCGAAGAAGCGGGTCGGGTAAGCTGCACTGACTCTCTTAAGATTTGCAACTGATCTGCACTGTTTGCAGGAGGCGGCATGCAATACCAATTTGGAACAGAGGATGAGTTCGAAGCATTGTCCGATGACCGTTTGGTGGTCACCCCGACCTCTCGCGTGACCGGGGACGCAACCCCAATTGAGCTCAAGCTAACCGATAGCATGAGGTTCAGGTTTCTTCCGAAGCTCGTGAACAACCACAAGGATCCCGCCAAGTCAGTCGAGGGAAAGCTCGTGTTTGAGCGAAAGAGGAAGGCAGACGAAGGCTTTCCCTCTGATTGCGAGCAAGAAAGCGAGCGTATCAGCCGCAGGAATGTGAAGACGGGTGACTGGCTTGAGCTGTCCCTTGACACCTCAGAGACATTTGCGTTGTTTACGGGTTTGGGACAGCTCTATCAGCTGTATGAGTCCGTTGGCATTCCGTATGTCCCCACGGAGTACGTAGGGGTTGACAGCGCTTCCTCTCAGGTGTTGTCGCTGCTGAAGAATGACCCGTCTGCTGTTCGGCTGCTTGCTGAGGACAACATCTTTGAGCTTGTTAAGACTCTACTGAGGTTGGTAACTCAAAGCGAGTCTGTTGATGCGCTAAGCGACACTTTGAAGAGCCTGGAAGAAGACAATATCCAGCGCTTGTCCACTACGCTTAACGTTGAGCAGTTGGAGCGTGCTGCGGAGGAGTTCAGAAGCAGCTTGGATAACTCGGAAGAAGAGTATTGGCAAAAATCGCTCTTCGGGAAGTACCCGTGGATTCTCTCCCAGCTGTTCGCTTCGCCTCTTGTCCTACATGGCGAAAAGGCGTACGTGGGTGGAAAGCTGCTGTCTAACAGGGGCGGGAACATCTGCGATTTCATCTATCGCAATCGCATGACAAACAACGTTTGCTTAATCGAGATAAAGACCCCATTGACCGAACTGGTTGGGATTCCGTACCGGCAGACATACTCTCTTAGCACCGAACTAAGTGGCGCAGTCAATCAGGTGCTTAACTATCGGGACCAGCTGATGAAGTCGTATCACTCACTGGTCGGTGATGGGGGAGACCGATTCGAGGCGTTCTTCCCGAAATGTGCAATAGTCATTGGGAGAGTCGACAGACTATCTGGGCCAGCGGCGATTGCAGCATTCGAAACCTTCAGAAACAGCTTGAATGGAGTAACCATCATCACCTATGACGAGTTACTCCAGAGGACGGCAGATCTGATAGCGATTCTTCAGTCAGATGCGACATAAGAGTAAAGAAACGTAGGGTCCCACCTGCCCAGATTAAACGAGTCGAACGTCATGACGTCGCGTTGCTCGAGTGGAGCGACGTCACGGGTGCCCAAAGGGGTGCCCGTGACGTCACTTTGACGTCCGCAGAAGGGATAGCCAAAGTCACGACGGGCAGCGTGGATACGACAGGGCATCCTAAACCGCCCCGAGCTACCATGGCCACGTCACGCTGATTGAGTGGGAGTAGCTCAGCACATTATCGTGAGGTTGATTTGACGGTGCATCTGGTGGCTTCTGGTCCACCCGGTGCGCCGTTTTGCGTTCTTGAACCTGTAAGCCAGTGGAGAGGCTGTCGGCTCGCTCCTTCAGGCATGATGCGTGTTTCCCCAGTTGAAGAGACCTGGTTAGGGTATCTTACCCGAGCAGCCTCACGATAATGTGCTGATGACCAGCGCCAATGAGGCTGGTACTCACGGAGCCGCCCTAAAGGAGCGAAACCCATCCCGCTGGTACTCAAACGATACTCACGCAGGTAGATGGGCCAAACGACAGCAGTGGCAGGATTCTTTTCTGTCCGACGTGGTTGGTAGAATCAAAGCTGGTGATAGTACGGTGGCAAAGCGGGGTGATCTGCGTGAACGAAATCCAACAGATCGGTGGCAGTATCGAGTACGGAAACACCGGCGACCTCATCGAAGATGCCAAGCTCATCATCGACTCTGCGCAGCGCAGCGCCCATCAGGCTGTCAACGTGGCGCTCGTGGTACGAAACTGGCTTCTGGGCAGGCGCATCGCCGAGGAGGAGCTGGGCGGGGACACGCGCCTGGAGCTATACGGTCGCAAGGTAGTGCCAATGCTGGCCAAAGAGCTGACGGC
>CADAQM010000042.1 GCA_902790135.1 uncultured Coriobacteriaceae bacterium
ACGCACTCCGGGGCCCTTTTGGCGCGACTTTCCGAGCCTCCACGACTCCTCCACAATCGGCCTAGCCGCGGGAGGCGGAGGCGGCCTGGGAGGCGAGGGAACGTGACTGTGCGGGGGCCGGCGCCTCTGCATAGGCGCGTGCCGTCGGGCCCCCTCTTGATGGGCGTAAGAGCAGCCACGAGCCGTCCTCGAGATCGGCCCGCAGGCCATCTACGTGCGAGACTCGCACCACAGGGGACGGCAGAGGCCCAAACGCGAGCTCGGGTGACAGGCCTGGAAGTATGTTGCGAAGGCGTTGGGCGGCGGCGGCATCGAGCCGTACGTCGCGTGAGGCATACTCGAGCCGCCCAATCTGCTCTGTCATTTCGTCAACAAGCTTCGAGACCGTCGTGGGCATGGCAGCCGCGTATTCCAGAAGCATGACGGCACCGATGATGCCATCACGCATGGGCACATGGCTCGGGACGGTTATTCCCCCGGTCTCGTCGGCGGCGAGGATCACGTCACCTTCGCCGAACTCTCTATATATAGAGTCAATGCCGACCGGGACCATAGTGTATTCGCACCCGAGAAGATCTGCCTCACGGGAAATGCGTGCGGAGGTAGCCACCGTTCCCACGACGCGTCCCTGCTTACCACGCTGACGGACTATGTGTTCCAGGATCATCGGTGCGAGGTCGTGCTGCGAGACTAGCTTCCCCTTCTCGTCTATGAGGGCAAACCGCTCGCAAGCGCCATCGAGCACGATGCCCATGTCGGCATGGCTGCCGACGACAACGCGCTCGCACTCGTCCACCCACGGCTCGTGAGCATCTGGATGCAGGCCACGGAAGTCCGGAATCGGCTTGTCGTGAATGGCCAGCACCTTGCATCCCATGCGCTCGAACAGCTCGTGAGCGTATCCGCAACCCGCTCCATGCATGGTATCAAGCACAATCTTGAGGCCCGAAGACTCGATGAGCGACGTATCGGAGTTAAAGACCATGCTGTCAATATAGGCCTGCACGAAGTCCGCGCGTTGAATCTCGCCGCGCACGTTTGACGGGGCGGCACCAATCCGCTGGTCGATGATGCTGGCCTCACGCACACTCAGAGGCGCACCGTCACCCTGACAGGCGACGATGCCCCCGTATTCGCAGGGCAGTGAGAGGGCCGTAAGCATGACACCGCCGACGCACAGCGGGTCGCGCGCCACCGACCACCTCAGGGCCGGCGACGGGCAGATGCCCTCGCTGACGACTGCCTCCAGACCATATGCGGCCAGCACTTGGCCCGCAATCGTAGCAAAGCGCCTCGAGTCACGTCTGGCATCGAAGCCGACGAACACACGCGAACCCTCGCCTTTGATTGACCAGAATTCGCCGAGTGCAGCTGCTATCTGTGCGACGACGCTTGCATTGAATCCTTGGCTTATGCGCGACTGCCAGCCGTTGATGCCAAAGCGGACAATCGCCATGGCTAGCCGATGAGACCCTTAGCCGCGTCACCGAGCTCCTCCAGGAAAGCGGCGCGATAGGTATCGCTTGCCATGGCGAGACGCGCGTTGGTCGCAGCCCAGGCGGCGGGGGTACCCGTATCGCATCCCTCGGCAGGATCGACGACCAGGGCATACATCTCCTCGGTCTCGAGCAGGCGCTCCATGGAGTCGGTCAGCTGGATCTCGCCGCCGGCGCCGGCACCCTGCGTGGCCAACAGGTCCATGATGGCAGGCGACAGCAGGTAGCGACCGACGATGAACAGGTGGGACGGAGCCTCCTCCGGCGCAGGCTTCTCGACCAGACCGGTCACCTTCCAGACCGCGCCTTCCTCCTCGCCCGTCGCGTCGCAGCCCTCGAGGGCACCCACGCACTCACCGGCAATGATGCCGTAGCGGCTGACCTGGTCGGCCGGCACAGGCGCGACGGCGATGACCGATGCGCCACCATGGGCACGAGAGACCTCGGCCATGTTGACGCACATCTTGCGGTCGGGCACGAAGTAGTCTCCCAACAGGATGAAGAAGGGCTCGTCGCCGACCTCCTCGGCGGCGCAATGCACGGCGTGGCCCAGACCCAGCGGCTCGTCCTGGTAGACGAACGAAACAGGAAGGCTCGAAGCGGTGTGGACCGCGTCAGCCAGGGAGTCCTTGCCCTTGGAGCGCAGCATCGACTCGAAGTCCTCGTCCACGCTGAAGTACTTCTCGATCTCGGGCTTCTCATGGGAGTTTACGATCACGACGCCGTCGACGCCGTCGGGTTCGAGCGCCTCCTCGACCACATACTGGATGACCGGCTTGTCGAGCACGGGAAGCAGCTCCTTGGCCGAGCACTTGGTTGCAGGGAGAAAACGGGTGCCGAGACCGGCGGCAGGAATGATGGCCTTCATGATGAAATCCCTCCGAGAGATAGAACGCCCTGTACTTACGTAACGAGATGAGCATACCCATCAACCCCGAGAAGCAGACTATGCTTCCCGCGGATGGCTAGTCTTGACGTGTGAGGTGGTCTCATATGACCATGAACGGAAGCTACTCGGTCTGGATTCCCTGCTTCTCCAGATACTCGCACCAGCGACGCATGGTGTCGGCGGAAAGGTCGTGCTCCATGAGGCAAGCCTCCTCGTCAGCCGTCTCCGGATCGACGCCGAGCCCCTCGGTGAGGAAAATTCGCAGCGTACGATGGCGATGCCAGACATCCTTGCCATACTCTCGACCCCGCTCGGTCAGGGTCACGCGACCATAGCGGGTCTGCTCGACCATGCCATGCTCCTTGAGCGTGGTGATGGCCTTGTTGACGCTCGCCTTGGAGACCTCCAGCTGCTCGGCAACGTCCACCGAGCGAATGCCCTTCTCGAATGCGTCCTGGTCGACCATGATGCGATAGATGGACTCGAGGTAGTCCTCGCTTGCCATGCTGAGGCTGTTGGGGCCATGGGTTACTGTCTTGGGCATAGTTGCGTATCCTCCAGGCGAATTCACGATTGCTTTGTTTGTACCCAAAACAAGTTTCGCTTGCAAGAGAAATGCGGGAGACGGCACAACCAGTCCCCCGCATCCTTGCAGTCTGATTCTTGGTTTTAGAGAACGGGGTCAGGCATCTCGACGCGCTCGACATGGGCCCCCAGCCCCTGCAGCTTCTCGACGAACCGCTCGTACCCGCGGTCGATATGGTAGATGTCAGAGACGGTTGTCTCACCGTCGGCGATAAGGCCGGCCATGACGAGGGCCGCGCCGCCACGCAGGTCAGGCGACTTCACCTCGGCACCAGAGAAGCCCGGCACGCCGTGCACGATTGCGTGATGGCCCTCGATGCGGATGTCGGCGCCCATGCGCTGCAGCTCGCTGGCAAACATGAAGCGGTTCTCGAAGACGTTCTCAGTGATGACGCACGAGCTGTCGCCCACGGCGAGCAGGCACATGGTCTGAGCCTGCATGTCGGTGGGGAATCCTGGGAACGGAAGGGTCTGGATGTCGACCGAGCGGATCGCGCCGTCGCGCCAGACGCGCACGCCACGGTTGAGGCGCTCGATGGTGATGCCCATCTGCTCGTACTTGCGCAGGACCAGACCGAGGTGTGCAGGCTCGAAGCCCAGTACGTCAATGGGCTCGCCGCAAAGCGCGGCCGTCGCGATGAAGGTGCCCGCCTCGATGCGGTCGCCCACCACCTCGTGAGTCACAGGGCAGAGGGTGTCCACGCCCTCGATCTCGATGACCGGGGTGCCGGCACCCTTCACCTGGGCGCCCATCTCGTTAAGCATGTTGGCAAGGTCGACAATCTCAGGCTCGCGCGCCGCATTGTCAATGACCGTCGTGCCCGTGGCCTTGACCGACGCCATCATGAGATTCTCGGTGGCGCCGACGCTGGCAAAGTCCAGCGTGACCGTAGTGCCCGCCAGGCCATGCGGAGCCGTGGCGTTGATGTCGCCGTGGTCGAGGTCAAACTCCACGCCCAGGGCCTGCAGGCCCAGGATGTGCATGTCGATCTTGCGGGCGCCGATGTTGCAGCCTCCCGGCATGGCGACGGTTGCCTTGCCAAAGCGCCCCAGCAGAGGCCCCAGGACGGCCGTGGAGGCACGCATCTGTGCCACCAGCTCGTAGGGGGTGACCCAGCTGTCCACCGACGAGGTGTCGATGCTCAGCGTGTGCTCGTCGACCACCGTGATGCGCGCGCCGAGGCGCGAGAGCACCTTGCCCATGACATGGACGTCCGCGATGTTGGGCACGTTGGTCAGCGTGTTGACGCCCGGGGCCAGGATGGTGGCCGCCATGAGCTTGAGCGCCGAGTTCTTTGCCCCCTCAACGGTCACCACGCCACTAACGCGATGGCCTCCTTCTATGCGAATGACGTCCAACTCGATCCTCCGTACGAAATGAGCTACTCCTGCGGCGCGTGCTGCAGCAGCAAGTCGCACCATGCAATTTTGTTGTCATAGTATGCACGACGACTGTCGTCCTCGGGGAGTGCGTCGCGCGACGCTATGGCTTTCCCACGAGTCTCCTTGACGACATCCGGCTCGATGTCGTCGGCGCGGCGCGCGTGATCGGCCAGGACGATGACCCTGTCCGGCGTGATCTCCACATAGCCACCCGAGATGATGACCTTGACCGTCTCACTCGGAGAGCCGGCTGTCGAAAGCGTGTTCAGGCGCACGACGCCGTTGCCGAGCGCGCAGATCTCCGGCGCATGGCCAGGCCAAACGCCGAGCTCGCCGGTGGCGGTGACGAGCACCATGCTCGCCACCTCGCCCTCGTAGAGCAGTCGGTCCGGACGCACGAACTGGCAGGTAATGGTTGCCATAGCTGCCTACTTTGCCATCTTCTCGGCGCGGGCGCGCACGTCCTCAATGGTGCCGGCGTAGCGGAAGGCCTGCTCGGGGATATCGTCGCACTCGCCGTCGACGATGGCCGCGAAGGAGCGAACCGTCTCGTCCACGCGCACGTAGGTGCCGGGGTTGCCGGTGAACTTCTCGGCCACGTGGAAGGACTGCGAGAGGAACTGCTGGACCTTGCGCGCACGCGCGACCACCAGCTGCTGCTCCTCGGAGAGCTCGTCCATGCCGAGAATGGCGATGATGTCCTGGAGGTCGGAGTACTGCTGCAGGATCTCCTGGGTCTTCTGGGCCACGCGGTAGTGCTCCTCGCCCACGACCTCGGGGTCAAGGGCTCCAGACGAGCTGGCCAGGGGGTCAACCGCCGGGTAGATGCCGAGCTCCGCGATGGAACGCGAGAGAACCGTGGTGGCATCGAGGTGCGTGAAGGTGGTGGCGGGAGCCGGGTCGGTAAGGTCGTCTGCGGGGACGTAGACGGCCTGGACCGAGGTGATCGAGCCCTCGCGCGTGGAGGTGATGCGCTCCTGGAGGTCGCCCATCTCGGTGGCCAGCGTGGGCTGGTAGCCGACTGCGGAGGGCATGCGGCCCAGCAGGGCCGAGACCTCGGAGCCAGCCTGCGAGAAGCGGAAAATGTTGTCGATGAACAGCAGGACGTCCTGGCCCTGGTCACGGAAGTACTCGGCCGTGGTGAGGCCGGCCAGGCCGACGCGCAGACGTGCTCCTGGCGGCTCGTTCATCTGGCCGTATACCAGACAGGTCTTGTTGATGACGCCGGACTCGCTCATCTCGAGGTAGAGGTCGGTACCCTCGCGGGTACGCTCGCCGACGCCCGTGAAGACCGACGTGCCGCCGTGCTCCTGCGCCAGGTTGTTGATGAGCTCCTGGATCAGAACAGTCTTGCCGACGCCGGCGCCGCCAAACAGGCCCGTCTTGCCGCCACGGACGTAGGGCTCGAGCAGGTCGATTGCCTTGATGCCGGTCTCGAAGATCTCAGTCTGGGTGGTGAGCTCCTCGAAGGGAGGCGCGGGATGGTGAATGGGATAGTACTGGACGCCCTCGGGGATGCCCTTACCGTCCACGGGCTGGCCCATGACGTTCCACACGCGGCCGAGCGTGGACTGGCCAACCGGCATCATCATGGGCGCGCCGGTGTCGGTCACCTTGAGACCGCGCTGCAGGCCATCGGTGGACGACATGGCGACGGCGCGCACGATGTTGCCGGGCAGCTGCGACTCGACCTCGAGGATCGTGTCGATGTGGCCGGTGGGCGTGTCGACGTCGACCTTGAGGGCCGAGTAGATCGCCGGGACCTGATCGTCAAAGCGCACGTCGACCACGGGGCCCACGATGCGGACGATGGTTCCCACGCCCGCGCTCTTGTTGAGCAGGCTCATCGTGGCACGCTCGAGCACGCCGAGCTCGTTTGCCTTTGTAGTCATTACATGTCCTCCAATGCGGATGCGCCACCGATGATCTCGTTGAGCTCGGTGGTGATCGAACCCTGCCGCTCGCGGTTGTACTTGCGGCTGAGCGTTGCGATGACCTCTTTGGCGTTGTCGGTGGCCGACTGCATGGCGCGACGGCGCGCGCCGTGCTCGGCCGCGGCGGAGTCAAGCAACGCGTGGAACACAACCGTCCTGATGTAGGCCGGGATGAGGAACCCCAGCACCTCTCGGGCGGACGGCTCAAACTCGTACTCGCTGAAGCGCTCGTGCTCGATGACCTCGAGCGCCTCGGCGCTGCGCGGCTTGGCGGGCATCGTGAGCTCCTCTGCCGTAAGCGGCAGCACCTGCTCGACCACCTGCACCTGGTCCACGCGGTTGCGCGCGTGGGAGTAGTAGATGACGACGCGGTCGAAGTCACCCGAAACGTAGCCATCCATCAGGTACGAGGCGATGCGGTCGGCGTCGTCCATCGTAGGCTCCGAGGAGTGGCCACTGAACGACAGGACCGGCTTGACGCCGCGGAAGGTGAAGTACTCCGTCGGCTTCTTGCCGCAGGTGATGAGCTCGGAGGCGATCCCGCGCTTGGCAAGCTCGTCCATCTCGTGCTGCACCATGCGCTGCGGCACGATGTTGAAGCCGCCCGCCATGCCACGGTCGGACGCGACGAGGATGAAGAGCACCTTGTGCTCCTCCTTGTGCGCGCTCAGCAGCGGCTGGGACTCGTCAAAGCCCGCCGAGGCCACGTTGGCCAGCATGCGGGTAATGGCGTCCTTGTAGGGCTCTGCCTCCTGGGCGCGGTCGAGCGCGCGGCGGATCTTGGCCGTGGAGATCATCTCCATCGTGCGCGTGACCTGCATGGTGCTCGTTACCGAGTCGATGCGTCCCTTTATCTCACGAAGGTTGGCCATCTATTGCCCGCCTTACGCTTCCGCCGCGGCGGCGTCGTCAGCGCCCTCGTGGTTGCCGACAAACTGCTGCTTGAAGGTCTCGATGGCCTCCTTGAGCTTGTCGGAGAGCTCGTCGGAGATCTTGCCCTTGCGCACCTCTTCGCGCAGCTCCGGATGGTGCTCGTACATGTACTTGGCGAGACCGTCGCGGAAGGGCACGACCTTGTCGAGGTCGAGGTCGTCGAGCATGTTCTCCTTGCCGGCGAAGATGGCGATCACCTGGTCGGCCACGTCGATGGCTGCGTAGCGCTTCTGCTTGAGCAGCTCCATCATGTGGGCGCCGTGGGTGAGCTGGTACTGCGTGGCCTCGTCGAGGTCGGAGCCGAACTGCGCGAAGGCCTGCTTCTCGCGGTAGCTCGCCAGGTCGAGGCGCAGCGTGCCGGCAACCTGCTTCATGGCCGCGAGCTGTGCGGCACCACCGACGCGCGACACCGAGATGCCCACGTCAACGGCAGGGCGCTGGCCCTGGAAGAAGAGGTTGGACTGCAGGTAGATCTGGCCGTCGGTAATGGAGATGACGTTGGTCGGGATGTAGGCCGAGACGTCGCCCTCCTGGGTCTCGATCAGCGGCAGGGCCGTCATCGAGCCGGCGCCGTTCTCGTCGCTCATCTTGACCGCACGCTCGAGCAGACGGGAGTGCAGGTAGAAGATGTCGCCAGGGTACGCCTCGCGTCCGGGCGGACGGTGCAGCGTAAGCGACATCTGACGATAGGCGACGGCCTGCTTGGACAGGTCATCGTAGACGATGAGGACGTGGCCGCCCGGATGCTCCGCATCGGCGGGGTTGCCGTCCTTGTCGTTGTACATGAAGAACTCGCCGATGGCCGCACCCGCCATGGGGGCGATGTACTGCAGCGGCGCGGAGTCGGCAGCGGTGGCCGACACGATGATGGTCTTGTCCATCACGCCGTGGCGCTCCAGCGTCTCGCGGATGGCGGCGACCGTGGAGGCCTTCTGGCCGATGGCCACGTAGATGCAGACCATGTCGCTCTCGCGCTGGTTGATGATGGCATCGATGGCGATGGCAGTCTTGCCCGTCTTGCGGTCGCCGATGATCAGCTCGCGCTGGCCGCGACCGATGGGCACCATGGCGTCGATGGCCACGAGGCCCGTCTGCACCGGCTCGCAGACCGGCTGGCGCTCCATGATGCCAGGGGCCTTGAACTCGATGGGACGGCGATGCGTGGCGATGATGGGGCCCTTGCCGTCGATGGGCTGGCCGAGCGGGTTGACCACGCGGCCGAGCATGTCACGGCCGACCGGGATGCTCATGACGCGCCCGGTGGTCTGGCACTCGTCGCCCTCCTTGATGGTGTCAACGTCGCCAAACAGAACGACGCCGACCTCGTCCTCCTCGAGGTTCTGGGCGAGTCCGTAGACGTTCTTGCCTGTGGCGGAGCTGGTAAGGCGCAGCAGCTCGCCGGACATGGCGGTCTTGAGGCCGCCGACGTGGGCGATGCCGTCGCCCACCTCGATGACGGGCGCGGCCTCGTGCGTCTCGGCCTTGAGCTCGATGGAGGCAAGCTTGCTGTGCAGCCGCTCCATGATCGAGCCCGCCATAAGCGACTCGAAGTTCTGATCGCGCATTACTCGTCACCTCCCACGTAGTTAGAGGCGAGAGCCTTGCGGATGTTGACCAGATGCGTGCGGACCGACGCGTCGCGGCGATGGCCGCGCGCCTCGATGATGATGCCGCCGATGATCTTGGGCTCAACGTGCTCCACAAGGTAGACGGGACGGTCAAAGTCCTGCTCGCACTTCTCGATGACCTTGGCACGCAGCTCGTCGCCCATGGGCACCGCTGTGGTCACGTCAACCGAGATGGTGAGGTCGCCGTTGTCCAGGCGCTCCTTGTACACCTGATAGACCTTGTCGATCAGGTGGTCCTCCTTGGCGTCAATCATCTCGGCGATGATGTTGAGCATCTCGGGCGAGAATTTGATGGCGTGGCGGAGCTGCTGAAGGTCGCGCGCGGAGCGGCCGCTGGCTGCGGCGGCATCCATGAGGGCGCGCGTGTAGGCCTCCACCCTATCCAAGTCGGTGCGATTAGTCTTCATTCAGACTACCCACTTCCGAAAGATACTTGATGGCAAGGGCGCGCTGCTGCTCCTCGTCGAGGGCATCGCCGATCACCTTGCTCGCGATTTCAACCGAAAGGTCGACCACCGAGCTGGAGAGCTCGGCCATGGCCTTCTCGCGCTCGGCGTCGATGACGTCGTGCGCCTTGGCGATGATGGCCTGCGACTCGCGCTGCGCCTGGGCGAGCATGTCGGCACGCAGGACCTCGGCGTCGCGCTTGGCCTCTGCGAGGACCTCGTCAGCACGCAGGTCGGCCTCCTCGAGCAGGCCGTAGTAGGCGGCCTTGGCGTCGTCGGCATCCCAGCGGAGCTTGGCGGCCTCGTCGAGGTCGCTCTGGATCTTCTCCTGGCGCTCGTCGAGGACCTTGATGATCATGGGCCAGGCCATCTTAGCCATGATGACCCAGATGATCAGGAAGGCGATGAGCGCCGGGATGAACTCCGCAGGCTTGGGAATCAGGATGTCTGCACCGGCAGCGTAAGCCGTTGCAGGGGCTGCCAGCTGAAGCGCGATCGAAAGCGCGCCAGCAGAGGCTGCCGGCTTCGCGAAGCCCAGCTTGTTCGTGTTCATTCGAACCTCCAATAATCGGATCGTCGGTACGCTAGGCGCACTAGGCGATAAGCGTCACGACGAAGCCGATCAGGGCCAGAGCCTCAACGAAGGCCGAAGCCAAGATGAAGACGGTGAAGAGACGTCCCTGAACCTCAGGCTGACGCGCCATAGACGTCGTCGAACCATAAGCAGCAAGACCGATACCCAGACCTGCGCCAATAACACCAAGGCCGTAACCGATGACTCCCACGATTCCTCCTTTGTCATTCGCCGGAACGCCCGGCGAGTTCCAAGACACGTTATGTTCTGCGGGACGAGCCCGCGAAACGCCGATAAATACTTAGTGACCCTCAGCCTCTGCCAGCTGGATGTACACGGCAGAGAGCAGCGTGAATACGTACGCCTGAATGGCAGCGACCAGAAGCTCGACCGCGTAGATGACCAGAAGAATGGCTACCCAGAAGATCGAGGCGCCCGCCTGGCCGAGGGCCTGGACCGTGAAGCCCTGCATCAGGGGCTCGAAGAACAGCGACGCCAGGATGGCGAAGGTTCCCATCACCACGTGGCCGGCAAACAGGTTGCAGAAGAGACGGACGGCCAGCGTGACCAGACGCAGGAACGTGGAGAACAGCTCGATGACCCACACCAGGGCGTTCATGGGGAAGGCCACGCCGTCGGGCGCGAGGCTCTTGATGTAGCCGATGACGCCCTTGCGCTTCATGCCCACCACGATGAAGTAGACAAACGAGACGAGGGCGAGCGCCGCCGTGGTGCCGATGCAGCCCGTGCCAGGCTTGCAGCCGGGAATGATGCCCACGATGTTGTTGATCAGGATGAAGAAGAACATGCTCGCGATAAACGGGAAGTGCTCGCGCCAGGTGTCGCCGAGAAGCGCCTTGCACAGGTCGTCGCGGCAGTACTCAACGAGGAACTCCACGCCGTTCACAAAGCGTCCCTTGGGTACCAGACCGCTCTCCGCCTGCTTCTTCTTGAAGGTGAAGATGACGGCAAGCAAGATCACGATGGCAACGAACATCCAGAACGAATACTGGGTAATACCCGCGTTGAGGTCTCCGACGACCGGAGTCGAGGAGAAGCTGTTGACGAGATGGTCCATCTCCTCAGGAAGCTTATCGAGTGGATTCACCACGGTTCCTTTCTCCCGCACGAACGGGCGCATCTGCCCCCGTCATGCCTTCCTGACTGCGCATGTTCGGAAGAACATGGCGTTGAGAGTGTAGTCCTGTCGCGGGCAAAACGCCATACTCCCACCATCGAATATTCACCACTGACACAATTGGGTGACAGTTGGAAACTACCCCATAATCCTGCGGGAACAATGCCCGACTTGGCATTTGTGCCTACCCCATGCGCCTCCAGGCGACAAGGCCCGCGACGGATACGACCGCAAGAAAGCCGAGCGACATCGCTGTGCCAAAGCCCAACAGCGCCTCGCGCCACAGCAGTGCAACGGCCAGAAGCACGAGCTGCAAGACCATAAACGGCGCCACCCCGCAGGCGACGACGCGTGCGATGTCGAGCCGCGTCTCCCCCTGCGCCGACCGGTGAAGCACGTAGAGCATGGGCGCGGCTCCCGCCACGCCCACCAAAGCGCCCAAAAGGACATGGATCGCGCCCGACTCGACCATGCCTGGCTTCTTATTTGGTGCCGTAGATGCGATCGCCGGCGTCGCCCAGGCCCGGAAGGATGTAGGCGTTCTCGTTGAGCTCGCGGTCGATGACGCAGGTATAAAGGCGCACGTCGGGATCGGCATCGAGAACGGCCTTGACGCCCTCGGGGCAGCTCACCAGCGTGAGGCAGCGGATGTCCTTGACGCCGGCCTCGCGCAGGTACTTGGTTGCCGCGATGAGGGAGCCGCCGGTTGCCAGCATCGGATCGACCACCAGGCAGGTGCGCTCGGCGATGGAGCGGGGGAACTTGCAGTAATAGGTGCGGGGCTTATGGGTCTCGTGGTCGCGCTCGAGGCCGACGTGGCCGACGCGCGCCGACGGCACGAGCTGCAGGATGCCGTCGACCATGCCCAGACCCGCGCGCAGAATGGGGATGATGGCAATCTTCTTGCCGGCGATCTTCTTGCCCGTCATGGTTTCGAGCGGCGTCTCTACCTGCACGTCTTCGAGCGGGAGGTCGCGCAGGGCCTCGTAGCCCTCAAAGACGGCCAGCTCGGTGACGAGCTCTCGGAAGTCCTTGGTCGAGGTGCGCTTGTCGCGCAGGAGCGACAGCTTGTGCTGCACGAGCGGGTGATCCATGACAAAGAGGCGGGGATCGGAGATCGTTTCCATGGGAGCTTCCCTTCGCTGGGTTTCTAGTCCGCACAAGTGTAGCCCTTGCACGGGCCAAATGCGCCCAGCGAGGGGTATTGCAGGTCTACGGACACCACACGGCGTTTTTGCGGTTTGGGGATACTCCCCCCATCCACAAAAGAAGGCGCTCAGAGGAGACTCTGGGCGCCTTCTCTGTATTTTGTGCGTACCTTCCTACCCCAGCTCAGGATAGAGCGGATGGGCAGCCAGCAGCTCCTTGACCTCGGCCTTTACGGAAGCCATCGTGGCATCGTCGCCCAGGTGCGTGACGACCTCGCCAATCAGCTCGCCGATGCGCTCGGCCTCGGCCTCGCCAAAGCCGCGCGTGGTCATGGCAGCAGAGCCCACGCGAATGCCGCTCGTCACAAACGGGCTGCGCTTCTCGCCGGGGATGGTGTTCTTGTTGACGGTGATGCCCACCTCGTCCAGCGCGTTCTCGGCCAGCTTGCCGGTCACGTCCTCGCCGGCGGTGGTGAGGTCAACGAGCAGCAGGTGGTTGTCGGTGCCGCCGGTGACCATGCGCAGGCCCTTGGACTCCATGCCGCGACCAAGCGCCTTGGCGTTGGCGCAGACGCCGTCGATGTAGGTGGTGAAGCTCGGCTGCAGGGCCTCGCCGAAGGCAACGGCCTTGCCGGCAATCACGTGCTCGAGCGGGCCGCCCTGGCTGCCGGGGAACACGGCGCTGTTCATGCGCTTGGTGAGCTCCTCGTCGTTCCAGAGGATGAGGCCGCCGCGCGTGCCGCGCAGGGTCTTGTGCGTGGTGGTGGTCACCACGTCGGCCCAGGGCAGCGGGCTCGGATGGGCACCAGTTGCCACGAGGCCAGCGATGTGGGCCATGTCGACCATGAGCTTGGCGCCCACGGAGTGGGCGATCTCGGCAAAGCGCTCGAAGTCGATCACGCGGGGATAGGCGGAGGCACCGGCAATGATGAGCTTGGGCTGGTACTTCTCGGCCTTGGCGGCAACGTCGTCGTAGTCGATGCGCTCGGTCTCCTCGGAGAGGCCGTAGCTCACGATGTTAAAGAGCTTGCCCGAGTAGTTTGCAGGGCTGCCGTGGGTGAGGTGACCGCCGTTGGAGAGGTCCATGCCCATCACCGTGTCGCCGGGACCGGCAAAGACGCTCTCGGCGGCGTAGTTTGCCTGGGCGCCGGAGTGCGGCTGCACGTTGGCAAAGTTGCAGCCAAAGAGCTTCTTGGCACGCTCGCGGGCGATGTCCTCGACGGCGTCGACGGCCCAGCAGCCACCGTAGTAACGGTGACCGGGTAAGCCCTCTGCATACTTATTGGTAAGGGGGCTGCCCACGGCCTCCATCACAGCAAGGCTGACAAAGTTCTCGGAGGCGATAAGCTCGATGGATGCGCGCTGACGGCTCAGCTCGTCGCCCATGGCGGCAGCGAGCTCGGGATCCTGGCTGGTCAGGTGCTCAAGGTACATAGAGGCTCCTGTCTTGTGCTGAATAGTATCCGTATCGTAGGGTAACCATGAGTTGTTACCAGCGCGTGACGGCTTTGCTACCCACGAATTTGCCGCATACGGGCCACACATTTGAGAGATGGGTCTTTATCCCAACATATTCTGGATTTCCGCAGCGGAGATGGCCCCCTCGCGATATACCTGCGGAGTTGCACCCGTGCAGCCCACAATGGTCGACGCTACGCCCACGGGTGCGGGACCCGCGTCCAAGGTGAGGTCCGCCGCCGCGACGATGCGCGGCTCCACGCCTGCACCACTGGTGGCTGCTGCTGCGCCATGAGTATTTGCGCTGGTAGTGGCCAAAGGGGCCGCGACCTTGCGCGCCAGGTCGCGCACCAAGTTAGAGTCAGGGCAACGCAGGGCGATAGTCCCGTCGGCTGCACGGTACTCGGGCGGTACGGCATCCGAGGCGCGCACGACCAGCGTGAGGGCACCAGGCCAGTAGCGAACGGCCAGCTCGACAGCATAGTCCGGCAAGTCGGTACCGTAGACGGTAAGGTCGCTCGCATCTGCGATCAGCCAGGGCAGGGTCTGCGCACGGTCGCGCTGCTTGATCTCAAAGATGCGCTCGTGGGCTGGGTTGGCTGGCGTCGCCGCACAGCCGATGCCATACACGGAGTCGGTGGGCATCACCAGCACACCACCAAAGGCCAGCGTGGCAATCGCCTCGTCCATGACGGCACGGGACGGCCTCATCTGGTCGACCTTGATCACCGAGCCCATTGCTACTCCCCCTCTCGGGTCGCCAGAAGCACGCGCGGGCGGCGCGTCAGGTCCTGACGCACCTCGACATGCGACCATCCGCCCTGCTCACGGCACATGTCGGCAGCCATCTCAACGTTATCTTCGGAGAGCTCGAGCGCCATTGTGGCGCCTGGCTTGAGCGCGACCGGTGCCAGCCCCAGCAGCCGACGGAAGACATCCAGGCCATCCGCTCCCCCATCGAGCGCCAGATGCGGCTCGTGGTCCTTGACCTCGGGCGGGACCTCGTTTTCCAGCACAGCCGTCGGGATATAGGGAGGGTTGGAGACGAGCAGGTCAAAGCCGCCCATCAAGGCCTCAGGAACGCCGGAGGCGAGGTCGCACTCGACCACGTCCACCACGCCAGCCAGATCGAGTGCGTCGCGGTTGCGCGTGGCCAGAGCCACGGCCCGCGGAGAGATGTCGGTTGCAATCACGCGCGTCCCCGGGCACTCGGTCGCCAGCGAGAGCGCGATGCAGCCCGTGCCCGTGCCAATCTCCAGCACACGCGGTGCGTCGATGCCCGCAAGTGCCTCGAGACACCTGTCTACCAGCACTTCTGTCTCGGGACGTGGGATGAGCACGCCCTTCTCGCACCGCATGATGATATGCCGGAAGGGCATCTCGCCGGTCACGTACTGCAGGGGCTCGCCGTGGCCGCGACGGGCCACGGACTCGTGCATAAGGGCCAGCTCGTCAGCGGTGAGCGGCCTGTCGAAGTTGGTATACACCTCAACGCGCGTGAGGCCCGTGGCGGCGCACAGCAGCCACTCGGCCGAGAGGCGCGGGCGCTCGTCACCCTTGCGCTGCAGGTAGCCGACCGTCCAGTCGAGCACGCGCTGAACGGTCCAGACGTCTGACGGCACGAGCTGCTTACACCGCCTCGGCGAGCTTCTGGGCGCGCTCTGCGGCAGCCAGGGCGTCGATGACCGTAACCAGCTTGTCGCCGAGCAGCACGCCGTTGTAGGTGGCGTTGAAGCCGATGCGGTGGTCGGTCACGCGGTCCTGCGGCTGGTTGTAGGTGCGGATCTTCTCGGCGCGGTCGCCGTGGCCAATCTGGCCCATGCGCTCGGCACCAAGCTCGGCCTGCTGCTTCTCCAGCTCCATCTCGTACAGACGGGCGCGCAGCATCTGCATGCAGACCTCGCGGTTCTGGATCTGCGAGCGCTGGTCCTGCGACTGCACCACGGTGTTGGTGGGCAGGTGCGTGATGCGCGGTCTGGATGCGGCCCTGGCTCTCGGTGACGGGCACGCGCTGGACGCGATGGACGCCACCCTCGAACTTCATCACGGAGTAGACCTTGTCGCCCGTGATCTTGAACTCGATGGTCTTGAATCCGCCGGCGTCAGACGGGCTGGCCGAGAAGACCTCGATCTTCCAGCCGCGGCTCGACGCGAAGCGCTCGTACATCTTGAAGAGGTCACCTGCAAAGATGGCCGCCTCGTCGCCGCCAGCGGCGCCGCGGATCTCGACGATGGTGTCCTTCTCGTCGTTGGGGTCGCCGGGGATGAGCATGACCTTGATCTCGTCCTCGAGACCAGGGAGCTTGGCCTCGTTGGCGGTGAGGTCCTCCTGCAGCATCTCCTTCTCGTCAGGGTCGGAGGTCTCGCGCAGCATCTCCTTGGCGACATCGATGTCGTCAAGCGCGGTCAGGTACTCGCGCGCCTTGGCGGCCAGCGGCGCCTGGTTTGCGTGCTCCTTGGCGATGCGCGCGTACTCCTTGGGATCGGAGACCACCGCAGGGTCCACCATCTTCTTCTCGAGCTCGGCATAGGCCTCGAGCAGCTTTTCTAGCTTGTCACGCATGAGTGCTCCTTGATTGATGCCGCAGCGGCGGCCGTGGATGTTCAGCCTTATTAAGATACCACCGCGAGCGGGGTTTCTATTCATCGGGAGCAATTGCGCGCACCGCGCCGCACAGCTTGCGCACAAAGCCCCACAACGAGGGCCAGAACGGGCTTGGCCTTTGGCATCATTATGCGGTTGTCTGATGTCATTTTGCTGCTCTGGCCCAACTTAGCGCAGGGCATATGAGCTGCTCCGTTTGGCGAATATCCGAGTCCCTTTATTGGATTTCTCTTTCATTGTGTTAGATGATTTGACTAGGGGTTTAACCGTTTAGAAACAGTCATGTTTAAAGGGAAGGAACCTATTCATGATTCACGTATATTCTGAGATTGGTACGCTCAAAACCGTTATGGTTCACCGTCCCGGCAACGAGCTGAAGCAGATCCATCCCTCCATGCTCGAGGAGATGCTCTTTGAGGACACCCCCTTCCTGCCGTCCACCCAGGCCGAGCACGACGTGTTCACCAACATCCTGCGCGAGAAGGGCGTCGAGGTCCTGGACATGCGCGACATGTTCAAGGAGGCCATGAAGGACGACTGGATGCGCTTCAACTTCACGCGCGAGTTTGTCGCCGCCTCCGAGCTGCCCTCCGAGGGCCTGGCAAGGTCCGTGCAATCCTACTACAGCTCGCTTGACCTCGACGAGTTTGTCGAGACCGTCTACTGCGGCATCCGCGGTGACAACCCCGCCATCAGCGACGTGACCACCCTGGCAGGCCTCGTGGCCAAGCAGGACCTCTTCCTCGTCAAGCCGCTGACCAACACCCACTTCACCCGCGACAGCTCCATCAACGTGGGTAACTCCTACATCCTCTCCCGCATGCGCATGGCCGCCCGCAAGCGCGAGCCGCTCATGATGAAGTACATCGTCCAGAGCTCTCCCGCCTACAAGGGCAAGATCATCGACAACCTGTATCCCGAGAAGTACAACTACGTGCTCGAGGGCGGCAACTTCATGGTGCTGAACAAGGAGACCGTCTGCATCGGCTCCAGCCAGCGCACCGAGCCGCAGGCCATCGAGATCGTCGCCGAGGAGCTATTCAAGCACGGTTTCAAGTCCGTGTACGTCTTCGACCTCGAGCAGAACCGCCAGAACATGTACCTGGACGACATGCTCTCCATGGTCGACCATGAGACCTTCATCTACAACCCGCTGCTGTCGGGCAACGTCCCCGTGTACAAGCTGAGCTGGAGCGACTATGAGCAGCCGCAGGCCACCTTCGTGAGCGACGACTGGCGCAAGGCTCTGTGCGAGGCTCTGGACACCAATGCCGTCAACCTCATCCCCTGCGGTGGAGACGACCCGATCGCAAGCGCCTGGGAGACCTGGAACATGGGCTCCAACGTGCTGGCCATCGCTCCGGGCGAGGTCATCGGGTTCGTGCGCGCCGAGGTCACCCTGGGCCTGCTCGAGAAGGCCGGCCTCAAGGTCCACTCCTTCGCCGCGCCGGAGCTCTCGCGCGGCCGTGGCGGCTGCCGCTGCATGTGCCTGCCGATCGACCGTGCGGACGACTAAGCACTTGCCGAAATAGCTAGAATGACGGAGCCATCGCCCAATGAACTGCATCCCAGAAATTGGACGCGATAAGTAAGAACCTAGGCTGCCATGGACTGGCCCCGGAACTCCTCCGGGGTCAGTCCCTTTAGCCCAACCTGCCTCCGCTGCGTGTTCCAGTACTCGATGTACCTCTCAAGCTCCCTCTTGAACGTCTCGAAGTCGGGGAACTCCCTGCCCCGGAAGAACTCGTCCTTCAGGTGGCCGAACACCTGCTCGGTCGCTCCGTTGTCGATGCAGTTGCCCTTGCGCGACATGCTCTGCACGATGCCGGCCTCCTCGAGCCTCTCGCAATACCCCGCGTGCTGGTACTGCCAGCCCATGTCCGACTGCATGACCGGGCGCGCGCCCTCCGGCATCTTCGCGATGAGCATGTCGAGCATCTCCTCCTGCTGCGCCATGTCCGGGCGCCGGGATATGGACCACGCCGCGATCTCCTTGCTGCCGAAGTCGTAGGCGGGCGCGAGGTACGCCTTGCCCCACGGCTGCTTGAACTCGGTGACGTCGGTGCCGAGCTTCTGCCACGGGCCGTCGGCCTCGAAGTCGCGGCCCAGCACGTTCTCGAACGTCCTGCCCACCACGCCCCTGTACGAGTTGTACCTGTGGTAGTCGGTCTCGCGCCGTATGCCGCAGCTGATGCCGATCTCGTGCATCGTCTTCAGGACCGTCTTGTCGGCGATGACGGCCCCCTCCTCGGCGCGCAGGCACATCGCGATCTGGCGGTGCCCGCACCCGTTCGGGGAGCGGTTGAAGACCTCGACGGCCCTGTCCCACAGCTCCGGCCTGGTCGGCGCCTTCGCCGGCCTCGCCTTGTTGTAGTGGTACGCGGACGCCGGGACGCCGGACGCGGCCAGGAGGTCCTTGAGCGCGTGCCCCTGCCCTGAAAGCTCCCTGATCACCTGGCACCTCTCCCAGGTGCTCGCCTCCCCGCCTCCAGGGCACGCAGTTTTTTTAGGTAGGCCACCTCGGCCCTCAGCCGCCGGTTCTCCGCCTCGAGCTCCTGTTCGCGGGTCTTCGGTTCCGGCGGGCCGCCGGCCTTCCTCGGGCGTCCCTTGGGCCTGGGCGCGAGCGCGTCGGGGCCGCCCTCGCGGTACGCCTTCACCCAGCGCTCGAAGGCGGTCAGGCTCGCTATGGCGTGCCTGGACATGGCCTCCTGCCTCGTGAGCCCTCCCTCGAGGAGGTCGAGGACTGCCGCCAGCTTCGTTTCTTGCGCGTATGTTCTGTGCTTGGACCCCATGCCCAGGAAGACCTCCCTGCCGACGGCCTCGTACGCATGGATCCAATGTTCGGCGATGCCGTCCGATATCGCAAGGGCGCTGGCAAGGGCCGCCCTGCCACATCCCGAATCGATCAGCTCGATCGCCTTCCTGCGGACCTCGATGTCGTGTCTGCCCATAAAGAAACTGCACCTCCGGAACTCGAACCTTCATTTCTAAGTCCAAGTTCCGGGGTGCAGTTCATGGACGACCCCTCTTTGCCAACCTATGGTTGCTGTACGTTACTCGGCGTCCTCGGCAGGAGCAGCCTCGGCCTTGGCGGCGTACTCGGCGGCACGCTTGGCCTTGGCAGCAGCCTTGGCCTCGGCCTTGGCCTTGCGCTCGGCCTCGAGCTGGGCGGCGCGGGCGGCCTTGGCAGCCTTGGCCTTGTTGGCAGCCTCGA
This sequence comes from uncultured Coriobacteriaceae bacterium, assembly GCA_902790135.1. Classification (GTDB taxonomy): domain Bacteria; phylum Actinomycetota; class Coriobacteriia; order Coriobacteriales; family Atopobiaceae; genus UBA1367. The sequence goes on from CADAQM010000042.1 coordinate 19,432, forward strand.
GACGGGCAGCGGCAGCGGCACCGAACTTGTCGGAGAAGCGCTGGACGCGACCGCCGGTGTCAACGAGCTTCTGGGTGCCGGTGTAGAACGGGTGGCACTTGTCGCACAGGTCGACGACAATCTCGCTCTTGGTGGAGTGCGTCTTCCAGGTGTTGCCACAGGTGCAGCGCACCGTGCACTCAACGTAGTTAGGATGGATGCCTTGCTTCATTTTTGGTCTCCTTCGTTGTGTCCTGGTTTCCGACCAGGACGAGGGTCATATCTGTCTGTACGGGCGGCAGGATGCCCGCCACAGACAGTCAAGCTTTGGTAGTGTACCAAATCCTGCGGCGATGCGCTATGGAGAGCCTGTGTTCGCATGGAAATTATCGCCGCGAGCATGGGAATCGGTCTCGGACCGAACGCCCGCCGCCTTCGTCGTGACGCATCTGGCATAGAATGGTCTCATCAATCACCGAACTTGGGAGGGCCCATGTTCCTGTCCGTCGACGTAGGCAACACCCAGACCACCATCGGCCTCTTCGAACTCGAGGGCGAGCTTGTCCGACAGTGGCGCATGGCCACCGACCGCACCGACACGGCCGACCAGCTGCACGAGCGCCTGTACGGCTACTTTCAGATGTACGACCTCAACCTGAGCTCGGTCACCCACGCCGCCATCGCCAGCGTGGTGCCCATCCTCGCCCAGTCGTGGCAGCGCATGGTCCGCATGGGTCTGGACATCGATCCCTTGATGATCGACGCGACGCGCGACTGCGGCATCGCTATCAACATGCCCGATCCGCGCCAGGTGGGTGCGGACCGCATCGCAAACGCACTGGCTGGCATCACCACCTACGGCGCGCCGGTCATCATAGTGGACTTTGGCACCGCTACCAACATCGACGTCGTCGACCACACCGGCGCCTTCCGCGGTGGGGCCATCATGCCGGGCCTATTGCTGTCCGCCAACTCGCTGTTCTCGCGCGCTGCTAAGCTCTCGAGTGTCCCCCTAGTCATGCCGCCCCATGCCCTGGGCGACTCCACGGAGACGGCCGTGCAGTCAGGCATCGTCATTGGTGCCGCCACGCAGATCGAGGGCCTCGTCGAACGCATTCAGAACGAACTGGCAGCGGAGGGCGAGAACATCCCGCGCGCCACGGTGGTCGGCACCGGCGGTTACTCCGAGACCATCGCCGAGGCGACCGACATCTTTGATGCGCTTGACGCCGACATCACCATCCGTGGCATCTATCAGATCTGGGCCCACGCCGTCGAGAAGCACAACTCGCGCCTTCAGTAGGGCCTGAAGTGGCCAGCCAACCAACATGGATGCAGCTTTATGCAGTTTGAGCTGTGCCTTACTGGCAATTTGCGCAAATCTGTGCAAGTTAGGCCTCTAGTGAGTCCCACGCGCTTTCACCGAACTCACTAGACAGCTAACTTACGCACATTTGCGTAAGTTAGCTTCACGCCGCAAAAAGTTATGCATTTCGGTATGCAGAAACCCTATCGGGAAGCCTACGCAGGCCTTACGGACACCTGCTCGGGCGAGAATTCCACCTCGTGGCCGTCCGCGGTGACAATCGTCGCACGCCCCCAGATGTCGATGCCCGCGAAGGTACCCTCTGCCATGACGTTGCCATTGGGAAAGACCGCCTGCGCGGGATGCCCCAGCAACGGTACCAGGTCAAAGTAATCGGAAAGGATTGGTGCCAGAGGACCAGCCACTCCCCCACCAGCCGCAATGGCCTGCTCCCACGACGCAACGCGTGCCTGGACGCCCGCCTCGATGGCTGTAGCCAGCTCGTCGTCGGCATAATCGCGCAGGAGACCGATCTGCTGGCCAGCCACCACGGTGCACGTGCCAAACATGCCCTTGTTGTATCCGGCGTGCATGGTCAGCGTGGCAATCTTTCTGTAGGTGCGCGCGTCGACCACGTCCTGCGGCCAACCGACAGCGGCAAAGCCCACACCAGCCTCGCGAAGCCCCTCTGCCACGCCCATTGCACACACGTATCCCAGCGCATGGAAGGCGCCCATCGGCACCTGTGGACGCACCGTCACCTCGGCGAGGACGTCCCCGGCAGACCTTACTCCCACTCCAAGACCCCCAGCTCGGCAGTCACGCGTCCGACGCGCTGCTCGACCGGCAGCACGTCGACGCCGCCATGCGAGAAGAAGCGCACGGGGTCGTGCATGAGGTCCTCCATCGGCAGCAATACGAAATCACGCTCGCCGAGGCGCGAGTGCGGAAGTGTGAGCTTGGGACCAGCGTGACGCTCGTCCTCGATCCAGATAAGGTCGCAGTCGATGGTACGCGGGCCATGGCCCTCCTCGCCGGACTTGCGCACGCGGTCGAGCTTGTCCTCGACTTCGAGAAGCTTGTCCATAAGCACCAGTGGATGCAACTCGGTGCGAATCTCGGCCACGGCATTTGCCACGGGGGTCGCGATGCCATAGGCCGGCTCTGTCTCGTAGGCATGGCTCACGTTTACCACGCAGGTCAGCGGAATCTCGTTAATCAGCTTGCAGGCACGGCTCAGATAGCCCATGCGGTCGCCTACGTTGGAACCTAGGGCAACAAATCCCTGGCGCGGGTCCTTCTTGGCAACGGCCCAATAGGCATTGATGGTGTCGGCTGCAGCCTTGACGTTGTGCACACGTAGCACGCGGGCGCCCGCCTCGATGGCTGCAATGGCCAGGCCGGCGGTTGCCGCATCGCGGTCGAGGACATCCTCCTCGCCAGTGATGGCACCCACGAAGCGCTTGCGCGAGACGGCCTGCATGAGCACGTAGCCCATGGAGTCCAGCTTGCGCATGGCGCGCTGGATGACCACGTCCTCGTCGTAGGTCTTGTTGAACCCGGGGCCTGGATCAATGCAAATACGGTCATGCGCGACGCCTGCACGCTGCAGCGTACGCGCCTGGTCACCCAGAAAGCCCATGATGGAGCGCATGATCGGCGCCTCCTCGGGCAGGGTGAAGCGGTTGCGCGTGGCGGGTAGCTGGCGCGGCTCTGGCGCTCGACGACGCGGGTTGTAGGACTCGAGCACCACGGACTTGCGGCTCTCATTGCCGCGGAACTCGTTGTCGCACATGATGATGCAACCACACTCGGTCTCTGAGACCACGCGCACCATATTGGGGTCAGTAAAGCCACTCACGTCGTTGACGATAGAGGCGCCCAGCTCGAGACAGATGCTCGCCACCTCGGCATGACGCGTGTCGACGCTCACGATTGCACCAGCCTTGGCAAGAGCCCTCACTACCGGAATGATCCGCTCCGCCTCGTCGTCGGGATCAACCGGCGTATGGCCGGGGCGGGTGGACTCGCCGCCCACGTCGATGATGTCGGCCCCCTCGTCGAGCATCTGCAGACCACGAGCGATGGCCGCGTCCACGTCGAGGTTCTCGCCGCCATCGGAGAAGGAGTCCGGCGTCACGTTGAGAATGCCCATGATCCGCGGCCGGGAGAGCGAGAGCTCGTACGCACCGCAGCGCCAGGTTGAATAATCCGATCTGAGCATGGATCTGGTCCCTTTCGTGTTTCGTCTCATCTGCGACAGTGGTGTACCGAGATACAGATGGAACTATTGTAGCCAGATTTGGGAAGCGCCGTCGTCAAAAGCTGATACGGCACGCAATCAGCGCACCAAGCAGCACAAATGGGCCCGCCAATGGTTATCGCAAGGACATAATGCGAGCTAGACCAACAAAAAGGCGCCCCGGGTATCCGGGGCGCCTTCGTATTACTGGGGTGTAGCTGAGGTGCTACTTGCGCTTGCGGCGCTGCAGGACCGTGCCCGCGGTCAGGGCGGCCGCGCCGAAGACCGTCATCAGTGCCATGGCGCCGGTCGGGGTGTCGTCACCGGTCTGCGGGACGACCTTCTTGCGCGGAGGCGTCGGCGGGGTCTTGTCGCTGCCAGTCGGGACCTCGACCTTGTCCTCGTCCTTCAGCGGCTTGTCGGGATCGACCGGGTTGTCAGCCTCGGCGGAGACCACGTTGAGAACGCCACCGGCCTTGACGTCGTCCTTCGTCACCTTGTAGGAGGCGGTGAAGTCCTTGGAGGCGCCGGCGGCCAGGATGTCGATGGTCCAGTGGTCGCCGGTGAGCTCGTCGTCGACCTTGACGTCATAGAGCTCGATCTCGCCCGTGTTGGTCACGACGATCTTGTACTTGACCGTCTCGCCCTCCTTGTAGTAGAGGCCGTTGGCGGGCTTGGAGGTGACCGTCTTGGTGACCTTGAGGCCAACCTCGGGCTTCTCGTAGATGTTCGTGAAGACGGCGGTTCCGCTGTCGCCACCAGTGATGGTCTCGGTCTTGATGAGCTTGACCTGCGTTCCGTCGGGTACCTCCTCGACCTTGACGGTGAGGGTGTAGACGGTGTTGTCGTAGGTGTAGAACTTCTCGCCATCGTCGATCTCAGTAATCTCATAGACCCACTCGCCAGCCTCGGTATAGGTCACGACACCAAACTCGTCGCTACCCGTACCGGTGATCTGGATGGTCTTGACTCCGCCCTCAGAGCCCTCGGGCATGGGGGCGCCCTCAGTGATGGCCTTCATCTGGAAGGTGAAGGTTGCGGGCGACGCGGGGTCACCCTCGAGAATCTTCTGCACCGGAGGATCGATAGTCACGGGGTCGGGCTTAGCCGTGTGGTGGTTCTTGATGGTGTAGCCATCAGCGGCAGTGCCGGTGATCTCAGGATCGTCGTAGTCCTCGACCGGTTCCTCGGACACCGTGTAGGCAATCTCCTTGCCCTCAGCGTACTTGTAGAGGTCGGTCCAGGTATAGGTCCACTCGTTGTCCTCGCTGAGGATGGCGGTGCCGGCCTCCTCGCCGTTGGCGAGCAGCGTCACGGTAATCTCGGTAGGACGGATGCCGTCCTTGTCGTCGGCGTCATCCCATTCCTTGGTGACGGTGACGGTGGTGCGCTCGGGCGCGTGGCTGTTGGTCAGCGTGGTGACATAGCCCTCGGTGGCAGTGCCAGTGAGCTCGTAGCCCTCGGGCAGCGAGCCCTCGGTCCAGGCGTACTCGATCTCCTTGCCATCCTTGTACTTGGGAAGACGCTCAATCGTGGCCTCCCAGTCGTTGGACGCACCAAGGGTAACCTCGTCGCCGTTGGAGAGGGTGACCGTAAGGTCATCCGGACGCTTGCCGTCGCGGTCCTCATCGTCGTCCCAGACCTTCTTGACGCTGACGTCGATTGTCTCGGGCGTATGGGTGTTGGTCACGAGGTAGCCCTCGGCGATGTCGCCGGTGACCTCATCCTTGTACGTTCCAGGACCATCCTTGCCGGTAATGACGTCTGTCTTGGCCTCCGTGACCGTGTAAATGATCTCATCGCCACCGGCGTACTTGTCAAGGCCAGTCCAAGTGTGCTTCCACTCGTTGTCCTCGCTGAGCACGGCGGTGTCGGCCTCGTCGCCGTTGGCGAGCAGGTTCACGGTGACGGACTCGGGACGCTTGCCGTCCTGGTTGTCCTCGTCTTCCCATTTCTTCTCGACTTCGATGTTGATCTTCTCGGGAACGTGCTTGTTGGTCAGCGTGGTGACGGTGCCGTCCTTGGCGGAGCCAGTCAAGGTGTACTCGGCGACGTCTGCCTCAGTCCAGGTGTACTCGATCTCCTTGCCGCCGTCCTCGTACTTGGGCAGGCCGGTGATGGTCTCCTCCCAGCCGTTGCCCTCGTTCAGGGTGACCTCGGTGCCGTTGGAGAGGGTGACCTTCAGCTCGGCCGGGCGCTTGCCGTCCTGGTCGTCCGCGTCGTCCCA
>CADAQM010000043.1 GCA_902790135.1 uncultured Coriobacteriaceae bacterium
GAGCGAGTCGCTTGCGGGAAGGGTGGGCATCCTGGAGATGTCCGGACTCTCGCTGAGGGAGCTGTCGGGGAATCTGGGGAAGGGGGCGTTCGTCCCGTCTTCCCTGGCCGGCACGCCTCGAGCTCCCCGACCGGAGGGCTTCGACCTCTGGTCCCACATCCAGAGGGGCAACATGCCCGCCCTGCAGGACCCCACCGTCGAATGGGACGCCTTCTATGCGGACTACGTCCGCGCCTACATCGAGCGCGACGTGCGCCAGCTCGTCAACCTCAGGGACGAGCTCAAGTTCCGGGACTTCCTCGTCGCGTGCGCAGCGCGCACGGCCCAGCTCTTCAACGCGACTGACGTGGCCTCGACGGTGGGAGTCGACGTCAAGACCGCCCAGAGCTGGCTTTCCGTCCTCGAGGCGTCCGGCATAGCCCGGCTCGTCAGGCCTTTCTGGTCGAATCCGAGCAAGCGGCTCGCGAAGACCCCCAAGCTCTTCTTCATGGACACTGGGCTTGTGTGCCATCTCGTGGGGTGGACGAGTCCCCAGGGACGTGTGGTTCTACCGCGACTCGAGGAAGCGCGAGATCGACCTCGTCATACAGGAGGGACGGGTGCTCCACCCCGTCGAGATTAAGGCGGCCGCCGTCCCCGGGGCTGAGGCTATGGCCAACTTCTCGGCGCTCAAGACGTTGACCGACTATGAGGTAGGCACTGGTGCGGTTATCTGTTCCACGGACAGGCCGTATCCCCTCGGCGAGGGTGTCATCGCCCTCTCGCCCTGGGAGATTTGAGGGGCAACAATGAACGTAGGCACAATCGAGGGGAAGACCTGGACAACCTATAAGACCGAGGACTTCTTTGCCGCCATCGCGGTTCTTGGCGATGAGCTTGACTACGTTAAGTTCGTTGGGCTGTATAACGAGGACGACCTCGTCGAGCTGCAGCTTGATCCTGACGCGATGTTAGTGTCGCGGGTTACCCTGACGAACTGCCATCACTTCGACAACCGTGCTGAGGCGATGCCCGTTCCGGATGCGGAGGAGGGTCTCTTGGTTGTTGACATGCCCAAACTCGTTGACTGCTCGGACCTCCGGGTTATCGTTTTTGACGACGGCCTGACGATCCGAGTCGTCGACAAGCTGCCAATCGGCTATGTGCGAATGGGCGATGTCTTGTTCGGGGTGTCTGCCGATAACGACCTGACATCCATCCTCTTGACCAGCATGTCTCCGGAAGAGGTATCCCACGCCAGGGCTGAGCTGTCTGGCGATGACTACGATGACGTATGGACGCCTGCTGAGAACTAGCGACACGTTTGTAATCCGGCGATTGACGGGCCTCTCGCTATGAGCTTGGGGCCCGTTGCCCGCAGGCCTGTAAACCAGCAGCGCAAAGAAGAGTAGCCGTTCGACGTGAGTATCAAATGAGTACCAAAGCAGGCGAAACGAGGGAGACGTCGGCGCATAGTGTGGATGCCACGGCATGGCATCGCATGCCAGCGCACCCCATCCACACCCACGCTCATAGAGTGGGAGTGAGACGGAGTGCGCTCTTCTAGCTCGATATAAAACCCACCGCGAATACTTGCTTACCAGAAGGTTGTTCTGAGTCTGCCGGCTTCTGTCGGCCGTCACTCGTTATGCGGAAGCCACGCAACAAAAGCGATAATAAGATATGGGTGCCAATGTGGTTTCAGGCGGAGAGGGGCTTTCCATGTGCACAGGGATTCGCTTTACAGATGGGCAAGGCAACATGTACTTCGGGCGTAATCTGGATTGGAGCTGCGGCTACGGCGAGCACGTGGTCATCACGCCAACCGGATGGAGCCCCAATTCGCCCTTTGGTGCCATCGACGCTATCAACCGACCCATCTACGGCATGGGCATCGTGGCCGAAAACACCCCTCTGTACTTCGACTGCGCAAATGATGCGGGTCTCGCCGTTGCCGGCCTTAACTTCCCTGGCTACGCGCAATACGAAGTCGCTCCGGTGCAAGGCAAGACCAACGTGTGCGCTTGGGAGTTCCCTTTGTGGGTGGTTGCAAACTTCCAGACGGTAGATGAGGTGGAAGACGCGCTTGCGCAAACGGCTATCGTGGACAAGCCCATCAACGATCGGTATCCGTCCTCGTTGCTGCATTGGATCATCGGTGACGCCGAGCGCAGCATCGTGGTGGAGTACACAGCCGGGGGCATGCAGGTCTTCGACAACGGTTTTGACGTCCTGGCCAACCAGCCCGGCTTTGCCTACCACGCGGAGAACGTTCGCAGCTACATCGGCTGCTCTCCTGAGGTAGAAGGCCCCGTCTTCTGGCGCACTGCCGAGCTCTCCGCCTACGGTACTGGAAGCGGCATGCGTGGAATACCTGGCGACTGCTACTCTCCCTCGCGTTTTGTGCGCGCCGCATACCACAATGCCTTCTATCCGCAGAAGGATACCGAGGCCGAGAACGTATCGCGCCTGTTCCACACGCTGGGGAGCGTTGCGATGGTGGACGGTGCATCCAAGATGCTCGACGGTGCCTACGAGATAACCGTCTACACCGGTGGCCTCTCCACGCGCACCAACACCTACTACTACAACACCTATGACGATCCAGCCATCAGAAGCGTGGTGCTTTCTGATTACGATACGTCGGGCGCGGAGCTGGTGGAAGTGCGTTAGCGCCAGCCAAACGACGCTGCGCGCGATAGTAAATGTTGAACAAAACCAACATATAGAGGGAGGCGCTCATGTACGTGGATGCTAACGACGAGCAGCTGAAGAGCTTCGTGGCGAAGGTTGCCGAGCGTACGGGCAAGGAGGCGAGCTGGGTGTCCGAGCTCGGCTGCTACCAGCTCGACAGTGAAAGCTGGGGACCCTTTGTCGTAAAGATGCACCACTACTTCTTTATCGCACACGACGATGCCGCAACGGCTGCCGACTTCGAAGCCTTCTCGCAGGCTTGTGTCGAGTGGGGGCTCAAGCACTACCATGGTCTTCCACGCGGGCTCCAGAAGGGCGTGGCTATCTATCCCGTGCTGCTGCAGGAGCAGCCCTCGTCTGAGGTCGTCGCCCTGACCAAGCGCAAGCCCGGCGCGCGCTGGGCTGCCTTCGCACTGCCGTGCGCGGTGAGCCTTGCCACAGGTGCCGTCGAGTACATGGAGAAGACGCCCGTCTGGGGCTTCGCTATGTGGAAGGGCGTAAGGAAGGCCGCAGACTCGGCTCTCTGCTGATGGTGTTGTTTGCCTAGCGCCTCTCTGGCTGTTTTGCCCCTCTTGCTCCCTGACCTTGAGACAGGTTGGGAACTACGGCGAATTAATAGCGGGCACAAAAAAAGCCGAGGAGGGCATGACATGAAGGACAACAACGCAAGCGCACCCATGAAGGAGCAATACAAGAGGCGACCCAGTCGTGCTGTCAGAGAGCATGCTCGACGCAGTGTCTGGCGGAGAGCTTGACGATATGCAGAAGAACGGCCTCTTCTTTTCGGCGAGAATGCTCAAAGGGATGTGTAACGACAATATCGAACTGTTCTTTGAACTGAATCGCGACCTCAACCTGAGCGAGGAGGCCATCGCCTACTGCAGGGAGATTTGGCCTAAGGCCTAAGCCCCTGAGGGACCGTGCAACAACAGCAAGGGCGTCCGACATTAATCGGGCGCCCTTGTACTTTGCGGTTAGGGGAGTATCCCCCAACCGCAAAGTCTTCCCGGTGAATCTCTTCGGTTACGATGGGGACGTGAAAACGTGTCTTTTAGTCGATTTGGCAGGAGATCAGATGATGATCAGGCTCGTGGATGTGGACGAGAGCAATTGGCTTGACGTCAGGGGTCTCTCGGTTGGCTCTGGTCAGGAGGGGTTCCTCGACAGTGCCGTGGGAATCATTGCGAGAGAATATGTCTACCGCTCCTGCCGCGCTAGGGTGATAGGCATTGCGGCTGACGACACGATTGTCGGCGTTGCCCTGGTCAGGGACTTGGACGAGGAGCCCGCCTGCTACGATCTTCAGCAGTTCATGATAGACGCTCGTTATCAGGGGAGGGGCATCGGCACCCAGGCGCTGCGTCTGATTGTCGACGAGCTCGCGGCGGAGCGAAAGTATGGCCACGTGGAGGTCTGCGTCAAAAAAGATGACGCCGCCGCCCTGCACGTCTACGAGAAGGCGGGCTTTGTGGACACCGGTTATATCGATGAGGACGCGCCGGATTGTCGTAACCTCGCATTGAATCTCGAGTAATCGGCGTTTTCTTATTGGCTTGGATGGAAGTGAACCCTCATGAGTGTCTCCGCGATCCTGATAGAGATGGTCGTCTTTGCAGTCCTGTTTACCGCTGCTGATCTTGCAGCATACCGAGGAGACAAGAAGTACACTCCGGCCGGCATCCACAACTATCCGCCTGACATACAGGAGGAGTACTTCAAGACGCACGAACGGGTCGATGTCTCATATAAATCAAAGAATGTAGTGCTGACAAAGAGTCTCGGCATCCTTCTGTTTGCGGCAATCCTCTTTGGCTGCGCGTTGCTTGCGGGGGCAACGACATTCTGGCAGGGCTTTGCTGTAGCCTTCGGACTGATGGTGTGGATTGGCCTGTACGACACGTGCTTCATCGACTGGGTGCTGTTTGCCAACCTTTCCATGTTCCGCTTGGAGGGAACCGAGCATATGGATGAGGCATACCACCAGAAGTGGTTCCATCTGAAGGGAATGCTGTTTCCTGGCCTTGTCTTTGCGCTAATACCAGCAGCCTTGGTGGGGTTCCTGGTGACGCTCGTCCGGTGAGGAGCGAGGGTGGGGGGCCGATGCCTCGGTCACGTTGGGGAGAGCGGCCAGTGGTACCTTACACCCCTCGCTGTCTACAAGCCAGACTCTTGCAAGGCAGGATGGTTCTCGGGGATGAGGCTGACGAACTCGTCCCACTCACGGCAGGTCTGCTGATACGCAATGGCGCTCAGGGACGCATTGGGCCAGCTGCCGCCGGGGTTGAAGGGGACGACGATGCCATTGGGGTCGTCGCGCGAGACGCCGCCCACCACCGATCCTCCGGATACGTTCTCGAGCATGGCGTTGGGGGTAACGATTCCATTGAAGTCTGCCATTTTGGGTTAGGCTCGTGCCTCGTCGGCTTTGAGGGCGCTGTAGAGGAAGGTCTCGTTCTGCGCACGCAGCAGCGTGAGGTCCCAGACCACAGGCTCGGGGAGGTCGCGCTGCAGGAACTCGCTGATGAGCCTGATGTTGGCTCGCGCGTCGCACACGTCTCCCAGGTTGTCCTGGTGGGCCATCATGCCCTTTGCGATGTCCACGGCGTCCGCGCCGAGGATGCTCTCGTTGAACTCTGCCACGTAGCGGGCGCGCTTGGCACGCTTGCGCACGTCATGCGTCTGAACCTCGTCGGAGAGCCTCAGTACGTCGAGGTCTGCCTTCACCGACTCGATTAAGGCATCAAACCTCTTGCGGACCACACTTTGCGGGAGGCCGCTCTTGACGTAACGCTTCTTCCACGCGATGTGCTTTGCCAGGGCCATGGCTCGCTCGAAGGACCTTGTGACCTGCTTGGACGCAAGAATCTTAAGGAGCTTGGCGCGCTCTTCGGAGGCCTCCTCCTTGCAGAATGCAAGCAGTTCGGGGGAGGAATCGGGGTTGGAGCGAGCCTGCTTCTCAAAGACATCCAGCTCGCGCTGCAGCGAGGTGTGCCTCACGATTTCTCGCAGGATGGCCTGGGTTTCGGCGTTTTGCTCACGGTTTTGCCACGGTTTGATGAACGCCAAGAAGCTGCGCAGAGTCCGAATGTTGGTGCGGAAGCGATGGATTGTCTCGATGTCCTCGGGATTGGCGAAGAAGGCCTCGCGGCGCCCCTCGATTATCTCGGCGGTCTTGGTGATCGTCTCCTGCAGGTGGACGAGCGTCTCCCAGCGTGAGGCAACAGGGCCTTGGGCAAACCACAGGAGACGGGCATGGTCCTGCGCGGCTGGGTTGTCCCGATCGTCCGCGTCAACGAGGTGCACCTCGAGGCATGCGAGCCCGCCAGTCGAGAAGGGCGGCGTCGACCCCGCGAGCACCTCGACGATATCCTCGGCAAATGGGACATGACCGACGGCGAACACGTACTTCTCGTCGCTGGCGCGCAGCTCGTCGAGGAGTCCCTCGATATCCTGCTCCCAGAGGCAGTCGTGTGACTCGATCTTCTTTGCCAGGGGGACGTCCCGCTCCTTGAGGGCTCTCTCGAGAAGTTCGGCGGTCTGCTGGGCTCTTATTGCCGGACTCGCCCAGATCTGCGGTGTGGCATCTCCGACCTCGAGCAGGCGGAGCATGCGCGGCAAGCGAGCCTCGAGTGCCCATGCGCCAGCCTTGGTCAGGGTTCTGTCGATGTCTTGCTGGGTTTGCGCGGCAGGCACCGCCTTGCCATGACGCATAACGACGAGCGTCTTTTTCATGCTATCTCCTCGGCCGGCGTTGTTGTGGCACGGTACCATAGCCGGCTTCATCATAGCATGCGTGTTCGCGCGGCCTTCGCCCTAGCCCCAGTGGGTACGCTCACCTTGGAGACGCCCCCTTTTACCTGCGCAAGCTGCGCTACCATGGATAACGTCCCCTCTGGATCCACGAAAGGAAGCGCCGTGAACGTCGTCTTCATCTCCCCGCAGTTCCCCGACACCTACTGGAACTGGTGCGACCGCCTGCGCAAGAACGGCGCCACGGTGCTCGGCATCGGCGACACGCCCTACAACATGGTCGCGCAAGAGGTCAAGGACTCGCTCGACGAGTACTTCTGGGTGTCCTCCCTCGAGGACTACGACCAGGTCTTTCGTGCGGTCGCGTTCTTCTCCTGGAAGTACGGCAAGATCGACTGGCTCGAGTCGCAGAACGAGTATTGGCTCGGCCAGGATGCCCGTTTGCGTGACGACTTTCACATCACCACTGGTGCCGGCTCCGCGCAGATGTCGCAGTGGCAGAGCAAGGCGGAGATGAAGCCGCTCTACGCCGCGGCGGGCGTGCCCACTGCGCGCCAGGTGCTTCTCGATGACCCTGCCGAGGTCCGCGCCTTTGCAAAGAAGGTCGGTTATCCGCTCTTTGCCAAGCCCGAGCGCGGCGTCGGTGCCGGCGGAACGGCCAAGGTGTCCGACGCGGCAGCCTTGGAGGTGCTGCTTGCCTCCGAGCGGGACGAGCCCTACGTGCTGGAGGAGTTCGTCACGGGCGACATCTGCTCCTACGAGGCCATCATCGATGCGAATGGTGAGCCGCTCTTTGAGAACCAGTCCGAGTACCCCGTCGACATCGCGGCCACGGTGGAGGACATGCTCGACGTGTGGTATTACACCTGTCCGACCGTCGACCCCGCGCTCAGCAAGCTGGCCCGCGCGACGGTCAAGTCCTTTGGCATCAAGAACCGCTTTGTCCACATGGAGTTCTTCCGCCTGACCGCCGACAAGGCGGGTCTCGGCAAGAAGGGTGACTACGTGGGCCTGGAGGTCAACGTGCGTGCGCCCGGTGGCTACGATCCCGACATGGTCAATTTTGCGCACTCCTTCGACCTGTACCAGATCTGGGCGGACATGGTCACCTTTGGCTCCTCCGACCATGCGGCGGATGGCGAGACCTTCTTTTGCGTGTATGCCTCGCAGCGCGATTGCCACCAGTACGCGCATACGCACGAGCAGATCATGGGGCGCTACGGCAGCGATGTCTGCATGCAGGGCCGTATGGCCGACGTGCTCTCCGATGACCTCGGCAACACGTTCTATATGGTGCGTCTCAAGAGCATCGAGGAGGGCGAGCGCTTCGCCACATACGTGCACGAGCGCGCATAGCCGCGTGACACACTTGCTCCGTGGGAGTTAGTGTGTCACTGGCCAGGGGCAACAAGATGGCTGTGAGGGGTAGCCATGGACGAGAGGGTGTTCACGACAAAGAGTGGTTCGGTGTATTACTGGGTGGACGGGGCTGCGGGGCTTGACGCCGTTTGGCTGGTCTTTCTGCCAGGCCTGACGGCTGACCACACGCTCTTCGACGCGCAGATGAGCCACTTCTCCGGAAAGGCGAACTGCCTTGTGTGGGACGCGCCGGCTCATGGGCTGTCCCGCCCGTATCCGCTCGACTTCACTATGGACGACTACGCGCGCATCCTGCGTGACATCCTGCAGGTCGAGGGAATCGTACGGCCTGTGTTGGTGGGACAGTCGCTTGGTGGCTACGTGTCACAGGCGTTCATTGACCTCTTTCCCGGTGAGGCGGCGGGCTTTGTCTCCATCGATTCCGCCCCGCTCAAGCGCAGGTACTATCCCACCTGGGAGGTCAAGTTCCTGCGCCACACCAAGGGCATGTACCAGTCCATCCCCTGGGCGCTGCTCAAGCCGTGGGGTTCGATGGGTGCATCGACCACCCCGCAGGGCCGCGAGAACATGCGCTCGTTCATGGACTCCTACGACAAGAAGGAGTACGTCAATCTTGCCGCGCATGGCTACAGGATGCTTGCCGACGCGATCGAGGCTGAGCGCGCCTACGACATCGACTGTCCGGCGCTCCTCCTCTGCGGCGAGAGGGACCATGCGGGTGACGTGAAGCCCTTCAACCGCAAGTGGACCAAGGGCGAGGGGATTCCGCTCGTGTGGGTGCCTGGCGCTGGCCACAACTCGAACGTCGACAACCCCGCCTTCGTGAACGAGCAGATCGAGCGCTTCCTCGCAGACGTGACACACTAACTCCCACGGAGCAAGTGTGTCATCAGCCCTGGTTTCGGAACCAGCGGGGGTCGGTGTCGTGCGCGACATCGGCGAGGTAGCCGCGCTCGGAAATAGCAATCATCACGGCATCCATGGCGCGGGTCGCATACTCGATGTCGGAGATGAAGACGCGGATGGAGGCCTGGGTGCCCAGCGCCGACGAGCCCAAGAACAGTACCTGCGGGTTGTATCCCTCGGCAATCCAGCCGTTTCTCGTCAGAACGGTGGCTGCCAGCGACTCGATGTCGAGTTTCACCTGCGACAGGTTGACGCCCGGCGCGATGTCGGCCTCAAAGATGTGACGGCAGGCCATCTTTCCCGTGAGGCGCATGAAGCTGCCGCTCAGGATGGCCGAGTTTGAGATGATGTGGCGCACGCCATCGCGGTCGCGGATGGTGATCTGGTGCCAGTTGATGTCCATGACCTCGCCACGGTGCTCGCCCAGGATCACCTGGTCTCCCACCGAGACGATGTCGCCCATGACGATGAGGATGCCTGCGACGATGCTCTTGATCAGGTCCTGCAGACCAAGCGAGACGACGAGCGACGTGACCCCAAGTGCGGAGATAATGCCGCCCATCTCAACATGAAAGACGTTCTGTCCGAGAAAGAAGACCACGCTTAGCCAGACGACCACGCGGAAGATGTTGATCATCAGCGAGAGCTCGTGCATGCCGATGTCGCCCAGGCGCCTGTGCAGGAAGCTGGTAACGAGGTGAATGGAGACTGCCGTGATGCAGAAGGTCAGCGAGGTGATCAGCAGCGCGGTGGGAAGCTCCCCGTATGTGTGACTGAGCGTTTCGATGATGCCCATGGTCCTCTCCCGTGCCTGTCAGCCGGCGCCTGTGGTCGTGAGTAGGCACCATCGTAGCATCGGAACCCCTCCCAAGAAGGGGCGAGCCAAGCCTGTCATGCGACTGGCTTCAATGAGGGCGATGTAAGTTGTCCGCGGCTGCGTACCCGTGGTTCACGGACACGCAGCCGCGGATATGCGTTTATCCCAGGAGACCTGCGACGACGGTGGTCAGCGCGATGAGCACGCCCACGATGCTCTCGCCGCCGAGCAGGCCAGAGGCGACGATGATGCCCGTGTCGTCGTGGCTGAGCTCGCCGGTATCGGCCGCACCCTTGAACAGGTGGTCGTACGCCAGCTTGACGAGGGCGCCCAGCGGAGCGGAGAGCGACATGTAGAACGGCAGGTAGACGCCCAGGCCGATCATCATGGAGGGCAGCCCCAGGCAGTACAGGACGATGCCGCCGACAAGACCGAGCACGAAGGCAGGCACGCTGGGGATGCCCGAGACCATGGTGGCCACGACCGACGCCTGTGCGGATACGAAGAGCTGTCCCGGACCAAAGGCATCGGTGCCGTAGGCGCTGGCCAGGGCGACCATCACTGTGGCGGAGACAACCGTGCCGATGAGTGCGCCGATCGCCTGGCCAAGCCACATGTGGCGCGGGTTGGTGCCCAGCATCTGGCCGGTCTTGAAGTCGCTCATCACGTCGCCGCCCAATCCGCAGGCCACGGCGACGATGCCCGCCACAAAGAACAGCTTGACCTGGCTCACGTTGCAGGTGGCGGCTACGGCGAGCAGCACGATGAGACCGAAGATCTCCATGGGGTCGATGCCGGTCTGTCCGACCGACTGAGCGCTCATGATGGCGGTGACAAAGCTCAGGGCCACGATGATGGCGGTGGCAACGGGTCCCATGCTGAGGGCGAGGCAGATGCAGAGGGCGGCAAGGCCAACCAGCAGCGCGAGCAGCCCGCCATCGCCCTTGCGCAGGTCAGTGAGGGCGGATCCGTTCTCGGCATTCTTGCTGCCCTGCAGGTATCCGGCCAGCTTGGGCAGGATGTCGCGGATGACGACGCCCAGGCCAGATCCCATCATGAGGCCCATGCCGAGGCTCGAGACGATGCCCTGAGCAGTCGCTACGTCCCAAAGGCCAGCCGCCGTGCCACCCATGATGATGCCGACGTTGGCGAGAAGTGCGCCGCCGAACCAGAAGGCCATGGCCGCGCCGCCCACGAGAAAGCCCACCGAGAGCAGCATTGGCGAGTTGTACAGACCAAAGCTCACGCCGGGGATGGGCAGTGCCAGCAGCATGGGCGGAATGAGGCCCAGCACGTCACGAGCGAGACTCCAGATGCCAGCGATGGCCATCGACGCAAAGAGCTTGATGCCCGTGGCTCCGCCCGCGTTGCTTGCCTTGAGGGTCTCGGCCGCTGCGACGCCGATGGGGTACTCGAGGTTCGACTCGTCAACCAGGCGCTTGCGGATGAGCGCGGTCGCGACCAGGCCGAGCAGCGTGCCCGCCAGTGCGACAAAGAGCATGTCAGCCCAGCTGACCTCGTCCGCCAGGCCGAGCATCCAGATGCCAGGGATGGTGAAGGCCAGGCCACCGGCAACCATGGATCCCGCCGACATGATGATCTGCGTGACGTTTGCCTCGTTGAGGCTCGTGCGACCAAAGGCGCGCAGCAGCACCAGCGCGGTGATGGAGGTGAAGATGGTAGGCCAGGGGAGTGCGCCCATCTTGAGGGCGGTGTACACGGACGACGCCGTGATGATGATGCAGCCGACGATTCCGATCACAAGTCCGGGCACGCTCAGCCACGGGCGCTTCTCAGCGCGGTCGATCTTGACGTTCATGTTGTCTCCTTCGTATATCCGCCACCCCTGTCGGGTGGTCGGGTTACGGCACGACGGAGTAGAGTATACCCATGGGGCGCGCGGGCAAAACGCCCTTTCGCCGCCATCACCAAACGAGGAGGGTCTCATGAGTGTCACCCCAAAGGGGAGCGTCGTTGCCATCAACGTGGGAAACCGGACCACGCGCATCGGGCTCTATGTGGATGGCGAGGCAGTCGGCCGCTGCAAGCTGACGACACGCGACCATCTGACCACCGACGAGGTGCGTATGCAGCTGCGTCAGGTGCTGGACGGGTTCGGGTTCGAGGGTCTGCCTGACGGCGTGATCCTCTCCTGCGTGGTGCCGTCGCTGGCCAACAACTGGGAGCTGGGCCTGGCAGGCATCAGTGCGTCGCGTCCGCTCGTAGTGGGTGCCGGCCTCAAGACAGGTGTCAAGTTGCGCCAGGAGGATCCGGCGGGCGTGGGTTCCGACCGTGTTGCCAACGTGGTGGCGGCGCGGGAGTCCTACGGCCAGCCGGTGATCGTGGTCTCGCTCGGCACGACCACCAACATCGAGGTCGTGGATAGGACGGGCGCCTTTGTGGGCGGCATCATCGCGCCAGGACTCTCGCTGGGTGCCAAGGCGCTCTCGCAGGAGGCGGCGCGACTGCCAGAGGTGGAGCTGCGCGTGCCGACCAAGGCCGTCGGTCGCAACACGCGTGCGGCCATGCAGTCAGGCGTGATGCTCGGCGAGGCGGTGCGTATCGACGGCCTGCTCGACGCGGTTATGGGCGAGATGGGCTGCGAGCCGCAGGTCGTGATGACCGGTGGCGCCGCAACCACCATCGGTGCGCTCATGCGCCACGACTATGTGGTGGACGAGGATCTCACGCTGCGCGGCTTGTCCCAGATCTGGTACCTAAACCGCAGATAGAAGCCCTGGCTCTTTGGGTATCCTAGTCTCATTGACCCACACGACGTTTGGAGGCAAACCATGACCACGCTCGACGACCTCATCCTCTACGAGCTCCCCGGCTGCCCCTTCTGCGCGAAGGTGGACCGCTTCCTCAAGCAGAACGACCTCGAGGTGGAGCGTCGCATGATCACCGAGGGCACCAACCGTGAGGACCTCATCGCCATCGGCGGCAAGAAGCAGTGCCCCTGCCTGATCATCGACGGCAAGGCGCTCTACGAGTCGGACGACATCATCGACTACCTGCGCACGCGAAGGAGGCCTGCCCCGTGCCCTGGCTGCAGTAGCGCAGCCAGCGCCACCCCTGCGCCGCATCCCATAGCCGCACGAAAGAAGGCGTGCGCTTGGTTGGTTCCAAGCGCACGCCTTTCTCACGTTGCGATATGTGCGTGACCGGCTAGGTCCAGGCCGCCACCATGATTGCAATGACGATGCCGAAGATCACCACATAGACAAGGCCAACGGAAAGCGCGGCCTTGAGCGTGCCGAGGATGACCATGGCACGCTCCTCGTCGTCCTGCAGCTCGTTGGCGATGCTGCTCATGGAGCGATGCTCGGGTTTCACGGCCCCGCGCAGGTCGCTCATGTCGGCGATGGTGCGACCGTCATCGTCAAACTCATCTGTCATGCGGCGTCCTGACATACCTTATGCCTGCTCGTTCTCGTCGTCGTACAGGTGGCAGACCACAAAGTGGCCGGGCTCGATCTCCTTCTGCTTGGGCGCCACGTGCTTGCAGCACTCCATGCATCGGCTGCAGCGCGTGTGGAACTTGCAGCCTGCGGGCGGGTCGGCGGGCGAGGGAATGGAGCCCTCCAGCACGATGCGGTTCATCTTTGCGTCGGGATCCGGGATGGGAATCGCCGAGAAAAGCGCCTGCGTGTAGGGGTGCAGCGGATTGGCGAAGATGTCCTTCTTCTCGCCGTACTCCACGAGGTTGCCCAGGTACATGACGCCCACCGTGTCGGAGATGTGCTCGACGACGGAGAGGTCGTGGCTGATGAAGAGGTACGTGAGCTTGCGCTGCTCCTGCAGCTCGCGCAGCAGGTTGATGATCTGCGCCTGGATGGACACGTCGAGTGCGGAGACCGGCTCGTCGCAGACCACGAACTCGGGGTTCAGGGCAAGCGCGCGGGCGATGCAGATGCGCTGGCGCTGGCCGCCGGAGAACTCGTGCGGGTAGCGCTCCTTCTGGAAGGGCTGCAGGCCGCACTGGTCCATGATCTCGTCAACGTAGTCGTCGAGCTCGGACTTGGGCACCAGATTGTGCTCGCGCACGGCCTCACCGATGATTTCGGCGATGGGCAGACGCGGCGACAGGCTGGAGAACGGGTCCTGGAAGATGATCTGCATCTTGGTGCGCAGGTGACGCAGCTCCTCGTGGGAGAGGTCGTAGACCTCCTGGCCGTTGAAGAGGACGTCACCGGCGGTCTTGTCGCTCGAGAGGCGCAGGATGGTGCGACCCGTGGTGGTCTTGCCACAGCCAGACTCGCCGACGAGGCCCATCGTGGTGCCACGCTTGAGGTTGAAGGTCACGCCGTCGACGGCCTTCACGGCG
Source organism: uncultured Coriobacteriaceae bacterium (assembly GCA_902790135.1). GTDB lineage: Bacteria > Actinomycetota > Coriobacteriia > Coriobacteriales > Atopobiaceae > UBA1367. The sequence continues at coordinate 13,854 of CADAQM010000043.1, forward strand.
CCGATTTCGCGGTTGAAGAAGCCGCCCTTGATGGGGAAGTACTTCTTGAGGTTCCGCACCATGAGGATGTACTGCGGGTCGTACACCAGCGGCTCCACGTTCTCGGCCGTGGTCATGGTCTCTTGCTTGCTCATTCGCCGACACCTCCCATGCCGAACGCAGACATGTCGTCCTTGCCATCGGCCGCAGCCTCTGCGAGATGCTCCTCGTAGTAGCGGTAGCAGCTGACCTTGTGCGTCTCGGAGAGAGAGATCTCGCACGGGTACTCGCCATCGCAGCAGGCCAGACGGCGGTCGCAGCGATCACGGAAGTAGCAGTAGGCGGGCATGTTGATGGGGTTGGGCACCTTGCCCGGAATGGAGAAGAGCTTCTCCACCTCGCGGCCCACGACGGGCTTGGAGGCCATCAGGCCGATGGTGTAGGGGTGCGCCGGGTGATGGAAGATGTCCTCGGCGGTGCCCTTCTCCACGATGCGGCCCGCGTACATGACCACGACGTAGTCGGCCATCTCGGCGATGACGCCCAGGTCGTGGGTGATCAGCATGATCGAGGAGTTGATGCGGTCCTTGAGCTGACGCAGCAGGTCCAGGATCTGCGCCTGGATGGTCACGTCGAGTGCCGTGGTGGGCTCGTCGGCAATGATGATCTTGGGGTTGCAGGCCAGAGCCATGGCGATCATGATGCGCTGGCGCATGCCGCCGGACAGCTCGTGCGGGAACATGTCGCAGACGCCCTCGGCGTTGGCGATGCCGACCATCTTGATGGCCTCGATCGTGCGCTGACGGATCTCCTCGGGACTCTTGCCCTCGCCGTCATGCAGGGCGATGACCTCGTCCACCTGGTCACCGATACGGAAGACCGGGTTCAGGGAGGTCATGGGCTCCTGGAAGATCATCGAGATCATGTTGCCGCGCAGGTGCTGCATGTGCTCCTGCGTGATTTTGGTGATGTCGTAGGCCTTGTCGCCCAGGTTCAGGCGGATCTCGCCGGAGACGATCTGGCCCTGCGGGCGCTGGAGCAGCTGCATGAGCGAGAGCGAGGTGACCGACTTGCCACAGCCGGACTCGCCCACGACGCCGATGACCTTGCCCTGCGGGACATCGAAGCTCACGCCGTCGACGCTGCGCACGGTGCCGTTGTCGGTGAAGAAGTAGGTGTGCAGGTCGTCGAACTCCACGGCGTTGGCCGGGTCGTGCATCTGGGTGAGGAACTCGGACTCGGGCACGCCCTTGCGCTTCCACTTCTTCTCGTACTCGCTGGTGATCTTGCGGTTTGCCTTGCTGATGGCGCGCGACTCACGCGCGGAGAGGTAGCCGCCGCTGTCTTTCTTTGCCATGTGTCTCGCCTCCTTAGCGGTTCATCTTGGGGTCGAAGGCGTCGCGCAGGCCGTCGCCCACCAGGTTGAAGGCCAGGACGGTCGCCAGCAGGCAGACGCCGGCGGGAATCCAGATGAACCAGTAGTTGGTGAGCACGTAGGTGTCGTTGACGTCGTTGATGATGTTGCCCCACGAGGCGAACGGGAACTTGACGCCCAGGCCAAGGGAGCTGCGGGATCACGTTGGGGATGAGGTGACGGAAGATGCGGCGGGACGCGCGGATGCCCGTGGCCTCGGCGGCCGTCATGAACTCCTGCTCGCGGAGGGAGAGGATCTGGCCGCGCACGAGACGCGCGATGCTTGCCCAGCCGAGGAAGCCAAGCAGCAGCATGAGGTAGATCATGCGGATTTGCGGGTCGACGCGCAGGGCGTCCATGGCCGCGCCCAGGATGATGATCAGCGGCATCGAGGGGATGCAGTAGAAGACGTCGACGATACGCATGATGAGGTTGTCAACCCAGCCGCCGAAGTAGCCGGAGATGCCGCCCAGCACCACGCCGATGAAGGTCTCGATGAATACGACGATGAAGCCGATGTAGAGCGAGACGCGGCCGCCGTACATGAGGCGCGTGAGCATGTCCATGCCGTTGCGGTCGGTGCCCAGCCAGTGCTTCGTGCTGGGGGCGGAGTAGGTGTCGAAGACCTTGGTGGAGGTGGACTGCAGGACAGACCAGCTCTTGGTGCCTGCATCGTACTTAAGGGTATAGTCGGCGGTGGTACCGTCCTCGCCGGTGAAGGAGAACTTGTTCTCGCCGGCCTCGATGGCCTCGACGAGCTGCTCCTTGAACTGGCGTGTGAGGAAGACGTCGCTCATGATCGGCTGTACCACGTAACGGCTGGCATAGGCCACTTCGGTCTCGCCGTCCATGACGGTACCAGCCTCGTCGATGGCGTAGGTGGTGCCATCATACTCGACGGTGTCCTTGCCTTCGGCGATGGCATACAGGATAGCGCGCTGGAAGGCGAAGGGGATTTTCTCGGTGCCGGTCGACGAGCTCACGGTGTCGTAGGTTGCGAGCGCGATGGGCTCATCGGAGCCCTCGAGATACAGGGCGTAGATCTCGTCGCCTGCCTTGTCGCTAATCGCCTCGTAGCGATAGGTGACGCCCATTGCCTCGAAGGTATTGCTGTCGGACTTGAGTGCCAGCACGAGCTTCGCGCGGGCTACGGAGGGGAAATCGCTGTCGTTCTCGGCAATGTAGCGCAGGTCGGCGTTCTCCGTCACGGCGGCCCACTGCTTGTTCTGGTTGTCGTAGCGGTAGAACAGCTGGTCCTCGCGATACGGGCTGATGAGACCGCCGATAAAGGAGAAGATGAACATGAAGGCGAGAATCATCAGGCCAGTGACGGCCACACGATTGCGCAGGAAGCGCTTGACCACCAGCGCGGTGGGGGAAAGCGTCTTGACGCGGCGGTCGTCGTTGAGGGAGTACTCGGACTCCTCGGCAGATTGACCTTCGGCGTTGATCTGTTGGTTGACGAGGTCTTGCGTCTTTTCGGAAATGTCGTTTGCCATACGTCTCACCTCCTATGCGATTCGGACGCGCGGGTCGACCACGGCGTAGAGGATGTCGGATATCAGGTTGCCGAGCAGGGTAAGAATCGCCATGAACACCATGTAGAACATGGAGAACGGGATGTCACCTGCGACCATCGACTGGTAGGACACGTAGCCGATGCCAGGGATTGAGTAGAGCGTCTCGGTGATGAGCGCGCCGGCAAATAGGCCTGGCAGTGAGCCTCCCAACATGGTGACCAGCGGAATCAGCGTGTTGCGGAAGGCATGGTGGTAGATGACCTTGCTTTCGGGCAGGCCCTTCGCGCGTGCCGTGCGGATATAGTCAGCGTTGAGCACCTCGAGCATGTTGGTGCGTGTGTAGCGCATCAACGAACCGATGGAGATAACTACCAGCGTGACGATGGGCAGCACCAGATGGTTGGCGCGATCAAAGAACTGGCCGACGGCCGAGAGCTGCTCGTAATTGCGCCCGATGAGGCCTCCCAGGTCGAACCAGCCCAGATGTACGCAGAACAGTAGCTTGAGCAGCGACGCAAAGAAGAAGGTCGGCAGCGAGTAGCAGGCAAGGGAGACGACCGTGATGGTGTTGTCTGCCCAGGTGTACTGCTTGGTGGCTGCGATGATGCCGAGCGGAATGGCGATGATGATCTCGAAGAAGAAGGCGATGGCGCCCATGATGAACGAGATCCAGACGGAGTCCGCAAACTTCTCGGTCACGGGCACGGTCCACTTCCAGGAGTCGCCGAAGTCGCCGCGAAGCGCACGGCCGCACCAGCTGAAGAATCCGGGAACGATGCCCTTGTCCATGCCGTAGGTGGCGGCGAGCTGGGCCATCCACTCTTCGTAGCTCTTGGAGCCAGGCTGCATCGACTTCTCGCGGGCGATCGTCTCGAGGTATGACGTGGGCAGGCAGCGCATGAGCACGTAGATGATGAAGGCCACGAAGACCAGAATCACGGCTGACTGGAGCAGCCGTTTGAGGATGTACTTCCTCATGGAGGATTCACCTCGCTTATGGATAGGGATGAGAATCAACAGCCATTAGGGGGTAACCCCCTGGTGGCCTGTATCCACCAGGGGGTTACCTCCTAATGGCTCGGGCATCGCGCAGGCGACGTCCGAGCCAAGGGAAACCTACCTCATCTCGATGTTCTCGATCTCGCTCAGCCACGGGTAGAACGTGGAGATGTCAGGCGTGACGGTGTCGATGTTCACGCGCTCAGTCGAGAAGATGATGGAGTTCTGGCGCTGGTATACGGGAATCTCGCAGGCCCAGTCGATGATGATGTCGAGGCAGGCCTTGTAGAGCTGCTTGCGGTACTCCTGGTCGGTAGAGGAGAGTGCCTCTTCGATGAGCTTGTCGAGCTCCTCGTCAGCGATGCAGTATTCGTAGTTGGAGCCGCCCTGGTTCTCGCCGCCATCGGGGTTCTTGTCCTCGCCCGTGGCCTTCTTGGAGTTGGCGACGTCGGAGAAATAAATCTGGGTCATGTCGGGATCGATGGTGGCGCCCCATGCCGCGCACCAGATTTCGCCCTGCAAAGCGGAGAGCTTGGTCCACAGGTCGGAGGAGTTGGAGAGGTCATTGACGTTGAGCTTGAAGCCAATCTCGTCGAAGGCGCGCCTGGCCTCGTCGAGGATCATGAATGAGGGGTGGTCACCAGAGCCGTCGGCGGGAATCATGGCCTCGTACTCGAGCTTGGCGCCCTCGGGGGCAGCGGTGAGCTTGCCACCCTCGACGGTGTAGCCGGCAGCCTCGAAGAAGCCGAGCGCAGCCTCCTTGGCGGCGGCGTACTTGTCGTCGGCGCTCATGTCGGAGGTGTAGATGTCGTTGCCCTCGACGTCCACGGAGAAGGCCACCTTGTAGTCGGGGTCGGTGGGGTGCGGAGCGGCCCAGCTGGTGTTGGAGATGGGGTAGTTGATGACCTCGGCGAACTCGCCATAGTAGGAGTCGATGGCCACGTCGCGATAGACAGCCAGGATAGTAGCGATGCCCTTACGCAGGTTCTTGGAAGCTTTGGAGGCAGGCTCGCCATTCACGCACACGTTGTGGGCGTTGATGCCGATGTAGCCATAGCCCAGGTTGTCGACCAGACTCGTGGTGATGACGTCACCGCTGATCTCGCCGCCGTTGGACTTGGCGATGGCCTCGGCGGTGTCCTTGCTGTAGGAGGGGTCGGTGATGTCGATGGTGCCGGTCTGGACTCCGTTGAGCTTATCGACGTCCTGCACCTCGCGGAAGTTGAGGTACTTGGTCTTCGGGGTGCCCTTGAAGTAGTTCTCGTTGGCCTCGAAGTTGATGACGCCATTCTCGAACTTGACGAACTTGTAAGGGCCAGCGCCCAGGGGCTTCGTGGTCTTGGAGCGCACGATCGAGAGGTCGCCCTTGGGGAAGCCGAAGGGGCCCTTCTCGGCATCGAACTGGGACGGGTCGCCGTAGTAATGCAGCGGGGCAATCTGGATGCCGAGCGAGTAGATGAGGCTGGCATTGACCTTGGTGGTATGGATGCGGCAGCTGTAGTCACCGGTCTTCTGGATGCCGGAGATGGTCGGCTTGGAGTCGCCGGTCTCGACGCCCACGGCGTAGTCGGCGTAGTTGTTCATGATGCCGTCAAGGCTGCCAGCGCTCTCTTTCTCGACCATCTGCTGGACGGTCTCATAGTTGCCGGCCATGAGGTCGAAGACGTCAGCGTTGGTGGCGTCGGCGGGAACCTCGTAGCCCCAGTTGGCCATCTTGGCGTCGATGCCGTCCTCCTCGGCGTTGACGCCGTTGTCGACGACGTAGTCGAGGATGCATTGCACGAAGCCGTCCTTGTAGTCGGTCCAGAAGGCCTTCTGGGTCTCCTCGTCCCACCGGGAGAAGTCCTTGTTGTCCTCGCCGGCGGCGATGAGCAGGTTCATGAGGGTCTCCATGCCGGAGCGGTACTCCTCCATGCCCTCAATCGGGGAGGAGAACAGGGTGGCGGAGCCGTCGTAAGTGGGGTCGCACTCGACGTACATAGAGAAGATATAGTCGTCGATGGTCATGGGCTCGCCATCGGAGAACTTGAGGTCGTCGCGCAGGGTGATGTCGTAGTCGACGGTGCCGTCGGCGTTCTCGGTGACCTCGATGTCGGCGGGGCCGGTGTAGGTGTAGTTGGTGCCGTTATACTCGTAGGTCTCGCCCTCGATGCCCTTGTAGACGACCTCGCCTAGACGGGTAGTGGGGAACAGGGCCAGCTGCGTTATTCCCTGGGCGTCCTGGTCGTAGGCGGTTTCGGCAAAGAACGGCGAGAACTTGCTGCTGAAGGGGCTGTAGCCAACGACCATCGGGGTGTCGCCAGAGCCTGCAGCTCCGCCGCCGTCACCGCAACCAGAAAGAATGCCAAGTGCGCTGGTTGCGCCCACGGCCTGCAGGAAGTTCCTACGCGTGATGTTCATGATGTCTCTCCATTCGACGATCGGATATTTTCAGGTGGGCAAGGGTTCGTCGGGTCGATGCCCAAAATTGCACAGGGTTTAGTTTACGTTTAAATCGCTGATAAAATGCAAGAATTTACTATTTCGTATGGCGAGGGGCCACGTCTTAGGGGTGTTTGGTTCCAATAATGAAGGAACCGCGCCGCAAATTATGGCCTTGAGCAGCCAACATTTGCGGCGCGGTGCGCTAGGAGACGTCAAAGCGCAGACTGTTTGTCCTGCGCCGGAGGTATGCCAAGAGCGCGGCGGCCCCCAGCAATAATGCAATATAGAGCAGTGCTAGCGGGTTGAAGCGGCTCTCGAGAATGAGATAGAGCAGCTCGCCCACTGCGGATGCAAGAGCGGCCACGCAGCCCACCATTAGCCAGCCGGGCAGCGGGACCATGCCCTTCTGGTACACGTGGTCGCGCAGGGCGCCCTTCTCGCTGGCGAGCTTTGCCACGCGGAAGGCCGTGTAAAGCAGGATGCCCATCACGGCCAGGTAGGGAAGCAGCACGTAGAAGGCGTTTCCCATGGCCGAGACGGGGATGAAGCCCGCCGCGATCTCGCAGGCAACGGCGCCTGCGAGCGCGGTCCAGGCTTCGCGGAGGAAGGCAGTGCGCTCCTCCGGCGAACCCCAGTGCCAGAGGGTTCCCTGATACTCGTACTCGCCATCCTCAGAGATGACGAAGTCGTCGAGGTATTCGCGCTTGCGCCTGGCCATTATGCGATGCCCTCGAGGTCGTAGTTTGCGAGCCACTCGTTCGCGCGCTCGCAGACCGTGCGCAGGCAGGTCTCGTCAAAGGGGCTGACCATCTCCGCCGCCTCGAGCAGCTCGGTGAAGGTCTTGGTGCCACCGAGGCGCGTGTAGGCCATGTAGTGCTTCCATGCGTTGTCAAAGTCCTCTTGCATCATGGCCCAGAACTCCAGCGCTACGGTCTGGGCCAGGCAGTAGTCGATGTAGTAGAAGGGCACCTGGTAGATGTGCATCTGGCGCTGCCAGCCCTCGCCGTCGGCGTAGAAGGGGATGTCGCCGTCGAGGCGCATCCACGGCATGTAGGTGCCGAGGAGCTCCTTCCACGTGGCGTGGCGCTCGGCGGGCGTCATCTCGGGCTTCTCGTAGACGATGTGCTGGAAGTGGTCGACCATCGTGCCGTAGGGGATGAAGGTGAGCGCGCCGTGCAGGTGGCTGTAGAGGTACTTGCGCGTGTCGGGGCCAAAGAAGCCCTCGCACCACGGCCAGGCAAAGAACTCCATGCTCATGGAGTGCACCTCGCAGGCCTCCATGCCACGGGGATGCGCTTGCGGTTGGTCCACGCCGCAAAGCCGTGGCCGGCCTCGTGCGTGATGACCTCGACGTCGCCCTGCGTGCCGTTGAAGTTGGCAAAGATGAAGGGCACCTCGTAGTCGAGCAGGCTGGTGCAGTAGCCGCCGCCCTCCTTGCCCTCCGTGGAGAGCACGTCCATAAGTCCGCGGTCGAGCATGGTGTCAAAGTACTCGGCGGTCTCGGGGGAGAGCTCGTCGTAGAAGCGCTTGCCAGCGGCGAGGATGTCGTCGGGCGTGCCCTGCGGGCGCGGGTTGCCGGAGCGGAACGTCAGCGCGGCGTCAGCGAAGGAGAGCGGGTACTCGACGCCCAGTCGCTCGGCCTGGGCGCGGTAGATCTTGTCGCAGAGGGGCACCAGGTACTTGACCACGGCCGTGCGGAACTTCTCCACGTCGTCCTTGGTGTAGCAGTTGCGCTCCATGCGGTCGTAGCCCAGGGGGATGAAGTTGGAGTGGCCGAGCTTCTTGCCCATGGTGTCGCGCAGGTGCACGAGCTGGTCGTAGATGCGGTCGAAGTCTGCCTGATGCTCCTTGTACCAGGCGCCCTCGGCCTTCCAGGCGGCGAGGCGGCGCGCGTCGTCGGCGTCGGTCTTGAAGGGGGTCAGCTGGGAGAGGGTGTAGGTGCCGTCCTCAAAGGGAATCTGCGCCGAGGCGATGAGCTTGCCGTACTCGGTGGTGAGCTTGCCCTCCTGCTGCATCTCGCCGATGATCTCGGGCGAGAAGGAGCGAGCCTCGATCTCGGCGTTGAGGAACATCACGTTGCCGAACTCGGCCTCGAAGTCGGGGCGGAAGGGGCTCTCCAGCATGGCCGTGGTCCAGGCGTGGGTTGCCTCGGCCAGCTCGGGTGTGAACTCGTCCCAGAACTCCTGCTCCGCGTCGTAGAAGCTGTCACGCGTGTCGATGGAGTGGCGGATGGAGGCGATGTTGCTGAGGGTGTCGATGTGGCGCTCGAGCGTCTCGCGCTCCATGAAGATGGCGCGCGCCTCGTCGTAGCTGGCTGCGGCGCGCAGGCGCTTGGCGAGGTCGAAGACCTGGCTCTTTACGGCCTCTGCGTCCGGGCGCTCGTAGGGCATGTCCTTGAACATGAGTGGTTCTGCCATGATGGCTCCTAGCTGGTTGTCGATTGTTTAAGCCTTTGTATTGTAGCGCGCTGGGGTTGGGGCGACCGCTGGGGCGGACGCGTCGCCACAGGTCCGCTGCCGGGGCCGCAGCGGGCCGCCGTTCCGTCCCCCAGGGCGGACGGGTCGCCACAGGTCCGCTGCCGGGGCCGCAACGGGCGCCGGTTCCGTCCCCCAGGGCGGACGCGTCGCGACTGGTCCGCTGCCAGAGCCGCAACGAGCCGCCGTTCCGTCCCCCAGGGCGGACGGGTCGCCACAGGTCCGCTGCCGGGGCCGCAACGGGCCGCCGTTCCGTCCCCCAGAGCGGACGGGTCGGCCCGCCCCAATGGCCAGCGCCTACTCCCAGTCCTCGAGATCCTCGGGCTCGATGGTGCCCAGGATCTCCTTGCTCTCGCTTGCCCCCTCGATGCCGGCCACGCGCACGGCATGGTTGGCGATGGCGTGCTCCATCATGTTGCGTACGTCGCGAGCGTTGGCAAAGTTCTCCGGCTTGTGCGCCACGCGGTACTTGATGAGCTCCCAGGCGCGCTTCTCTGCGGCTTCGGACAGGTGGTACTCCTGCTTGTCGAGGTTGCGCTGGAGAATGGCCAGCAGCTGGTCGGCGGAGTAGTCCTCAAAGCGGATCATGTTGGCAAAGCGCGAGCGCAGGCCGGGGTTGGAGTCCAAGAACTGCTCCATAAGGTCGGTGTAGCCCGCCACGATCACCACGAGGTCGTCGCGGTGGTCCTCCATGGCCTTGAGCAGGGTGTCCACAGCCTCCTGGCCAAAGTCACCCTCGCTCTTGTGCACGGTGAGCGCGTAGGCCTCGTCGATGAACAGCATCCCGCCGAGTGCCTCGTCGATGACCTCCGCCGTGCGGGTGGCGGTCTGCCCGATGTAGCCGCGGACGAGTCCCGAGCGGTCTACTTCTACGAGCTGGCCCGTGCGCAGGACGCCGAGCGCCTTGTAGATGCGCGCGAGCAGGCGCGCGACGGTGGTCTTTCCCGTGCCAGGGTTGCCCAGAAAGACCATGTGCTTGGAGATGTCGGTGGCCTTCATGCCCTGCGCCTGGCGCATGCGTTGCACCTGAATGAGATTGACGAGCATGTTGACCTGCCGTTTTACGGCATCGAGGCCCACTAGGTCGGCAAGCTCGGCAAGCGCGGCATCCAGGTCGTCGGTCTCCTCTGGCACGGAGGCGTCGCTCGATGCCGTGGGCTCGACGGGGCGGTAGGACTTCTGCGAGGCTGGACGCCAGACGGCGTACTCGCGCAGCATCTGCTCCATCTTCTCGAGGTAGGCGGTCAGGCGCTGCGCACCTGCGCTGTTTGCGCCGGGTGCCGCCTGCGTGAGCACGGCCTTGCCAAAGACCTTGAACGTGTCGTAGATGAGCATCGAGCACTGGCCCTTGAAGGGGTCTGGCCTGAGCTTCTGACCCGCGTCCGCGAGCACGGCGTACTTGAGCGTCTGTGGGACGCCCTGGTCGGGCATGGCGGCCGAGCCGTGACGGTTGCGAATGCCGACGATGACGGGTGCGTCGGGGGCGTAGTCGAGTGTGGTGCGAATGAACTCGAGCTCCTCTGGGGACACCGTACCGTCTGCGTCGGCGACGTAGGCGCCAAAGCGCGCGAGGCAGCTCTGCAGCTGCACGGAGAGGTTGCGTCCCTCGGTGCGGCAGCTGCCCACGTCTGCGCGCGCGAGGGCCTCGCAGATCTCGGTGGTCTTGTCGAGCAGCGCTTGGAGGTCGAGCTGGTCCATGGGCGGCCTTTCTGCCGTGCGGAAATCCAGCGTTATGGTACAACCTCGGCGTCCGGCCGATGGTGGAGGATGTGTTATCGGGCCGCCACACGTGTAGGATGGTTGGGTATCACATCCGGGGCGCGGGCCCCGCAGCTACGAAAGGAATTCCCATGATCAAAGAGCTGGTCAAGGACGAGGCCATCCTCTCGCAGGTGTGCGAGAAGGCCACGCCCGCTGACGCGGACATCGCACAGGACCTGATCGACACGGCCTCCTCGCTCGAGGACTGCTCCTGCCTGGCCGCAAACCAGATTGGCGTGACCAAGGCCGTCGTCGTCTACTTCGACGATGACGAGGAGGCGCACGTGCTGTACAACCCCAAGGTGCTCATGGGCATCCGTCCGTCGCGCACCGTCGAGGGCTGCATGACGCGCGACGAGTACTCCAAGGTCACGCGCTACGCCAAGATCAAGGTGTCGTATGACGAGCTCGTCGACGGTGAGTTTGTCGCGCGCCGCCGCGACTACACCGGTTGGATCGCGCAGATGATTCAGCACATGTGCGACCACTGCAAGGGCAAGCTGGTCTAGTGTCTCTGAGCACTTTGGAGCTGCCCGGGGGCCTTGAGCTGCGAGAAGACGAGCATGGGCTAGCCCTGGTAGGCGATGGTATGGAGCTGCGCGGCGACTTTGCGCGCCTGCTGCCGCGCCTTCGCCAGGACCGTCTGCATCGCGAGCTGCTGGTGCGTGCCGCGCGTGTACGCGGGGTGGATGCGCCAACGGCGGTGGATGCAACGGCTGGCTTGGGCGAGGATGCGCTTCTTTTGGCGGCGGCCGGCTTTACGGTGACGCTCTGCGAACGCGACCCGGTGATTGCGGCGCTGCTCGCCGATACGCTGCTTCGCGCGCGTGAAGACGAGCGCCTGTCCAAGGTGGCGGCGCGCATGCGGCTGGTCGAGGGGGACGCAATAGAGACGCTGGCATCGCTTGACGAGGCTCCTGACGTGGTGTTTCTCGATCCAATGTTTCCCGATCGGCGCCGGCGGGCATCCACCAACAAGAAGCTGCAGCTCTTTCAGGTGCTGGAGCGCCCCTGCGAGGACGAGGACGCGCTCATGGCCGCTGCCCTTACCGCGCGTCCGCGCAAAGTTGTGGTAAAGCGGCCGCTCAAGGGGCCGCATCTGGCGGGGGTCAAGCCGAGCAGCTCGTTGGCCGGCAAAGTGGTGCGCTACGACGTAATCGTCCCGCCTCGCGAGTCAATATAGATATAGGTTGCGGGCACGTGAACGTATCCGACCAAAAGGAACCGTCCCCAACGGTCAGCAGACTGTTGGGGACGGTTCCTTTTGGTCGGTACTCGTCTATCGCAGCCCTCGAATCGGCCGGTATAGATTACCGGGTACCTCAAACTCGATTGTCCGAGAGCAGAACCGCAGGATTCGCTCGCGAATTTTCGAGTTTGAGGTACCCGGTCAAGTACACAAGCCGGATACGGGCTCGAATCCTAGTGGTGGAAGAGCCTCATGCCGGTGAAGCACATGGCGATGCCGTACTTGTCTGCGGTTTCGATCACGTTGTCGTCGCGAATGGAGCCGCCGGGCTCGGCGATGAACTCAACGCCGGACTTGTGGGCACGCTCGACGTTGTCGCCAAACGGGAAGAATGCGTCGGAGCCCACGGTCACGCCAGTCTGCGTGGCGATCCACTCGGCCTTCTCCTCGCGGGTGAGGGGCTCGGGGCGCACGGCAAACCACTTCTGCCACTCGCCGTCGCGCAGCACGTCGTCGCACTCCTCGCCGATGTAGACGTCGATGGCGTTGTCGCGGTTGGCGCGGCGGATGCCCTCGACAAACTGCAGGCCGAGCACCTTCGGGTGCTGGCGCAGGTACCAGGTGTCGGCCTTGTTGCCGGCGAGGCGAGTGCAGTGCACGCGGCTCTGCTGGCCAGCGCCGACGCCGATAGCCTGGCCGTCCTTGACGTAGCACACGGAGTTGGACTGCGTGTACTTGAGGGTGATCAGCGAGATGATCATGTCGCGGATGGCGCTCTCGGGAACGTCCTTGCGCTCGGTGACGAAGTTGCTCACGAGTTCGGCGTCGACCTTATAGAAGTTGTGGCCCTGCTCGAAGGTGATGCCAAAGACGTCCTTGGTCTCGACCGGGGCGCACTCGTAGGCGGGGTCGATCTGCACGACGTTGTAGTTGCCACCCTTCTTCTGGGCGAGAATGGCCAAGGCCTCCTCGGTGTAGCCGGGGGCGATGATACCGTCGGAGACCTCGGGCTTGAGGTAGGTGGCCACGTCGGCATCGCAGATGTCGGAGAGGGCTGCCCAGTCACCATAGGAGCTCATGCGATCGGCGCCGCGGGCGCGGATGTAGGCGCAGGCGATGGGGGAGGGGTCAGGCAGGGTGTCGGGCACGAAGTAGATCTGGCGGTCGATGTCGGAGAGCGGGGTGCCCACGGCAGCGCCAGCGGGGCTGACGTGCTTGAAGGAGGCGGCGCAGGGAAGGCCGGTGGCCTCCTTGAGGTCGCGAACCAGCTGCCAGCTGTTGAGCGCGTCGAGGAAGTTGATGAAGCCAGGCTTGCCCTGCAGCACGGTTACGGGCAGGTCGGAGCCGTCCTTCATGAAGATGCGGGCGGGCTTCTGGTTGGGATTCATGCCGTACTTGAGCTCGAGCTCGTTCATTGTGTGCTCCAATCGTTGTGAGACGTTGGGGGCGTTAGTCGCCCAGATGCTTGTTGTAGATCTTCACGTCGCCGGCGACGTTGGTGTAGAGGCTAATCTTGTTGTCCTCGTTGAGGGCGTCCCAGACCTCGTCGGGAGTGGGCAGCTTGACCTCGATGGGCTCGCCGGTGAAGGTGGGCAGCGGGTTGCCGTCGCCGTCGTAGGTGGACAGGAAGTAGCCCACGCCCTCGTCGGCGCCCTCGTAGCAGAAGAACTCGCGCAGGCAGCGGCCGGAGTCCTGATGCTTGAGGATGGAGAGCTCGAAGGCGCCGCCCTCATGAAGGATGGCGGAGATGCGCGGGGTGAAGTTGGGGTCGTCCGGCTCGAACTCGCGCAGCATGCAGCCCTTGATGAAGTCGCCCTGCTCGACGATGGTGTCGGTCTGGTCGCCGTTGGTCACCACGAGGTCGGAGCCCATGGTGCGCACGGGGTGGTAGATGATGAGGCTCGGGTCCTCCACCAGCTCGGGCTGGTGCGCCTCGGTGCGGATGCCGTCCTCGGTCTCCACAAAGATGCGGTTGCGGCTGTTGAAACTGCGTCCCATGATCCAGTAGTACACCACGCCCTGACCGACGACGAGGCCACGGCCGGGATAGGGGTTGCTGCGGAGCAGCTCGAGCAGGTCTTGCATCGTACGTCCTTTCACGGTTCGGGCTTGCCTCGCTAACAGAAAAAGGCAAGCCACCCTCCTTGTGAGATTGGCTTGCCCAGACGGTCGGCGTATGCAGGCGTTGCTCCACCGTGGTGAACCACGATCATCCGTCAGTCACAACGCATGGTTACCCTAGCACGTCAAGCGCGAGACGGTCAGTTTCCCAACAGGAAGCACATCAGCTTGTGACGGTAGGGTGGAGGCGGCTCGGCGCTTCCTATCCGACGGAGACGATGTCGGTGATGAGGCCGTCGCTGTTGAACTTCACTACGTACTGCTCGGTGACGGTACTGGTCATGCTCCAGTCCATCTGTGTGGCCTCGAGCGTGACCGTCACGTTGACGCCCTCGGCGCTGGCGTCAGTGACCTCGGTGGACGAGACGTAGGAAGCCGCCTCGAAGAAGCCGAGCGGGGTCGCCACGGCCTCGGGGTCGTCGAGCAGCGCCTGACCGAGAGCGGAGGAGCTGTCAACGTACTGCATCAGGCTGTCTGTCCAGCTCTCGAGGGAGAGCTCGGAGGGCTCGTCATCCGCGCCACCCGCGAGAACGTGGTTTGAGGGATAGATGGCGAGCGCCTTGCGCGCCGTCTCGGACCATCCGTCGAGGGTCGCCTGGTCGACCTCGCCAGATCCGTTCGCCCGGGTGCTGGTGGGGCTGACCTCTGCCTCGCCCTGGTCTTCGCTGTCATCCGTCTCGTCAGGCCCGTTCGCCCGAGTGTTGGATGGGCTGACCGTGGCTTCGCCCTCGTCTGTCTGGTTGTCGTTGGGCTCTTCGACGGGCTCGCTCTGGCGAGGCTCGGAGGCTGGCTTGTTGCAGGTGTTGAGGGCAAACAGCGTCGCCACGATTGCGAGAGCCACCACGACGATGATGATTGGCAGCAGGGAGCGCTTTTGGGGTTCGGGCTCAGGCTCAGGAGCGGGCGCAGGCGCAGGCGCAGGCGCGGGTTTCGCGGGAGGCATCTGGGGCATGCGTACGGTCTTTGCCTCGGTTTCGACCTCGGGCTCAGGCGTCTGCTTCTCTATGGGCTCGCGCTGCAAGACGGTGGTGCGCTCGTCGACCGGCAGGTCGCGTGGAGCTCCGCATTCGGGGCAGTTCTTTGCATGCTTTGACATCTTGGCGCCACAGTGCGGGCAGTTCATCCGTCCTCCAATTAAACGTTTGGTTTATATCTAACTAATATATGATACCCACCGCCTAGCGATGGGCGTCGGATGCTATTCCCAACCCTTCCAGACGTCAGGCGCATAGCCAACGGTGGCTGCACGACCGTTGCGCACGATGGGCTGGCGCAGCACCTGTTGGTTTTCGAGGAGTTTGTCGAGCAGCATGCCCTCGGGCGTATGCTGCAGCAGGGCAACGGCATAGGAGTCCTTTGCCTTCTCGTCGATGAGTGCGGAAAGACCGCCAACCGCCTGCGCCACCGAGCGCAGCTCGCCCTTGGAGATCTCCTTCTCGGCGAGATTGACGTACTGGAACTTGATGCGGCGCTCCTTAAACCAACGCTCGGCCTTGCGGGTATCGCTGCTCTTTTTGGTACCAAAGATCTGGATGTTCATGGCGGGGCTCCTGACGGTGCGTGCTCGTGTGAACTTATCTTACCCAAGCCCGTGGCGCGCTAACTCCGTGGCATCGCGCACGATAATGTGGCCATGATATATATGAGTTGCTAGAAGCTGCGCCCAATGGAGTCTCCGTGATCGAGCGGATGCCCGAGTTGCCCTGCCCCGAGGGCTCTGACAGGCAGATACGTGCGCGTATCACCGAGTTCAACCGGCTAGCGTCTGGTCTGGACGCTAGCCGGCTGCCACGGCTGCTCGGCGAGGCGCAAAACCCGAGCCCCGCCTGTCGGGAGCTCGAACTGCTCTATGGTGCCGCTGATTTGCTGAGCGTCGAAGCGGCGGGCGCATACCGCAAGACGATGGCGTTGCCCGTCGACGTCTGGCGTGCCGTGCTCAAGATTGCACTCGGAGGACTCTCGGCCGCCACGCTCTTCGTATCTTCCTATTTCGGCAGCCTGTCACTGCCGCGCGTGCTGGCCGACCACGAGCGGCTGGCCCGTTTCTACGCCCAGGCCGAGCTCTGGCTGGCCGAACAGGGCCAAAGCGAGGAGCTGCTCGCCCACATTGCCCGCGAGAAGCTGGCGGAGACCGGCAATTGGTACTCCTACCAACAAGACAACGTACCCGACATCAACGTGTAGTCCGGTCGTGGCTCGGTGGTGCCTCAGATCTCGCGTGCAAGCGTGGCGATGGGACCACGTTTTTCCTCCGTGCGCTCGTCGGTAAGCGAGAAGCCCTGCGCCTCCCAGAAGGCGATGCCGTCGCCGTCGCGCTCGGGCAGCTGCAGCGACACGCGCCTGAACCCCTGCGCCTCCAGCGCTGCGCGCAGATCGGCCACCAGCTGCGAGCCGATGCCCTGCCGCTGCATGTCGGCCGCGACCATGAACCAGCCCACAAAGGCCTCGGTCGCGCTTGGCCATCCGCAGACCAGGTCCATGACCGCCACGAGGTAGCCCTCGTCGTCAAAGAAGCCGACGAAGTGCTTGCCTTTGGGCTCCGCGCCTTCGGGCAGACGCGTGATGAGTGCGGTGAGATTGGCCTTGGTCGGACGTTCGCCCAGGTAGCGGTAGTAAACGCGGTTGGAGCGGGCGAGTGCGAACACCTCAGGCAGGTCCTCGCTGTCGAGCGGGCGTACGTCGAAGGCGGAGGAGAGCGTCTGCACGTCGAAGCCGGTCTCGGCCGTTGCCTGCTCGTTTGCGATGACCTGGCGGAACTGCGTCTCGTAGAGCTCGCGGTACACGCCGTCCGCAGCTAGAAGCTCGGCGTGGGTACCTTGCTCGGCGATGACGCCGCCCTTTACCACCAGGATGCGGTCAGCTTTGAGGATGGTTGACAGGCGGTGCGCGATGACGATGCTTGTGCGTCCCACCATCAGCTGCTCGAGAGCCTCCTGGATGGCATTCTCAGAGATGGAATCCAGTGCACTGGTGGCCTCGTCAAGAATCAGGATCTTGGGATCCTTGAGCACCACGCGCGCAAGCGAAAGGCGCTGCTTCTCGCCACCGGAGAGCTTGAGGCCACGATTGCCCACCTCGGTCTGGTAGCCGTCGGGCTGGTTGGAGATGAACTCGTGGATGTTTGCGATGCGGCAGGCCGCCTCGATCTCCTCCATGGTGGCCTCGGGCTTCGCATAACGGAGGTTGTCTAGGATGGTCCCGTTGAAGAGATAGGCCTCCTGCGTGACCACGCCCACGCATTCCCGCAGGTAGGTGAGGTCAAAGTCGCGCACGTCCACGCTGGCGACGCTTACCGAGCCGCGCCGCACGTCGTAGAGGCGCGGGATGAGGTTGACCACCGTGGACTTGCCCGAGCCGGATGGGCCGACGATGGCGTACATCTCACCGCCGGGCACCGTGAAGCTGACGTCGGAAAGCACGGGGTCGTCGGTGTCGTCGTAGCCAAAGGCCACGTGCTCGTAGACGATCTGGGCCATCTCGCAGTCGGGCTTGGCGCCGTTCTTTGGGCTGACGATGCTGCTCTTGCGGTCGAGGTAGTCAAAGATGCGGCTGAACATGGCAAGCGAGCGCGTAAAGCTCACCTGCAGGTTGAGCAGGCTCTCCACGGGGCGGTACAGGCGGTTGACGAGCGTGACCGTGGCGGTGATGGTGCCTACCGACAGGTTGGGGTCAAGCTGGCGGATGATGAGAAAGCCGCCGGCAAAGTAGATGAGAAGCGGCCCGAGCTGGGTGAACATGCCCATGACCACGCGGAACCACGAGCCGGAGCGCTGCTCCTTGAGCGAGATGGCGGTGACCTCCTCGTTGACGCCCACAAAGCGCCGGTATTCGCGCTCCTCGGCGGTGAACATCTTCATGAGCAGGGAGCCCGAGACCGAGAGCGTCTCGTTGATGAGCTGGTTCATCTCGTCGTTTTTGGCCTGCGACTCCTGCACCAGCTTGAGGCGCACCCTGCCGGCGCTGCGCGTGGGAAAGATGAGCAGCGGTAGCACGAGCAGACCCACCACGGCAAGCTTGGGGCTCATAGAGAAGAGTGCAACGAGCGTGGTGACCACCACGGCCACGTTGCTCACGATCTGGGTGAGCGTGCCGCTGATGACCGAACTCACGCCCGAGATGTCGGTGTTCATGCGGGTGACGATGTCGCCCTGCTTCTCGGTGGTGAAAAACGCATGAGGCATGTGCTGGAGATGCTGGTACATCTCATTTTTCATGTCAAAGATGATGCGCTGCGAGATCCAGGAGTTGATGTAGTTCTCCAGCACGCCCACGAGCTGGCTGGCCAGCATGGCGGCGAGCGCGGTAAACAGCAGGCGGATGAGCAGGGCGAGGTCATTGCCCACAAGCGCCTGGTCAACGATGCGCCCGGTGATGATGGAGGGGAGCAGCCCCACCACGGAGCTAACTAGGATGGCGACAAAGACCATCGCAAACTGCAGCCAATAGGGCTTGAGGTAGCCCAAGATGCGCAGGAGCAGCTCCTTGGTCACCTTGGGGGCGTTTGCCTTCTCCTCCTCGGTCAAGAACTGGTGTCCTCGCATGGTGCCTGGTCCGGGCATGGCCGCTCCTCTGTCACGGGTTTTGGCCATTCTACCAGCGGTTTGTTACAAGATGGCGCACATGATGGCAGATTTGCCCTCACAGATTCTGCGTGCTATGACGCAGTCGAACCGTGCTACCAGCCGAAGTCGGCAAGGCAGAGGTCGACGTCTTCGGCAAAGGTCCCGAGCTCGATGCCCGCGTCCTGCGCCTTGTGCGCGTCCAAGCGAAAGTCGCGGAAGCGGTCTGCGTAGCGCTCGGTGTCGGGCAGGATGAGTCGCTCGATGTCGGCCGCGCTCGCCCCCAGGCGACGGGCCACCATCTGTGCGCTCTCGAAAGTGGTGAGCGTGTTCGCGCTGGCAAAGTGATAGAGGCCACTCGGCAGGTCGCAGACCTGCGCAAACTGCGAGGCAAGGCGCTGGGCGTAGGTCATGCAGCGTCGCTCGTTGCATGTGAACTTGGTGGGCTTGCCCGTGCGCAGCGCCTGCAGCACGTTGCCGAGAATGCCGGGTGAGGGCTTGACGCCGGGCAGCGCCATGCCAAACATCCACGAGAGACGGACGGTCACGTAGTCGTCCAGGCTCGCGTGCATCCAAGCGTCGACGGCTGCCTTCTGCTGGCCATAGCGGGTGACGCTGCAGGGCTCGGTGGCTTCGTCGAAGGGGCCGGGGCACGCAAGCCCGTTGAAGACCTGCTCGGTGGAGATGAAGACCATCCGCTTGCCGGTGGCCTGGCAGGCACGGCCGATGGCGATGGCGGAGTCACGGTTGATGAGGTCCGTGCCAGCGGGATCGTTCTCGCAGGCTGCCGTCGTCGCGTTGGCCGCGGTGTGGAAGACGAGGTCGGCCCCAAGCGAGGAGAAGAAGCGCTCCACCTCGTCGGGGTGGCCGTAGTCCACATCCGCCCTGCTCACGGGCACAAACTCAAAGCGACCGCGGTTGTACAGCTGCACAAGGCTGGCGAGGTATCCGGTGGCTCCGGTGATGGCGACGCGCTGCATGCTAAGCCTCCTCTGGCGTGTCTGGTGTACGGACGCTGCGCAGGACACGGCAGGTACCGCTGATGGTGTAGGTGCTGGCATCGGCGGGGACAAGGCATGAGTCCGTGTAGCCAAGCTCGACCGAGCCGTTCGTGGTTGAAACGCGGGCGGCGCCGCCGACGCAGGTGATGACGGCGTAGCGCCTGTCGCAGCGGAAGCTCTGGCTGCCGTCCACGTCGAGTACGAAGCTCTTGAAGAAGCCCGCGTCCACACCGAGGCGTTCGCGTGGCTGCACCTGCTCGCCATAGGTACCCATGTGCGTAACACTGGGGCGATTGCCGGTTTTGAGCACGTCAAAGGCCTTGTCTACGTGCAGCTGGCGGCCGCGTCCCCAGTCGCAGATGCGGTATGTGGTATTGCCGAGGCTGCCAACCTCCACGGCAAAGATGCCCTTGCCCAGCGCATGCATGGTCCCCTCGGGGATAAGGACAAAGTCACCCTCCTGCACGGCAATGCGCTGCCCAAAGCGCGCGGCGATGCTGTCGTCTGTGGCTGCGTCACGCAGGGCGCTCACGTCGTCGGTGCCGCAGCCGCCGATAAGCGTGGCGCCGGGTTCGGCCGCAAGGATGTACCACGACTCCACCTTACCGTGGTCGCCCTCGGCTGCCTGGGCATAGGCCTCGGGCGGATGTACCTGCACGGAGAGGGTCTCGGCGGCGTCCATGGTGGTTATCTGCAACGGAGCATCGTCGGGCACGTCGCCGAGCAGCTCGTCATGGTGGGCCGCGATGGCTTCGGCGAGCGTGCAACCTGCGTAAGGCCCGTTTCGCACGACGCCCATGGTGCTTGGGTGGGCCGAGACGTCAAACGATTCGCCGTGATTGTCTTCCGACGTCCAAGCGATTCCGCGCGCCTGCGCAATGCGCGGCCCGCCCCAGACGGGGGAGACGTAATAGGGCTTGAGAAGCAGCGGCTCCACGGAGAGGCCTCCTTCTCCGTGCTAAAGCTCGATGGTGTCCGTGCCGGCCTGCTCCATGCGCGTGGCCAGCTCCTCGATGATGGCCACGCCGGCCGAGGTGCCGATGCGTCTGGCGCCGGCGCGCACCATGTCAAGGAAGCTGTCGGCGTTGCGGATACCGCCGGCGGCCTTGACCAGCACCTCGTCGCCCACGTGCTCGTGCATGAGGGCCACGTCCTCCACCGTCGCCCCGCCGGTGCCAAAGCCGGTCGAGGTCTTGACAAAGGTGGGGCGCACCTCGCGGGCAATCTCGCAGAGGCGGATCTTCTCGTCACGCGTGAGATAGCAGTTCTCGAAGATCACCTTGGAGGGCACGCCCGCCTCGTCGCAGACGGCCACGATCTGGCGCATCTCGTCGGTCACATAATCCCAGTTGCCCTGCTTGACTTCGGTGACGTTGACCACGTAGTCGATCTCGTTGGCACCGTTTGCCAGGGCATCGCGTGTCTCGAAGACCTTGGCGGCGATCGAGGTCTGCCCCAGCGGGAAGGCGATGGCGGCCCCGGTGTCGATGTCGGTGCCGGCCAGCTGCTCGGAGCAGAAGCGCGACTGCACCTGGTTGATGGCCACCATCTTGAAGTGGTAGCGCTTGGCCTCGTCGCAGAGACGGGCCATGTCGGCCTCGGTGGCATCGGCATGCAGGTTGGTGTGGTCGATCAGACGTGCGAAGTCGTCAAGGGTCCAAGTGCTCATGGCATCTCCTTTGCTGCGGCGTGACACACTAACTCCCACGGAGTTTGTGTGTCACTAGATTTCGCGGATCTCGCGCGTGCGCCACTCGCGCGGGGTGAAGCCCGTGGCGCTCTTGAAGGCGGTCTGCAGATGGCTCTGCGACGAGAAGCCCGTGCGGTAGGCGATCTGCGCGACGTCGTAGTCGGTGGTGTCGAGCAGACGTCGCGCGCGCTCGACGCGCACGCGCCGCACGTAGGCGCCAAAGGTCTCGCCCGTCTCGTTCTTGAAGCGCGTGCAGAGGGTCTTGCGGCTCACGCCCAGCGCGCCAGCCACCGACTCGCCGTCAAGCGGCTGCACGAGGTGGCTGCGCACGTAGTTCATGGCCTGGTGGGAGAGGGGGTGCATGCGCGCCTCGCCCTCGTTGCGCACGCACTTGGTCAGCTCGAGCATCATCGGCAGCATGAGGTAGTGCACGACCTCCTCGTTGCTGGTCTCGTTTGCCAGGCGAATGTAATGCTGTGTGATTGCATAAGAGCGCACGGCGGGAAGGCCGCCCCGGCGTGCCGCCTCGATGCAGGCGCTTGCGAGAAACGCGACGGCGGAGCGCCCCTGCAGGAGCGGATCGTCGGCGGTCTTGGGCTCCATCAGCGGCAGGTTCGTACGGATGAAATGCAGCAGCCCGTCGGTGTCGCCGAGGGTGATGTAGGAGGCAAAGCCCTCGTACTGCTCCGAGATCTCGCGTGCGGAAACATCCGTGTTCACAGCGATGAACTGCATGTTTTTGGAATAGGTGACGATCTGCGACAAGTCGTCCTCAGCGGCGCCCTTGTTGACGTAGCTGATTGCATCAATTATCTCTTGTTCGGTGAGAAGGGTGGGCATGCTCTGCTCGGCCTCTATGTCGTCCACGCTCCCTCCATATACACAGGTTGCACACAAATCAGTAAAAAGTCGTTACAGCGTTGGTATCTCAGAACTGTAATCGACTTCATACTTTGTTCACAGTTGGCATTTTGCCGTGCAAATGCACAAAGGTGCAGGTAGGTAGCCATTTTTTGTACGGCAAATGAACGAAAAAGACCGTTCTTGACTCTGTGAGCGGTCGATAAACGATATCAGAGAGGGGCTTGGTCACATGCGTTATCTGCTTCTGGTCAGTCACGGCACGATGGCTCCCGGCGTGCACAGCGTCATCCGCATGCTCTTGGGCGATCGCGACAACGTGCTCAGCTACTCGATGGAGGACGGTGTCTCCGCAGACACCTTCGTTGAGAACCTCCGCGAGGTGATCGCGCCCATCACCGCCGACGACTCCGTCGTCGTCCTCGGCGACATCATCGGCGGCTCGCCTCTCACCAACACCCTCAACACGCTTACCGAGCGTGGGCTGCTCGCCAAGACCATCGCATTTGGTGGCCTGAGCCTGCCCATGGCAATCAGCGCCCTCATGGCCATCGAGGACGAGCTCGATGACTCCACCCTTGTCAGCAACGTGATCAGCGAGGCAAGGGAGGGAGCCCGTCAGGTTGAGCTCGCCTTCGACGACGACGAGGACGAAGAGGATCTGTAGGTAATTAGGCCAGTTAAGAAGGGCTGGCCGTAACCAAAGAGGGGATGGAACCATGATTTCATTCGTACGCATCGACGACCGCATGATCCACGGCCAGACGGTCACCCGTTGGAGCATCGAGTATCCCTGCGACGGCATCATCGCCGTTAACGACGTTGCCGCTAGCAACCCCGTCCTCAAGGCTGCCTACAAGGGCGCCGCTCCCGACAAGAAGATCTTCGTCTGGACCATGGACCACTTCAAGGAGAGCGCCGAGAAGGTT
>CADAQM010000044.1 GCA_902790135.1 uncultured Coriobacteriaceae bacterium
GAGGACCGCATCGTGAAGCACGTCTTCACGGAGCTGTCGCAGGGCTGCACCTGCCCGCCGGACCTTCCGGTGTGCGTCTGCGGCAACGTGCCGATCGTCGACGTCAGGACCCGCAAGCCGCTGAGGGCGAGCGAGCGGGAGGTGGGGGACAACCCCCGCGCCAGAAGCGCCCTCATGCGCGTGGCGACAAAGCTGGACGTCGCCAGCAACGCCAAGAATGCGAGCAGCCCCCGTGGCTGATTGCAGAGCACTACAAACGAAGCACCAACGCAGCTCAGACGTAGCTTAAACGCACCACAAACGCACCACCGCCGCCCGCCCACCTAGGGCGGGCGGCACGCACAACAAGGGGGAGAGGGCCATGGCATACCGGGGCAACGCCGCTTACCAGCTTGACTTCGAGCAGCAGGCATGGGAGATTCCCGCACGTGGCCTTTCCGTCCATGAGGGCGGCGCCACGGGCGCTCGTCCCCATGTCGATCCGATGGCCGATCTCTTTGCGGTCGCAAAGGCCGTGATCGTGCTCACCGTCATGCTCTTCGTGCTCGGCGGCGCACGCGTCGCCCTCACGGCCCAGACGGTCTCCGTGCTCAAGGAGGTCTCCGTCGCCGAGTCCACCCTCGCGGGCGCCTACGACACCCGCACGGAGCTGCGCGTCGAGCGTTCGGCCCTCTCCAGCGCCGATCGCATCCAGCGCATCGCCACCGAGAACTACGGCATGGTGTACGCCTCCGAGGTCGAGACGCTCGTGCTTCCACAGGCCAGCGAGACTTCTGCAGATGATGCGCAGTCTGGCGCGGTGGCTGGCGACGTCGACTCGATGGCGTAGACTTTCGTGTTGTGAGAAGCGAAGTTGACTATACCCGCCGCAGGCGGTCCCTGATGCCGGAGGACTCCTTTGGGGAGCCCTCCGGTTCTCGCATGCCGTATGGTGGTGGAGGCAGCGATGGACCGAGCGACCAGCGCCTTTGGGTGCTTTTCGGCTTCATCTGTGCCGCGTTCGTACTGATTGCTCTCAGACTCTTCTACTTCCAGATCTATCGCGGGGCGGAGCTTACGGCCAAGGCCGAGGAACGACGCAGCAACAAGATCGAGCTTGTGGCGCGTCGCGGTACCATCTACGACCGCAACGGCAACGTCCTGGCGATGAGCGAGGACTGCCGCACGATCTACTGCAATCCCAAGGAGATCTCCGAGCCCTACGCAACCGCCGAGATTCTCGCCGAGCACCTCGGCGGCACCTCGACCGACTACGTCGACAAGCTCACCGCAGACACCACCTTCTCCTACGTCGTACGCAAGGCGTCGATAGAAGAGGCGGATGCCATCAAGGCAGACCTTCTGGACAAGGACCTGCCGGGCATCTACTACCTGCAGGACAGCCGACGCGTATATCCCTATGGAGCCGTGGGAAGCCAGGTGCTGGGCATCGTGGGCGTCGACGGTGACGGCCTCTCTGGCCTCGAGCTCTACTACGACGACCTGCTGGGCGGCGCCAACGGTGAGATGATCCTGGAGACCGGCATGAACGGCACACCGATCGCTGGCGCCTCCGCGTCCACGACCGAGGCCATCGACGGCACCGACATCGTCATCTCCCTCGACATCAACATCCAGCGCGTCGCGGAGGAGAACATCGTCGCCGGCGTCAAGGAGTACAAGGCCGAGTCGGGATCGGTCATGGTGACTGATCCCAAGACGGGCGAGATTCTCGCCGCCTGCTCGACGCCGCTTCTCGACGTGACGGACCTCAGCGTGGTCGAGGAAGGCGCCACGAGCCTCAAGCTGGTCTCGGACTCCTTCGAGCCCGGCTCGATCTTCAAGGTGCTCACCAGCGCCATCGGCATCGACCGCGGCATCGTGAACCCCTCGTCCACCTTCTACGTTCCTGCCTACGAGCAGGTGGGCGATGACTTGGTCAGCGATGACGACGGACGTGACTACGACATGAACATGACCCTGCGCGAGATCCTGCGCCGCTCGTCAAACGCGGGCATGGCGCTCGTCGCTCAGGACGAGATTGGTCCCGCCGCCTTCGCGGAGGGCGTTGAGACCTTCGGCATCGGCCAGCTGACGGGCATCGACTACCCCGGCGAGGTCACGGGCATCGTTAAGACGCTCGACGAGTATGACGGTTCGAGCGTCGGCTCGATGTCGTTTGGCCAGGGCCTTGCCATCCCGCTCGTGCAGATGGTGCGTGCGATTGGCGCCATCGCAAACAAGGGAGTCATGGTCACGCCGCACTTCCTCATTAGCAAGGGGACCGAGGCTGTCGAGTGGGAGTCGAGCGGTCAGGTCGTGAGCGCTGAGACCGCACGCCAGGTGACCGACATGATGCGCACCGTCGTCGAGGAGGGCACCGCCGAGGCCGCGCAGGTGCCGGGCTACGACATCGCGGGCAAGACGGGCACGGGCGAGAAGGCGGACCTGGGCAAGGGTGGCTATCTGGAGAGCAGCTTCACCTCGTCGCTCATCGGCTTCGCCCCCGCCGCAGACCCGGTGGTGCTCGTGTACGTGGGCCTCAACGGAACCCCATACCTCGCGGCGTCCTCTTCCGCGCCGCTGTTCTCGTCTATCATGAGTGAGGCGCTCACCGACATGGGCGTTTTGCCTGCCTCGTAGAACGTCTGCGGGCAGTGCTTGGAAAGGGATGTAGATGCTTGACGTAACCATTTCAGAGATGCTCGAGGCTACGGGGGCGACGCTCCTGTGCGGGAGCGGGGAGGCGCGGATCACCGGCGTCACCTGCGACTCGCGCACCGCCGCACCCGGTCTTGCCTTTGCCTGCTTCAGGGGCGAGCGCGTGGACGGCAACCGCTTTGCCCCCTCCGCGGTGGATGCCGGTGCCACGGCCGTCGTGCTCACCGCCGATCCTGACGAGGGGCTTCTCGAGCAGGCGCGCGCGAAGGGTTGCGCCCTGCTGCGCGCTGCGTGCGTGGGCGGCGAGACCCCCGATGACACCGACCCCGATGCCACCGAGTTCCTGCTGAGGCTCGCGGGCTTCTGGCGCCGTCGCAACCCGCAGTGGATCGTGGTGGGCGTGACGGGCTCGGTCGGTAAGACCACGACCAAGGACATGCTGGCTGCTGGCCTCTCTGCCTCCTTCAAGACCCACGCTACCAAGGGCAACTTCAACAACCTCATGGGCCTGCCGCTGACGCTTCTGGCGGCTGACGCATCCGACGAGGTCGTGGTGGCCGAGATGGGCATGAACCGCGCTGGCGAGCTGGCACGGCTCACCCAGGTCGCCCGCCCGACGGTGGCCCTCGTCACCAATGTGGGCACCAGCCACATCGGCTATCTGGGAAGCCGAGAGAACATCGCGCGCGCCAAAGCCGAGATTGTGGGTGGCATGACCGCCAGCGACGAGGCCGCCGGCCCCGTGCGCCCCTGTCTGGTGCTGACCGAGGACAACGACTTCGGTGCCTTCATCGAGCGGGAGTTCTGCGTTCCCGCCGGTGTCGAGGTCGTCTGGACGGGCTTCTCCGCAAAGAGTTCCGTGCGCGCCGAGAACCTCACGATCGACGGGGAGGGCAAGCCCTCCTTCACCGTGAGCTGTGCCGACGGCTGGAGCCACGAGCTCACCCTCGACGCTCCCGGGCGCCACGTGGTGGCAGACTTCCTACTTGCCATGGCAATCGTCTGGCGCGTGGGTGGCTCGCGCGAGGCGGCCGCGGAGGCCATCGCGCACATGCCCCAGACTCACATGCGTCTCGAGATCCTGACGGCTCCCGGGCGTGCCCGCGTCATCGATGACTCCTACAACGCCAGCCCCAGCTCCATGGCCGCAGCGCTCGACGTGCTGTGCTCCATGAGCTGCACAGGTCGTAGGGTCGCGGTGCTCGGCGAGGTGGGGGAGCTCGGCGACGAGGCGCGCCGACTGCACGGCTATATCGGTGCGTACGCTGCCGCCAAGCCGCTTGATCTGCTGGTCTTCGTGGGCGGGGAGAACGCAGCCGAGATGGCCGAGGCCGCCCGCACCATGGGATTCTCCGAGGACCGCATCGAGGTGCTGCCCACCTCCGCGCGCGCCCTCGAGGTGATAGGTCCCATTTTGGCCGAGGGTGACCTCGTGCTTGCCAAGGGTTCGCGTTCCGTGGGCCTCGACGTCTTTGCCAAGGGGGTGCTTGCCTGATGTTCGGCAATCCTCGTTATCCTACCTATCAGGTCTTTCTCGCAGCTGCCATCGCGGCGCTGTTCACCATGGTCCTGATGCCCATGTTCATCCGCATGATGCGCCACGAGGGCGTCGGACAGCAGATTCGCGCCGACGGCCCCGAACAGCACCTCATCAAGCAGGGCACGCCCACCATGGGTGGCGTGGTCATGCTTGCCGCGGTCATCATCACCTGTATGATTCAGGCGAACTGGACGGTTGATCTCAGGCTCGCCATTGGCGCCACGCTCGCCACCGGCTCGCTGGGCCTGCTCGACGACATCGAGAGCGTCGCCCACAAGCGCTCTTTGGGCCTCACCCCCTCGCAGAAGATGGTGGGCCTCGGCCTGATTTCCATCGCCTTCTGCCTGATGGCGGTCAACATGTGCGGCGTGACGCCGGACATCCGCTTCCCGGGCGGCTTCACCATCGACCTCGCCCCGCTCAGCTTTGTCGTGGGTGGTGTCACGGTGCCCTGGCTCTACGTGATCTTCGTCTTTTTTCTGATGGCGGGTCTCTCGAATGCCGTGAACCTCACCGACGGCCTCGATGGCCTTGCTGCCGGCTGCAGCTTTGGCGTGATGATGGCCATGTCGATGGTCGCCTTCCGCTATGACGACATCAACCTCTCCATCTTCGCGGCTGCCATGGCAGGTGCCTGCGTGGGCTTCCTCTGGTTCAACGGCCATCCCGCGAGCATCTTCATGGGCGATACCGGCTCGCTCTCGCTGGGCGCCGCCTTTGCCGCCCTCGCGGTTCTGACCAAGACCGAGGTCGTCGCCCTGGTCATGGGCGGCCTCTTCATCATCGAGGCCCTCTCGGTCATCATCCAGGTCGTGAGCTTCAAGCTCACGCACAAGCGCGTGTTCCTGATGGCACCCATCCATCATCACTTCGAGAAGCTCGGCTGGGACGAGAACAAGGTCGTGCTGCGGTTCTGGATCGTGGCCGTGTCCTTCGCATTGTTGGGCTTCGCTCTGTATTTCAAGCTGGGATAAGGGGCAACTATGGCAGACGAGAAGCAGCTGGTGACGAGCGAGCAGATGCTCGGTGACGTGTGCGTGTTGGGCCTGGGCAAGACAGGCGAGGCCGTGGCGTCCTATTGCGCCAAGCGCCTTAGCGGGCGTGTGAGCTCGGTCACGCTCTATGGAGGCCTCAAGTCTGTGGAGGGCGAGGGCGCCCGTGCCCTCGAGGCCGTGGGCGTGCGTGTCGTCCTGGGCACCGAGGACGTGACGGGTCGCTACGACCTGACCGTCGCCTCGCCCGGCATCCCCGAGCATTCCGCGTTCTATCGTGCGGCCGCATCGTGCTCCAAGGAGATCATCGGCGAGCCCGAGTTTGCCTGGCGCGAGAGCCCGCGCCAGTGGCTTGGCATCACGGGCACCAACGGCAAGACGACCGCGACGACGCTCACCACCGAGCTTTTGCGCGCCGCCGGTCTCGACGCCCTTGCCGTGGGCAACATCGGCCGCATTGCCATCGGCGAGGTGGACGAGCGTCCCAGCGACCGCTGGTTTGTGGCGGAACTCTCCAGCTTCCAGCTTGCTGGCTCCAAGGACCTGCATCCGCTTGCCGCGGCCCTGCTCAACGTGACGCCCGACCATATCTCGTGGCACGGGAGCCTCGAGGCCTATGCTGCCGCCAAGGAGCGCATCTTTGCCAACATGACCCCTGATGACCTCGCCGTCATCTCCGTCGAGGACAGCTGGTGCGCCGCCATTGCCGACCGCCTTGACGCTCGCGGGCTGCGCACCGTTCGCCTGTGCGTGAACGAGGACCAGGGGAGCGCCAACGCGGCCTTCCGCCGAGCGGACGGCATGCTGGTGGTGCGCGTGGACGGAGTGGAGACCGAGCTGGTCCGTGCGGACGAGCTATCCATCCTGGGCGACCACAACGTGCAGAATGCGCTTGCGGCAGCTGCCCTGGCCCTGCATGCCGGCGCCTCGGTCGAGGGGGTCCGCGCGGGACTTCGCGCCTTTGCCCCGCTCGAGCACCGCATCGAGCCCTGTGGCGAGCTCGATGGCGTGCGCTTCGTCAACGACTCCAAGGCCACCAACACCGATGCGGTGGAGAAGGCTCTCGTGGCCTTCGCGCCCCAGACGGTGGTTCTGCTCATGGGTGGCCGCGACAAGGGCACCGACCTCAGCTCCGTCGTGGCGGCTGCCTCGCGCGCTGCCCATGCGGTGGTGTGCTACGGCGAGGGCGGCGGGCGCATTGCCGACGCCTTCGAGGCTTCTG
Source organism: uncultured Coriobacteriaceae bacterium (assembly GCA_902790135.1). Taxonomy (GTDB): domain Bacteria; phylum Actinomycetota; class Coriobacteriia; order Coriobacteriales; family Atopobiaceae; genus UBA1367. Next base: position 6,395 of record CADAQM010000044.1, read on the forward strand.
GCGGTGCGGCCGAGATCCTTCGTGCCGAGCACCTGGCCGACGCGCTCGACGTTGCCTGTGGCGTCGCCCGTCCCGGCGATACCGTGCTGCTCTCGCCCGCCTGCGCGTCCTTCGACGAGTTCTCGGGCTTCGAGGAACGCGGCCGCGTGTTCAAGCGTCTTGTCGCCGAGCATATCGCCTCCAAGGGAGCGCAGGCATGAGATCTCACGAGGAAGGGGCGATGCGCTCCGGCGTGGCAACCCTCACCTGGGAACCCATCGTCCTTGCGGTCATAGTCTTCGTGCTGACGATCTTCGGGCTTCTGATGATCTACTCGGCATCCTCGATTATGGCGCTGACCTCCGAGGCCACCAATCATAACCCGACCTACTACCTCACTCGCCAGCTCATGTATGCGGTTGCCGGTGTCGTTGCTGCCGTCGTTATAGCCCTCAACGACTATCACCTGTGGTCCGAGAGACTGTGCATGCTCATCGATGTCGTCACGATTGTGGCGCTTGGCGCCGTGCTCTTTACCTCGGCGGGCCAGGATGCCTACGGCGCCACCCGCTGGATCACGATGGGTCCGATATCCCTGCAGCCGTCGGAGTTTGCCAAGGCGAGCGTGATTCTTGCCGCGGCGTCTGCCACGGAGCGCTATTTCGAGTACGACCGCGACCTGAAGGGCTTTGGGGTTCGCCTCGCAGTCATGGTCGGCATCCCGCTCCTTCTGATCCTGCGTCAGCCCGACAAGGGCACGGTCTGCATCATAGGAGCCACGGTGGCAATCATGCTCTTCCTGGCGGGCATGCCACTCAAGTACGTGCTTGGCGCCGGGGGAGTGGCCCTGGCCATCGTAATGATGCTGGCATTCAGGGATGACTATTCCTACAAGCGCATCGCCACCATGTGGGACCCGTGGCAGGATCCCTACGGCAGTGGCTATCAGGTCATCCAGGGGCTCTACGCCTTCGGGTCGGGCGGGATCTTTGGAATGGGACTTGGCAACAGCCGCCAGAAGTACTCCTACCTGCCCATGGCACACAACGACTTCATCTACGCCGTCATCGGCGAGGAGCTCGGGTTTGTGGGCGCCCTCGCGGTGCTGGTGTTCTTTGCGCTGCTCGTCTGGATCGGCTTCAGGATCGCACGCAGTGCGCCAGACCTCTCGGGAAGGCTCATCGCCTCAGGTTGCGTGACGCTCCTGGCCATACAGCTTTGCATCAACGCGGGTGGAGTGCTCAGCATGATTCCGCTTTCGGGCAAGCCCGTGCCCTTCATCTCCTACGGTGGCTCGTCGATCATCTCCACACTGATCCTGATGGGTCTGGTAATCTCCGTCGCGCGCACTGCCCAGGCCTCGCCCTCGCGCAGCTTCACCGTCTACGAGGGCACTACGCAGGGGCTGCGCGTCATCGAGGGCGGATTGGGCTCTCCTGCCGACGTGCGTGCCTCCCGCGGCGCTCAGGGGCCGGCAGGAAGGGTGTCTTTCAATGCCAACGGGACGAGGCGCATCGACCTTGGCCCAAGCGCTTCAGATAGGCTCAGGGGCCGCGACGCAGGCCGCGGCGGAAGGGGGTAAGGCCATGGAGAAGAAGCTCTCGGTCGCCATCGCCGCAGGTGGAACCGCAGGACACATCAACCCGGCTCTGGCGCTGGCGGAGGAGCTCGCCGCACGCGGCCACAAGGTCGGCTTCTTCGGGCAACAGCGTCGCCTTGAGGGTACGCTGGTCCCACAGGCGGGCTTCGAGCTCAAGTCGCTCAACGTGACGGGCTTCGACCGCTCGCGTCCCTGGACCCTTATTACCGCCCTGGTACGCATGCGCCTGGCCGAGCGCGAGCTCGACCGCTACTTTGCCGAGGTCGGCAAGCCCGACGTCGCCATAGGCTTCGGCGCCTACATCGAACTGCCTCTCATGCGCTGGTGCGCGCGGCATGGCGTGCCCACGGTGCTTCACGAGCAGAACTCCGTGCCGGGCCTTGCCAACAAGACCGCCGCAAAGAAGGCCAACAAGGTCTGCGTGGCGCTCCCCGTGGCCATCGACGCCTTCCGCGACCGCGCGGGCGCGTCGACTCAGATCGTGGTCACGGGCAACCCCGTGCGCCGCAGCGTCATCGACGCGAGCCGCGAGGCGGGGCGCGCCGACTTCGACATCGCTGAGGCCCAGACGATGCTGCTCGTCTTTGGCGGCAGCCTTGGCGCCCGCCACCTCAACGAGGGTGTGGCGGCGCTCAAGGACGAGCTGCTGCGTCGCCCGGAGCTCCACATCGTGCACTCGACGGGCAAGGAGCTCTTCGACGAGGTGACCTCTGCGCTCAACCTCACCGACGAGCAGGCGGCCCGCTGGGAGGTGCGTCCCTACATCGACAACATGGGCGAGGCCCTCGCGGCGGCAGACCTCGTGCTCTCGCGTGCGGGTGCCTCGTCGATCGCGGAGATCGCGGCGCTTGCGGTGCCGAGCATGCTGGTGCCCTATCCCTTTGCCACGGCAGACCATCAGACCACCAACGCGCGCTACCTCGTGGACGCCGGTGCGGCCGTCATGCTCGCCGACGATGCCATCGACACGCCCGCCTTCGCCCAGGAGCTGCTCTCCCTCGTCGACGACGCCGCCAGGCGCGACGAGATGCGCGAGCGTGCCCGTGGCCTGGCGCAGGATCAAGCTGCGTCGGTGCTGGCCGATCATGTCGAGGCGGCTGCGCAGGGTCGATAGGGTCTGCGTGTAGGTGCGCCGAGGGTGCCCGACATGCGGTAAAGTAGAGACCCACTGTTTGTTTCCCTGTCGAGAGAGGTGGCTAGGATGGCAGACAACACCGAGGCACAGGTCATCGAGAGTGCCCATTTCATAGGTATCGGCGGCGCGGGCATGAGCGGCATCGCGCTCGTTTTGCACCAGCGCGGTTGTCGCGTGAGCGGCTCCGACCTCAAGGCGTCTCGCTACGTGCGCGACCTGGAGGCCGCGGGCATCGACGTCACGATCGGCCATGCGGCCGAGACCATCGACAAGCTCGCCCCGAGCGTCGTGGTCATCTCCTCGGCCATTCCCGACACCAACCCCGAGGTCGTCCGGGCTCGTGAGCTCGGCATCCCCGTGTGGGCGCGCGCCAAGATGCTCGCCGCCCTCGGCGTGGGGGCGACCACCGTCGCCGTCGCCGGCACCCATGGCAAGACCACGACCTCCTCGATGGTGGCCTCCATGCTCGACCACCTCGACATGGACCCGTCGTTCCTCATCGGCGGCGTGGTCGAGGAGTACGGCACCAACGGCCGCGATGGCCGCGGCGGCTACTTCGTCTGCGAGGCGGACGAGTCCGACGGCTCCTTCCTCTACCTCGACCCCGACGTCGTGGTGGTCACCAACATCGAGGCGGACCACCTCGACCACTACGGCACGCTCGAGAACATCGAGAAGACCTTCTGCCAGTTCATGGACCTGGTGGGAGAGGATGGCACCGTGATCATCAACGGTGACGTCGCCCATTACGTTGAGCTTGCCCGCTCGACGGGCCGTCGCGTGCTCACCTATGGCTTCGAGGGCGGCAACGACTACGTCTGCACGCCGATGCCCTCCAACCACCGCCTCGAGAACTGCTGCAGCATCAAGACCCCCGCTGGCGTCGAGGTGAAGGTGACCCTGACGGCCAACCCGGGCACCCACAATCTCTCCAACGCCACGGCCGCCATCGCCGTGGCAGAGACGCTCGGCTGTGACGCCGCGGCCGCAGCAGAGGCCCTCTCCGTCTTCAAGGGCGCGCACCGCCGCTTCACGCACGTGGGCGACTTCGACGGCATCACGGTGGTGGACGACTACGGTCATCATCCCACCGAGATCAAGGCGACCATGGCCGCCGCTGCCGACATGGGCTTCGACCGCATCATCTCGGTCTTCCAGCCGCATCGCTACACCCGCACGCAGGCCCTGCTGGACGACTTCGCACGTGCCTTCGACCAGGCGGACCTGCTCATCGTCATGGACGTGTTCCCTGCGGGCGAGATGCCCATTCCCGGCGTGTCGGGCCGCGTGCTGGCCTCTCGTGCCCAGAAGCTCAGCAAGGCGGAGGTCATCTCCATCGACCGTCGCAAGGACGTCATCGCCTATCTCTGCGACGTCTGCCGCGCTGGTGACCTCGTGATCACCCAGGGCGCCGGGGACGTGACCTCCATCGGTCCCGACCTGATTGCCGCGCTCCGCGAGCGGGCAGGGGAGGACGCCGAGGCGTGAGCGTGCTTCGGGCCTTCAAGGCACTTTCCGCAACAGAGGGCGTGAGCGTGGCGTCTGACGTCGCGCTCGCGTCGTGCACGACCTACCGCATAGGTGGGCCGGCTGACCTTGTGGCCGTCGCCAACACCTACGCTGGCCTCGTCTCGCTGTTTCGCGTGCTCGAGGCGGAGCAGGTTCCGTGGGTGATCCTGGGCAAGGGATCAAACGTCCTCGCCTCTGACGCAGGCTACCGCGGCTGCGTGGTCAAGCTGGGCTCGGAGTTCGACCGCATCCAGGTGGAGGGCACCACCGTCAGCGCTGGCGCGGCGGTGCAGCTCCCGCGCCTGGTCAACAAGACGCTCTCGGAAGAGCTCTCGGGGCTCGAGTGCTGCGCAGGCATCCCGGGCACCGTGGGTGGCGCCCTCTCGATGGATGCGGGCAGCCGCCACGAGTGGATTGGGCGCGTAGTGCGCGACCTCGTCACCTATCAGCCCGGGGTCGGCATGCGCCGCTACCTCGCCCCCGAGATCGAGTGGGGCTACCGCTGGACGACGATCCCCTCCAACGAGATCATCCTCGAGGCGACCTTCGAGCTCACGCGCTCGACCAAGCAGGCCGTGGCCTTCGAGATGAACCGCCGTCTGGCGCGTAGGAGGGCCACACAGCCCACGGGAAAGCCGTGCTGTGGGTCGGTCTTCAAGAACCCGGGCGACCGCTCCGTGGGCGCCATGCTCGAGGGATGCTCCCTCAAGGGCTACCGTGTGGGCCAGGCGGCCGTCTCCGAGCGTCACGCAAACTTCGTGGTCAACGAGGGCGGGGCGCGGGCTACCGACGTGCTCGCCATCATCAATCACATGCACAACCAGGTACAGGAGCGCTATGGGGTGGACCTCACCCCGGAGGTAAAGTTTCTGGGTTTTGAGGGGTAGGCAACAATGGCCGAGCGCTGGAACGCAGCACAAAACGAAGCACCGCGCACCCGACATCTTACCTACGAAGGAGACGACAAGTCGGGAGACCACAAGGGCATCAGGGCGATCATCGTCGCACTGGTGGTCATGGCGTGCCTGCTCGTCGTCCTGCTCGTCGGCTTCATCGCGCTGTCGAGCTCCCCGATGTTCACCATCGCCTCGATCGATGCCGAGGACACCGAGCACCTGAGCGCGGAGAACATCGGCAAGCTGGCAAACATCGAGGAGGGCACCACCCTGCTCACCTTTGATTCTGCGGCCATCACCGAGAACCTCAAGCGCAATCCCTGGGTTGGCTCGGTGTCCTTTACTCGCGAGTTTCCCGACCGCCTCAAGATCGAGGTGACCGAGCGCAGGGTGGACTGCGTGGTCAAGATGAGCACCGGGTCGGTCTGCTGGTGTCTGGGGGAGGACAGCGTCTGGATCGAGCCTGTCAACCTCACGGTGGCGGACGGCCAGTCGGCCGACGACGTCGCCCTCGCACTGGCGCAGAAGATGGACGCCCTGCTCATCACCGACGTTCCCACCTCGCTCAGCCCCACGGCAGGGGAGACGGCAAACGACGAGGTGCTCAAGGCCATTGCGGCGTACCGCGAGCAGTTCTCCCAGGACTTCTCCTCGCAGATCGTGTGCTACTCGGCATCGAGCATCGAGAGCGTGGGCTGCACCCTCAAGAGCGGCATCGAGATCTCGCTCGGCTCGCCCACCAACATCGACGTCAAAGAGGCTGTGATCCATCAGATTCTGGAGAAGCATCCCAATCAGATCACCTACATCAACGTGCGCGTGCCCAGTCAGCCGACGTATCGCCGCATCGGCACCGAGTCGGTGAGCGAGGGTACTGGCATACAGGTGGATGACTCCATGCCTGCCGATGATGGCTCTGGCGCCGCCCCGACGCAGACGACTCCGTCGGGGGAGCAGACCACCGACGGCGGCGAGAATGCTGACGGTACGGCCATGGACGGCACCTCGGCTGACGGCTCCGCATCGGGTGATGTGGCTGACGACGGCTCGCAGGACGGCTCTGCGACGGGTGACACCTCCGATATGATCCTCGGCGAGGACGGTGTCTACTACACCTATGAGCAGTACTACGGACTTGATGGTTGAGTCTTCCGAAGCCTCAAGTGGCCTAAAACGCATGAAAAATCGGGGTTTACCTCAAGTTGAGCTTAAAAGTTGCGACTCATGCAAATAGGCCCTGCTACCTGCTGTTTTCATATTTACCACATTTTTGTTGACTTATCGCGATTCCTTGTGTAAAGATAACGCGCTTTGAAGCAGACATAGGGTTTAACCTGAGGTTTAGGGTTTTCCGAAGGCTGCTGAGGGGCACGCAACCGACGTAGAACGAACGCACTCCAGACAAGCAGCATCGCTCAACAACGCGTCACGATTGCACAGGCACGACAGGGGGCCGCCCTCACCGCGGACGGACCCTCAGGCACTAGGACCGAAAGGGTGGCGGTAGGACCGCCGGAGCAAGGCCCCACAAGGAGGAGACATGAACGACAACGACATCGCCAGCAACTACCTCGCCGTCATCAAGGTCGTAGGTGTGGGCGGCGGCGGCACCAATGCCGTCAACCGCATGATCGAGGAGGGCATCCGCGGCGTCGAGTTTGTCGCCGTCAACACCGATGCCCAGGCGCTCGCAATCTCTGACGCCGACATCAAGGTGCACATCGGCACCGACATCACCAAAGGCCTGGGTGCAGGCGCCAACCCCGAGGTTGGAGCCGAGGCCGCTGAGGACAGCCGTGACGAGATTAAGCGTGCCCTTGCCGGCGCCGACATGGTCTTCATCACCGCAGGCGAGGGTGGTGGCACCGGTACCGGCGCCGCTCCCGTCGTCGCTGACATTTCCAAGAACGACGTAGGCGCCCTGACCGTGGGCGTCGTCACCAAGCCCTTCACCTTCGAGGGCCGCAAGCGCGCCCAGTCCGCCACCACCGGCATCGAGAACCTCTCCGAGAACGTCGACACCCTGATCGTCATCCCCAATGACCGTCTGCTCGACCTCTCCGAGAAGAAGACCACCATGCTCGAGGCCTTCCGCATGGCCGACGACGTGCTGTGCCAGGGCACCCAGGGCATCACCGACCTCATCCGGCTCCGGCACGGCCATGATGGGCATCGGCACCGCTTCTGGCGACAACCGCGCCGCCGAGGCTGCCGAGCAGGCCATCTCCAGCCCGCTGCTCGAGACGGGCTGCGAGGGTGCCACCCGCGTCCTGCTGTCGGTCGCCGGCAACAAGGACCTCGGCATCCAGGAGATCAACGACGCCGCCGACCTCGTCGCAAAGAACGTCGACCCCGACGCCACCATCATCTTTGGCACCGTCGTCGACGAGTCCCTGGGCGACCAGGTGCGCGTCACCGTCATCGCCACGGGCTTCACGCAGGGCACCCAGTCCTCGATGTCCTTCGCCGCTCCCGAGCCGCGTCAGCAGTCTCGCCCGGCCGCCAGCGCTCCTCGCGGTGGCTCCCAGGGCTCCGCGACGGCCTTCGACATCCCCGACTTCCTGAAGCGCAGCCGCCTCTAATGGTCGTGACGCCACATCTCACCCGCTACGCCTCGCATGGCGTGACCCTGCTGGGCGACACCCGTCGCCCGGGCGGGGTCACGCTCGCGTTCACCGAGCGTACCGGCGGCTTCTCAAAGAGGCCGTACGACTCGCTCAACCTGGGCGACGCCTGTGGTGACGATGCGGCAACCGTCGCAGCCAACCGCCGTCTGCTGCTCAAGGCGCTTGGGGTAGAGGGGCTCGAGGAGCGCCTCGTCAACCCGCTCCAGGTGCACGGCAGCGACGTGCTGGTCGTCTCCGACGGATCGGAGGCCGCCGTGGCCAAGGCGCAAAGCGACGCCCGCGAGGGCGTCGACGCCATTGTGTGCACGGTTGCCGACGTCCCCGTGCTGCTGTGCTGCGCAGACTGCGTGCCAGTGGTGCTGGTGGCGCCGGGCGGCTTCGCCGTGATCCACTCTGGTTGGCGCGGGACGATCGCGCGCATCTCCGCGAAGGCCCTCCGCAAGCTGACGGATGCCGTCGGCTGCGACGCCTCCGAGGTGCTCTGCTACGTCGGCCCGCACATCTCCGCAGCCGACTACGAGGTCTCCGCGACGCTGGCCGAGCGCTTCGTGGGGGAGTTCGGGCACGACGTGGTGTCTGGCGACAACCACCTCGACCTCGGCCTGGCAGTTCGCCAGGCACTCGTGGACGCTGGCGCGAGGTCGGAGGCCATCTACGACGAGTGCCCCTCGACGGCGTCGACCACGGCCCGGTTCTTCTCGTACCGCGCCGAGGGCGGCACCTGCGGACGCATCGGTGCCATCGCCGTGATGGCTGACGGAGCTCAGGAGGTGAGCGCATGACTGACGAGGAGCGCATGAGCTACGAGACGTTCGTTGCAGAGCGTCGCGCCCAGATCATGGAGCTCGTGGGCCAGGCTGCCGCGCGTGCGGGACGCGACGTCTCCGAGGTCACGGTGTTGGGCGTCTCCAAGACCGTCGACGTCGACAAGGTGGTCTGCGCATGGCACGCGGGCTACGCCGGCTTTGCCGAGAACCGCCCCCAGGAGCTGCGCCGCAAGGCGCAGGCCATCGCCGAGATCGATGGCATGCAGGGCGTGCGCCTCGACATGATCGGCAACCTGCAGACCAACAAGGTCAAGCAGGTCATCGGCATCGCGCACCTGATCCACTCCGTCTCGTCGCTGCATCTCGCGGAGGCTATCTCCAAGCGCGCGGTGGCAGGGGGGACGAGCGTGCGCGGCCTGCTCGAGGTCAACGTGAGCGGGGAGCAGTCCAAGGGCGGCTTCACGCCTGCCGAGGTGACCGAGCAACTCGACGAGCTGCTCGCGCTTCCGGGCCTCTCGATAGAGGGGCTCATGGCCATGGCGCCCGCCCACGACAGCGCCGCCGCCCGCGCCACCTTCAGTGGCCTGCGCGAGCTGCGCGACGAGCTTCGCGTGCGCTCCGGACTGCCGCTCGACACGCTCTCCTGTGGCATGAGCGACGACTTTGGTATTGCCGTCGAGGAGGGTTCGACCCTCGTGAGGCTGGGCAGGGTCGTGTTCGACCCGGCCTACCCGCTCGGCGTTTAAATAGGTATCGACAGTGCCCCGCGGGGCACCCGAGAGAAAGGCATTGCAAATGGGCTTCCTCGATAACCTTAAGGACCGCATTCTCGGTAACCCTGATGACGATTACTATGACGACGACTACGATGACTTCGAGGACGAGGAGGAGGAGTCTGGTTCGGGCATCCTCGGCAACACCCGCCGTCCCGAGGCCGACAGCGTCTCGGTCTACACCCGTTCCGGCCGTCCGCTGAACGAGTCCCCCAAGCCGACCTACGAGCCCGAGCGCCGCTCGTATGACCGCTACGACGACTACGACCGCGACGAGGTCACCCCGCGCGTCTCCTCCGGCCAGCTTCCGCCGTACGTCCTGCGTCCGGTCGCCTATGACGACGTGCAGATGGTCGTGCGCCGCGTGCGCACCAACCAGCCGGTCGTGCTCGTCTTCAAGCAGACCGACCTCGAGGTCGCCAAGCGCATCCTCGACTTCTGCTTCGGCCTCTCCTTTGGCATCAACGGCTCCGTCGAGGAGCTTGGTGACCGCGTCTTCGCGGTGCTGCCGGCTGGCATGAGCATCTCTCAGGCCGACCTCGACCGCCTTGCCGCCGACGGAACCCTGACGAGGTAGCACGATGGACCTCAAGGGGACGAGCGTAAGCGTCATTGGCGCGGGATCGATGGGCGGCGCCATCGCCAAGGGGCTGGTAGCCTCCGGCGCGATGGATGCCTCGTCCGTCAGCGCGTTCGACCTGAGCCAGGCGGCCCTGGCGCCTCTGGCCGAGCTCGGCATCACATGCTGCCAGAGCCTCGACGAGCTGGTGGCGCTTGGCTCCGACGTGCTGGTGCTTGCCGTGAAGCCGCAGGTGCTGCCGAGCGTGCTCGCGCAGCTTGAGGGCGCGCTCGATGGCAGGCTGGTGGTCTCCATCGCCGCCGGCGTCAAGCTGGCCACGCTCGAGGGTGCCCTTTCGGGTGCTCGCGTGGTGCGCGTCATGCCCAACCTTCCGCTGCAGGTCCTCTCGGGCGCCACGGCGGTCTGCCCTGGCAGCTCGGCAACCGAGGCCGACGGTCAGTTGGTGCAGGCTCTGTTCGCGGCTCTTGGGTCCGCCCAGGTCATGACCGAGGCGCAGCTGGACGTCGCAGGCGCCATCAGTGGGTGCGGCCCGGCCTTCTTCGCCCTCTTCGTCGACGACCTCACGCGTGTGGGCGTGCGTGCCGGCCTTCCGGCCGCTGCCTGCCGCGAGATGGTGCTGGCGACCATGGGCGGCGTGGCCACGCAGCTCCTGCAGTCTGGCGAGCATCCGCGTGCCTACATGGAGAAGGTCACCTCTCCGGGAGGCACCACGGCCGCCGCGCTTGGCGCCATGGAGTGCGCGCTCTGGACCTGCTCGAACGAGGCCATCGACGCTGCGCTCGAGCGTACGCGCGAGCTGGCGAAGGGATAGACATGCGACTCATGTTCGTGCTCTATAGGCTGATCGACTTCTACGAGCTGCTGATCCTGGCGGAGTGCATCCTCTCGTGGTTCCCGGTGGGAGGCATCGTGGGGGACATCTACCAGGCCCTCCAGCGCATCGTCGACCCCTTCGTCGACATCTTCAGGAGACTCATCCCGAGTGTGGGCGGCTCGGGCATGCGTTTGGACTTCTCGCCCATGATCGCAATCATCGCTCTTGACCTCGTCAAGCGTTTGATTATTGGGTTGTAGTAAAGCGGGTATACTGCTTGACAAGGTACAGGCTGTATACTGGTTGGCAGCGGCTTCAGACGGGCGCGGCCGACTCATAACCGAAAGGGAGCAGAAACATGGCTATTACTCCGGCAGACATCGAGCAGAAGACATTCTCAGAGGCCAAGAAGCATGGCTACGACACCGATGAGGTCGACGAGTTCCTCGACCAGCTCTCCGCTGAGGTCGACGCGATGCTCAAGAAGATCAAGGACCTGCGTGACCGCCTGACGGCTTCCGAGCAGCAGGCTGCCGCTGCCCAGGCCCAGGTCGCCCAGCTCCGCGAGCAGGCTGCAGCCGCTCCGGCTCCTGCCGTCCAGGTCAGCGCACCGCAGGGTGGCTACTCCGCATCCGAGAGCCAGATCTCTCGCGTCCTGATCCTCGCCCAGCAGAGCGCCGATCAGCTCCTCGACGAGGCTCGCACCAACGCGGACAACATCCGCAACGAGGCCGACCGCAAGGCCCGTGAGGTCATCCGCCAGGCCCTCGCCGAGAAGCAGAAGGAGCTCGACGAGATCGACCGTCTCAAGCAGTCCCGCGAGGACTTCCGCTCCGAGTACAAGAAGCTCCTGCAGCACTTCATGGACGACGCCGACTCCGTCTTCCCCGAGCAGACCCTCGGCACCCCCTCCGGCGCCACCTATGCGGCTCCCGCCGCTCAGCCGGCGCCCAACGCGACCGTCTACGCGCCCGCAACCGTCGCCCCCGCAGCGCCTGCCGCTGACGACTTCGACGACTTCGGCGATCTCGACTAGTCGCTGACCGACATCTCAGAGCACCTAAGGGGGGCTGTATCAAAAGTTCCTGAGAAGAACGGGTGGGTTCCGCGAGGAGCCCACCCGTTCTTGTGCTCCGGGATGCCGCCTCTCTGCCTCGCACATTG
>CADAQM010000045.1 GCA_902790135.1 uncultured Coriobacteriaceae bacterium
GGTCGTCGCCATCCTCGCGAGAGATGAAGCCGTAGCCCTTGTCGGGGTTGAACCACTTAACAGTACCCTGTGCCATGACGTGCCTTTCTTTCTTGCCCTAAGGCATAGTGCTGCGCTTCTGCGCGATACATGCGGCGTTTTGCCACGAGGGGTATTCTACCCCAACCTCAAAGAACGTACCCCTACAATCTTCAGGCGGCACAAAGGTGCACGTACACCCCTTATTTGCGCACTCTCACGATGGGAATGTGGTCTATGCGCGCCGCTGCGTCCTCGGGCAGATACACCGACACCATGCTCGAGACGCTCGCGGGGAAGCTGCCCATGCCCTCGTCGTCGATGGTGACCTCCGCCACGTCACCCAGGACGCTGCGCCAGATCTCGCCCGCGTGGCTTTTGCCCACGTACATTATCTTTTCTGGCACCTCGACGGGCTCCGGGGCCTCGTCTTCCTGCGCCTCGGGGTCCGCCTGCTCCTGGGTCAGGTCCTGGCTGCAGAGGACGACGGCGACACCGCTGCCCTCACGCGCCTCGTCGCCCTCGCGCGTCCAGCCCGCCAAGCTCGCCTCGTCGAGGTAGTCGTGCTGGTAGCCGTAGGCAAAGCGGCGGCGTATCTCCATAAGCAGCGGAAGCTCCGCCACCACAGGAATCGCATCATTGGGCAGGCCGAAGAGGTCTGCGAAGAACACGCACGGATAGCCGGCCTCGCGCAGAAGGACGATCGCGTAGGCAACCGGCTTGAACCAAGGCTGCACCGTCGACTCGAGGGACTGGTCGGGCTGGGTGTCGTGGTTGTCCACGAAGGTCACCGTATGCACCGGGTCGGCCGTCACGAAGGCGCCATCGAGCATGTGCGCAAAGTCGATGTGCTCGCGGTCGACGGAGGCGCGATAGAAGGCAAAGTGCAGCGGCACGTCAAACAGGCTCATGGCCTGCTCCGAGCCAAGATAGGCAGACAGGTCGGAGGCGGACCACGACCAGTACTCGCCGACGCAGAACAGCTCGCGCCCTACCGCGGCGCGCACGTCAGCGAGCCAGCGCAGGTAGAACGAGCGGCTCATGTGCTTGATGGCGTCGAGCCTGAAGCCGTCCACGCCCGTGGCGTCCACGTACCAGACGCCCCAGCGCACGAGCTGCTCATAGACCTCTGGGTCATGAAGATCGACGTCCACACCCATCAGGTAGTCGAAGTTGCCGTTCTCGTGGCTGACGTCCTCGTCCCAGCCCTTGCCCTCAAAGAGCCAGATGCCGTTGCGCTGCGTGGCAGCGTCGTAATCCACGCCCTTGAAGTGGTGCCAGTTCCAGGTGAAGTCGTCCAGCTCGCCGGCGCGGCCCGGGAAGTCAAAGCGCGTCCAGGCCTCGATGGGCTCGAGGTCGCCCAGATCCGCAAGCCGGTTGTCCGGGGCCACAGGACGTGCCATCAGCTCCTCGGAGGCATCAGCCCCCATGTGATGGTTGAGCACGATGTCTCCAAGCACGTCGATACCCGCCTGCTGCAAGGCGACGACGGCAGACGCGTACTCGCGACGGGTGCCGTACTTGGTGGGCACCGTCCCCTTCTGGTCAAACTCCCCCAGATCCCACAGGTCATAGACGCCGTAGCCGACGTCGTCAATACCCGCCTGGCCCTTGTAGGCGGGCGGCATCCAAACCGAGGTGATTCCCTCGGATACCAAGCGGTCAGACATCTGTCCCAGACGGCGCCAATGCTGGCCGTCTGCGGGCAAGTTCCACGAGAAGCCCTGCAACATGGTTCCATTAAGCTGCTCTGCAGACACTCTCCTGTCCTCCCCTCGTCGAGGCAGGCCTGCCCCATTCGGTCAAAATCATCAATAGAACAATCAACAACGGTCAGATTATACCGCTTGCCGATTCAGATACGCCGTTCGCAGCCGAACTACCCTAGAAGCATATCCTTAACGCGGGCAAGGCAGTCGTCCGTGATGCCACAGGACGAGAGATAGGCGGCGACCGTACCGTAGCCCTCCTCCACGCGGTCGATCATGAACTCGATAGCCTCCTTGCGCGAGGGCAACGGGCTCCACGACCCCTCGCGCACCTTGATGGGCGCACCCTCGAACACCACGCGGTCGACCTCCGCCTTCGGGGCAAACGAGTAGAGGTAGTCGGCCACGATCTGCTCGCGCGGTACGCCCGCCAAGCCAAGCAGCAGGAAGGCCGTCATGCCCGTGCGATCCATGCCCGCGGCGCAGTGAAAGAGCACCGCCCCACCCTCAGGCGTGCCCGCGCAGAACTCGAAAATCTGTCGGATCGCGGGACGATTGGAGATCATGGTGAGATAGCCGTCGATGAGGTAGTTGCCATCGGGGATCTTGACGCCCGTGAGCTTGGGGTCAGAGAGGTCGTAGTCGAAGAGCGGGACATTGAGCCACTCCACGCCCGACCGGCGGGCAAAGCGGTCGCTCGCCTGAGGCTCCTCGAACCTGCTGCGCAGGTCTACCACGCGCCGCACGCCATAGGTCTCCAGGCGGGTGAGGTCGGCGCTCGAGAGGCACGACGTCGAGCCAGCGCGGATAAAGCGCTGGAAGGACGTCGGTCCCTCCGGCGTGTCGTAGCCTCCCAGGTCGCGGAAGTTCTCGCCGGACGGAATGTCGAGAAAGCGCCCTGGCTCAAGGGGACGATTCGGGTCGTCCCCCATGAGCGGGAAGAGCGCCTTCAGTATCACGTCGAAGAATCCCACCGATTCCTTACGCCTTAACCTCGAGGTCCCACAGGTGCACCTGGGCGGTTGGCGCCTCTACGCTCAGGCTGTAGTGCTCGGGATAGTAGCGCGACGAGAAGGTGAGCTCGCCGTCGTTGACGAAGACCTCGACGCTCGACATATCGCCAACCACGCGCACGTTGCGCAGCTCGTCGAGGTACTCGAAGCGCGACTTACGGCCGGCGCCGGTCGACTCCATGTCCTCGTCCAGAAAGCGCATCTCGAAGCGGCGCTCGCGCCAGGTGAGCTGCATCTGCCCGGCAAGCGTGACGGTGAGCGGCTGGTCGAAGTCGATATCGTCAATCAGCAGGTCAAAGGTCTTGGTGTCCTCGGCGTCGATGGCGCCCTCCTGCTCGCGCAGGTTGGTGCGGAAGTCCTCCAGCTCGCGGACCGGCCACTGCAGCACGCGGCCGTACCTAGCCGTAACCTCGCGCGGGATGGTGAAGCAGTGCTGCCAGCCATCGCGCACGGTGAGGTTGGTGTAGGTCTTCTCGTCGGGCATGCCCATCCAGCCGATGAGGATGCGTCGTCCGTCGTCTGCCTGGAAGGTCTGCGGCGCGTAGAAGTCGAAGCCCGCGTCCCAGAGGGCGAAGGGCAGCAGCGTGCAGGTCTGCGTGACGTCGCCAAGTAGCACGAAGTAGCCGCTCTGGTAGACGTTGCGGCGGTCCCAGTCGCCGCCGTGGAGGCCCTGCGGCGAGACGGAGAGGACCTTGACGATGGCACCGTTGGCAAACTCGCCCGTGTCGGCGAGCTCAAAGTAGTCGGGGCACTCCCACATGTAGCCAAAGCGCGTGTTGGAGGTAATGCGGTTGCACAGCTCCCAACGCTCGAGGTCGGGCGAGGAGAACACCAGCACCTCGCCGGTGTCGTCCTTCTTGCGGGCACCCTGCACCATGTAGTAGGTGTCGCCGTCGCGCCAGACCTTGGGGTCGCGCACGTGCTCGGTGTCATCGCCAGGATAGTCGGCGTTTGCCATGACGAGCTTCTTGGGCCCAAAGGTGTTGCCGTCGGTAGAGGTCACGTGCACGGTGTTGGCCTCGCGGCCGGCGTTGACGTAGTCGTATCCGTAGGCGTCCTCGCGCTTGACGTTGCCCGTGTAGAAGATGTGCATCACGCCGTCCTCAACATAGGCGGAGCCGCTGTACACGCCGCCCACGTCGACGGGCTGGTCGGGATAGAGCGCCGTGCCCTCGTAGGTCCAGCGCACCATGTCGTGGCTGGTGCAGTGCCCCCACATCTTGACGCCGCCCTCGGCGGAGAAGGGCGAGTACTGGAAGAAGGCGTGGTAGGTGTCACCAAGCTGGCAGAGGCCGTTGGGGTCGTTGAGCCAGCCGACGGGCGGGACGAGGTGGAACGCCTGAGCAAACCGCCCGGGGTTGGCAGTGCGCTCCATCGCCTGACGCATGGCATTGAGGTCGCTTGCAAGTGGATTGCTCATGGTTGCTCCTTTTGGCGAGAGGATCTATGTCACAGCCCTATGATACCAGCCCAACGCAGTGCACATGATACGCACGCAGCATGCCTGAGCTGGCAATTTACAGGTTTGGGCTCAGCTTTGAGCATCAGTTTTTCGGGGGACGGTCGCCACATTCGGCGACCTGCCGGCATGCCCTAGTGGCCCGCCTCGATCGCGCTCTTCGATGCCACCGCCGCAAGGCGTCCGTAGCTCACGCCCTTGGTCCCCAGCAGCTGGTCGGCCAGCGCGCTGATGCGCTCGCTCGTTCCGCGCACGGCCAGCACCTCAAGGCAGTTGAAGTGGTCGAGGTGCACGTGCATCGTGGAGACGATCACATCCATGTGGTCATGCTGTATCTGGTCGAGCGAGCCGGAGAGCCCGATGGTGTGGTGGTCATAGACCATCGTGATCGAGCCCACGACCTCGGTATCCGGGTCGTCGAAGTCCTCCTCGACGAGCTGTTCGCGTATGAGGTCCCGGATGGCCTCCGAGCGGTTGATGTGCGTGCCACGCCGTGCCGCATGCCTGTCGAAGGCCTCGAGCAGCCCCTCAGGAATCGCAACAGAAAACCGCACCAGATCGCTTGCCATACCTATTGCACTCCCCCGCAAAAATCCGCCCTGCCGGCCCACGAACACACGCCACGGGGCCCTTCTGACAACGATACCAAAGGCACAGGCGCCACGTAGCTCCACGCCCCTTACAAACCGTATGCAGATGGTAACAATTCCTTACTTGCATGCTGTGGCAAACTGAGATATCACTGCGTGCTCGTTACGAGAGGGGATCTCATGCTTAGAATCGGAATGCTTACCAGTGGTGGCGACTGCCAGGCGCTCAACGCGGCAATGCGCGGCGTCGTCAAGGCCCTTGTCAACAGCAGCAAGGAGCCCGTGGAGTTCTACGGCTTCGAGAACGGCTACCAGGGCATGATCTATGGCAACTACCGTCAGCTCACCGAGAAGGACTTCTCTGGCATTCTGACCCGCGGCGGAACCATACTCGGCACCAGCCGCACCCCCTTCAAGCTCCTCGACGAGCCCACGCCCGAGGGCATCAACAAGGTCGAGGCCATGAAGAAGAACTACCGCAAACTCAAGCTCGACTGCCTGGTCATGGGTGGCGGCAACGGCTCGACCAAGACGGCCAACCGCCTGCATGAGGAGGGCCTCAACGTCATCGCCCTGCCCAAGACCATCGACAACGACACCTGGGGCACGGACATGACCTTCGGCTTCCACAGCGCCATCGAGATTGCCACCAAGTGCATCGACGACATCCACACGACCGCCAGCTCGCACGGGCGCGTCTTTGTCATCGAGATCATGGGCCACAAGGTGGGCTGGATCCCCCTGTACGCCGGTGTCGCCGGTGGTGCCGACGTCATCCTGCTGCCCGAGATCCCCTATGACATCAACAACGTGATCAAGGTCATCGACGAGCGCAACAAGCGTGGCAGCCGCTTCACCATCATCGCCGCCGCCGAGGGTGTCATCTCCGTCGAGGAGGCCAGCCTCAAGAAGAAGGCCTACAAGCAGCGCATCGCCGAGCGCACCTCCCCCTCCGTCGCCTACGACATCGCTGCCGAGATCATCAACCGCACCGACTATGAGGTGCGCGTTGCCGTACCCGGCCACACCCAGCGCGGTGGCACTCCCTGCGCCTACGACCGCGTATTCGCCTCCCAGGTGGGCGTCGAGGCCGCTCGCGGCATCCTGGCCGGCGAGTACGGCTTCATGGTTGCCGACAAGGACCGCCAGATCGTGCGTGTGCCGCTCGACATCGTCGCCGGCCGCCTGAAGACCGTCTCCCCCGACCATCAGCTGGTCCAGCAGGCCAAGCTCATGGGAATCTCCTTTGGCGACGAGGGCGTCGAGGGCGCCATCAACCCGATTCTCGTTCCCAAGAAGGAGAAGTCCAAGAAGTAACCCACGCATCAAAGGCGTGACACGTGCGACAATAGGGGCACATCCTTTTGGGTGTGCCCCTTCTCTTGGCACATCTCATGCACACAAGGCAGCAAGGGAGACGCGCATGGCTGACATCCTGGTCGTAGGCATCGCAGGCGGAACGGCAAGCGGCAAGACCACCCTCACGCGGCAGCTGGCAAGCCGCCTCGGCAAAGACGTCACGGTCATCGAGCATGACAGCTACTACCGCGCCTACCACGAGCTGTCCTTCGAGGAGCGCACCAAGCTCAACTACGACCATCCCGACATCTACGAGACGGAGCTTCTGGTGGAGCACCTCACGGCGCTCAGGCGTGGCGAGACCGTCGAGGTGCCGGTTTACGACTACTCCATCTACGACCGCTCGGACAAGACCGTCACGGTGGCACCGGCTCCCGTCGTGGTGGTTGAGGGCATCCTCATCCTCGCCGATGCCGCCCTGCGCGAGCAGATGGACATCAAGATCTTTGTCGACGCCGAGGCAGACGTGCGCATCCTGCGGCGCGCGCTGCGCGACGGACGCGAGCGCGGTCGCAGCCTGGAGAGCGTGGCAGCCCAGTACCTGGCAACCGTCAAGCCCATGCACGAGGCCTTTGTGGAGCCCTCCAAGCGCTACGCCGACATCATCGTGCCCTCTGGCGGCGCCGGCAACCCCGACATGGCCCTCGACATGCTCGTCGGTCTCATCGACGCGAGGTCTCGGGCATAGCGTACGCCGCGCGGGATGTCCGCGCGTCCTTTAGAAGGTGGAGCCGTTCCATCCCCAGCGGGTGCGTGCCATCGGATGGAAGGTCACGTAGACGCTGTCGCCCGATACGTCGGCGTTTCGCTCGAGGATGTCGCAAACCTTGGCCGTGAAGGCACCGCAGGCGTCGTCAGGCGTGTCGCCGATCATCGAGAACGAGACGTAGGCGCCCTGCTCGAGCTTGCGGCCACCCAGCCAGAGGTCATACCCGTCGGCAATGCCCACCATCAAAAAGCTCTCGCCCTTGCCAAAGACCGAGACGGCCTGGCCGAGCTCCGCCTTGATGGCATCCTTCTGGGCGTCGGTGAGCGTGGCGGTAATGCGTGCGTCAACAAAGGGCATGATGGCTCCCATCAACGAGGTTCAGCTTCGACACCATTGTAAGTCCTCGCACGGACGTAACGGAGTGTCACATTTTGGCGAGTGCACCCCCCTATTTCTGGCAAAAATCAAGAGGAAATCGGATGTAGTTCCAGAATTTCTAGGTAAATAGAGAGAAATCGTTTACAACACGTTCATCAGCCCGTCGTAACATATATCCTATCGTTGCGTACATCCAGCCTCTATTGGTCACTAGACTATCTGGGGAGAGCGGTCTATGAAACAGCTGGAAGAGAAGATTCTCAGCGAGGGTACGGTCCTTCCTGGCGACATCCTAAAGGTCGGCAGCTTTCTCAACCAGAACATAGACTCACAGCTGCTCACGCAGATGGGCGACGAGATTGCCCGCCTCTTCGAGGGCCAGGGCATCACCAAGATACTGACTATCGAGGCAAGTGGAATCGCAATAGCGGCTGCAGCGGGTATGGCCATGGGCGTGCCCGTTCTCTTTGCCAAAAAGCACAAGACCAGCAACGTCGACGGCGGCACCTACTCCACCGTCGTGCACTCCTTCACCCACAACGAGGACTACAACGTGGTCGTAAGCACCGACTACCTCGTCGCAGACGACGTCGTTCTCATCATCGACGACTTCCTGGCAAACGGTGCGGCCCTGCGCGGGCTCATCGACCTGTGCGATCAGGCTGGTTCCACGGTGGCTGGCGTTGCCATCGCCATCGAGAAGTGCTTCACGGGCGCCGGTGACGCGCTGCGCGCCCAGGGCGTGCGACTCGAGTCGCTCGCCGCAATCGAGTCTATGTCGGAGGACGGCATCGTCTTCCGTTCGTAGTGCATACAAGTGCTTAAGTTTGCAATTGTTCCAAACGAAAGGGAGAACATGATCAAGCACATGAACATCAATCGTCGTCAGTTTATGGCCATGGGCCTTGGCGGAGCAGCCACCATGGCACTCGCCGCATGCGGTGGAGGCAGCGACGGCGCTGCTGCCGGCGGCGACGCAGCTGCCATGAAGGTCGGCCTGATCTGCCTGCACGACGAGAACTCCACCTACGACCTCAACTTCATCAATGGCTTCAAGGAGGCCATGGGCAACCTTGGCATCGCCGAGGACAGCTACATGATCAAGACCAACATCCCCGAGGGCCAGGAGTGCTACGACGCTGCCGCCGAGCTCGCCGACGCCGGCTGCGCCGTCATCTTCGCCGACTCCTTCGGTCATGAGGACTACATGATCCAGGCTGCCAAGGAGTTCCCCGAGGTCCAGTTCTGCCATGCCACCGGCACCAAGGCCCACACCGAGGGTCTCGACAACTACCACAACGCCTTCGCCTCCATCTACGAGGGCCGCTTCCTCGCCGGCGTTGCCGCTGGCATGAAGCTCCAGGAGCTCAAGGACGCTGGCAAGCTCAAGGCAGACGCCCCCAAGATGGGCTATGTCGGCGCCTTCACCTACGCCGAGGTCGTCTCTGGCTACACCTCCTTCTTCCTGGGCGCCAAGTCCATCGTGCCCGACGTGACCATGGACGTCACCTTCCCGAGAAGGAGGGCGCCAACAAGCTCATCGAGGGTGGCGCTGACCTCATCTCCCAGCACGCCGACTCCATGGGCGCCCCCACCGCCTGCGAGACCGCCGGCATCCCCGACGTCTCCTACAACGGCTCCACCGTCGACGCCTGCCCCAACACCTTCATCGTCTCCAGCCGCATCAACTGGGCTCCGTACTATGAGTACGCCGTCAACGCCACCGCCGCTGGCGAGGCCATCGACGCCGACTGGGTTGGCACCCTTGCCACCGACTCCGTGCAGCTGACCGAGGTCAACGAGGCCGCCGCTGCCGCCGGCACCCAGGAGAAGATCGACGAGGTCAAGGCCGGCCTCGAGGACGGCTCCATCAAGGTCTTCGACACCACCACCTTCACCGTCAACGGCAAGACCGTCGACAGCTACGAGGCTGACGTCGACACCGACGCCGACTACACCCCCGACACCGAGGTCATCGAGGACGGTGCCTTCCAGGAGTCCAAGTTCCGCAGCGCTCCGTACTTCGACCTGCAGATCGACGGCATCAACCTGCTCGACACCGCGTTCTAAGATTCTTGTTCCATCGGGGGCGGCTCCTGGCAACGGGAGCCGCCCCTTTCCCATCGACGGCTTTTGCGAAATGGGGAGTATCCCCAAACCACAGGATTGCGCTTGGGGGATACTCCCCATTTCGCAAAAGCAGGAGACATCCACGAGATACGAAAGGGGGACCATGTCAGACAGACAGCCGGCCGTGCGCATGCGCGGCATCACCAAGGAGTTTGCCGGCAAGGTGGTGGCAAACAAGGATGTCAACCTCGACATCTACCGCGGTGAGATCCTGGCGCTTCTCGGCGAGAACGGCAGTGGCAAGACCACGCTGATGAACATGCTATCGGGCATCTACTATCCCGACCACGGCTCCATCGAGATCGACGGCAAGCATGTGACCATCGGCTCGCCCAAGGACGCCTTCGACCATGGTATCGGCATGATCCACCAGCACTTCAAGCTGGTGAACGTCTTCACTGCCGCCGAGAACATCGTGCTCGGCCTCAAGGACAAGGGCAAGTTCGACCTTGCCGCAGCCTCCGAGCGCATCACCGAGATCTGCCGCACCTACGGTTTCGACGTGGACCCCAACCAGAAGGTCTACAACATGTCCGTCTCGCAGAAGCAGACGGTCGAGATCGTCAAGCTGCTGTATCGTGGCGCCGAGATCCTCATCCTCGACGAGCCCACGGCAGTGCTTACCCCGCAGGAGACCGACAAGCTCTTCGCGGTGCTGCGCAATATGCGTGACGACGGCAAGGCGATCATCATCATTACCCACAAGCTCAACGAGGTGAAGGACATCTCCGACCGCGTGGTGGTCCTGCGCAAGGGCGAGTACGTGGGCGAGATGCTGACCTCCGAGAGCACCACCGAGGAGATGACCACCATGATGGTCGGTCGCCAGGTGGAGCTCAACATCGACCGCCCGCGCCCCGTCAACCCCAAGAGGCGCATACGCGTCCACGGCCTGACGGTGCGCAACAGCGAGGGCATCCTCAAGCTGGACAACGTCTCCTTCTCGGTCTACTCGGGCGAGATCTTGGGCGTGGCCGGCATCTCGGGCAGCGGACAGAAGGAGCTGCTCGAGGCCATCGCGGGCCTGCAGCCGGTCGAGATCGGCAGTATCGAGTACGTCAACGATGACGGCACCATCGACCAGCTGATTGGCAAGGACCCGCTGGAGATCGCCTCTCTCGGTGTTGCACTCTCCTTCGTGCCTGAGGACCGCCTAGGCATGGGTCTCGTCGGCAGCATGGACCTCACCGACAACATGATGCTGCGCTCCTTTCGCGACGGCATCTCACCCTTCACCGACCGCAAGGCTCCCAAGGAGCTAGCCGAGAAGGTCGTCGAGGAGCTCGAGGTCAACACCAGCAGCATCGAGACGCCCGTCCGCAGGCTCTCTGGCGGCAACGTGCAGAAGGTGCTCGTGGGTCGTGAGATTTCCTCCTCCCCCACCGTGCTGCTCACCGCCTACGCGGTACGCGGCCTCGACGTCAACTCCTCGTACATGATCTACGACCTGATCAATAAGCAGAAGGCCAACGGCACTGCCGTCGTGTTCGTGGGCGAGGACCTCGACGTTCTGCTCGAGCTCTGCGACCGCATCCTTGTGCTGTGCGGCGGCAAGGTGAGCGGCATCGTCGACGGCCGCTACACCAGCAAGAAGGAAGTCGGACTCATGATGACCAAGCTCGGAGGAGGTGAGGGCTAGATGATTCATATCTCCAAGCGCAAGGAAATGCCGATGGCGCAAGCTGCCGCCATTCGCCTTGGCGCCATCGCATTGGCGCTTGTCGTCTGCGGCATCATCACGGCAATCGTCACCGGACTCAACCCCATCAAGGTCTACGCGTCCATGCTCAACGGAGCCTTCGGCTCTCAGCGCAAGATCTGGATCCTGCTCCAGGAGACCGCGATTCTGCTCTGCGTCTCGCTGGCTCTCACGCCGGCGTTCCGCATGAAGTTCTGGAACCTCGGGGGCGAGGGACAGATCCTCGTCGGCGGACTAGCCGCGGCATCGGTCATGATCGTCTGGGGCAGCCGCTTCCCCAACCCTGTGGTCATCCTGCTCGAGATCGTCGCCGCCATCGCAGCTGGCGCAGCATGGGCGTTGATCCCGGCCATCTTCAAGGCCAAGTGGAACACCAACGAGACGCTCTTCACGCTGATGATGAACTACGTGGCCACCCAGCTCGTGGCGTACTTCGTCATCAAGTGGGAGGTCCCGAAGGGCTCCGGCAAGATCGGCATCATCAACCAGAGCACCGAGATCGGATGGCTGCCGCAGCTCGGTGGCTACAAGTACCTGCTCAACATCCTTCTGGTGGCGCTGCTGACGGTAGGCATGTACATCTACCTCAACTACAGCAAACAGGGCTACGAGATCTCAGTCGTGGGTGAGAGCACCAACACGGCCCGCTACGTCGGCATCAAGGTCGAACGCATCATCATCCGCACGCTCATCATCTCGGGAGCCATCTGCGGATTCGCCGGCCTTCTGCTCGTCGGTGGCACCGACCATACCATCACGACGACCATCGCGGGCGGACGCGGATTCACGGCCGTCATGGTCGCCTGGCTGGCCCAGTTCAACCCCGCCGTCATGGTCGGCAGCAGCTTCCTGCTCGAGTTCATGGGTCGCGGCGCCGGCGAGATCTCGACGGCCTACAGCCTCAACCACAGCTTTGGCGACATCCTGACCGGCATCATTCTGTTCTTCATCATCGGTTGCGAGTTCTTCATCAACTATCAGATCCACCTGAGCAAGAAGGGGAAGGAGGCTGAGAGCGGTGTTTGATTTCGTAGTGTTCTTCCCCCGAGCCGTCGCGCAGGGTATACCCCTTCTCTTCGGTAGCACCGGAGAGATCGTCACCGAGAAGTCCGGAAACCTTAACCTTGGCATTCCTGGCGTCATGTACGTCGGCGGCATCTGCGGCGTCATTGGCTCGTTCCTTTATGAGCGAAGCCTCTCCGACCCGTCCATGATCAATCCCTTCCTGGGCATCGCCATCCCGACGGCCTGCTGCCTGCTTGGCTCGCTGCTTATGGGTCTGCTGTATTGCTTCCTGACGGTCAACCTGCGTGCCAACCAGAACGTCACCGGTCTTGCCATGACCACCTTCGGCGTCGGCTTCGGCAACTTCTTCGGCGGCTCGCTCATCAAGCTGACCGGCGCGGACGTTCCCACCATCTCGCTGGGCAACACCAGCAAGCTGTTCCGCACGACGCTGCCTTTTGCGGCCTCGACCGGCGCCTTTGGAAAGCTGTTCCTCTCGTTCGGCTTCTTGGCCTACCTAGCGATCGCGATTGCACTCATCGCCTCGTACGTTCTCAACCACACGAGGATCGGCCTTCAGCTGCGCGCCGTGGGCGAGGATCCGGCGACCGCTGATGCTGCGGGCATCAACATCACGCGCTACAAGTACATCGCCACGTGCCTTGGCTGCATGATCGCCGGTCTTGGCGGTCTGTACTACGTGATGGACTACGCAAACGGCATCTGGAGCAACGACGCCTTCGGCGACCGCGGCTGGCTTGCCATCGCGCTGGTGATCTTCACCATCTGGCGCCCGAGCCTGAGCGTCCCCGCTTCCATCCTGTTTGGTGGCCTCTACATCCTCTACCTGTACATTCCCACGGGCAGGGACCTGGCCGTCAAGGAGCTCTACAAGATGCTCCCCTACATCGTCACGATCGTCGTGCTGGTGTTCTCCAGTCTGCGCAACAAGCGTGAGAACCAGCCTCCGGAGAGCTTAGGACTCCCCTACTTCCGCGAGGATCGCTAGTCACGGGATTCAAACAATCATACAAACGCAATGCGGGGCTGGGAGAAATCCCAGCCCCGCATTGCGTTTGGGCTTACCGTCATATGGACATGGCAATCCTTGGCTCGCCCAATCGGCCCCTCGGCTTTGCTTTACTATATCAAATCTCGAGCTATTTGCCTATTAGTGATAACAAATGGTCGTTTATCAATCATCTTGCTTATATGTTGGTTACTTTATACATTTAAGCACTTATAGGTTTACCCATATAGCTAGCGAGTGTTTCAATTGCGGCTCTCTACATAAGAAGGAGGGGCTCCGAAGAGCCCCTCCCATATAGTGCATATGCACCAAGACTTACTTGGCAGCAGCCTGCAGGGCGGCCTTGACCTCAGCGTCGGTCTTGAAGGTCATGATCTTGGCGACCAGAGCGTCGGCCTCCTCCTTGGTCCACTGGGAGATGATGCGGCGGGCCTTGAGGATGGACGGAGCGGAGACGGAGAACTCGTCCAGGCCGAAGCCGATGAGGACCGGGATGAACAGAGGATCGGCAGCAGCCTCGCCGCACATACCGACCATGATGCCAGCCTTGTTGGCCTCGCTGACCACGGTCGGCGCACATGGTGTAGCCGATGAGGTCGTTGGTGCCGATGGAGAAGAAGTCGCACTCGGCGGCGAGGACGTCGGCGATCAGGGAGGCGGCAGGCGTCTCGACCATGGTGCCGATCTCGATGTTGGGGTTGTACTTGACGCCGCGAGCGTCGAGCTCAGCCTTGCACTCCTCGACGAGGGCCTTGACCTTGCGGATCTCGTCGATGCAGGTCACCAGCGGGACCATGATCTTGACATCACCAAAGGCGGAGGCACGCAGCAGGGCGCGCAGCTGGACCTTGTACTCCTCGGGGTTGTTGAGGCAGTAGCGGATGGCGCGATAGCCCAGGAACGGGTTCTCTTCCTTCGGGAGGTCCATGTAGGGAATCTCCTTGTCGCCGCCCACGTCAAGGGTGCGGATGATGACCGGCTGGTCCTTCATGCGCAGGGCGACCTTCTGGTAAGCCGCGAACTGCTCCTCCTCGGAGGGGAGCTCCTGAGCGTCCATGAACAGGAACTCGGAGCGGAACAGGCCGACGCCCTCGGCGTCATGCTCGACGGCGGCGTTGGCGTCGTTGGGGTTGCCGATGTTGGCGACGAGAATCTTCTCGATGCCGTCAGCGGTCTTGGTGGGGACGCCACGGAAGGCCTCGAGAGCGGCCTTCTCCTCGGCCAGCTTCTTGGCCTTCTCGCGGTAGTCGGCAAGCTCGTCGTCGGTCGGGTCGACGAGGACGGTGCCCTTGGCGCCGTCAACGACAACCAGGTCGCCCGGCTTGATGTTCTTGGTGGCCTCGGCCACGGACAGAACGGCAGGAATCTCGAGGGCGCGGCAGATGATTGCGGCGTGGGAGGTACGGCCACCGGTCTCGGTGACGATGGCGGCGACGTTGTCCTTGTCGATGTCGGCGGTCATCGAGGGGGTGAGCTCCTCAACGACGACGATCGAGTTCTCGGGCAGCGAGGAGAGGTCGACGACCTCCTTGCCCAGCAGGTCGGCAAGCAGGCCAACCTTGACGTCGGCGACGTCGGCGGCGCGCTCGCGGAACAGCTCGTCCTCCATGGCGGAGAACATGTTGTAGTACATGTCATAGGCCCGTCGTCGGTGCCGAACTCGATGTGAGCCGTCATGATGCCGGCTTCCTTCTCGAGGCCATTGGCCTTCATGCGCTCGATCTGAGCCTCAGTGGCGGCAACAAACTTGTCGCGAGCGGCAACAAAGCGCGCCTTCTCAGCCTCGGGATCGTCAATCTTGACCGGCTCGAAAGACAGATCAGGGGCAATGGCGACCTGAGCAACACCGATGCCAATACCGTCAGAAGCGTTAACGCCCTCGAACATGTGGTACCTCCCTGTACAAAAATACTTACATGTCTCTGCATGTGTGCAGCTATGCAAAAGCGGGGCCGAAGCCCCGCGTGATGCCGATATGTCGCCTAGTTCTCCTGGGCGGCGATGATCTTCTCCTGTGCCGCAAGCACGCGCATGATGGTGCTGCGCTTGGCGATGCCCTTGGAAGCCGCGGTAGCGGAACCGCAAGCGGAGGCAAAGCGGAGAGCGGTCTCGTAGTCCTCGCCAGCGTCGGTCTTGGCGACGAAGCCCGCGACCATGGAGTCGCCAGCGCCGGTGGCGTTAACCAGGCGAATCTTGGCGGTCGGGACGGTGTGGACCTTGCCGAACTCATCGTAAAGCAGCGAGCCGTGGCCGCCGCAGGAGACGATGACGTTCTTGGCGCCGCGCTCGTGCAGCTCCTTGGCGAACGGGATGCACTCCTCGGGCGTCTCGGGGTTGGCACCGAAGATGCGGCCGACCTCGTGGTTGTTGGGCTTGATCAGGAACGGCTCGCGGTCGAGCGACTCCATGAGCAGGGAGCCCGGTGCGTCGACGACGAAGCGGATGCCACGACCCTCGAGGGTCTTCATGATGATGTTGTACATGTCCTCGGGCAGCGAGTGGGGAATGGAGCCCGTGAGAACCAGCGTGTCGCCAGGGGCAAGGCCGTCGATGCGACCAAGCAGCTCGTCAACCTTCTTCAGCGGGATCTTGGGACCCATGCCGTTGACGATGGTCATGACGATGCCGTTCATCTTGACGTTGATGCGGGTGTAGCCGCGGTCAAGCTTCACGAAGTTGCAAGAGATGCCCTTCTCCTGCAGGCGGCTCACGAGGTACTCGCCCGTGAAGCCGGCAACGATGCCGAAGGCGACGTTGATGACGCCCAGCTCGTTGAGGAGGGTGGAAACGTTAATACCGTTTCCGCCGCAATGAATCTCTTCGGTCGAAGACCTGTTTGTGAACCCCATGTCCAGCGTCAACGGATGCATAACGTAGTCGATGGCCGGGTTCAAAGTCACGGTATAAATCAACGTAAGCTCCTTCCAGCGCTCCAGTGGCATTCATTATGCTGCAAGCCACGGTGGGTTTGATTCGAGAACCTAGTGAGTGACGCCTTGGGTATGGCAAGTGGTATCGTTCTCGCCCTCATTGACAACGGTGTGATAGACAATGATTCTCCTTTCGCTACATTCCGCACCAATGGTTCGTGCGCGGGGTTTTGACGGGAATCTATTGCAAAGAAGCCTGCAGGCTAGATTACCTGCAAGCTTCTGCACGTTTCCATGAGTTTTGCCCCTTGGCTAGCTCCAGTCCATGTCGATGCGCTCGACCTCGCCCCCACAGCGCGGGCAGCCGTCGGTCCAGATCTTGTCGACGTAGCGCTGGATGCCCTTGGAGCGCACGCGCACCCCGGAGGC
Organism: uncultured Coriobacteriaceae bacterium; assembly: GCA_902790135.1. Lineage (GTDB taxonomy): Bacteria > Actinomycetota > Coriobacteriia > Coriobacteriales > Atopobiaceae > UBA1367. Next base: position 16,399 of record CADAQM010000045.1, read on the forward strand.
CTCGTTGTCCACCACCGTGTTGCAGTGGGGGCAACGCTCGGGGGCAATGGTGTGACGGAAGATGGCGCCCGAGTCGTCCTGCACATAGGCCACACGGCCACTGTAAATGCGCTGGCAATACGGGCACATGAAGTGGGCTCCGCGCATGCGCACGTCCACCTTAACCGGAGAGTTCTCCCCCATCAGGACCTTGAGCAGCGTACCGTGGTCACCGCGGACGGCCTCCTCGATAAACGCGGGAGGATTGAGCGCATTGGCCGCGTAGCCTAAGTGGAAGACCTCACCGATCTCGCAGTCGTCACAATGCCAACCAAGCTTTCTGCCCACAAGATCACGCCCTTCCAACCCTTCGTGCCCAACCTACATCTCAAGCATACGGCAGGCCGCTCCCCCCTGTCGACCAGTCGGGTGACGAAGTCGGCAATTGGTCGGTCTACATGCGCAAACTATCGCCTTTAGCCACCGCAGATCGAGCAGGGATGGCGTCCCATCCCCTCCGCCTCGCTGACGGTGACCCACTCCATCGAGCGGGCGTTCTCAAGTCCGCCGCAGTTCTCATCGTGGTGATAGGCCTCGCCCGAACCAGTCACGATCACCTTGCGCTCGCCGTTCTCGCTCTCGGGAGTGCCCTCGGGGACCACCTCGGAGACGGACGAAGCCTCCGGCGAGGCCTGCTTTCGCAGCTCGGGTGCCGCGGGCTCTGTTATGGAGAAGGCGCCGGTCGCGTAGTCGATCTCGAAGCCCTTTGCCGTGTTGTAGACCTCGATCCGCGAGTCGACCGAGCCATCGCTCGAGCGGATGTCCACGATCACGCTGCGTGCGACCAGCTCGTCGCCCTCATAGGCGGGCATCGCCGCGTAGTAGACCGTCCCGTCCTTGTGGCGCATAAGCCACAGACGTGCCAGACTCTCGCAGTAGGCCATGCCGCCATCGTAGCCGTCCAGGTTGGCACCCACGTTTTGGGTGCGCGTGGCACAGATCAGGTTGTGCAGACCGTCGTCCCCGCCGAGGGACTTGGCCACCAGATGCGAGCGATTGAAGAGGAACCCATGGTAGACCGTACCGTCAGGCAAGGCGATGTCGACCTCCTCGTTGTGGCCCCAGCCCGAGGGATACAGGTCGCTCGTGTCCTCGCGGGAACGGGCCCGTCCCTCCTCCATCGAGTCGTAGGTGACGAGGGCCACCGCCCCGGTCGCACGGCCAAGCGCATCGAGCTTGCCGTACACGACGGTGCCCTTCGGGGGTTTTGTCCCCACATGGGCCTTGCCCACGACGCGATAGTAGTTTGGGCTCTCGTCCTCGTCCCAGGCGCTATAGGCGGGACGGGTGCTCGCGCTGGTTGCCTCTCCTGCACCCGTGGGCTCACCGACATTGCTGGCCACGTAGAGCCGGATTGCCAACACCCCGATGACAAAGCCGATGGCCAGCGTCAAAAGCACTGCCACCAGCGTCTTTGCTACCTGTTTGAACGTTATTGGTCGGCGCATGGGGTCTCCTTGCTCGCGCGGCCCACACTAGAATGGTACCCAGTCAGGGAGGCTTCTTGCCCCTCTCACAGGCTTTTGTGCGCAGGCTTTGCCCCGGATTAGCCCTGAGCGTAGGCAGTCACCGCCCTCGAGGGGACAAACGCGCCTGTCGATCCAAGAATCTGCTGGTAGAGATGCTCGATGTACTCCTTCACCAGCGAGGAGAGGCGCCTCTCGCCATGGGTGATGTAACCCACGTTCATGACCTCGTCGCTCTCGACGGGGATGGACACGATGCCGTCGAACATCTCGTCAGAGCGCATGCCCGTCGAGGTGAGGAACCCGTCGGTGTGCCGCAGGAGTCCCGTGAGCGTAGCGCGGTCGCTGGCCATGATGCGTCGCTCATGCGGGAACGTTGCTAGCGGCTCCTCGGAGTAGTACAGCGAGCTCTGGGCGCCCTGCTCGAAGGTGAAGCGCGGGTAAGGCCGCAGCTCCTCGATCCGGATGCGCTCCCGCCCCGCCAGAGGGTGACCCTCGCGCACAAAAACGTGCGGCCGTGCCTTGAACAGGCTCGTGAACCTGAGCCCCTCACTCTCAAGGCGCTTGCCCACCACGCGCTCGTTGTACGTGGAGAGGTAAAGCACACCGAGGTCACTGTGGAAGTCGCGCACGTCGTCTATGACCTCGGAGGTGCGGGTCTCGCGTAGGGTGAACTCGTAGCCCTCCTCCTTGCGCCTATTGGCAAATTCGATAAAGGCGCGCACCACGAAGGCATAGTGCTGCGATGAGATGGCAAGACGACCATGCGAGGCGGCAGACGTTCCGTTGTAGCGGCTCAGCATGAGATCGGCCTGCTCGGTCACCTGGCGCGCGTAGCCAAGAAGCTCGACGCCGTCGCTTGTCAGCGAGATGCCCTTGCTCGAACGGTTGAAGATGGTCACGCCGAGCTCTTTCTCGAGCTCACGCACCGCAACTGACAGATTGGACTGGCTCACGAAGAGGTCGTGCGCAGCCGCATTGATAGACCCGTGCTCTGCCACCGCAATGAGGTAGCGCAGCTGCTGTAGGGTCATAGGATACCCGCTTTCTGACAAGATACGAGGCCGTGTAGCTATCGAGTAAAACGATATCAACAGGCCCTGTCAACTGCTAAAGCGAGCAAGGAAAACGGGCCAACGGCTGTTGTCGCCGCTAGCCCGCTCTTGTGCGATTGGTGCGCCAAGAGGGATTCGAACCCCCGACCTTGGGATTAGAAGTCCCCTGCTCTATCCGACTGAGCTATTGGCGCGGTTGTCAGCCTTGCAATTCTAGCACGCTTGCCAGCCGGAAGTGACGAAAGCTTGGCCTTAAAGGCCAGCCGCAAACAATGCGGAGATTACCGTCTTGGCATCCTGGATGACTCCCGCACGCACTGCGGCGAGCACCTCTTCGACCGGCACCCAGCAGACGTCCACGAACTCGTCGGGATCGGGGGACGCAGGATGCTGGCTCACGCCCTGTGCGTAGAACACGCGTGTCGCCTCGTTGGTGAAGCCCGGCGCGCTTCGCGATATGGCGATGGGAACAAGCCGCTCGGCTACCAGGCCCGTCTCCTCGGTGAGCTCGCGCGCAGCGCAGACAGCTGGGTCCTCGTTGGGGTCGATCTTGCCGGCGGGGATCTCCAGCGACATGCGGCCCAGCGCCACGCGATACTGACGGACGAGGCACATCTTGCCGTCACGCACCACGCAGACGCCCGCACCGCCGTTGTGCAGCACGATGTCGCGCTCCGCACGCACGCCGTCGGGCTGGGTCACCTCCCAGCGCTGCGCGTCGAAGATCGCGCAGCCCCACTCAGACTCCCTTTGCTCCACACGCTCGACGAGAGCGTCGTCGTCACGCAAAAGATCGCGAATCCGCTCGAGGCGGGCATCATCGGCCTCGGGGGGCAGAAGCTCAAAGCTCATCGGCACTCCTCCAAAAGACGCACGCTGCCAAAGAGCCATGTCTCGGCGCACGTGGGGTCACACTTCACGTGAAGCTTACCCCCTGGCTCGACGAGGCTCAAGTCGACAGGCACGCCCTTGCGGCTCGCGAGGCACATTCCCACCGCCGAGCTGCCGCTCGCGCAGGAGCTCTCCCAGAAGACGGTATCCACGCCTGGTACGAACACGAGAGGAGTCATGCACCGCACCGCGGAGCCCTCCTCCAGAAACATCAGGCCCAGGCCATCGGCAGAGAGCGCGTGACACCATTGCCTGACAGCTTGCTCGGCGGCCTCTGGTCTCTCACGCAGGCAGAAGAAGGGAGAACGAGGCTCGATAACCAGATGCGAGATGCCCTCCATCCGCACGAGCGGCAGCGGGGCCCTGAGGCCTTCGAAGGCAAGGTCGGCAAGCTCGACGCCCAAGGCCTCGGGCATGTGTACGCCCGCAGAAAACGAACCGTCCGCCTCGCGCTTAAGCAGCACCTCGACAGGCTCCTCGGCACCCGAGACGCGCATGGACACGCTTTCCTGCACCCTGCGCTCCCCCGACCTCGAACGCAGCACGGAAAGGGCCGCGGCGCACATGGTCGCGTTGCCACAGAACTCCCCTCCCGCCATGCGGAGCTCGCCCTGCAGGCGATTGCTGACGCCCGCCGCCCTGCGCAGGCGCACAAAGCCCACCTGCTCCACCTCGGGGTGGTGCCTCATGATGCCCGCGGCGACAGCAGGCTGCGCGGACACCTCTACGGGGCTCTCCACAAGCGCGGTTATGTTACCGGTCGGATCGAGGATGCTGTAGCTGACCTCGCCGTCAAGCGTCTCGCCCATGGGAGGCTAACGCTCGAACACCCTGAGGAACTGCTTGGTGCGCTCCTCCTGGGGGTTATCGAACACCTGCTCCGGGTCGCCCTGCTCGACGATCACACCGTCAGCCATGAAGATGACGCGATTGCTGACCGCCTTGGCAAAGGGCATCTCATGGGTGACGACCACCATGGTCATGTGCGATTCGGCGAGCTGGCGGATGACCTTGAGCACCTCGCCCGTGAGCTCGGGGTCAAGCGCTGAGGTCGGCTCGTCGAAGAAGAGAATCTCGGGGTCCATGGCAAGGGCCCGCGCGATGGCCACGCGCTGCTGCTGGCCGCCAGAGAGCTGGTAGGGGTAGGCCTCGGCCTTGTCGGCAATGCCCATCTTGTCGAGCAGCTCCATGGCGGTCTGCTCTGCCTGCTCCTTGCTGCGACCCTGCACATGGATGGGGGCGTCAGTCAGGTTCTTGAGGATGCTGTAGTGCGGAAACAGGTTGAACTGCTGGAAGACCAGCTCGTAGTAGTTGCGGAAGCGCCGCAGGTCCTTGGCATCCACGTAGGACACCTCGCCGTCGGGCTTGGTCTTGACGGCGCAGTTGCCCATATAGCTGATCTCGCCGCCATCGATGGTCTCGAGGAAGGTGGCGCAGCGCAGAAGCGTCGACTTGCCGGAGCCCGAGGGGCCGATGACGCTCACGACCTCGCCCTTGTCGACCGAGAGGCTGATGTCCCTCAGAACCTCGTGGTCCCCGAAGTGCTTCTGGATGTTCTTCATCTCTAGGATCATGGGATTTCCGTCTCTTCCCGCGGATGCCGTCTCAAGCGGCCACCGCAATAGAGGTCACGCCTTGCTCGGTGCGGGTCTACTTGTAGTAGTCCATCCACTTCTCGATCCGCTGCATCGCGAACTCGACCACATAGTTAGCCACAAAGTAGAAGATGCCCGCTATGAGGAAGGGCATAAAGGAGGTCTGCGAGGCCGAGATCTGCTTGGCAAGCGAGAAGACCTCCTGGTAGGCCAAGGTGAAGGCGAGCGAGGTGTCCTTGACCAGGGTGATGACCTCGTTGGTCACCGACGGCATGATGCGCTTGACGACCTGCGGCAGAATGATGCGCATGAAGGTCTGCGTGTGCGTGTAGCCCAGCACCTCGGCCGCTTCGTACTGCCCCACGGGTATCGACTCAATGCCACCGCGGTAGATCTCGGCAAAGTAGGCGGCGTAGTTCACGACAAAGCCGAAGATGAGCGCCGGGAAGCGCCAGTTGCCGATGTTCATGCCAAAGAGGTAGAAGGGCCCGAAGTACCAGACCAGCAGCTGCAGCATGAGCGGCGTGCCGCGGATGATGGAGATGTAGCCGCTGATGAAGAGGCGCACAGGCGCGAAGCGGCTCTTCTTGAGAAGGGCCACGATCATGCCGAGCGGAAGCGACCCCAATAGCGTCAGCGAGAAGACCGCAAAGGTCCTCAGCATGCCGACACCCATCGTGGACAACATGGTAGATAGTGTCATCGCAGTTCTCCCTGGTCTTGGGACTACCGTAAGCGGCCGTGCCTCCGGAATGTACCGGGGGCACGGCCGCTGTGGGCTTCGTTCGTGCCCGTATGCGGCCGGCACCCGCCGAAATTGCCTAGATCATCGAGAGGTTCTCGTAGATGTCCTCGTACTTCTTGCCGATCTCCTCCATCGTGCCGTCGGCGGCGAGAGCCTCGAGGGCCTCGTTTACCTGCTGGCAGAGCTCGGTCTCGTTGGTGCGGAAGCCGATGGCGTAGACCTCGTCGCCCAGCTCCTCGTCCAGATACTTGAGGCCTTCCTGGTTGCTCATCTGGAAGTTGCCCGTGGTGACGTCGATGGCGACGGCATCGATGGCGCCTGCCTGCAGGTCAGTGACGGCGATGGTGTAGGTGTCGAAGACCTCGACGGAGGCAAAGGTGTCCGCCAGCTCCTTGACGCCGCCGTCGGCCTCGGGGGTCTCGAGCATGTCGTAGGCGGAGGTGCCGGTCTGGACGCCAACCTTCTTGCCCGCCAGGTCGGTGAGGGTCTTGATGTCGGAGTCCTCCTTGACCATGATCATCTGCGTGTTGATGGAGTACGGCTCGCTCCAGCAGTAGGAGTCCTCGCGCGCGGGGCTCTTGGTGAAACCCGACCAGATGCAGTCACAGCTGCCGGAGCTGAGCTCGGCGTCCTTGGAGTCCCAGTTGATGGGCACGGGCACATACTCCCAGCCGTAGTGGGCGCAGACCGCCTGGGCCAGCTCGACGTCGAAGCCGGTGGTGTCACCGTTGTCGTCGATGTAGGAGTAGGGTGGGAAGTCCTTGTCGAAGCCATGCTTGAAGTTCTTGCCATCCCACGTGACCTCAGAGGATCCGCAGCCCGCGAGGCCGAGAATCGTGGGGGCGGCAAACAGCATGCTGCCGGCGATAAACTGACGACGGTTCATGTTAAGCATGGAAATCCTCCTTGTCGGGCGGTGCTCTGTCGTGTCACCGCACTCGAAGCACTTTAGCGTGATGGAGCACAGCATAGCGTAGAGGGGTTGCGAGTCACCTAACACTGGGTAACGTCTGTGTTACAAGCAGCATCGGCGCAGGTAGACAGCCGTGCCATCAGATGCGGGCCACACCTCCTCCTGCCGCCCTTTGACATACGTCCACCAAACCCGAACGAAGCCAAAGGGCGAAAATGTACATCATGGGCCGTACAATCCCTGATAACTACGTTACTTATTGCGTACTTAACAGAGGAGGACACCATGGGCAAGTTCGTCATCAGGTCAACCGAGAAGGGCAGCCGTTTCAACCTCGTGGCAAGCAATGGCCAGGTGATTGCCACCTCCCAGACCTACAAGTCGTTGGCCAGCTGCAAGGGCGGCATCGCCAGCGTGCAGGCCTGCGCCCCTGTCGCCAGCGTCGAGGACCAGACCCAGGAGGACTGGGCTGCAACCAAGTGCCCGAAGTTCCAGGTCTATCTGGACAAGGCCGGCGAGTTCCGCTTCCGCCTGCTGGCCAAGAACGGTCAGAACATCGCCGCCAGCGAGGGCTACACCAAGCTGACCAGCTGCCTCAACGGCATCGAGAGCGTGCGCAAGAACTGTGTCGACGCCGCCGTGGTGCGTGAGGACGCATAACGCGCAGTGACATCGCATGCAAGACGGGGTCGTCCGCATGGGGCGGCCCCGTCCTTTTGTTGGCTTGTCAGCGCAGGCGCAGGTCTACGCGGCTATTTCTTGGCGTAGAAGGCCGCGAGATCGGAGCCCATCTGCAGCAGCGTGGGCTCATCGACGTAGGCCATGTGGCCGCAGCCATAGCGATGCCACTCCAGACGCTCCTTGAGCGCCGGCGAAAGGAACTGGCAGCTCATGTCGTGGACGACGTTCCACCAGGTCGTGGCGGCGTCGTAGCGGCCGCCGATGATGCAAACCTTCATGCGGGGATTGCGGCGCATGGCCACCGCGATGTCGTACGCCACGTTGGGAGAGCTGCTCGGCCACGAGAAGCCCGGCTGCTGGTGCTCCCACTTCCACTTGGTGCCCACGTTCTCGTAGTTGCTCGTGAGATAGCGCGCGGGGCTCTTGTAGCCCAGCTCGTCATGCAGGAAGGCGCGGAATGCATTGGTCCAGCTGGCATCCACGGCGTCATCGGCAGCGTCCTCGCCCGCGAACCAGTCGGACGACTGCTGCACGGCCACCGGGGCGTCGGAGGCGAAGCGCATATCGAGACGGCCGATGGCTTTGTTCTCGTCGGCCAGGAGATTGCGGCGGAAGTCCTCGAGCGTGATACGCAGGCGGCGCGAGCGGACCAGGGCCTCGGGCAGACCGATGATGTGGGCGAGCTGGCGCGCGACGCGCTCCTCGCGCTCGGGCGAGAGGCGGTCACCGCGCAGGAGTGCTGGGGCCAGCACGCCCTCGGTGAAGTCCATGGCCTGGTCGAACCACTGGTCGGGGTCGACTCCCTCGCCGGCGCGACCGAAGAACTGCGCAGTCGCAGCCATGGTCGGCGTCATGCCGAGATGATAGAGATCCTCGCCCTCGATGGTCTGGACCCAGTCGAAGATGGCCGAGAGCATGACCACGCCACAGACCTTGACGCTGCGCTCGCCGAGAAGGCGCATGAGCACGGCGTTGCGCACGGTGCCGTAGCTCTCGCCAAAGAGGTAGAGCGGAGACGCCCAGCGGCCGTTCTCCTCGAGCCACGTGGTGATGGCGCGGGCAAAGCAGTCCGCGTCGCCGTCGACGCCAAAGATCTTGGACGTGTCGGCGCCCTCCGCCACCGTGGAGTAGCCCGTGCCCAGCGCGTCGAGGAAGACGAGGTCAGACTGACGAAGCAGCGTCTGGGGATTGTCCTCCACCTCGATGGGATAGGACAGGTGGTTGACGCCATCGGTCTTGACGCGACGCGGGCCGATGCCACCGAAGTTGATGGGCACCGAGGCGCAGCCAGGACCGCCGTTGTAGCAGAAGGTGACGGGACGCGTGGCGTCAGGCTTGCCCTCTGCGTCAACCTTCACGTAAGCGAGCGAGAACATCTGGCCCACAAGGGCTCCGGTATCGCTGCGCACATCGAGATGGGAGGCGCAGGCGGTGTAGTCGATGCGCTCGTCTCCCGATGCCCATGCAAGGCGCGCAGAGGCAGCTTCGGGCGTCTTGATGTGCAGATCTGCCGGGACGGTCATGAAGGGGCTGTTCTGCGCGGGGCGCGCTGCCTGCGTCTCAGGCGTAGTTTGTTCTGACATGAAGGCTCCTTGGGTTGTGCCCGCCTAACGGGCCGTAGCTTGTACCAAGAAGCAGTATAGAGGCTGGGTAGGGCTTCACGCGAGGCGCATATCAAACTTGTGCGGATGTGCCCTCGCTCTGGGCTGCAGAGGTAGGAGACTGGTCCGCTGGCAGAGCCGCAACGGAGGCTCGTTCCGGCCCCAGCGACGGACGGGTCGCCACTGGTCCGCTCCCGGGGACGCAACGGGGACCGGTTCCGGCCCCAGCGACGGACGGGTCGCCACTGGTCCGCTCCCGGGGACGCAACGGGGACCGGTTCCGGCCCCAGCGACGGACCGGTCGCGACCGGTCCGCTCCGGGAGACGCAACTCCCCTGGACATGAAAAAAAGCCCCGGGGTTGGGGCTTTGGAATTCAATGGTGGACCGGCAGGGGTGGGTTATAGGACAAAAAGTGTGTCTGCCTAATCCCAATCTCGTCTCCATGGTGTTGACCTATGGAGCTCCTCCCACACGAGTCCATCCCCCCACCTCTG
>CADAQM010000046.1 GCA_902790135.1 uncultured Coriobacteriaceae bacterium
CTCTCGGTCGGCTTCTCCAGCGAGGAGGAGATGCGCTCGTCGTATCGAGAGTTCCTCGAGGGCTTTGTCTCCGACCAAGGTCACCTCGTGCTCGTCGAGGAGGATGGCGGCGTGTGGAGGAGCGCCTTGCGCGCGGTCTCATGCGGCGGGGGCCACTGGTTCGTCGAGGCTGTGGAGACTGATCCCGGCGCCCGGCGCCGGGGCTATGGCAGTCTCCTGCTGCGGCATGCCACGGAGTACCTGCGCTCGCTTGGAGCGAGCGATGTGACATGCATCATCTACGGGGGCAACGAGGCGTCCAGGAGGCTCCACGAGTCATGCGGGTTCGAGGTGACGGACGAGGACGCGGTCGATCCCTGGGGAGAGTGCGATGAGTGCGGCGTGCTCTATCGCCTCGCGATGGGAGCAGACGACAACCTTTCCTAAGGAGTCTCTACGTCAGCAACTATGGCACGAATGTATGGATATCTGATACAATTATGCCATGAGTAGAAGGAGCAACATGGCGGCCATCAATGAGCTCTCGGCCTCCGAGCGGGTGTTCACCACCGCCCAGGCCGAGCGGCTCGGCGTCTCCCGCGACGCCCTGGCGAAGGCGTGCGCCTCGGGGAGCCTGGTCAGAATCGCGCATGGCGCGTACCGCATGGCGGGCGTGCCCCCGACGGAGCTCGACGAGCTCATCGCGGTCTGGAAGCTCACCAAGCCGGCCTTCTTCTTCCATGAGCGGGCAAGCCGCGAGTTCTGGGACGGCATTGCGGTTGCAGGCCACACGGCCGCATCGATACTTGGAATCGGAGACTTCTACCTGTCACCCTACCGCCTCGTGGCGCCACGCCGCATGAGGTCGAACGCGCTGAGTGCCACCTTCGCCACGAGGCGCGTCGAGCAGGAGGACGTGTCCTTCTCCGAGGGGCTTCCCGTGACGAGGCCGGAGCGCACGCTCGTCGACCTCGTCCTGGACGACGAGGACCCGTCGCTCGTCGCCGACGCGCTTGAAGGCGCGAGGGAGGGTGGGCTTGACGTGACCCGCCTCGAGGGGCTCGTCGGAAGCGAGTTCGGGCGGAAAAAGGTCGGGGTGGCGACGAGGCTGCTGCTTGGAGAGGGGGCTGGTGATGCGGTATAGGACGCCCGAGGCCCTGGGGATGGCCGTGACAGCCGCGGCGCGCAGGTCGGGGATGGACGTCGGGCGTGCCATCTCGGGCTTCTACTTCCACCGGCTGCTCTGCCGCGTCTTCAGCGTGCCCGACTCGCCGTTCCTCCTCAAGGGCGGACAGTCGATGCTCGCGCGGACGCCGTCCGCCCGCGCGACGCGAGACATCGACCTGCTCTCGCGGGAGGATGATCTGGGTGCCGCGCTCTCGGAGCTCCGGGAGCTGGCCTCTCTCGACCTTGGGGACTTCATGCGCTTCGAGTTCGCTGGCTCGAAGCCGATAAAGGCCGAGGACGAGTACCGGTCGGGCCTCAAGGTGACGTTCGTGCCCCTGCTCGGTGCGAGAAGGCTTCAGCTGGTATCTGTCGACCTGGTGGTCGACCAGATTCCCTGCGGGGAGCCTGAGTTGTTGACGCCTGCGGACAGGATCGAGGTCGAGGGGGTTCCCGTCTTCGACTATCGCGTCTACCCAATTGTGAACTCCATCGCCGACAAGCTCTGCGGAATCATCGAGACGCATGACGGGAGGCCGTCGTCGCGCGTGAAGGACCTCGTAGACCTCCTTATCTACACGACGAACGAGGACCTTGACGGCGACGAGCTGTGTCGCTGGTGCAGGCTGGAAGCCCGCGTGAGGGGGATTGAGCTACCGCCGCGGTTCTCCGTGCCGGGGGCATGGCGGAAGCACTACTCGAAGAACTTCGAGAAGCTCGTGAGAGGCACGGAGCTGGATGTGGCACTCTCGAGCCTGGATGCCGCCGAGCGGCTCGCCGCAAGGATGCTCGATCCCGTGCTCAGCGGTGAAGCACGTGGAAGCTCTTGGGATTGCCGCCTGCTGGATTGGGTGCGGGTCCACCCATGACACGATGTCATACGTGCCGGTTGCGCCATGCGCCCCTTGCGCTACAATGGCATCCGAGACGGGAGCTTGCGGCGAGGCAGGCTGAGAGGGGCACCTGTGCCCGACCGACCCTGATCTGGGTAATGCCAGCGTAGGGACCACACACGGACGCAGATGCGAGGTCCCCACATGAGCGGGACCTCGTTTTTTGTCCCGCTCCCAAGTAGCGGCCGCAGGCCGCAGAGAGGAGCGCGCGTATGAACTGTGCCATCGCGATCCAATACCTGCCCATGGACTCCACCTCCGACGAGGAGACCTGCCGCATCGTCGACGAGGTCATCGCCTACATCGATTCCACGGGTGTCGACTACTACGTCGGGCCCTTTGAGACCACCATCGAGGGAAGCTACGACCTCTGCATGGAGATCCTCAAGAACTGCCAGCTCGTTGGTGCAAAGGCCGGTTGCAACTCGATGATGACCTACGCAAAGATCGACTTCCGTCCCAACGACGACGTCATGTCGACCGAGCACAAGATCGGCAAGTACCACGAGACCGACTCCGAGTTCGCCCCCGCCTCGCCATCCGCGGTCGCATAGTGGAGCTCCCATGGCAACTCCTGCCGAGACCTCAAACCCCACGCCGACCGGTACCTCGCGTGCTAACTTCAGCTCCGGACCTTCGCATGCGCGACGCATCGCCGTTCCCGCTATCACCGTGACCGTGCTGCTGGTGGTCTGGGAGGCGGTCGTACGCTTGGGCGTCGTGCCCAACTTTTTGCTGCCGAGCCCCACGCAGGTCGTAGCCGCTCTCGTGGGTGACTCATCGCTTCTCGCAGGCCATGCGGGCACAACGCTTGTCGAATCTGCGCTCGGCCTCGTCATCGGCGTGGCCGTGGGCTTTGTCGCCGCAGTCCTCATGGACCGCTTCGAGACCATCTACCTGGCCCTCGACCCGCTCATCACCATCTCGCAGACCATCCCCACGGTGGCCATCGCGCCGCTTCTGGTGCTGTGGTTTGGCTACGGTCTCGCCCCGAAGGTCATCCTCATCGTGCTGACGACGTTCTTCCCCGTCGCGGTGTCGCTGGTCTCCGGCTTCAAGGCGACCGACCCCGACATGATCGACCTCATGCGCACGATGGGTGCCTCTGACCTGCAAATATTCACGCAGGTCAAGCTGCCTGGCGCCCTCGACCAGCTCTTCAGCGGCCTGCGCATCAGCGCGACCTACGCCATCGTCGGCGCGGTCATCTCCGAGTGGCTCGGCGGCTTCTCCGGTCTCGGCGTCTACATGACGCGTGTCCGCAAGTCGTTTGCCTACGACCGCATGTTTGCCGTCATCATCCTCATCTCCGTGCTCTCCCTTGCCCTCATGTACCTCGTCGACCTGCTCCAGCGCGTCTGCATGCCCTGGAAGCAGGCAGAGGACGAGTAAGCCCCGCTACCCCTCACCACGAAAGGAACCATCCCATGACCGCCAACCTCACCCGCCGCTCCTTCGCTGCCGCATCTGCCGCTGCCGCAACCGCCGCGCTTGCCGCGTGTGGCGGCTCGTCCGATGCTGGCTCGGGCTCCGCCGATCAGGGCGAGCTCACACCCATCACCTTCTGCCTCGACTACACGCCCAATACCAACCACACGGGCATCTACGTGGCCCAGAGCCAGGGCTTCTTTGCCGAGGAGGGGCTCGAGGTCACCATCGTTCAGCCTGCCGAGGACACCGCCGAGGCCATGATCGGCACCGGCCAGGCGCAGCTTGGCGTGAGCTACCAGGACTACATCGCCAACTCCTATGCAGGTGGCAACACTAAGCTCGTTGCTGTCGCCGCCGTCATCCAGCACAACACGTCGGGCATTATGAGTCCCAAGGAGCTGGGCGTGACCTCTGCCAAGGGCATGGAGGGCCTGCGCTATGCCACGTGGGAGATGCCCGTCGAGCAGGCCACCGTCAAGCAGGTGGTCGAGAAGGACGGCGGCGACTTCTCCAAGGTGAAGCTCGTGCCCTACACCGTCGACGACGAGATCAGCGGCTTCAAGGCCGACCTCTTCGACACCGTCTGGGTCTACGAGGGATGGGCCGTTCAGAACGCTACCGTGCAGGACTATCCGGTCAACTACTTCAGCTTCATCTCCATCGACGACGTCTTTGACTACTACACGCCAGTCCTCGCGGCAAACACCGACTTCTGCGAGAGCAACCCTGACGTGGTCAAGGCCTTCCTGCGCGCGGCAAAGCGTGGCTATGAGTACGCTATCGAGGATCCCGACGGCGCGGCCGCAATCCTGTGCGAGGCCGTCCCCGAGCTCGACACGGCGCTGGTCGGCCAGAGCGCGGCCTTCCTGGCGGGGGAGTACCAGTCCGACGCCGCTAGCTGGGGCATCATCGAGGCGGACCGCTGGGCGGCGTTCTTCCAGTGGCTGAACGACAACAAACTGGTGGAGACCCCGCTTGACGTCAACGCGGGCTGGACCATGGACTATCTGGAGGCATAGTGGCTTCCCCCTCGAACGCCCCTGCCCTGGAGGCACGCTCCCTCACGCTGAGCTGGGATGGCGGCAGAAGCATCGTCGTGCGCGACATCAGCCTCACAGTTGCATCAGGCGAGGTTGTCTGCATCGTGGGCCGCTCCGGCTGCGGTAAGACCACCATCCTGCATGCACTCTCCGGTCTGACCAAGCCCCTCGAGGGCCAGGTTCTGCTGCATGGCACTGACGTGAGCGGCGTACCTGGTCGCGTCTCCTACATGCTGCAGAAGGATCTGCTCATCCCTTCCAAGCGCATAATTGACAATGTGTGCCTGCCACTCGTGATCGCTGGCACTCCCAAGCAGGAGGCGCGCGCCAAGGCGGCACCCCTGTTCGAGCGCTTTGGTCTAGAGGGCACTGAGCGACAGTGGCCCGCGCAGCTCTCTGGAGGCATGCGCCAGCGCGCGGCGTTCCTGCGCACCTATCTCATGGGAAACGACGTCGCCCTGCTCGACGAGCCCTTCTCGGCGCTCGATGCCATCACGCGCGTCGACCTGCGCTCGTGGTACTGCTCGATGGCTTCCGAGCTCGGTATGGCCTCGGTGGTCATCACCCACGACGTGGACGAGGCGGTGACCATGGCGGACCGCATCTACGTGCTTGAGGGCAATCCCCGTGGCGGCGTGCCCACGACGCTTGCTGGTGAGGTTAAGGTCCCGCGCGCCGAGGCGCTTGCCTCCTCCGATGTGGACGACTTCGCGCTCACACCCGAGTACGTTGCCATCAAACGCAGGGTTCTGGAGCTCCTGGGCTGACGCGTCGCATGGCGCCATGCGCGACGCACACGGCCGCACCCCTATAAGACAGGCGACCAGGGCTTATGGCCTATAATGAACTCCCGCGAGGTTCCGAGACTCGCGGGAGTTTGCCATTCATGTGCCCACAGCCGGAGGTGACCACCGATGGTCGACATAACGGTCGCGCGCAAGCGCTTTGCCCTGCTCGCAGTGACGGTCGTCGCCTGCCTTTTGGCATGCGTCCTGCACATTCGCACGGCTGGCCATACCTACCGGTACCGCATGGACGGCTTTGCCGGCACAACCCTCACTAAGGAGAGCTTCCAGATTGACCCGCCGACCATGGCCCATGTTGCCAGCGTGAGCTATGAGGGCGATGTCCCTGTGGCCGAGATTGTGGCCGACGAGGTGGCCGATGGCGTCTGTCTGGTGAATGCCGAGGACTCGGGCATGATGTTTACCGTGTCGGTCAAGCCAGGTAAAGTGATCGTGGCTGACCAGATTAGCTTCTCAGGCTGGGAGTATGTGGGCTGGAGCCTCGCGATCTGCTTCAGCGTGGCCTTTCTCGTCTGTGCGTGGAACGTCGTCTGGCTTCTCAGGCGCTCGTGGTACGGCCATGAGATGGCAGCCAATGCGAGTGCGGCACTCTTCTGCGGCGTCCAGGCGGTCATCTTTCTGCAGATCATGACCTCGGGTCAGGCGCACGACTTCATGGACCTCTCGTACCGGATCCTCCTCATCGCGGACCGCTTTGTGTGGCTGCTGCTCGCGCCCATGGCGGTGGCGGCCGTGCTGGTGAGCCTGAGCAACCTCGCGTTGGTGCGCCACGAGGGCCTGCGACCGACCAACCTCTTGGGAATTGTCGCGAGCATCGCGTGGGCAGTGGCCTGCCTTGCCCTCCGGTTTGCCTCCGGCCTTGACTTTGAGGGCTATTATGCCCTCGTCATGTCGCTCTTGCTCAACTCGTTCTTTGCGGCTGCCATCTCGTTTGGCATCTGCGTCCTTGCGGGCGCGTCGCTCTGCAGTTGGCTTGCCGCGCATCACGTGCCCTCCAAGCCACGTGACTTCATCCTGATCCTTGGCTGCGCGCTCAGGCCCGATGGCTCGCCGACCCCGCTTCTGGCGGGTCGTGTCGATGCAGCGCGCAGGTTTGCCGACGCCCAGGTGGCGGCAGGGGAGGCCGCCCCGGTCTTCGTACCGAGCGGTGGCAAGGGTGCCGACGAGCGCTGGGCTGAGGCTGAGTCGATGCGGCGCTACCTTGTCGAGCAGGGCGTGGACGAGGCGCGCATCATCAAGGAGGATGCCTCCACCAACACGCGCGAGAACTTTGCCCTTTCGGCAAGGGTCATCGAGGCGTCAGGCGTGGATCCCTCCGAGGCGCGCATCGCCTTCTCCACCACCAACTACCACGTGTTCCGCAGCTACACCTACGCGCACGACGCGGGGATCGTGGCAGAGGGAATCGCGGCTCCCACCAAGCTCTACTTCTGGCCGAACGCGTTTCTGCGCGAGTTTGTGGGCCTGCTTGCCGCACGACCCAAGTCGCTTGCCCTGGCGCTTCTGGCGGTCGAGCTCGTGTACGGCCTGGCGGAGTACGCCATCATTTCGATGGGGTAGGCGAGGGGCGTCTTATCGCACAAAACACCGCTCGCAAGCCGCATCTGCCATTCGTCGGCTTGCATTTTATCCATCGTGTTACGCAAGCCCGTGCATCCTGTGGCGCTGGCATACACTGAGAACCACGATAGAGGCGCGGAAATGATGATTTGCACGCAAGTCGGCAGGCGTAGGAGCGTGCAAGGAGGCTTAATCCGCCGAACTCCCTGCATGGGCACATGTGGGGGGTGGGCCTGCGGGAAACACCTGCAGGACTGTCTGTTGGCTGGCTGCCGGCAGGTGCGCTATCTCGACGCGAGCCATCGCAGCGGGAGCGTACCGCAGCAGAGGGCATGGTCGGGAGGCATCGTGGCACTGATGAGCCTATATCCAAATGAAGCATGTCCGAGGGCTTTGGGTCCTCGTGTGCGCTTAGCTCTGCCGAGAGTGCTGCCTGCGGGGGAGCGTTCCAAGCGCGTGCGTCCATGAGGGGCGCACCCTGCGGGGCAACACCAACTATTCGGTTCTAATGAGAGGAACAAATTATGGCAAGCGTCAACAACCTGACCGGATCGATCGTCGCCTTGGTCACCCCGTTCAAGGAGAACGGTGACATCGACTTCGACGCGCTCGACCGTATCGTCGACTTCAACCTCGAGAACGGCACCGACGGCATCCTGGTGCTGGGCACCACGGGCGAGAGCTCGACGATGACCGACGCCGAGGACGTAGCCGTGGCCCAGCACGTGGTCAATCGCGTGAATGGCGCCATCCCCATCATCGGTGGCGCGGGCTCCAACTCCACGATGGAGTCACTCAACAAGGCCAAGAGCCTGCAGATGATCGGCTGTGACGCCCTGCTGCTCATCACCCCGTACTACAACAAGTCCAACGAGGAGGGCATCTATCGTCACTTCACGACCGTCCTCGACCAGATGGAGATTCCCTCCATCCTGTACAACATCCCTGGTCGCACCGGCTGCTCCATCTCCGAGCGCAACGTGGCGCGCCTGTGCGAGCACCCCAAGGTGATGGGCATCAAGGAGGCTTCCGGCTCCATCAGCTACGCCACCACCGTGGCCAAGTACCTCTCCGATGACTTCCGCATGTATTCGGGCAACGACGACATGGTGGTGCCCATCCTGTCGCTCGGCGGCTCTGGCGTCATCAGCGTGTGGGCCAACATCCGCCCGCAGCAGGTGCACGACATGGTCGCCAGCTACCTGGCCAACGACTACCAGACGGCCCTGCGCATTCAGCTCGACGAGCTCGAGCTCATCCACTCGCTGTTCTGCGAGGTCAACCCCATTCCGGTGAAGGCCGCCATGGCAAAGATGGGTCTCATCACCGAGGCGTATCGCCAGCCGCTGTGGCCCATGGCTGACGCCAGCCGCGAGCGTCTCTACAACGCCATGAGGGGAGTTGGTCTCATTGACTAACGAGCTGACGAAGGTGGTGCTCATTGGCGGTGGCCGCATGGGCAAGCTCATCGACGAGGCCCTTGTCGCCGACGGCGGTTTTGTGGTCCTGGGCACCTACGACATCGACAACATCGACGAGCTGGACGAGTCCGCCCCCGAGGCAGACCTCGCCATCGACTTCTCCAACAAGGCCGCACTCTCGCACGTACTTGCCTACGTGCGTCGCACGGGGGCCGCGCTCGTGTCCGGCACGACGGGCTTCAGCGACGAGGAGCAGGAGAGCCTGCGTGCACTCGGCGAGGTCGCACCAGTCATCTGGAGTGGCAACTACTCGCTGGGCGTTGCGGCTCTGCGCCATGCGACCGAGCTTGTCGCTGCCGCGTGCGCCGATTGGGACGCGGAGATTATCGAGACGCATCACAACCAGAAGGCGGATGCCCCCTCCGGTACTGCGGAGATGCTGCGCAAGGCCATCGACGCGGATGGCGACCGTCCCGTGGTGAACGGCCGCGTGGGCATGGTCGGTGCGCGCACCAAGCGCGAGATCGGCATGCACGCCGTGCGCGGCGGCACCGTCGCTGGTACGCATGAGGTGCACTTCTTTGGTCCCGACGAGGAGATCTGCCTCACGCATCGTGCCACGAGCCGCCAGATCTTCGTCAACGGTGCGGTGGCAGCGGCCAAGCGCCTGCTGAGCCGTGAGCGTGGCTTCTATACCTTCGACCAGCTGATGTTCGACTAGGAGCTTGTTTGGTGGCTTGGTCGCCTTAGAGCTGCTGTGTATCAGAGGGAGGGGTGTTGACCTGCGTCAACACCCCTCTTTTCCATCGTGGGGATTGTTTGCGGTTTGGGGATACTCCCCAAACCGCAATTCAAACCAAAAGGAACCGTCCCCAATGGCGCAGAGTTCGGTTTTCGTAGCGTTGGGTCGCGATTCATGCAACTTATCCCGTTAGTGTGTAATGCAATCCGTACGCTGGCCATGTGAGGTGATTGTCAGGGAACAAAAACGCAGGTCAGCTCAGTTGGTTGGTGATGGGTGCGAATCGTTTGCACCCCCGCGTTACACACTAACGGTATTGCTTGTACGATTCTGCCCCTCTCGTTACGCAAACACGGTATCAGCCAAAAGGAACCGCCTACAATGGTCGGCTTGGATCCGTTGTCCCTAGACGGTCGTGCCAGCGGACGGTGCGCTTGCGCCAGTGTCTTCCTTTGCGATGGCGGTGCTGCTGCTGGAAGGTTCCTCCGTCGCGGCCGCCTCGGAGGAGCTGCCTGCGACCTGCTCGGTGTCGGTAGCGCTGTCCTGGGTTGTCTCCGCATCCTGGCTGATGCCCGCATCTGAGAGGAGCCCGTCTGCGGGCGTGGCATCGGCAGCCACCTCGTCAGCCTTTGCCTCGTCAGTTGCGTCCGTAGCCTCCTGCTCGGTAGCTGCGTCGTCTGCAGTCTCCTCCTCGGTCTTCTCGACCTTGTCAGTCTCGGCAGCGTCCTGCTCCTCGACCGACTGCTGTGTCTGCACTGTGAGGGTGGGCCCGATGCCCTGACCCTGCGTGGCAACATCCACAGCCGTGCTGTAGGCGGCAAGTGCCAGCAGGGCAGCTACCATGGCGACGGCAAAACTCCTGCGCAGGACCGGCGCGGCGTTGTGATGCACGCGGGGGACTGTGGGAAGCGCCTCTGCATCAAGGTGGTCGAACACCTTGCCCTGCACCTGGTCGGACAGGTCGTGAATCTTGTCAACCGAGCTGTTGATCATGGCGTTGTAGAGCTGCGATGCGATTGTGGACACGGCCGAAACCAGGGCTGCGCCGATGAGCGAACCAGCAAGTCCCAGCTTGGACGAGAGCATGAACGAGGTCATTGAGGTGAGAATGGCAGCCAGCACAGCAGGCATGGACAGCTGCGAGAGAACGCCCTTCTTCTTAGGCGCGCCTTCCTGCCTCTCCTGGGTGGCAGGTTGAACGGCGTGCTTCTGTCGCTGAGTCAAATCGATTCCTTTCCGAGCGAACCAATCTTCAAGCGACGTACCTTATACCCCTTTGTGCCTGTCAGCCCTCAAAAGTTACGCTCACCCAAAAAAGCGCATACTGGCAGAGCTTGCGCGCTTCGCATTACTATGCTCGCGGTATTATTGACACAGTTTGGAAGTCCAACAAATTGGAGGTACCACATGCTTGTTAACGCTAAGTACATGCTCGACGCCGCCGTCAAGGGCCATTATGGCATCGCCGCCTTCAACACCAACGACCTCGAGTGGACCCGCTCCATCCTCCAGGCCGCCGAAGAGCTCCAGGCTCCCGTCATCATCCAGTGCACCGCTGGTGCCGCCAAGTGGCAGATGGGCTTCAAGGTCGTCCGCGACGTCGTCGCCGACCTCGTTGACTACATGAACATCACCGTTCCTGTTGCCATGCACCTCGATCACGGCTCCTATGAGGACTGCTTCAAGGCCATCGACGCTGGCTTCACCTCCATCATGTATGACGGCTCCCATGAGCCCACCTTCGAGATGAACCTCGAGCGCACCGCCGAGATCGTGAAGATCTGCCACGGCAAGGGCATCTCCGTCGAGGCTGAGGTCGGCGGCATCGGTGGCGTCGAGGACGGCGTCGCCTCCGCTGGCGAGCTCGCTGACCCCCAGGAGTGCAAGGCCATCGCCGACCTCGGCGTTGACTTCCTCGCCTGCGGCATCGGCAACATCCACGGCCTGTATCCCGATGACTGGGCCGGCCTCTCCATGGACCGTCTCGCCGAGATCAAGGCTCTGACCGGCGACCTGCCGCTCGTTCTCCACGGCGGCACTGGCATCCCGACCCCCATGGTCCAGGAGGCCATCAACAACGGCATCGCCAAGATCAACGTCAACACCGACCTCCAGGTCGCCATGGCCAAGGCTACGTGGGCGTTCGTCGAGTCCGGCGAGGCCAAGAAGGGCAAGAACTACGACCCGCGCAAGCTCCTCAAGCCTGGCTTCGACGCCATCGTCGACCGCGCC
>CADAQM010000047.1 GCA_902790135.1 uncultured Coriobacteriaceae bacterium
GGTCGTGCGCACGGCGTACGTCATGGCGGTCATGTGCGCGGCATTCTACCTCATGCACTGGAAGAAGCTGAGCCCCTTGCCGGTCATGCTTGGCTGCGGCGCGCTGAACGTCGTGGTCACCATGCTAGGGATGTGAGGCTGCTGCTTGAGTGTGGGATGCGCATGGGGCCTGCTTCTATATTCCCTGCGCGGGAGGGTGACTAGCCGTCTGCTGGGCTTCTATGGCGGCCTGACACTGGAGCTTTACCTGATGCATGGCTTCTTCGTCAACCTCCTCTATCAGCCGTTCTACGACAAGGGCGCGGGTATTCTCACCATTGGCAGCCCTGGTCTACATACTTCTGGTCCTGGCGTGCGGGACGTCATGTCGCCCATCTTTCCAGGCATTACCGACTGGCGCCAGATCGTCGAGGCCACGCGCGACGTGGTCGACGAGTATTGGTTCGAGAACCTCAACCTGCGCGGAGGCAACAAGGCCGACGTCATGTCCTGCGTCCACGAGACGCACCCCGAGCTTGACGAGCTCTACTGGCAGATATTCACGAAGGGCGACGAATCGTACTGGCTGGAGATGAAGGCCGACTTCACGCAATACTGCGAGGAGCGCGGCATACGTTTCACCAACGCCTTCCACCATTCCAGGCTCGTGGCCGCCAAGAAGGTAGGTGCTCCTCTGGTGCGACGCGATTTCTGACGACAAGGCAGCGGGTTTTCACAGCACTACGTGGCTGAGGAAGCCGTAGGGTGTCGCCAAATCGGAACCCTGCGAACTACGGAGTACCGTGCAAGGCGTAATGCTACAATCAACACGCAAAAGAAACACCAGCGGACTCTTCCTTACTGACTTCTTGCGGTAAGAGCGTGTGCTCACAGTCATCTGGGGTGGGCTCCGTGGCGTTATTCGAGGCGTCTTGGCAAAGGCCACGCCTCCGAGTGTCTGGTTCGCATTGCGTACGGCTCATACCGCTCGACCACACGGCGGTGCCGACGCGCAGAGAGGGGATGGGCGGATGCAGTACAAGGCGCCGGAGGCCTTGGGTGCGCGTGCACGTGTCAATAGAGCCACCTCACTGCTTGCCGATCGCTCAAGGGCCGATGAGTTCCTCTCTGCGGTCAAGGTCGCATGCGTCCTCTACTATGTCGCCTATTACCTGCTGGTTCCCATCGTGTTCAGCAAGGCAGTCGGACTGTCTGTAGAGGGCGACGGAGAAGCCGTTGCGCGCGCGTTCGAGCTGTCCCTCCTTCTTGTGGAGGGGATTCACGCGCTCGCGCTGCTTGGGAGTGTGCCCAAAGTGAAGCCGCCTGAGTTCTGGGTGTTCCTCGCCAATGCTGTCTGGATGCTCGTATCGCGTTTCCTGCTAGGCGTGTCAGTGTCATCGCACTTCAACGATTTGGTCCTCTTTGCCCTCTTCATGTTTCTGATCTTCGCTACGGGAATCAGCCTCACGGGCGCTTGGCGTCAGCGCCTTCTCACATCGATGATGCTGGAAATCGTCGGGGCAACGACGGTGTGGAGCCTTGCCGGCCTTGTGACGGTGGTGCAGGGCGCATACGCACGAGGCTTCGAGTGGATCACGATATTGCCGGAAAATGGCGCTGCCCGTGACCTCTACATTACGTTCTTCGACATCAATCGCAATGTCACGGCTCCCTATTTTCTTGTGGCGGTGGGGTTGCTAATCAACCGTTGCGTCGGTTGCAGGAGCCGCGGACAGAGGTCCCTTTGGCGTGCCGTGGCGGCCTTCTACATCCCTCTCTCATGTATGGCTATGGCCTTGCAGGACTGCCGGTCCGCTATGGTTGGGCTTGCACTCCTTCTGAGCGTGACTGTCGCCTGCGTCGGCGCCTGCTGGGTTAAGGGGCAACCGAACAACCACGCACGTCATATGGCAGCCCCTAAGGCCGGCAGGCTCGTGAGCCGCTACGCTCTTCGTGGGATCTTCCTGTTCGTATGCATGGCCGTGGTGATACTTGGCAGCAATCAGTTTGCCGATACGTTGTTCGAACGGGCAGTGGAGCAAGCTTCCACTCGGGTGGATGGCAGTTCGCATACTGTGTCGGTCGACGATACGTTCGTCTCAGATGACTCGGGCGAGACGTCTGCGTTCGCTTTGACTCAGGATCACGAGAAAGAGGTACACCCACTCGGTCACAACTCGTGGTGGGGCATCGTCAAACTCTCGGGACGCACTTACATCTGGGCAGCGATTATTCCCACCCTGCGTGACAATCCGAGAATGCTGCTTTTGGGGAGCCCCCCAGACATTGAGATGCAGGCCATTAACGAGCATGTTGTGCGAGAATATGGGAGCAGTATGACCTACCCGCACATGCACAATGTCTACTTCCAACAGCTTGTTTGTGCCGGCCTGCCTGGATTAGTACTGTACCTCGTACTGACGCTTTTGCTCCTGCGAAGGATGCCCGCCTGCATGCGTCATGAGGCTGGCTGCGGCACAAAGCCCATGAGCATCCTCTCCTTTCTTCTCGTGGCTGTTTTGCTCTACGGTATGATGGAGCCGCTGCTCAGCCCTCGAATCCCCTTGGTCACGATACTGTTCTGTTCCATCGCGGGCATCTTTGTCGCAGAATCCGAGGAGATGGCGGGTGAGAAGACTGAGCAGAGCATTGGAGAGGACGCTGGGAAGAGCCTGTCAGCCTGAGGGTGCGCGTCAGGACATGGTGAGAACGGCTGATTCACGGGCCACCTCTTCCGCTGCCCCCACTGCGGGAGGTACCACCTGAGGGCGGACGTGACAGATCGGCCGCCTCTCCTGTTTTCATCCTGTGGGCGACTCGCTCGTTGAATGTGAGGGCGGGAAGCGCTCACAAGGGATGGCCTTGTCGTCCTAGCCCTCGGTAGCAAACCTCGTCACGCACTCAAGGAACGCACGGATCATCCCCGGGAGCCACTGCGCGGAAGCACTGGCGAAGGTTCCTATCCTGACAAGCCCGTCCTGCAGGCCGTGCATGTCGTTTACCTGGTCGGACAGGAGCTGCTCGGCATGGAGCACCGCGCAAGGAGCGCTTTATCCAGGCGCTTGAGGCCATCTCCGATCGCTTCGACGTCGTGGGCATCTGCGTGCTGGGCTACACCGGCATGCCCGACGAGGATCCTGCGCTCAGGGCGATTGTCGATATGGGCATGGCCCTGTAACCGGGAATCGTCTGGAGGAGTGGGTGTTGCCGTGAGAGACGGCTGGTTGTGATCGGGCCCCAGAATGATTCGTCCCGCGCCTTCAGACTTGTCCCTAGTGATGCAGTTGAGGCCGCCAGCGGATGTGCCACCGGCAGCCTTCTCCCTGCAAGATAAAATAGGGGCATACCCAACCCAAAGGAGCCGCCATGACCAGCCTCGCCAACGACTTCCGCTCTTGGATTCTCACTCGCGCTGCCGCGCTGAGCCATGTGGTCGAGGGATGCACGGTGGAGAGCCCCGACGACGAGCACGTGCGGATCATCACCGAGAAGGCCACGGCCAACGTCAACTTCTACGAGCTGGATCCTGGCGCGCCTGAGATTGTGGAGCTCAACATCATCCCGGCGGACGATCCGGACAACCCCACCTTCTTCCTGCACTTCGAGATGGACGACCTCGCCCATGCCCAGCAGCTCTTCGACGAGCTGACCGACACACTCTCGCAACTGTCGGCACAGCGCGCCACGCGCATCCTGCTCTCCTGCACCTCTGGTCTCACCACGAGCTTCTTTGCCAGGAAGCTCGCCGAGGTGGCGGCCACGCTCTCGCTGGATTACGAGTTCGAGGCCAAGCCCATCGTGCAGGCGCTCGAGGTGGCGGGCGACTATGAGGCCGTGATGCTGGCGCCGCAGGTACACATGAGACGCGACGAGATGGTGGCGCGCCACCCCGACCTCGTGGTCTTCGAGATTCCTGGCGCGGTATTCGGCTCCTACGACGCTGGTACCGCCCTGCGGATGCTCCTCAACGCGATGAGCGAGAACGCGCTGGCAGCCCGCATGGAGCAGGCCGACACGCGCATCGTGCGCAGACTCGATAACGATCAGCGCATCCTGGTAATTAGCGCTGTCTATGGCACCAAAGACTCCCTCTACAGCTATCGCGTGTACGACCATGGCGAGGTTGTGCTTAATGGTCGCGTGGAGAAGCCGGGGCGGAGCTATTGCGACGTGAAGGACGTGCTGGCTACGGTGCACCTGCAAGGTGTCGACATCTGCGGCCTCGACGCCATCGGGCTCGCCCTGCCGGGCGTCGTGGATGGCTCCACGGTGCACATGGTCACGATGGATGTCGGCATGCCCGACTTCGCCAAGCTTTCCGAGAAGCTGGGAGTTCCCATATTCGTGGACAACAACGCCAACGCTGCTGCCGTGGGCTGCTACGTGAGCCAGGACAAATACGAGAACGTCTTGCTGCAACGCCAGCCCACCGGCTACACCGTGGGAGGCCAGGGGCTCGTTATAGACGGCCGGCTCGTACGTGGCAGCCATGGCTTGGCCGGAGAGCTTGGCTACCTCATCAACCACCTCACGGGTGAATTCGACAAACGAGATTACCTGCGAAGCATTGTCTGGTCATCCGAAGGAATGCTGCGTATCGTTGTCGTCGAGCTCCTGTGTGCGATTACGGCGACCTCGCCCGAAGTCGTCTACGTGGCGGTGGACCAGCTGCCCGACATGGACGAGCTGCACGACGAGCTTGCCAAGATCCTCCCCGAGGGCACCGTGCCCGAGTTGGTGCACGTGTGCGACTACCACGAGCGCATACTGGTGGGGGAGTACGCCCTTTGCGTGAACGCGTTGCGCAAGGCCGGCGCGGAGAAGTGAGCCCCGCCGACGACGAGATGGTGATCGTGGCGCGCCAAATCGAGCTGACTGCGCTGGCGGTCGGCAGCTGGAAGCTCGTCAGCTTTGTGTGCGCTTACATCCTGCCCGACAACTACTAGTTCCGCTTCCTCTCAGAGTTAGCTTGACGCGGAAGGCGACAAGCATGGTTACAGCTCGTACGCACGTGACGGAAGTGATTCGTGACCCCGTGCTCGGGAAGGCAGGTAGGCTGCTTTTTCCGGTGGATAGCTGGTACTGGAGCGGCGACGTGCTGGGAGATCTGGGCTACAACTGGTATATGCGCCTGAACACGCAGACTACGGTGGACGTGGTCAATCGCCTGCACGAGGACGAGCTGGGCGTGACGATGGACGGCTACTCGCTCTGGGGAGGGTCGGCTGGTGCGCGCATGGCAGCATGGCTGGGCAGCCACGGCACCGAGGCCTTCGGCGAGCGGGAGTATCCGCGCCCCGCGGCCGTGATCATGCAGTACACCGGCCTCTCGGAGGTCTACGGCAACGAGCCGCCCACCTACAACTGCGTTGGCACGCGCGATGGCATTGCCAGCTGGCGCACTATGGACCGGCGCATCAGGGCCATCAAGGCGCAAGGCACCGACGCCATGATCGAGGTCTTCGACGGTCTGCCGCACGGCTTCGGCCTGGGCGTGGGCACCGTGGCCGAGGGCTGGCTGGGCAATGCGGCGGCGTTCTGGGAGCGACAAGCCGGCGAACGACCGGGCTGTTAGGGAGGCGGGGAAAGCCCTGGTCTCCTCGTTGGTGGTGTCATCCTTCCCAGATGTCCATGCATGCGTCTGGTGCATACTGGCCTGACGAGCGGGCATTGGATACGAGCCTAGCGCTCGCGCATGATGGTGGTAACGAAAACCGCGTAATAAGGAGCGCACCATGGAGTACACCACCCTCTCGAACGGCGTCCAGATGCCCATGCTCGGCTACGGCGTCTTCCAGATCGGCAACGCAGAGACCGAGGAGTGCGTCTCCGAGGCCATCAAGGCCGGCTACCGCCTCATCGACACCGCCCAGTCCTACGGCAACGAGGAGGGCGTCGGTGCCGCCATCGCCAGGAGCGGCGTTGCCCGCGACGAGCTCTTCATCGTCTCCAAGATCTGGGTCTCCAACTATCGCTACGAGGACGCCAGGCGCTCCATCGACGAGTCGCTCGAGCGCCTGGGCCTGGAGTACCTCGACCTCATGCTCCTGCACCAGGCCTACTACGACGTCTACGGTGCGTGGCGCGCGCTGGAGGAGGCCTACGCCGAGGGCAAGGTCCGCGCCATCGGCGTTAGCAACTTCGACAGCAAGCAGCTCATGGACCTCTGCGCCTTCGCCGAGGTCAAGCCCATGCTCAACCAGGTCGAGACCCACGTCTTCTGGCAGGAGAGGCCCGAGCATGCCGTGATGGAGCGGCTCGACGTGCAGCACATGGCATGGGGTCCCTTTGCCGAGGGCGCCAACGGCTTCTTCACCAACCCGCTGCTGGCCAAGATTGGCGAGAAGTACGGCAAGGGCGTCGGCCAGGTCGCGCTGCGCTTCCTCATGGACGAGGGCGTTGCTGTCATCCCCAAGAGCTCCAAGCCCGCCCGCATGGCAGAGAACTACGACGTCTTTGACTTCGAGCTCTCCGATGAGGACAAGGAGCAGATCCGCGGCCTCGACGGTGGCAAGTCCATCATCCTCGACCACCACAACCTCGACACCGTGCAGTTCCTGCTCGATCGCATCAAGGGTCAGATCGACGTGGCAAAGTAATGATGACGCAACCGTACAGCCTGAGCACCCCCATTGCGGACGTTGCCAACGACCCAGTCTTTGGCAGCTGGGGAAGACTCATCTTTCCCGTCCAGTGGGCCTACATGAGCGGCTCTACGCTTGGCAGCCTCTCGCTTACCTGGTACAACGGCGTCGACCCCGCCATGACCGTCGACGTCTGCAACTACCTGCATGACCGTACTGCGGCAGGGGAGACGGTCTTCATCGACATCTACTCCGACGCCGAGAAGGCGGCCGACCCCGCCAAGGCCGACACGGGCCTGTTCTTCTTCCGAGGCGACGCGGGCGCCCGTACGGCCATCGTCAACGCGGGCGGGGGCTTCTCCTACGTCGGCGCGATGCACGACAGCTTTCCCCACTGCCTGGAGCTGGCGCGGCGCGGCTACAACGCCTTTGCACTCGTCTACCGCCCCGGCGCGCAGAC
The DNA here is from genome assembly GCA_902790135.1 of uncultured Coriobacteriaceae bacterium. Taxonomy (GTDB): domain Bacteria; phylum Actinomycetota; class Coriobacteriia; order Coriobacteriales; family Atopobiaceae; genus UBA1367. The sequence goes on from CADAQM010000047.1 coordinate 7,024, forward strand.
GGCCTGCCAGGACCTCGCCCGCGCCATCGCCCACCTGCACGAGCATGCGGATGAGCTGGGCGTATCGATGGAAGGCTACTCGCTGTGGGGAGGATCTGCCGGAGCGCGCATGGCGGCCTGGTTGGGCACCTATGGCACGGCGTCGTTTGGCGAGCGCCCCTATCCGCGCCCCGCAGCATGCGTCGTCAACTACACAGGCCTCTCCGAGGTGACGGGTGCCGAGCCGCCCACCTACAGTGCCGTGGGCACGTCGGACTGGATTGCGGACTATCGCACCATGCAGGCACGCATCAGGGGAATCCAGGCCAACGGCACAGACGCCAGGATCGAGGTCTTCCGGGGCCTGTCCCACGGCTTTGGCCTGGGTACGGGCACCGTGGCCGAGGGCTGGCTCGACCGCGCGGTGGCCTTCTGGGAGAAAAACGCAGGACAAACGCCCTAATTCTGCTGCTGTACCACCCACTCGTAGATTTCGCCCACGCGCACGGGGACGTCGGTCAGCGTGGACAGATAGAAGGTGGCGTGCGCGTCGGCATCGCTGATGGGGACTGGCACGCGTCCGTGGCCTGCCCGCGCTCCGCTCGTATGGTTGGTGACAAAGCTGATGAGCTCCGTCGTGCGGTCCAGTTGGGCAAACACCGTGCGGTCGGCCTGCTCCACAATCTGGGAGTGCGGCGCACAGCGACGAAGGACCTCTATCCAGAAGCCCGCCTCGGAGAGCACCAACAGCGACTCGCCGTCAAGGTCGGCAAAGGAGATGCTGTCGCGTTTGGCAAGAGGGTGGTTTGCCGGAAGGAACGCGCAGAGGTCCTCGACCATGATCTGCGTCGAGCGCATGGTGGGCAGGATCATGGGCCGCAAGGTGATGGCAAGGTCTACCGAGCGGTTCATTAGGCGCCGCTCCACCTCGTCCTCGGGCAGCGTTACCGGGTTGAGAAGCGTGCCCGGGAAGCGCTCGACCGTGAGGGCCGTGAGGTGCCAGACGGGCGCCGGCGCCACCGTGCCCACGAGCAGCGTGCGCTGGCGGCGTGCGAGGTCGGCAAAGGCGTCGAGCATCATGCGCTCGTCGCGCAACAGACTGCGGGCGTGGTCGACGGCCAGATGTCCGGCGTCGTTGAGCGTGGCCGAGTTGTGTGTGCGGTCGAAGAGCTCCTGCCCCAGTTCGCGCTCGAGGCGCCTGATGGAGCGCGAGAGCGCGGGCTGCGAGAGGTGCAGCTCCTCGGCCGCCGCCGAGATGCTCCCGCAACGCGCGATGGCATCGAGCTGTCTCATCTGTTCCAGTTCCATGCACTCACCTCTCTGACTGATCCGGCTGAGGCCCAGAGCGACCGGTCGCATATGACTTGGCCACCCCACGCCGCGGGGCGGCGCGGAGGCCAAGTGTAAGCTGTCTTATCTGCTCTAGTTCCACAGTCTCACCCCTCTTCCCTCGGTATGCGTCCATGTTATCCAAGACCGTGGTCGAATACACGTTGCTATGCGCGAGCGGCATAGCCGCATAGTGCAAAGGACGGCCAGGCGACCAAGATTCGCCCGTATAGTAGTAACCAGCAGAAACCCGCAATCAAGGAGGAGACCATGCAGTACATCACGCTCAACAACGACGTCAAGATGCCGGCCGAAGGTCTGGGAACCTTCCTGATGAGCCCCGCCGACGCCGAGATGGCCACGCTCAACGCCCTGCGCGCGGGCTTCCGCCACATCGACACCGCCAACGGCTACTACAACGAGGCGGGCGTCGCCCGCGGCATCCGTCGCTCTGGCGTGCCGCGCGAGCAGATCTTCGTCTCCACCAAGCTGTGGCCCTCCGGCTATACCCGCGCCGCCGAGCACATCGACAAGACGCTCGCCCGCATGGGCCTCGACTACATCGACATGCTCATCCTGCACCAGCCCTGCGGCGACTACCTTGCTGCCTGGAAGGCCATGGAAGAGGCCTACAAGGCGGGCAAGATCCGCGCGCTCGGCCTCTCCAACTTCCCGGAGGAGAAGATTGCCGAGGTCATCGAGGCAGCCGAGGTCAAGCCCCAGCTCGTGACCGTCGAGAACCATCCCTACCATCCCAACGATGCGCTGCGCGAGTATCTCGCCCAATACGGCATCGTGATCGAGGCATGGTATCCGCTGGGCCACGGCGACGCGAGCCTGCGCGAGGAGCCCGTGTTCGCCAAGCTTGCCGAGAAGTACGGCAAGAGCCCGGTGCAGGTCATCCTGCGCTGGCACATCCAGAAGGGCAACTCCATCATCCCCGGCTCCAAGAGCCCTGCTCACCTGGCCGACAACCTGGACATCTTCGACTTCGCCCTCACCGACGACGAGATGGCCCAGATCGCCGAGCTCGCGGAGCCCGGCAAGACCTACTACAGCGCCGACGAGTCCGTCTACGAGAAGTACCTTTCCATCCCCGACGACTTCGACATTCAGGAGGCAAAGTATCAGGAGGAGCTCAAGGCCGAGATTCTGGCTGCCTCCGACGAGTACTGGAGGGCCCAGTTTGACCTCGATGTGGAGCAGCTCCGCCGCGTGTGCGACCCCAAGGCGCCCTTCGTGCACATGGGCATCACCATGGACCGCGGAGCCGAGGAGGAGGCCATCGCGCAGAAGCACATCGTCACCGTCAAGCGCGATGACAAGTACGTGGACGTGCGCGTGATTGACGACGAGATTGCCATCATCCTGCGCCAGCTCGAGCTGACGGCGCTGGTGGGCGGCAACGAGGCCATCAATCCCTTCGTGGCCACCGAGACCTACCATCGTCAGGCCGACGGAAGCTGGAAGCTCATCAGCTTCGTGTACACCCACATCATCCCCGAGGGCTACACGTTCCGCTTCCGGAGCGAGTAGGCGCGCCCAACGACTGAGGCAAATGCAACGTGATGTAGGTTGCCACCGTCCTCGTGCTCCCCGTCGATGATTCCTCGGCGGGGAGTCGTTTCTATGAGTATGCGGCATGCTGGGGATGCTGAGATTGGGCCCATGCGGCCGCCGACGAGATGGCCAGCTCGCCGATTTCGCTTCCTGCTTGCTGCCTCTCTTCATGAGCGTCGCACATACACGGAGCCGCTTCGCTGCTCTCGCGCGTGGGGTGGATTCACATACACGTCAACGCCGCGTTAACTGAGAGGGGCACCTGTGCCCGACCGACCCTGATCTGGGTAATGCAGAATACCCAAGAAAGTGATGCAGCCGCTGGTAGGGCGGCCGTTTTCATGCGCAGTCCAGCCGATTCCCAAGAATCGGTCCAGCCGGCAAAACGACACCCATTACGAGGGGACGGCGAATCGGCGAGCGGTCAAAAAGCGCATCAGCGTTGCCACCGACCTCTAGCCTCTTCGGCTTCGTTGCCGGCGAGAATCAGCTTTCAAGGTGGCCACTAAGCAGTTCTAGGAACATGAGGAAGGCCATGGAGTCGGCTGTCCCTAC
>CADAQM010000048.1 GCA_902790135.1 uncultured Coriobacteriaceae bacterium
GGAGATTCGCAGCAGGCCGGCGACGGCTTTGTACCCCAGCCCCTCTCCGAACAGTTCTGCGGCCCTTCGTCTCGCCCCCTCGTCATGCATTGTACAGTCGCTCATGAAAGAGCCTCCCATTTCTCGTGTCCAAGAAATGGGAGGCAGTTCAAGGACGGTGGCCCCGTTCTTTTTCTGCTGTTGAGGCATCCGGCTGTGGCTATAAGGCGCACTCGAGCTCGACGAGGTCTGTCAGCTGTTTGCCAGCTTCGAATATTGGATGGTCGTAGGCGCGCACAAAGTAGCCCGGATCGCGGCTCACGATGGCGAGGCCACAGCTCTGGTAGAACGGCACCGTCAAGGGACTGTCGCCCGTGCAGATGCGCAGGCGCGAGAAACGCGGCGAGTATGTCCGCTTGACATGCTCAATCATTGCCCGTCCATAGCCCTTACGCTGGGATGACGGCACAACGGCAAGGTTCTTGACCTCGCACACACCATCACCCTCGTCGGTCACCACGCACTCTGCGCGCACGGACCCGCCATCCGCGAGGACCCACATCTCACCACGCGAGAGGTAACGCTCGATGAGACTCCACTGCTCGTCAGCCAACAGGAGAAGGTCACGATACTGCAACTTCTCTGCATCTGACACACGCGTGATCTGCATTGCTTTCCTCCCGCTTTCCTCCCGCATTCCGTCGCGTACGCCACATTCTACTGTGAGGCGAGGGCCACGCCCTCGTTGACAAGGACACGACGAAGCCGATTTGCGTGTGCCCGCATATGAGAGCGGGGCCCCACCTCTGTGGGACCCCGCCCGGGAGAGCTATTTGGTTGCGCGTTACTCGGAGACGACGTTGGCGTTGTCGACCTCAGCCGGCTCGGCGATCTCGGCCTCGGCGCTGCCAGCCTCGTCCGTGGCGGCCTGGACGGAGACGACCTCGACCTTCTCCTCGACCGTGATGGTGACGTTCAGGTTCTCGCCCTCGACGGTCGTGGCGAGCACCACGTAGGTGTTGCCGTCCTGGGAGACGATGCCGGCGTACTGGATGCCCTCGAGCTCGGTGCCCTCGGTGGCCTTGGCGAGGAGAGCGGCGGCCTTCTCGTTCAGCTCGGCCTGGGCCTGGGCCTTGGCCTTGGCCTCTGCCTCGGCCTGGGCCTTGGCCTCTGCCTCGGCGGCTGCCTTGGCCTCAGCCTCTGCCTGGGCCTGGGCCTCCGCCTCGGCCGCTGCCTTGGCCTCTGCCTCGGCCTGGGCCTGGGCCTCCGCCTCGGCGGCTGCCTTGGCCTCTGCCTCGGCCTTCGCCTGAGCTTCTGCCTCGGCCTTGGCGGCGGCCTCAGCCTCGGCCTTTGCCTGTGCCTCGGCCTCTGCGGCCGCCTTGGCCTCCGCCTCGGCCTTGGCTGCCTCCTCGGCCTTCTTGGCCTCCTCAGCCTTCTTTGCCTCGGCTGCCTTCTTCTCGGCCGCCTTCTTCTCCTCTGCCTTCTTGGCCTCGGCGGCCTTCTTCTCCTCGGCCTTCTTGGCCTCGGCCGCCTTCTTCTCGGCGGCCTTCTTCTCCGCCGCCTTCTTCTCCTCAGCCTTCTTGGCCTCGGCCTTCTTGGCCTCGGCCGCCTTCTTCTCGGCCGCCTTCTTCTCGGCGGCTGCCTTCTCCTGGGCCTTCTTCTCCTCGGCCTTCTTGGCCTCGGCCTTCTTGGCATCCTCCGCCTTCTTCTCGGCTGCCTTCTTCTCCTCGGCCTCGGCGGCCTGCTTGGCCTCCTCGGCGGACTTCTTGGCCTCGGCGGCCTCCTTCTCGGCGGCCTTCCTGGCGTCCTCGGCCCTCGTCGCGGCCTCGTCGGCCTTGTCGGGGGTGGTGCTGGCGACGGCGGTGACGGTGGCGGGCTCCTGGCCGGGCTGCGGGGCCGGGGCCTTGGCCGGGGCGCCCAGGATCAGGGAGCCGACGAGCACGATCGAGGCGATGGCCGCGGCGGCGCCGCTCAGCACGAGGGGCGCGCGCTTGGCGGCGCGCGGGGTTGGTGTTCAGGTGCTTGGCGCTCATCGTTTTCTCCTCTTGGTGTCGCGCTCTCGCTTGTCGCCTATTAGTACGGCGCGCCGCGGGAACCGTCTCAAAATCACTGAGACTTTTTTCCAACAAAGATAGAATGCCTTGAGAGTGGGAGTCGTCTACCTGCATAAGTGCTGGTAGATGCCTCATTTGCACCCATCTCACCATGACGCCTGCACAACATGAGGTTGTAAACCCCATTCAACTGGCACACACTGCCACCATGCATCACTCTTGTATCTGGAACACGAGCACACACACTGCCGTAGGTGAGAGCATGGGCAGCTATATCGACAGGGGCTTCTCGTGCAATGCGATAACCATCATCGTTGGATCGGTCATCTTTGCCGTTGGCCTCAACTGTTTTGAGATTCCCAACGGCCTCGCTGCGGGAGGTGCGACGGGACTGGCCACCATCGCAGCGGAGCTTTGTCGACGCAGCGGACTTCCCGTGTTGCCGATAGGCATGCAAGTGCTGGCTCTGAATGCCTTACTCATGGTTGCGGTCATACGTGAAGGCGGACTCCGTTACGCCGCACGGTCAATCGTCGGCATGGTGGCATCCGCCCTGGCAACAGACCTGCTGGCGGGATCGCTGCCTGTGCTGGGCAACGGCGACCTGCTTCTGTGCGCACTCTGGGGCGGAGCCGTCTGCGGTCTCGGCCTGGGACGAGGCTGCACCGAGCTGCTTGCGCACGGAGGCTACACTGGCATCGAATGGCCTGTGCTCATGGCTGTGCTCACCCGCCCAGAGATGGCCTACCTGCGTCACATCGTGGCCGAAGTCGATCCGCGCGCCACGGTAATCGTGGGAAAGATTCACGAGTCTAGTTACAACGATTTCTAGCGATATCGAGGTATTGCCCCAAATGCCGCCCAAAAAGAACGAGGGCCCCGCGCCAACAGGGCCCTCGCAAGAGGAGGTTATGTGGGGTTGTGCTACTCGGCGTCGGCCTCGGTGGTCTCGGCGACCTCAGCCTCGGCGGTCTCGGTCTCGGTGGTCTCGGTCTCGGTCTCGGTGGTCTCGGCCTCGGTCTCGGTGGTCTCGGCCTCGGTCTCGTTGAGCTCGATGTCGTTGCCGTTGGAATCCTTGGCGGAGACGATCTCGGTCTTCTCGCCAGTCTTGATGGTGACGGTGATCTGCTCGCCGGACTTGGTGGTGGCGGAGATGACCCACTTGTTGCCCTCGTTGGAGACGGTGGAGACGTACTTGGCGCCCTCGAGCTTGGTGTCCTTGGTGGCCTTGGTCAGAAGGTCGGAAGCCTTTGCGTCAGCCTCAGCCTTGGCGGCGGCCTCGGCCTCTGCGGCGGCCTTAGCCTCTGCCTCGGCCTTTGCCTGGGCTTCTGCCTCGGCTGCAGCCTTGGCCTCAGCCTCTGCCTTGGCCTGAGCCTCAGCCTCGGCCTCGGCCTTGGCCTGGGCCTGCGCCTTGGCCTCAGCAGCCTTCTTCTCGGCTGCCTTCTTCTCCTCAGCCTTCTTTGCCTCGGCTGCCTTCTTCTCCTCAGCCTTCTTTGCCTCGGCTGCCTTCTTGGCCTCCTCGGCCTTCTCGGTTGCAGCCTTCTTCTCGGCCGCCTTCTTCTCCTGGGCCTTCTTCTCGGCTGCCTTCTTGGCCTCCTCGGCCTTCTTGGCCTCGGCTGCCTTCTTCTCGGCTGCCTTCTTCTCGGCCTTCTTCTCGGCGGCCTTCTTCTCGGCTGCGGCCTTCTTCTCGGCTGCCTTCTTCTCCTCGGCCTTCTTCTCGGCTGCCTTCTCAGTCTTCTCTGCGGCCTCGTCAGCCTTCTTGTCCAGGACGGTCACGGCAGCGGCGGGCGCCTGGCCGGGCTGCGGGGTCGGGGTCTTGGCGGGAGCGCCCAGAATCAGGGAACCTGCGAGCACGATCGAGGCGATGGCCGCCGCGGCGCCGCTCAGGACGAGGGGCGAGCGCTTGGCTGCGCGGGCGTTGCCGGTGGCACGATAGATGTTGTCGGTGGGCTCGTAGAGGTTGGTCTCGGGGTTGGTGTGCAGGTTCTTGTTGGCGCTCATTGTTTTCTCCTCTTGGTCGCGCTCTCTTGTCACCTATTGGTACCGAGCCAGCCCGAAACCGTCTCAAGAAATTTGAGAATTTCTTTCTTCGTGCCAAAAACTTTTGGCACGTGCGCCATCGCAGCGAAAACGCCGACGTTACCGCTGCTAGTCCATACAAGGAGGTCGGCCACGTGAAGCCACGCGGCCGACCTGGCACATCAAAATGGTTCGTTGTCTAGGGGGCGCTTAGAACTGCACGACCTCCTGATTGCGCTCCTCGCGACGCTGCAGCATTCCCACGCGCAGGGAGCGAATCGCGTAGCCCATCATGAACAGGAAGGCCAGCCCACGAACCGGAGCGCCAACGTACGGCAGGCCGCAGAGCAGCCCCACCAGAATGCCCATCAGGATGGCGGACTTGAAGCGCCCCATGTTGGGGAAGATCAGGCGACCGAGGGCAGCGGCGGTAAAGCCATTGGACACCAGTGCGATGGCGCAGATTGCGAAGAACACGGCGAGCGAGGCCGGAATGGTCACAATCGGCACGCAAAGAAGGACCATGGCGAGCAGAACGACGATCGTTCCGAGCACCGCCGCGCCAAGGTAGCCGAGCACGCTCTTCTTGAGGAGGGTGCCTGCACCAGCGGTGTGGTCGCTGGCGACCCACTCGGCAAGGAGAGCGATAAGCAGGCAGTTTGCGACGCTGATCGCGAGGGTGATGGGGTTGATGGCCGACATGAAGTCTGCCGGCTCGTCAGGGGTCTCCTCAATCTTCAGCTTGTTCTCTGCGATAACGGCGCCTTCTGCGATCTTGGGCTGCGAGCCGGTCCTGCCACTCAGCGTGCCGTCAATCTGCGCATTCTCGCCGATCTCAATCGAGCCGGCCACAATGTGAACATTGCCGGTCACCAGGCCATCGATGACGGCCTTATCTGCGTAGATCCACAGGTCGCCGGCAACACCCGAGAAGCTTGCCGTCTGTCCGGCCATAGCGATGGCGTTAGCCGTGGTGTCAGCCACAGTGAGCTCCTGGCCGGCAATCGTAATGGCCTCGCCAGCCTTGCTGTTGGTCAGCTTGATGACACGGCCAGAGAGGCGATAGCTGCCTGCCGCGCTGGAGTCCTTGACGATAATCGTCTCGCCGACACCGAGGACGTCGTTGGCGGCCACGTATTCGGTGAGCTCCAGCTTCCTGTCAGACCACAGGAGGTCGTTGCCCATGAGCGAGGAGCCCTTGGGACCCTCCTTAGCCTTGGTTGCAGGCGCCTTCTGGTCCTCAGTCGCAGCGGCCACGGCCTCTTCCGCCTCTGCCACAGTATTCTTGTCGTCGGCCTTCTCGTCCTTGTTCTTGTCGTCGGCAGCGGCATCTTTGTCGTCTGCCTTGGTCTCTGTGGCCGTTGCGGTCCCCGTTGTTTCCTCGTCGGCATACGCCAGGGGGGCGACGCCGAACGTCACGACAAACGCAGCAAGCGCAAGCGCCACGATCGCCAAGCGACTACGGTTGGATTTGATAGCACAAAGCAAGCAATCTAGCACGTCAATCAGCCTCGTTTCTTCTGTGTTTATGCCCGGCACCCAATGATGCAACGCTAATTCTGCTTGTTTCGCATGTGCCGAATCAATGCCCGATAAACGGATGGTCGATTCACGTGGCCAGATGGCTGTCAAAGCAGCTAAACGCGCAGGGAGCGGGCAGGCAGGAACCTCGGGAGGGCATCGCCAACCAAAGCGCTACCCTATCGTGGAACCACCAGCCACCCTCGTCACGCCTGCAAGGAACCCGTCTATGCACGACGCACGCAACACATCCCCCTCCGCTGAGCAGCGTCTTGTCAGCTCTTTGGAGAAGCGCGGCTTCGTGGCGCAGGGCCGTTCAAAGTGGGGCGAACCCGTCTTACGCACCATCCCAGCGGGGCACGAGCCACAGCGCACCAAGGATGCCAGCGCCTTACAGCGCAGGTTTGTGGCCTGCGCCCACGGCACGCCCTCCCCCGGCGACGAGCTGTGCGCCAGCTGGGTCGAGCAGGCCTTCTCGCGGCTGGGCCTTGGTGTCGTGCTGGGAGACGCTGCCCAGCTCTACCAGAGCTACTGCCACTACGATGATCCCGCAGACCTCTTGGTAGGGATGATCGTGGCCGTTCCGCAGCACCCCTACTCGGTGCAAGGCACCATCCATGGCCATGTGGGCCTCTATATAGGCAACGACCTCGTTATGGACAGCATCGAAGGCCGTACGCGCAAGGTCCCCCTCACCCTGTGGCTCAGCGCGTATGGACTCATGGCCCCTCCGCGCTGGGGGTGGCTCGGCAGCATGGGACTCTCCTGACACGTGTACGCGCGGCGCTAAACCTTAAAGTACAATCCAGCTATTGTTGTCGGCGTGGAGGTGCCCATGGAGCTGCGTGTCCTCAAATACTATCTCGTGGTAGCCCAAGAGGGCAACATCACCAATGCCGCCACACGCCTGCACATCGGCCAGCCCACGCTGTCGCGCCAGCTCAAGGAGCTGGAACAGGAACTTGGCCAGAAGCTCTTCGTACGCCAGGCACACGGCATCAGGCTCACTGAAGCGGGCCAGAACTTGCGCCTTTCAGCCAAGGAGATGGTTGCCATCTCCGACAAAATCGAGCAGGACTTCGCCCTCATGGCCACCAATCCGCTCGGCGACATTTACATCGGCGGCATCGACGGATATCTCGGGGAGGGTGCCAAGCTCATGCGTATCGGCCTGGAACGGAATCTTGGGGCCACCGTGCACTACACCTCATGCTGCTCCAGCGATGCACTGACGATGCTCGACCGCGGACTTATCGACTTCGCCATCGTCTCGCAGATTGTCAGGATCGATCACTACGAGGCGATTCGTTTTGCGAAAAAGGGCCAGTGGATTGCCCTCATGAGGGCTGACAACCCCCTCGCGACAAAAGAGCGTCTCGTTGTCGAGGACCTCGCGCAGGAACCGCTCGTTATGTACGACCAAGCCCTCAAAACGCCATACGAGTACAACAGCCTTGCCCAGTGGTTTGGAGACAGCTTCCCTCGGCTCAACATAGTCGCCACCTCCAACCTCACAGCCGCGCTTATTTCCCTTGCCCAGGAAGGAATAGGCACTCTGCTCACCTGGGAGAGTATCGCAACCATCAGCACTCACGACATGGCGATAATCCCACTGTGTCCCGAGCTGGCGGCCCGGGGAGCACTTGTGTGGCACAAGGACCGGCCCCTCTCGCCAGCAGCTACGCGCTACCTCTCGCTTCTCAAAGAGCTACTAGACACTGGCGTAATACCTTAAGGGCATTTCTCTTTATCTAAACTAGGCATTTTCTTTGCACGCAGCATGCACCTACAATAGACGAATGTGGAGGAATCATGGACGCCTCAGCTAGAGTCGCCCTTGTCCTTTGCGTCCATTGGGAGAGAACGATTGCAGGAAAAGGAGGTAGTTGAATGGTAAGCATTGTCCTAGCCAGCCATGGCAGGTTCTCCGAGGGCATCAAGGAGTCTGGACAGATGATCTTCGGTCCGCAGGAGGACGTCGAAGCCGTTGTCCTGACGCCCGAGATGGGTCCCGACGACTTCCGCGCCAAGGTTCTGGCCGCCATCGACACGTTCAACCAGAAGGAGCAGGTGCTCTTCCTGGTGGACCTGTGGGGCGGCACGCCGTTCAACCAGATCAGCAAGCTCATCGACGAGCGCGGCGGAGAGGATTGGGTGGCCGTCACCGGCATGAACCTGCCGATGGTCATCGAGGCCTATGGCGACCGCATGGGCATGGACACCGCCAAGGAGATCGCCCAGGCCATCAAGCCCGAGGCCAAGGGCGGCGTTCGCATCAAGCCCGAGAGCTGCGACATCGAGGACGCCGCACCCGCTGCCGCGGCTGTGGCCAACGTCCCCACCGGTGCCATCCCCGAGGGCACGGTCCTCGGCGACGGTCACATCGACATCGCCTTCGCGCGCATCGACACGCGTCTGCTGCACGGCCAGGTTGCCACCACCATCACCAAGATGGTTAACCCCGACCGCATCATCGTGTGCTCCGACGCCGTTGCCAAGGACGACCTGCGCAAGTCCATGATCGAGCAGGCGGCTCCTCCCGGAGTCAAGGCGCACGTCGTGCCCATCTGGAAGATGGTCGAGGTCTCCAAGGACCCGCGCTTTGGCGACACCCGCGCCATGCTGCTCTTTGAGACCCCGCAGGACCTTGAGCGTGCCCTGGAGGGAGGCGTGGACATCAAGGAGGTCAACCTCGGCTCGATGGCCCACTCCCTGGGCAAGGTCGTCGTGACCAACGCCGTCGCCATGGACCAGGCCGACGTCGACTGCCTGGAGCGCATTGCCGCCAGGGGCGTCAAGGTCGAGGTCTACAAGGTTCCCGCGGACTCGCATGAGTCGCTCGACGCCGTGCTCAAGAAGGCCAAGGCCGAAATCGCGGCCCAGAAGTAGTAGAAGGAGGAGAACGCATGAATCCAGTTTCGATTCTGCTTGTCATCGTCGTGGCGTTCTTTGCCGGCATGGAAGGCATCCTCGACGAGTGGCAGTTCCATCAGCCCCTGGTCGCCTGCACCCTCATCGGTCTGGTCACCGGGCATCCCACCGAGGGCATCATCCTCGGCGGCTCCCTGCAGATGATCGCCCTTGGCTGGGCGAACGTCGGCGCCGCCGTGGCTCCCGACGCGGCGCTGGCCTCCGTGGCCTCCGCCATCATCATGGTCAAGGGCCTGGGCGACGGCTCCGCTAACGTGCAGACCGCCATCTCGACCGCCATCGCGCTGGCCGTGCCGCTGTCTGTGGCTGGCCTGTTCCTCACCATGCTCTGCCGTACCATCGCCATCCCCATGGTGCACTTCATGGACGCAGCAGCCGAGGAGGGCAACTTCCGCGGCGTCGAGCTGTGGCAGATGCTGGCCATCGGCCTGCAGGGCATCCGTATCGCCATCCCGGCCGCCATGCTGTGCATGATTCCGGCCGAGGCCGTGACCACCATGCTCAAACTCATGCCCGCGTGGCTGTCCGGCGGCATGGCCGTCGGCGGTGGCATGGTTGCCGCCGTTGGTTACGCCATGGTCATCAACATGATGGCTACCCCCGAGGTCTGGCCGTTCTTCGCCCTCGGCTTCGTGCTGGCCGCCATCAACCAGCTGACGCTCATCGCCCTCGGTGTGCTCGGCGTCTCCATCGCCCTCATCTACCTGGGCCTCAAGGACCTTGCCAAGCAGGGCGGCGGCGCAGGCGGCGGCTCGGGCGACCCGCTCGGCGACATCCTCAACGACTACTGATCCACGAGCATACAAAGGAGTGTGATTAACCATGGCAGATAACGAGATCAAGCTTTCCGTTGCCGATCGTCGTGCCGTTTGCTGGCGCCATCAGTTCCTGCAGGGCTCGTGGAACTACGAGCGCATGCAGAACGGCGGCTGGTGCTACGCCATGATCCCGGCCATCAAGGCCCTCTACAAGACCAAGGAGGAGCAGTCCGCTGCCCTCAAGCGTCACCTCGAGTTCTACAACACCCATCCGTACGTCTCCGCCCCCGTCATCGGCGTCACGCTGGCGCTCGAGGAGGAGCGCGCCAACGGCGCAGCCGTCGAGGACCAGGCCATCCAGGGCGTCAAGGTCGGCATGATGGGCCCGCTCGCCGGCGTCGGCGACCCGGTGTTCTGGTTCACCGTGCGCCCGATCCTGGGTGCCCTCGGCGCCTCCATGGCCATGGGCGGCTCCATCATCGGCCCCATCCTGTTCTTCGTCCTGTGGAACGTCATCCGTCTGGCCTTCCTGTGGTACACGCAGGAGTTTGGCTACAGCGTGGGCACCTCCATCGCCAAGGACCTCTCCGGCGGCCTGCTCGGCAAGATCACCGAGGGTGCCTCCATCCTGGGTATGTTCATCATCGGCGCGCTGGTGCAGCGCTGGGTGTCCATCTCCTTCACCCCGATCGTCTCGACGGTCACGCAGGCTGAGGGCGCTTACATCGACTGGAGCTCCCTGCCTGGCGGTGCCGAGGGCATCAAGAGCGCCCTCGAGCAGTACTCCGCCCTTGGTCCCACGGGCCTGAACGTCGAGAAGGTCACCACGCTGCAGGGCAACCTCGACCAGCTCATCCCGGGCCTGGCCGCCGTGTGCCTGACGCTGCTGTGCTGCAAGCTGCTCAAGAAGAACGTCTCCCCGATCGGCTTCATGTAAGCGACTCCTTTAAAGCGGGGTCCCTTCCCTCCCTCCCCCGCCCCGCTTTCCTTCCCTGACAGCCGCCCGACCAAGTGGGATACCGTAAACTTGGTCGGGCGGTTGCTTTCTTCCGCGCCCAACCGACGCCCTTCCCAGAGAGGACCACCTCATGGCCCAATCGCAAAACAGCTCGGTCGACCTCACCATAAAGGCGACCTCGTTTCATGGCCTTGACACCTATGGCACCATGATGGTCGGCAATGCCGCCCTCGAGTTCTACAACGACCGCAACGTCGAGGACTACATCCAGATTCCCTGGGACGAGATCGACCACATCGCAGCCGAGGTCATCGGAAAGAAGATCACGCGCTTTGCCGTGTTCATCAAACAGGGTAGTCACTTCACCTTCTCCACGCGCGACAACAAGGCAACCCTGCGCGCCGTGCGCGCCTATGTGGGCGAGGACAAGCTCGTGCGGTCGCCCTCGTTTGCCGACGTCGTCAAAGCGGGCGTGCGGGGGCTCGGCCACCGCATCACCGGTCGCGGCTAGAGGCCCCCATCCAGCAACCTCGATCTTTTAAGGGTCTCGCCCTCCACGTCACAACAAATGATCAGCGCTGCGGGATGTACCATGGGCCTTGTCGAACACAAGGCCATGTTTCAGCCGAGGAGAGCTCATGAGACACCGTGGAACCAAGACTCTTGAGACCGAGCGACTCGTGCTGCGACGCTTCCGTGAGACCGATGCGCAAGCCATGTTTGACAACTGGGCAAACGACTCGGAGGTGACGTGTTTTCTTACGTGGCAGCCGCACCAGAGCATCGAAGTCACACGAAGTGTCCTACGCGATTGGATTCGCGACTATGGACGGTCCGACTCCTACCAGTGGGCCATCTGCCTGCGCAAAACCGACGAGCCCATTGGCTCCATCAGCGTGGTGAACTGCCAGAAGGACATCGGCTCCTTTGAGATCGGCTACTGCATCGGCAGAGGCTGGTGGCGGCGGGGTGTCACGAGCGAAGCCCTTCAGGCCGTTGTTGACTACCTGTTTGCCGAGGTAGAGGCCCTGCGCGTCTGCGCCGACCACGACAGCCGCAACCCCAACTCCGGACGGGTCATGCGCCACTGCGGGATGACCTACGAGGGAACCCTGCGACAGGCGTGCCACAGCAACGCGGGCATCGGCGACATGTGCGTATACGCCATCCTGCGCAGCGAATGGGAGGAGCAGCAGGCTCATGCGGCGGAAGCCTGATACGTCTGCGCTAAGCCGGACGCCCTGTGCCTCAGCCTTCGAGCATCACCCCTCCAAAGTGGCAAGATTTGAAACTCCCGATTCCTGCCACTTTGGTGGGGTGTTGCCTACAGGCTCGCGCTCAATTCCATCCTATCCAGGCTATCTGCGTCCAACCTCGCTCCTTTGTGCCGTCGTCTCTGGTCCTCGGGTTTCTTGAGCCTTAGCTTGAGGGCAAACGCACCGCGCGTCGAGGTTTATTTGAGTTGATATCTGCTGGTAGAAAGCTATCCCAGCAGTGGATGACGCAAAAAGCGGTCCCTCCCGCAGAGCAGGAGGGACCGCCACAATCAGTGTGCGCTCTCGCTACTTGATCATCGCGTGGATGTCCTGCAGCGCGTTCACGCCTGCACTCTCGTGCTTGCGCATGGTTGAGACACCAATCGCCGCCGCACGCGCCGCCGCCATCGTCGTCATAAACGGGATGTGCGCACGGATCGACTCCTTGCGGATGTAGGACCCATCGGTGCTGGACGCGCCGTCGCCCTGCGGCGTGTTGACGATAAGGTCGATCTGGCCGTTCTTGATCGCGTCCGTGATGTTGGGGCGACCCTCACGCTGCTTGAAGATCACCGTTGCGGGAATGTCATGCTCGGCAAGGAATGCAGCCGTGCCGCGCGTGGCGATGATCTGGAAGCCGGCGTCCACGTAACGCTGTGCGACCTCGGCCAGCTCGTCCTTGTTCTTGTCGGCAATGGACATGAGCACGTTGCCCGCATTGGCCAGCGGCATGCCCGTGGCCTCCTGCGACTTGACGAAGGCCTCGCCAAAGGTCGGAGCCAGGCCCAGGACCTCGCCCGTGGAACGCATCTCGGGTCCGAGGATCGGGTCGACCTCGGGGAACATCGAGAAGGGCAGCACGGCCTCCTTCACGCCGTAGAAGGCGTACTTGGCCTCCTTGAGCTCGGCCACGGGAGAAGGACGACCCGTGAGCTCTCCGGTGATGGCGTCGGTCGCGACCTGCACCATCTGGATGCCGCAGACCTTGGACACCAGTGGCACCGTGCGGCTGGCGCGCGGGTTGGCCTCGATGCAGTACACCACGCCGTTCTCGATGGCGTACTGGATGTTCATCAGGCCCACCACGTGCATCTCCTGCGCGATGCGGCGTGTGTACTCCTTGATAGTCGCCAGGTTCTCGTCGGAGATGGTGACCGACGGCAGCACGCAGGCGGAGTCGCCGGAGTGCACGCCCGCAAGCTCGACGTGCTCCATAACCGCAGGTACATAGGCATGCAAGCCATCGCAGATCGCGTCAGCCTCGCACTCGAGGGCATGCTGCAGGTAGCGGTCGATGAGAATGGGGCGGTCGGGCGTGACGCCGATGGCGGCTGCCATGTAGGCGCGCATGTGCTCGTCGTCGAAGACGACCTCCATGCCACGGCCGCCGAGCACGTAGCTCGGGCGCACCATGACCGGGTAGCCGATCTCGTGCGCGGCGTCGAGGGCCTCGTCCACCGTCACGGCCATGGCGGACTCAGGCATGGGCACGCCCAGCTTGTCCATCATGGCGCGGAACTCGTCGCGGTCCTCGGCCAGGTCGATGACCTCGGGCGTCGTGCCCAGGATGCGACAGCCGGCTGCTTTGAGCTCGCTCGCGATGTTGAGCGGCGTCTGCCCGCCAAACTGCACGATCATGCCGAGCGGCTGCTCCTTCTGGTAGATGGCCAGCACGTCCTCGGTGGTCAGCGGCTCAAAGTAGAGCTTGTCGGAGGTGTCGTAGTCGGTGGAGACGGTCTCGGGGTTGCAGTTGACGATGATCGTCTTGAAACCCAGGTTGCGCAGCGCCTTGGCCGCATGCACGCTGCAGTAGTCGAACTCGATGCCCTGGCCGATGCGGTTGGGGCCGCCGCCCAGGATCATGATCTTGTCGCCCTCAAGCGGCGCGCTCGCGTCGGGCGCGTTGTAGGTGGAGTAGTAATACGCACTGTCGGGCGTGGACGAGACGTGCACCTTGTCCCAGCCCTCGACCACGCCGAGTCCCGTGCGCTGCGCGCGGATGTCGGCCTCGGCAAGGCCGGTCAGCTGCGCCAGGTAGCGGTCGGCAAAGCCGTCACGCTTGGCCTGCGCAAGCATGTCATCGGGAAGCTGCTCGCCGGGGTTTGCCTCGGCAAAGGCGAGAATCTGCTGCTCCTCGGCCACCAGCTCGGCCATCTCCTGCAAGAACTCCTGCTTGATGTGGGTGATCGCAAAGAGCTGGTCCACCGTGGCGCCCTTGCGCAGCGCCTCATAGAGCTGGAACTGGCGCTCGCTGGTGGGGGTCATCAGCATGTCGATGAGCTCGCCGAGCGTGCGGTCGTTGAAGTCCTTGGCAAAGCCGAGGCCAAAGCGCCCCTGCTCGAGCGAACGGATGGCCTTCTGGAAGGCCTCCTTGTAGGTCTTGCCGATGGACATGACCTCGCCCACCGCGCGCATCTGGGTGCCGAGCTTGTCCTCGATGCTCTTGAACTTCTCGAAGGCCCAGCGTGCGAACTTGATCACCACGTAGTCGCCGTCCGGATGGTACTGGTCGAGCGTACCCCACTTGCCGCAGGGAATCTCGTCCAGCGTCAGGCCGCTGGCGAGCATGGCACTGATGAGTGCGATGGGAAAGCCCGTGGCCTTGGATGCCAGCGCGGAGGAGCGGCTGGTACGCGGGTTGATCTCGATGATGATGTCGCGGTCGGACACGGGGTCGTGCGCCCACTGGACGTTGGTGCCGCCGATGACCTTGACCGCGTCGACGATGCGGTAGCTCTTCTCCTGCAGGCGGTCGATGGTCTCCTGCGCGATGGTCTGCATGGGGGCCACGCAGAACGAGTCGCCGGTGTGGATGCCCATCGGGTCGATGTTCTCGATGGTGCAGACGGTGATCATCTTGCCGTTGGCGTCGCGGACGACCTCGAACTCGAGCTCCTCCCAACCCAGGACCGACTCCTCCACCAGCACCTCGTGCACGGGGCTGGCAGCAAGGCCGCGACGCACGACCGTACGCAGCTCCTCGATGTTGTAGACTAGGCCGCCGCCGGTGCCGCCCATAGTGTAAGCCGGGCGCAGGACGCAGGGGTAGCCGAGCTCCTTAGCGATCTCCACGGCCTCGTCCACGCTGTAGGCAACCTTGCTGCGGGCCATCTCGATGCCCAGGTCGTTCATGAGCTCCTTGAAGGCCTCGCGGTCCTCGCCGCGCTCGATGGCGTCAACCTGCACGCCGATGACCTTCACGCCGTACTTGTCGAGCACGCCGGTCTTGGAAAGCTCGCTCGAGAGGTTGAGGGCCGACTGTCCGCCGAGGTTGGGCAGGATGGCGTCGGGGCGCTCCTTCTCGATGATAGCCTCCAGGCGCTCGACGTTGAGCGGCTCGATGTAGGTGCGGTCGGCCGTACCCGGATCGGTCATGATGGTTGCGGGGTTGGAGTTGACGAGGACAATCTCGTATCCAAGGTTTCGCAGCGCCTTGCACGCCTGCGTTCCGGAGTAGTCAAACTCGCATGCCTGGCCAATGATGATGGGGCCAGAGCCGATGATCAGTACCTTGTGTATGTCGGTGCGCTTGGGCATGAGTAGGCTCCTTATCTCTCGTACCAACAGACGCTTGGCGCATAAGGGGCCGTTGAAAAACCCTTGTCTATACTGACAGAAGAGCTGGGTAAACACGCAAGATTGCAACAGTGTCGCAATATATGCAGTTTTCCACAATAGATTTACTACTAGTATGCATACTTTGATGAGCAGTGGGCGCTTCGTGACCGAGCCGCACACGCACCTGACACTGGCGTTTTTATCTGCGGGGGTAAACCTTTGTACTCCTTGTGATATGGCATATTTCCAGCACGGGAGCCGTATCGAGCGGGAAACAGGTACCAATCCCCTGTTTTCCAGCCGCATGAGAAAGGGACCCGCATTGCTGCGGGTCCCTTGGTGGTGCCTATGCTGCTTGGTGACTTACGCCTCGGCGTAGAGGTCCTGCAGCTTGACGAGGTGCTCGTAGCGATCCATGGCAGCCTGCTCGTTCTTGGCGAACAGCTCCTCGGCGCGCTCGGGGAACTCGCGGGTCAGACGGTTGTAGCGAGCCTCGTTCTTGAGGAACTCCTGGTAACCGCCAGCCGGAGCCTTG
>CADAQM010000049.1 GCA_902790135.1 uncultured Coriobacteriaceae bacterium
CTCAAGATGGAGCGCAACTACCGCTCGGGCGAGGAGATCGTCTCGGCGGCGCATCGGTTCATCTCGCATAACAAGGGGCGAATCGACAAGGCCATGGTCACAGACCGCTGCGGAGGGGCCGTCGTGCGCACACTCGGCGTGGAGTCCAGGGCAGCGCAGTGGCGGGCGGTGTACGACCTCGCGCTGTCCCAGGAGGGCGAGGTCGCGGTCCTCTTCCGCAACAACGACGTCTCGATCCCCCTCGTCGACCGACTCCTGGGGGACGGGGTCCCCTTCACCATGCGCCGGGGCAAGAGGACCTTCTTCGATAGCGCCGTCGTGAGGGACGTGCGGGCCTTCTTCGACCTCGCGGGCAACCCGCGGGACGCAGACGCGTTCATGAGGGTCTATTACAAAGCGCACTGCTACATCAAGAGGCGGGACGCAGAGTGGGCGGTGCGGAAGTCGAGCCGCGGAAATTCAGAGTTCTCCGTGCAGCCCCATCCAGTGGGCGGCCTGCGCTTCTGCCGCACGAGCTTCCAGAGCGCACATGGCCAGATTCGCGTGGACTGGGAACGGACTGAAGACGGTCGCCTGCGCGTAGAGGCAGAGGTGCCCGACGGGGCCATCGCCCATGCAAAGCTCCCCAGCTGGGAAGCGGTGCGCCTGCTGGAGCCGGGCACTCACCTACTGTTCGGATAGGGGCGCACACAGTCTTTTGGCGTGGTTTGCCTAAGTCCTCAGCGATAGATTAAGAGTATCCATGCCATAAGTGGAGCCTTCCCAGGCCTGTTGGGAAGGCTCCACTCAGTAGGATTATCTTTACAATCGTGCACGGCTCGGTTCTGTCTTTGCGCTTGCCCAGTTGTCCTCAATAAGGCACCGAGCTGTGCACAGTATCGTCTTCGACCCGCCGTCGCGACCGAAAGGAAGTGCCCCATGAACGCCACGGAGCGAGGAGAGCTTGCCAGGCAGAGCTTCCTGGAAGGCTACAACTGCGCCCAGTCGGTCGTCCGCTCCTTCAGCGACGTGCTTGAGGAGCGTGGCGTGGACCCACAGGTTGCGGTAGCGATGGCATCGCCGTTTGGGGGCGGCATGGGTCGCCTGCGTGAGGTCTGCGGCACATACTCTGCGATGCTTCTCGTGTTGGGGCTGGTAGAGGGATACGACGAACCCAAGGCGTTCGAGAAGAAGAAGGAGCTATACCGGCAGGTACAGGAACTTGCCGCCACGTTCAGGGACGAGAACGGCTCGATTATCTGTCGAGAGCCCCTGGGGCTTGGCGCAGGGCCCAGCGACCCAACGCCCGAGCAGCGCACTGACAGCTATTACCGCAAGCGCCCATGCCCCGAGCTCTGTGCGAGCGCGGCGCGCATCCTGGCGGGCCACCTAGAGACGCTCCACTAGACCTCCTGGCCCCACAACCTATGCCTTACAATAGTCCGACCGCCCTTCTCGACAACAGGAGGCCCCTTGGAACGAAGCCAGCCACCATCCACCCTAAGTCAGTACACAACTTCATGGGTGCCACGCCTAGCGAAAGCTTGACGAAGGGACCTCTATGCGTTCCTCATGTCCGGAGGGCGAGCCTCCAAGGCTGCGGCGCGTCTCTACATGCACCGCAACACCTTCCTGTATCACTTGGAGAGAATTCGGCAGATGACAGACCTCGACCTCGATGACGACCAGACCTTCCTCCATGCGCTCATGTCCTGCGTGATTCTACGTAAGGGATGATTTGTACTGGGCTTTATCAGACCCACCCAAGAGCCCCACATCACCAGTCACGCCAAAAGTCCTTCCTTGTCCAATTCTGCGACATCTGGCTTTTGGTGTCTAAAGAAAAATGGCGCGCCCAAACGTACCCTGAATCTACAGGAAAGTGTCCAGAAAAAAGGGGCGCAAGCATGGCAGTTTTCAACAAGCTCAAGGCAAAGGCGATCACCATAGCCGCAAACAAGGCCATTGACCTGCTCTACGAGGACTTCGACGCCAACCTGCCCAAGATTCGTGCGACGCTCGACAGATTCCTGGGGTCCGGTGACGAGACGAGCGACGAGCAGATCGGCATCTTCGACATGGTCATGGACCACCTCGAGACGCCAGGCGACAACTGGCGCCAGCTCGTACAGAACGTCATCGCCAACGTTGACAGGGATGTGGCACGCACCTTTGCCATCAACTTCTTCGTGAACTCCGTCGCCATCGGCGGCCCCCGCCAGCGCGAGGTGCGCGAGAAGTACGGCTGCAACAGCCCCTGGGCCATCCTCATGGATCCTACGACCGCCTGCAACCTGCACTGCACCGGCTGCTGGGCGGCAAACTACACGGACAAGAAGCAGCGGTCGCTCACCTTCGAGGAGCTTGACTCCATCATCACCCAGGGCAAGGAGCTCGGGACCTACATCTACCTCTACACCGGCGGCGAGCCCAT
The DNA here is from genome assembly GCA_902790135.1 of uncultured Coriobacteriaceae bacterium. Lineage (GTDB taxonomy): Bacteria > Actinomycetota > Coriobacteriia > Coriobacteriales > Atopobiaceae > UBA1367. Next base: position 2,414 of record CADAQM010000049.1, read on the forward strand.
GCTGCGCAAGAGGGACATCATCCGCCTGTGCGAGCTGCACCCCGACTGCTTCTTCTCGGCCTTCACCAACGGCACCCTCATCGACGAGGCCTTTGCCGACGAGATGGCTCGCGTGAAAAACTTCATGCCGGCCTTCTCGATCGAGGGCTTCCGCGATGCCACCGACGCCCGACGCGGCGAGGGCACCTTCGACAAGGTGGTACGTGCCATGGACATCCTGCGTGAGCGCCGCTTGCCCTTTGGCGCCTCAATCTGCTACACCAGCCAGAACTACGAATCAATCACCTCGGACGAGTTTGTCCAGTTCTTGGTCGACCAAGGCGTGCTCTTTGCATGGATCTTCACGTACATGCCGGTGGGCGTGGGCGCGCCGGTCGAGCTCATCGCCACCGCCGAGCAGCGCGCGGGCATGTGGCACAAGGTGCGCGAGGACTGGCGCCAGAGCGTGCCCATCTTCTTCGCCGACTTCTGGAACGACGGCGAGTACACGGGCGGGTGTATCGCGGGCGCCCGTCGCTACCTGCACATCAACGCGGGCGGCGACCTCGAGCCCTGCGCCTTCATCCACTACTCCGACTCCAACGTCCGCGAGAAGAGCCTGCTCGAGTGCTACCAGAGCAAGTTCTTCAAGAGCTATCGGGCCAACCAGCCGTTCAACGAGAACATGCTGCGCGTATGCCCCCTGCTCGACAACCCTGGCATGCTCTCAAAGATGGTCCACGAGACGGGCGCGGTATCGACCGACTACACTCACCCTGAGGACGTGGACGACCTAGAGGCCAAGACCCGCGCCGCGGCAGAGGCATGGGCAGAGGCGAGCGTGCCCCTTTGGGAGCTCTCGCCCAAGAAGGCTCTCTCCGACCGGCTTGTCGCCGAGGGTAAGTCCCCCACCGACTGGGTAAAACCGTAGGCATACCACAGGATTCCGCCTCCCGCCATAAGGCGCCAGAGGCGCAGGGCAAAGGGGCAGGCCATGGCCACGTCCACGATAACCAAGCGCGCCATAGCGACCGCGCTCAGGGATCTCATCAAGACCACGCCACTTGAGCAGGTGACCGTCTCGGCCATAGCGGAGCGGGCGGGAATCAACCGCCAGACGTTCTACTACCACTTTCACGACATCTACGACCTGCTCATCTGGATCTACCGGAACGAGGCGGACCAGACCATCGGCAGGGTGGAGTCCTTGGGAGACATGCGGTGTGCGCTCGTCAACTGCCTGCGGGGCCTCAGGGACAACCGCAACTTTGTCGTCCAGACGATTCACAGGATCGACACCCCCTATGCCTATCGCTTCGCCTATGACGAGGTGAGCGCCTACACCAGGTCATTCATCGAGATGCTGGCACGTGGTCTCGACATCAGCGAGGAGGACCTCGAGCTCGTGACGCGCTTCTACACAGTTGGCCTCGTAGAGACCGTATACACCTGGGTGACAAACGGCATGAAGGAGGAGCCCGAACGCCTCGCCGGGCGCATCATGCTGATGCTCCAGGGAACCCTTGAGGGTTCCCTGGACCGCCTATCGGGACGGGCGCACGGGCGAGAGACCTAGCAGGACGACTAGAGATGGACTGGCCAGATGGCCAGCCGTGAAAGGCAGAATCATATGGGCTGCGTCATCATGAGCGACTCGACGTGCGACTACTCCGCGCCGCAGGCGCGCCTGGAGGGCGTCCGCATCGTGCCCTTCCACTATGCGGACGCGATGGGAAGGCTCCAGGGTGACGACGACCTCTTCGTCTCCATGACGGCACACGCATTCTACGACCTCATACGTTCCGGCGCGGAGCTCTTCACCTCGCAGCCCTCGCAGCTCGAGTTCGAGGAGGCTTTTGGGGAGGTGCTCGACTCTGGCGACGAGGCCGTGCTCTTCTGTATCTCGAGCGGCCTCTCCGGAGGCTACGAGGGTGCCCTGATGGCGCTTGCCCGCATCGAGCGGGAGCGCCCCGAGGGCGCTGGGAGAATCCACGTGGTCGACACCCTCCACGCCTCGACGCCCATGCACCTGCTCGTGCACGAGGCCTGCCACATGCGCGATGCCGGACGCTCGGCCACAGAGATAGCCGACTGGGCCAAGGAGGCCCGTTGGCACCTGCAGACCCTCTTCATGGTCGACGACCTCGATGCACTGCACCGTGGTGGCCGGGTGCCCAAGTCGGTGGCAACCATCGGCGGGGCGCTCGACGTGAAGCCCCTGCTCACGTTTGACCTCGCGGGCAAGCTGGGCGTGACGGGCATCTCGCGCGGCCGCAAGAAGGGGCTGCGCAAGCTTGCGGAGAACTACCGTAAGACCCGTTCGCGCGGAGAGGACGGCCTTGTGGTGGCAATCGGAGATGCCGATGCCCGTGCGGACGCCGACGTCTTGGCCGGACAGATACGCGAGCAGCTTCCGGGCGTTCGCACCCTGCGCTCGACCATCGGCCCGACCATCGGCTGCCACGTGGGGCCGGGCATGGTCTCGTGCTGCTTCTGGGGAGAGGACCGCCGCAGCTAGGCACTGTCCCCTTTTGCGGCAGCGCGATGCCCGTCACGCCCAGCTTGCCCGCAGATGCCGAAGCGCTTTCCTATGCCACTCCCCTACCGGGCATGCTCAAAGAGATCTTCTGCCGTAACCTCGGCTTGTATGTCATTCCAATATGCGTTGCGCCGCAAGCCGTACGGCGTAATCATAACGAGGCGCACGCCTTTGCACGTCTTGGTTTCAAGCAGGAACGTCTCCCGTTAGGGGACTGACGCAGTCACAGCCTCAGGATGGGTTATGCAGGAGACTTTGCTGCGAAATGCAGGAGTCAGGACCTTTTCTCGCTTTCACGCCCTCAAGCAGCTAATCGGCAAGACGAGTATGCCGTCCGACCTCCTGTAGGCATAGCCGCCCGGCGTGACGACGGCGCAGAACGAAGGGGTGCCCATGACGCCCTGGTCGATCTTGTCGCTCACCGCCTGCAGGCTCTTCGCCCCGTCCTCCACCTCGGATGCGCCGAGCTTCACCTCGACGAGCGCATAGCGGCCGCCGCGCAGCACGATGACGGCGTCCGCCTCGAGGCCGGTGCTGTCGTGGTAGCGGTACAGCCTGCCGCCCAGCGACTCCGCATACACCCTCAGGTCGCGCACGCACAGCGACTCGAAGAGCACACCGAGCGTGGAGAGGTCGTTCAGGAGCTGGGACGGGTCGGCCTCGAGGGACGCGGCGGCGATCGAGGGGTCCGCCATGAAGCGGCCGGGCGTGCTCGTTATGCGCGACATCGCCCGCAGGGAGGGGAACCAGGACGGGAGGTCCTCCAGCACGTAGAGCCTTCTCAGAGCCGCGGTGTAGGCCTCCGTCGTCGGCCTTGACACCTCCCTGCCATGACGCGTGACGTTCGCCCTGATGGAGTTCATGCTCGCCATCGTCGAAGTGCAGCGCGCGTACTCGGCCATGAGGAGGCGGGCGTAGTCGGCGCTCCTCTGCACCCCATCGACCCTCGAGATGTCCTCCTCGGCAATGACGCTCACATAGTCGTAGGCGACCTCGAGCGCGCCGGTGTCTCTCCTGCGGGCTATCTGGGGCCAGCCGCCATGGCACACGAGATACGCGACGCTTTCGATGTCGACATCCGAATAGCCCTCGGGCTCGCACCCTCCGTCAAAGAGGTCGCCAATCCTGATCTCCCCGGTCGAGTCTCCCGACTCGAAGAGCGACATGGTGCGCATGTCGAGGAAGCTGAACCTCCCCGCCCCGGAGTGCATCGGGTCCTCCCCAGGCGTGGACGACCCCGTGAGCAGGTAGAGCCCCGACTCCCCGGCACGGTCCACCGCAAAGCGCACGGCGTCCCAGAGCTGCGGCGCATCCTGCCACTCGTCGAGCAGCCTCGGGAGCTCGCCCCTGAGCAGCAGCGAGGGTTTCTCTGCTGCCAGCCTGAGGTTGTTCGCGCGCGTGTCGGGGTCCTGCAGGAAGAGCGCGCTCTTTGCCCTCTGAAGGGCGGTCGAGGTCTTCCCGCACCACTTTGGGCCGCGTATGCAGACCGCGCCAGCATGGGACAGCTTGTCTTGCAGCAGCGTGTCCGCGACTCTCGGCAAGTATTCCACGGCAAGTCCCCTCAAACTCGTAGCAAGTAGCGCTTTACCATATGCAGTGTAGTTACTTTACCATTTCTAGCTTCCTTGTTTTACCAAATCATATATTCCTGGTTTACCAAACTTAGTTAGTCCTTCCACCGCAATGCGACAGGCATGCAAGAGGTATTTGAAAGGTTCATCTCTGCAGTCGAAAGTTTGAAAAGCGGGTGGAGTCCACCGAGCACGTGATGCGCCCACCCAGCCCAGTCGAAAGAATCAGGCGCAATGTCCCCGTCGCCGGCCGTCACGTTCGCCTCGTGCGGCGCTGGGTTCGTATGGCGGCGCAGTCCACCAACATGGGCGCCGGACGGGCTGCCGCTCGCCGATTCCGCGGGGTGCCGCCATGGACTTGGTGGACTGTTCGGGTGGACTGTTGGTGGACTGCGAAACGCACCCTCAAGCCATAGCACATCTACCTGCGCGAACGTAGCCGAGAAGCCTCGACCTCGTGTGTGCGCAGACACACCTACAACTTGAGCATGCGCTTCAACTACATCAACTCCATGATGCAGCGCATGAACCGCGCCGTCGGCGAGGCAGCCGCGATGACCAAGATCCTCGACGAGCCGCGCCTGGTGGAGGACGCGCCGGGGGCGCCGGAGCTGGTGGTGAGCGAGGGCGAGGTGCGCTTCGAGGGGATCCGCTTCCGCTACGACGACGCGGCCGAGGGCGACTACGTCTTCGACGGGCTCACCCTGCACGTGCCGGCGGGCCAGAGGGTGGGCCTGGTGGGCCGAAGCGGCTCCGGCAAGACCACGCTCACCAAGCTCCTGCTGCGCCTGTCCGACGTGCAGGAGGGGCGGGTGCTCGTGGACGGGCAGGACGTGAGCGCCTGCACCCAGCAGTCACTGCGCCGGCAGGTCGCCTACGTGCCGCAGGAGGCTCTGCTCTTCCACCGGTCCATCCGCGAGAACATCGCCTACGGCAGGCCCGACGCCACCGACGAGCAGATCCGAGCCGCGACCGCGCAGGCCAACGCGCTCGAGTTCATCGACCGGCTGCCGGCAGGCCTGGACACCATGGTCGGAGAGCGTGGCGTCAAGCTCTCCGGAGGCCAGCGCCAGCGCGTCGCCATCGCCCGCGCCATCCTGGCGGACGCCCCCATCCTCGTGCTCGACGAGGCGACCTCCGCCCTCGACAGCGAGTCCGAGGCCCCTGAGCACCGTGGCATCGCTCGACCGCATCGTGGTACTCGAGAACGGTGACATCGTCGAGGACGGCACACACCAGGAGCTCAGCCGGGCGGGAGGCGTGTACGAGACCCTGTGGGACAGGCAGAGTGGTGCGTTCCTGGAGAGCGAAGACTGAGCTGCCAGCACACCTAGCTAGGCGATCGGGATGGAAAGCTCGTGGGCCCGCGCCAGATCCCCATACGAATCGCCGCGCCAATCGTAGGCGTCGGCACTCGCCATGCCGCTTGCAAACCAAGCGACCATGCACGACTGCGATAACCTGTGGCCTCGTCGGTCGGGAGCAGGAACGTCCTCGGCATGTCCTGGCACGCCGCCAGGTCTGCCGCGGTCGGCTCCTTCTCCTGGAGACGCACACCCCTGACGACGGCATACCAGCCAGCCTCCTCATCCCAGGAGCACGCGACCATCGAATCGAGCCTCGCCTCGGGGTTCCTCAGCACGAGAGCCAGCGCCTCAGCGCCGAACCGGTACGACTCGGCGATGAGCCCGCGTTGGACGAACTCCTCAACCATCTCGAGGGGTATGTCCCTGTAGACGATCATCGACTGGTCGCCGAGGTCGACGGACACGTCGTGGCCCTCGTAGTCGGGCAGGATCTGCAAAACATCGCGCTCTAACTCCCCGAAGCCCCACGCGCCGCCCAACCCCACTTTGTGAGCGTGTAGACGGTCTCGTTGCCGTCCTTGTCAACCAACCTCATGGGCAGGGGAGTCTCCCCTTTGGGGCAGGTCGCTAGTCGCAGCGCCCGTACAGCTGCGTGACACTTGCGATGCGCTGTGCCAACTCGTCCGTGAGCTGGCCCT
>CADAQM010000050.1 GCA_902790135.1 uncultured Coriobacteriaceae bacterium
AACGGCCCCTCCCGGGGCCGTTTCAGTTCCAGATCGTTGTTTTCGCCCGCTGAGCTGGGCCTATGCCGGAATCTCTCCCACAGAAACCACCGAAGAGCCGAAAAACTCAAGCGCATCCTCCTCCGCATCCGCGTCCAAGCCTCAGCCTGAGCCCAAGAACCAGATTGCCGAGGACATCAAGGCGACCAAGACCTCCCAGGTTGTCGATGCGGTCTCCATCCTCGACGACCTCGGTGCCACCAGCTCCAACTATCGCCACTACTGCGAGCTCGTAGGCACCTCCATGGCCTCCGGTGGCGTCACGGCTCCCTACAGCCGCAGGCAGGTTGCCTACTACGACATCAAGTGCTATCGCATCGACGCGACCTACGGCGGAGGGCAGAAGGAGACGCTCGTCGCCCACGAACGCTCCTTCGAGCCGTTCTTCTTCACGGATGCCTCCTGCGACACGCCCATTTACGTGGACCTCGAGTCGTTTGGCAACAACGTGGTCCTGGTCAATTCGACCAACCACATCGAGGGCCCCAACTCCGACTTTGCCAAGGCCTTCCAGAAGAACGCCACCACGGCAACCAGCAGTGCGGGTAATGCCTTTGCCATGGTGGCACAAACTATCGCACGTGGAGGCAACGTCCTGCTAGGTGCCACCCGCGCCTTGCGTCACGCCCTCAAGCCGCAGCCGATCCTGGAGCCCGCCCTTGCCTGCGCAGGCGGCGGCTCCCTCACACCAAGCGATTGCGAGTCGCTCGGCTCCAACGTGATGTTCTCCAGAGACGACGATGACCACGACCGTCCCGTCACCAGCGGTCGCGGTGGAGGCTCCAAGTCGGGCAACAACCGTGGGCACATCACCGTCAACATGGGCAACGGTGGCTTCGTCGTCCACACGGGACCCACTCACCTGCCTCAGCACCTCGGTGACTTCATGGGAGGCTATGGCTCTCCCTGGGTCGTTGGCAGTGGCTACAACACCTATCGTCCAACCGCCAACTCCGCTGAGGTCATCCTCGGCATGGGCCTAGGCGCGCTGCTCAACAGCATGTCCACCGTCCAGCAGCAGGTCTCGACCACGGGCTCCGGCCAGAACGACACCTTCCGTGGTTACCGTCTAGTCGAGAACGTCGTGCCCCTGCGCAGCCCCATCTACTGCATCGGCGAGATCTACCGCAACGGCATCGATGTCTACATGGGTCGCTCGCTGGCCAAGGACTACCCCACCTCATACTTTGCAACCAAGCCCGAATCCGAGGTCCTCTCGGCCATTGGCTCCAACTAACGACAGACAGGAAGACAGATCATGGCAGAAGAAAGCTCGAGGAAGCGCAAGCGTCCCGTCAACCGCAGGTTCATCGACGCCGAGACTGGCGAGGAGGTAGCCGCCACCACTGTCGTAACCAACGCCGACGATGTCGCTCGTGAGGTTCGCGTGCACAAGGTCACCGCATCCGGCGACCCTGGCAAGCGTCGTCCCATCGCTATCGGCCTGTGGGTTGGTGCCATCGTCTTCGAGGTACTGGCGCTGCTGGTCTTCAACGGAACGCTCTCCAGGCTTCCAGGCAAGGCGCTCATCTGGCTCATCGCGTTTATCGTACTCGACCTCATCTGTGTGGTCGTGGCAGGCCAGCTCTGGAAGCAAGCCAACCGCATCGATCCACCCTCCGAGGCCAACAAGGTCGAGTTCTTCCTCAAGTCCCAGCTCGGCGCCATCCTGTCCGCCGTTGCCTTCGTACCGGTCATCATCCTGATGCTCACCGACCAGGAGGCCGATGGCCAAACCAAGAAGCTTGGCATCATCGCCGCAGCCATTGCCTTGGTCATTGGCATGGGCACCTCGATCGACTTCCATCCCGTCTCCGCCGAGGACCTTGCCGAGGCCGAGGAGAACGCCATCGCACTTGGCACGGGCACCGTGTACTGGACCGAGTTCGGCCACGTGTACCACCTGAACCCCAACTGCCAGGCAATCATCAACTCTGCTGACATCTACCAGGGCGACGTGCAGGCTGCCTTTGAGGCTGGCCGCACCCGTGCCTGCAAGTTCTGTGCCAACGAAAGCGGCTCCGACGTGCTCAAGGATCTCGCCTCGACAGATGACGAGAAGGCTGACACCGCTGCGGAGCCAGATGCCGAGGCTAACGCCGAGGAGACAGAGGCTGACGAGGCCGCCTAGTCCCGACCGAAGCGGAGCGCATCCGACATCACAGCCAACTCCGATACAAGTAGTCCCCTCCACCCGTTCGAGGTGGAGGGGACTTTCTTACTGCCTCTTTTGCTGAACGGAGATCCTAGAACTCGGCGTTGCCAACGGTGCGCGGATGCGGCAGGACGTCGCGGATGTTGGAGACGCCGGTGAGGTACATGACCAGGCGCTCGAAGCCCAGGCCGAAGCCCGCGTGACGGCATCCGCCATAGCGGCGCAGGTCGAGGTAGTAGCGGTACTGCTCGGCATCCATGCCCAGCTCGGCGATGCGACGCTCGAGCACGTCGAGGCGCTCCTCGCGCTGCGAGCCGCCGATGATCTCGCCGATGCCCGGAACCAGGCAGTCGGTGGCGGCCACGGTCTTGCCATCGTCGTTCAGGCGCATGTAGAAGGCCTTGATCTCGGCGGGATAGTCGGTGACAAAAACCGGCTGGCCAAAGTGCTTCTCGGTGAGGTAGCGCTCGTGCTCGGTCTGCAGGTCGCAGCCCCAGCTCACGGGATAGTCGAACTTGGTGCCCTTGGCCTGCGCATCCTCGAGGATCTTGATGGCGTCGGTGTAGGTCACGCGGGAGAAGTCGGCGGTCGAGACATGCTCGAGGCGCTCGAGCAGGCCCTTGTCCACAAAGCGGTTGAGCATGGCCAGCTCGTCAGGGCACTTGTCCATGACCGTGCGGATGACGTACTTGAGCATGTCCTCGGCGAGGTTCATGTCGTCCTCGAGGTCCGCGAAGGCAATCTCGGGCTCGATCATCCAGAACTCTGCCGCATGGCGCTTGGTGTTGGAGTTCTCGGCGCGGAAGGTGGGGCCAAAGGTGTAGACGTCACCAAAGGCCAGCGCAAAGTTCTCTGCCTGGAGCTGGCCGGAGACGGTCAGGCTCGAGGCATGGCCAAAGAAGTCCTTGCTCCAGTCCACCTCGCCGTTCTCGAGGCGCGGCGGGTTGTCCACGTCGAGGGTGGTCACGCGGAACATCTCACCCGCACCCTCGGCATCCGAGGTGGTGATGATGGGCGTGTGCACATACAGGAACCCGCGCTCCTGGAAGAAGCAATGGATGGCATGCGCGGTCACCGAGCGGATGCGGAAGACGGCGCGGAAGAGGTTGGTGCGCGGACGAAGGTGCTGCACGGTGCGCAGGAACTCGACGGTCGTGCGCTTCTTCTGCATCGGATAGCCCTCGGCAACGGGACCTTCGATCTCAATGTTGCCCGCCTGAAGCTCGAAAGGCTGCGGGCGGTCGGGGGTGAGGGCAAGGACGCCCGTGACGATAAGGGCGGTACCCACACCCTGCGCGGCAATGGTATCGTAGCTGTCAAGCGACTCGCGGTTCATGACCACCTGCAGGTCCTTGAAGCAGCTGCCGTCATTGAGCGTGACGAAGCCGAAGTTCTTCATATCACGGATGGACTTGACCCATCCGGCAACGGTCACCGTCTGTCCCCCGAGCTCTTGCGCATCGGCGTAGAGCTGGGCAATCCTCATACGGTCCACGGGTATCTCCTTGTTACGTGCGCCAAGGCGCTCTTACGGTCAGCCTATTGATGATAGCGCTAGATGCCCACCAACTCCTCCCACGATGGCGCATTGCCGAGGGAACAGGACAACTTTTGCGTCTTCCAGACAAATAGTGTCGCACCACAATTATTAACAGGTACCTGTGTTTTTTGGATATGGTGTGAAGAACAGCGTCTCGACCGATTTTAAACAGGTACCTGTTATTCTTCTATCCGAAACCTATTCACGAGAAAGGACGCACATGCAGACAAGAGACCAGAGACACCAGCGTCTCCACGGCGAGATGCCGCTCGCTCGCAAGGTCGGACGCATGGGACACCTCATCCATCGCTACTACGACGCCCAGGCCCAGAGCCACGGCGGCCTGGGAGATCCGCTGCGCGGGCAGGGTCGCGTGCTCGCCCTGCTCAAGGCAAAGCCCGAGACCACCCAGCGTGAGCTCTCCTTCCTGCTCGACATGCGCCAGCAGTCGCTGTCCGAGCTTCTCGCCAAGCTCGAGGAGAAGGGCTTGGTCACGCGCGAGAAGTCGCAGGAGGATGGTCGTGTGACCGTGGTGCGCCTCACCGACGAGGGCGCCGAGGCCGCTCCCTCCCCCGAGCAGATGCAGGCTCGCGCCGATGCGCTCGACTGCCTGACCGACGAGGAGCGCACCCAGCTCGAAGTCCTCACCGACAAGGTCATCACATCGCTTGAGGGAAAGCTCGAGGATATGGGCGTCGGCTCGCACAGAGGTCCCCGTCCCCCGCGTGGGCCGCGCAGCGACCGCAGTCCGCATGGCCCTGGCCCCTACCGCCCTGACGAGGGACACGACGACCATCACATGCGTCGCGCACATGGCGGCAGGGCGTAGCCAAACAAGCCCGTCTTGCCCAGCAGACACATGAGAAGCGGCTCGTCACGAGACGAGCCGCTTCTTTTACCGCGATATGTTGGCGCTTAGTACAGCTGGCCGCGCTTCCAGTCGACCAGGCAGGAGTCGAAGCCGGCGATGACCTCGTCGATCTTCATGTGACGACCAATGACCACGAGCTTGGTCATGCGGTCGCCCACCTCGTCGTCCCACTCGTCCATGATCTCGGGGTTGGCCTCGATGATCTTCTTCTTCTCGGCCTCGGGCGCGCAGTCCACAAACAGGCCGTTCTCCTGCAGGTGGATCTGATGGCCTGCCTGCTCAAAGACATAGGCCATGTCGGGATCGTCGGCAAACCAAGCCAGACCCTTGCAGCGGATGATTTCGTCAGGCCAGTTCATGGCAAACTGCTGCAGCTGGTCCATGTCAAAGGGCTTGCGGCGCTGGTAGACGAAGGTCTGGATGTCGTACTCGAGCACCTCCGGGTCCTCGTGCTCCTCGGGATGCTCCATGGCCTCCATCCAAGCGGCGGAACCATAGGCCTCGTTGAAGTCGAAGCGATCGGTGGAGAGCACCTCGTTGACGTCGACCTGGCCGTTCTCGGCCACGACGATCGTCGCGTCCTTCTGCAGGCCACGCACCAGTGCGCGCAGCTCGGCAATCTGCTCTTCCGTCACCAGGTCAGCCTTGTTGAGCACCAGCGTGGTGCAGAACTCGATCTGCTGGATGAGCAGGGCTTCGATGTCCTCCTCGTCGATGTCCTCCTCGAGCAGGTCGCGACCACCGTTGAACTGGTCAAACATGCGCTTGCTGTCGACGACCGCAATGATGTTGTCCAGGTCGATGTCGACGCCGCGCACAGCCTCCTGCTTGCAGAAGTTGTCAATGGTGAAGGCGATGGGGATGGGCTCGCAGATGCCGGAGGCCTCGATGATGATGTGGTCGAAGTTGCCGGACTCCGCCAGGCTGGTGAGCTGGCGGGACAGGTCGTCAGCGAGGGTGCAGCAGATGCAGCCGTTGGTGAGCGGCACGAGGGTATCGTTGACCTCGCTCACCACACCGCCGCGTGCAATGAGATCGGCGTCGATGTTGACCTCGCCGATGTCGTTGACGATGACGGCAGCACGGATGCCCTTGTCGTTGGCGAGGATGTTGTTGAGCAGGGTGGTCTTACCGGCACCAAGGTAGCCGGTGATAAGCGCGATGCGCACGGGATTGCTGGTGGCCATGCAAAGCGTCCTTTCGTTGTGACACGTTTCACAAGGAAAGAGTATACCCACCGAAACAGGCGCTCTATGCCCGTAACGTGCATTCGCAACGAACCGTCACGAGCACCATCCTGACGATTGACGGAAAGAGAAAAGGGGTCGAGAGCTGCTGCTCCCGACCCCTTGCTTGACACCCGTCTGGATGCTTGTCCGCTACTTGCGGCGCACCGGAATGGGCTTGGGCGGCGTCTTGGGCTTCTTGGCGCCCGCGCGCACGATGGCACCCTCGGGGCAGGCCTCGAGGCACTGACCGCACTGGGTGCACTTCTTCTGGTTGATGACATGCACGAACTTGGCCTTACCGAGAATGGCACCGTCGTCGCAAGCCTTGAGGCACTTGCCACAGCCGGTGCACTTGCTCACCAGAATGTGGAAGGTCTTGAAGGCCTCGCAGCCGCCCGTGGGGCACTGACGCTTGGAGAAGTGCGGCTCGATCTCGGCACCAAAGAGGTCAAGCGCCTGGGTGGTCACGCGGCCGATGGCCTGGCCCTCGCCACAGATGGCCTGCTTCTCCATCACGGGAGCGAGGTCGCGCATCAGTGCGACGTCGGAGGGCTTGCCCTTCTTGGTGCAGGCGTCACCCATGATGGTGTGCAGCTGATAGCCGCCCTCATGGCCGAAGGTACAGGTGCACTCGGTGGCCATGCGCAGCTCGCCGATCACCTTGTACAGGGCATCGGCCATGCAGTCGCCCTCGCCAAAGGTGCGCAGGCACTCGGTGCCCTCCACAACCTCGAGCTCGCTGGCAAACTGGGCTGCCGGCACGAAGGTCGCCGTCGGATAGGAGAGCCAGACTGCCTTGAGGCCCTCTGCGGACGCGCCTACGGCATCGAGCAACGCCGAGACGGTCGTGGTGCCAGCTTGGTTGATAGCGTAGTCCATGGTTCCCCCTCCCTTAGTATTCGTTCCACAGACGCGGCTTGGTGATGGTCAGGCGCAGGTCGCACTGCAGGCAGCGGCTGGCCTCGCACTTGGCCTCATCCTCAGTGAACGGGCACTCGTACTGCGCGAAGTTGCCCTTGCGCTCCTCGGCGGGAGCCATCTCGGGCTGGATGGCAGGCGTGTAGAACTCTGCCGGAGCCTTGCCCAGCTCCTTCTCCACCGGCTCGGGATCGAGCAGCTCTGCCGAGATGTCGCCGTCTCCGCCCAGGTAGCGGTCGATGGCGCTCGCGGCCTCGCGGCCCTCGGCAATGGCACCGATGACGCTCTTGGTGCCGGTGACCACGTCGCCTGCGGCGAAGATGCCCTCAGCGCTGGTCGCGTGGTTGGCGTCGGCCACCACGTACGGACCGTGGGTGAGCTCGAGGTCGAAGCCCATGGTGTCCTCGGGCTTCTGGCCCACGCCAAAGATCACGTAGTCGGCAGGCAGCGTGAGCTCGCCGCCCTCGACCAGCTCGGTCACCGCACGGTGGTTCTCGTCGAAGTAGAACTTGGCGATCTTGTGGATGGTCATGGAGCCGACCTTGCCGGTGCCGTCGTCGTTGATGGAGGTGAAGGCGTAGGCGTCGTGCAGGACGATGCCCTCCTCGGCAGCCTCCTCGCGCTCCTCGGGCGTGGAGGTCATGACGGCCTCGGTCGACGCTGGCCGCACCCAGGCGGACAGCCGTACGCGCGCAGTCGTAGGCAACGTTGCCGCCACCCAGAACCACCACGCGGCCGCCCTCGACCGGCTGCGGGTTGCCCTCGCGGGCGGCCTTGAGGAACTCGGTGTTGACGTAGACGTTCTGCAGGTCGTGACCCTTCATGGGCAGCACGTTGCCCTGGAAGGTGCCCACGGTCACCAGCACGGCGTCGTAGCCCTGCGTGAGCAGCGCCTTGACGTCCTTCACGCGCTCGTTGCACTTGAGCTCGATGCGCGGCTCGGCGTCATCGGCCTGGCTGATCTCGAGGATGGTCGCGACCTCGCGGTCGACGATCTCGTCGGGCAGGCGGTAGGCGGGGATGCCGTAGCGCATCTGGCCGCCGACCTTGGCGTTTGCCTCAAAGACGTCGACCTTGTGGCCCTTCTCGGCGAGGAAGAGCGCTGCGGTGAGACCGCCAGGGCCTGCGCCGACCACTGCGACCTTCTTGCCCGTGAGGGGCTCGTGGCGCACGCGGCTCTTCCACTCGCCGGTGTCGCGCACCGCGGCGGCACGCTTCAGGCGGCAGATGGAGAGCGGCTCCTGCAGGTAGTTGCGCTTGCACTCACCCTGGCAGTTGTGGGTGCAGATGTTGCCGAGGCTCTCGGGGAACGGCACCTTCTCGCGCACGACGGCGGTTGCCTTCTCCCACTCACCGGCCTTGACGTAACGCAGGTAGCGCGGGATGTCGATGTGCGCGGGGCAACCGCTGCGGCACGGGACGATGTTGTCCTCGCGGCTGCGGTTCTCCTTGACGAGACCGACCATGTCCACGATGGAGCCGGTGGGGCACACCTCGATGCAGGCACCGCAGAAACGGCAGCCGGCCTCCTGCAGGGAGGCGCCATTGATGGCCACGCGCATCGAGCCGTCCTCGGCACGATGGAAGCCGATGGCGCCAACGCCACGCAGCTGCTCGCATGCGCGGACGCAGCGGCCGCAGCGGATGCAGCGGGTGAATCCGTGGCTGATCAGCGGGTTGGAGGTATCGGCGGGTACCGTACGACCCTTGCAGCGCCAGCGCTGCGGCGAGACGCCCATGTACTGGTACATGGACTGCAACTCGCAGACACCGTACTTGGGGCAACCGGTGCAGTCGGCGGGATGGGTTGCCAGAATCAGCTCCATCGCCAGGCGGCGCAGCTTGTCGGCAGCATCACCCTTGGTGTTGACGACCATGCCCTCGGAGGCCTTGGTCATGCAGGCGCGGACGGGCTCGTCCTCGCCCTCCACCTCGACCATGCAGAGACCGCATCCCCCGATGGGCTCAAGGTCGGGATGTCCGCACAGATGCGGTACGAAGATGCCAGCATCGAGTGCCGCGTTGAGAACTGACTGGCCCTCTTGCGCTTCGATCTGCTGGCCATCAATCGTCAGCTTCATGCGCTTCCTCTCCTTTCGTTGTTCACGTTGCAAGGCGAGTGAGCGCCTGCGTCCGGATACAAGCTCCTTCGCAGCGCCTCAGACGCCCTGCGCCTCAACGTGCAAAGCGGGACCCCTGGCACAAGGGGCCCCGCAAGGCACGTCAGTCAGCGCTCGTGACTAGTCCCAGTCGCCGTCGCCGTCGTCCCAATCCTCGTCGCCACCGTCACCAAAGGCGAGCTCAGCCGCGTTCTCGCCGGCGATACGGCCGGAGTTGAGGCAGAAGCCCATGGTGTTGCCAGGGATGCAGAAGTTGTAGGAGTCACCATAGATGGTGCAGGCGTCGGTGCCGACGCAGTAGAGGCCAGGGATGGTCTCGTAGTCGTCGGTCATGACCTCGAGCTTGTGGTTGACGAGCACGCCGCCCAGGGTGCCGTAGGCGCCCATGAACTGCTTGCAGCCGTAGAAGGGGCCCTCCTCCAGCGGAATCATGTACTGGCGGTCCTTCTCGAACAGGGCGTCATAGCCCTCGGCGCACATCTCGTTGTACTCCTCGACAGCGGCAACGAATCCGTCGACGTTGATGCCGAGCTTCTCGGCGAGCTCCTCGAGGGTGTCGGCCTGGGCGATGTAGGGGTTGCCCTCGTCGTCCTTGTAGGTCTCGAGGTCGGCGTTCCACTGGGCCTCGAAGCCCTCGTAGAGGTCATGCGGATGCACGTGGGAGACGATGTCCGGACCGTACTTCTTCCAACGCTTGAGCATGTTGGCGTCGAAGATGGCGTAGCCGACCTTACCGGGCAGGTGGTTGATGGCGTTGCCGACGAAGGTGGTGTTGAAGACCTCGTCCTCGGGCATGAAGCGCTCGCCCAGACGGTCGCACCAGTAGCACGGC
>CADAQM010000051.1 GCA_902790135.1 uncultured Coriobacteriaceae bacterium
AGGGCAAGAAAGAAAGGCACGTCATGGCACAGGGTACTGTTAAGTGGTTCAACCCCGACAAGGGCTACGGCTTCATCTCTCGCGAGGATGGCGACGACCTGTTCGTTCACTACAGCGAGATCCAGATGGATGGCTTCAAGACCCTCGACGAGGGCCAGGCCGTCGAGTTCGAGATCACCACGGGCCAGAACGGCAAGCTCCAGGCTTCCGCCGTCCGCAAGATCTAATTAGCCTATCGCATATGAATGTGAGGGGAGGGTCGCTTTGGCGGCCCTCCTTTTCGTTTGAGACAAAAGAGCGGCCCAACGGATAGAATGGGCGC
Organism: uncultured Coriobacteriaceae bacterium; assembly: GCA_902790135.1. Taxonomy (GTDB): domain Bacteria; phylum Actinomycetota; class Coriobacteriia; order Coriobacteriales; family Atopobiaceae; genus UBA1367. Next base: position 323 of record CADAQM010000051.1, read on the forward strand.
GTTTGCAAACGAGGGCGCCGCGAGGCGCAAGGAGGTCTGGCATGTCGGACGAGCAGCTCATGAAGCAGGTCGATGCGTATGTGGACGAGGTCTGGGAGGACGTCGTCGAGGACATCAGGGCCTTGGTGCAGATCGAGTCGGTGGAGGACAAGGCTGCTGCCGAGCCGGGCAAGCCGTGGGGTCCCAAGTCCTACGAGGCGCTCGCCAAGGGCCTCGAGATAGCCGAGCGCCTTGGGCTCGACGCCCATGACTGCGAGGGCTACATCGGCTATGCCGACCTGCAGGGTGAGAGCGATGTACAGATCGCCACCATCGCCCACACCGACATCGTGCCGACGGGCATCGGCTGGACGGTGCCTGCCCTCGACGTTACGCGTCGCGACGGTTACCTGCTGGGACGCGGCGTGCTCGACGACAAGGGCCCCTTCGTGCTCTCGCTCTATGCGGCGCACTACTTCGCACGCGAGGTCGAGCGCAGTGGCAAGAGGCTTCCCTACACGCTGCGCTGCATCGTGGGCAACGACGAGGAGACCTCGATGGCTGACGTCGAGTGGTACCTCGAGCACTTCGAGGCTCCCGCGTTCCTCTTCACGCCGGATGCGGACTTCCCGCTGATCTGTGGCGAGAAGGGCATCTTCCACGGCCTCTATCGCACGTCTGGTCCCGTGGCTGGCGCGTCCTTGCCGCTTATCGAGCTCGATGGCGGCACGGTGCCCAACGCCATCCCCGGCCTCGCGGGTGCGGTGGTGAGCGCCGATGCGATGCCTGAGGAGCTGGCCTCGGGTCTTGAGGCCGAGGCTGCGCTCGACGGAAAGGTGCGCATCAGCTCTCATGGCATCGGTGGGCATGCGGCCTTCCCCGAGGGCACCGACAACGCCATCGGCAAGCTCGTGCGCTTCCTGCTTGCACAGGGCGTCTGTGACGCCTCTCAGCGCGACTTCCTCGAGCTGGTGGCGACGCTCACGCGCACGAGCGACGGCAGCGCCCTGGGCATTGACTGCTCCGACGAGGTCTTCGGTGCGCTTACCCTCAATGCCGGCGTGGTGCGCACGCTCGAGGACGGCTCGATGAGCATCACGGTTGACGTACGCTATCCCCAGTCCACCGATGCCGAGCGCCTCATTGCGGGCTTCCAGGCCCTCGCGGAGCGCTATGGCTGCGTCTTCGAGCCCGGCATGGCCCAGGAACCCTTCTACATGGACCCCTCGCTTCCCGCGATCCAGACCCTGCTTGCCACCTACAACGAGTACATGGGCACCGACAAGGAGGCTTATGTCATCGGCGGCGGCACCTACGCCCGCCACTTCCCCCGTGCGTGCGCCTTCGGTCCGCATGATCCGAGCGTGGTCGACCCCGAGTGGGTGGGCATCGAGCATGGTCCCGACGAGGGCGTCTCGGAGGAGGTGCTTCGTCGGGCGCTGAAGATCTACATCGTGTCCATCGGGCGCCTGATGGAGCTCGACCTGGCATAGCCTCTGCATCATGTGATTGAGAGGGGGACCGGACAAGTCGTCCGGTCCCCCTTTTGCGCTTTAGTCGAGCGTGATGTTTCGCCAATGCTCGAGGTAGAGCTCGCCGGCGTCACGCACGTCGTCGAGCAGCTGCGCGGGGTCGTAGGACCTGACGGCGCAGGTGATGAATCCCACCTCCCTGGCGGCGCGCAGTCCCGGCGCGATGTCCTCAAAAACGATGCAGTCCTGCGGGGCCACGCCCAGACGCTCTGCCGCCGTGAGGTAGATGTCGGGCTTGTCCTTGGTGGTGCCCAGCTCTCCTCCGTAGACGCGCACGTCAAACAGGCCGGCCACGTCCACGAGTTCCATGTCTTCGAGCACCTCTGGCTCGTTGGTGGTGGCCAGCGCCGTGGGGATGCCCCGCTTCTTGAGGGCACGGATGTAGCTCTCCGCCCCGGGACGCAGGTGGATGGTCGTGCGGTAGAGCGCTCGGCTCATGCGCGTCCACTCGTTGCAGACGTCTTCGACGGTCTCCTTGAGCCCAAAGGTGTCGATGGTGTAGCGCGCGCCGGCCTCGAAGCCGAGGATGGTCAGCATGCGGGAGTAGTCCTCGGGGACGGGGGAGATACCACGCGCCCCCAGAAAGGTCTCGTCGACGTCATGCCAGAGCGAGCCCGTGTCTGCGATGGTCCCGTCAAAGTCGAAGATGGCGCCTGCAAAGGTCGGGGGCCAGAGCGCGGGTATTGCATCTGTGGTCATGGGTCTCCCGTTTCGGTGGAGCGGATGCGTCAACCTGTCGAGCATAGCACGCTGGGCGTTTTAGCGATGGCGGTGGCACAAGCGCGCCCACGCTCGGCCCCCTGTGGTGCTACCCTATAGCCGTATGCAGGATTGGTTTTGTTTCATGCAGATTGGCAGGTGCATAACATGTCAGACGAGCAGCTCAAGCTTGAGGCTCACGAGTACGTCGAGCGCATATGGGAGGATGCGGTAAAGGATATCGCAAGCCTCGTCGCCATCCGTTCGGTCGAGGATATGGACCACGCCGAGCCGGGTAAGCCTTACGGCCCCGCGCCGTTCGAGGCGCTCCAGACGGCTGTCGACATCGCCGCGCGCATGGGCATGGATGCCCACAACTGCGAGGGAAACATCGGATACGCCGACGTCAAGGGCGCCTCGCCCAAGCAGATTGCCATGATCGGCCACACCGACGTCGTGCCCGAGGGCACGGGCTGGAACTATGATCCTTACAAGCTCACCCGCAAGGACGGCTACCTGATCGGACGCGGCGTGCTCGACGACAAGGGCCCCACGGTGCTCGCGCTCTACACGGCAAAGTTCTTTGCCGAGCGTGCCGAGAAGACCGGCGAGCCCAACCCCTACACCATCCGCGTCATCATCGGCAACAACGAGGAGACCGAGATGCGTGACGTGGACTGGTACCTCGAGAACTACGAGCAGCCCGAGTTCCTCTTCACGCCCGACGCGGACTTCCCGCTGATCTGCGGCGAGAAGGGCGGCTACTCCGCAACCATCCGCTCGGGCAAGATCTCTGATGTCATCGTCGAGTTTGACGGTGGCACGGTGGGCAACGCCGTTGCCGGCGAGGCCACGGCGACCGTGCGCGCAGACGCGGCCTCCCTGCCCGCAGCCGAGCGCATCGATGTCGAGGCGGCTGGCGATGGCCTGGCCAAGATCACCGCCCACGGCATCGCGGCCCACGCGTCGCTGCCCGAGGGCTCCATCAACGCCATCGGCCTGCTCGTCGACTACCTGCTCGACAACGGCCTCTGCTCCGCCGACGAGAAGCGCTTCCTCGAGTTCGAGCGCCTGGTGTTTGCCTCCTACGACGGCTCCACGCTCGGCATCAAGAGCGAGGACCAGCGTCTGGACGCCCTGACCTGCATCGGCGGCACCATGCGCACCAAGAACGGCGTCTTCGAGCAGACCATCGACAGCCGCTATCCCGAGTCCATCACCGGCGAGAAGATCACCGAGACCGTCGGTGCCCTGGCGGCCCAGTACGGTGCCACGCTCACATGCGACCTCGACATGGTGCCCTCCTACCAGTCGCCCGACAGCGCGCCCATCCAGACCCTGGTGGACACCTACAACGAGTTCACCGGCCACAACGAGAAGGCCTACTGCATCGGTGGTGGCACCTACGCGCGTCACTTCAAGTGCTCGGGCGCCTTTGGCCCCAACGACCCGCTCGATCCCATGCCGGACTGGATTGGCGCGGAGCACTCTGCCGACGAGGGCTTCTCCGAGGAGCAGCTCAAGCGCGCACTGGAGATCTACATCGTCTCCACCGCACGTCTGATGCGCCTGGAGTTCTAGGGCTTATTCCGATTGGGATGACCGAGGGGCTGGCCACCGTTGATGGCCAGCCCCTCGTCATGTCGCGGGTTCGTGTGACCTTGTCCGTCAGGAACCCGTTACTCGTTGATGTGGACGTGAGGTCGGTCCTCGTAGCCGTGGAACTCGCCCATGTAGGCAAAGAAGTCCGCAACCTCGTCGGCCAGCGATTGGTCGTGCGTGGCAATGACGAGGGTCTTGCCGACTGTCTTGAGGTGCTTGAGCAGCCCGAGCAGCCAGCTGCGCGACTTGGCATCCAGGCCCGCAAGGGGCTCGTCAAAGCAGTAAACGTCAGGATTCATGGAGAGGACGCAGGCGATGGCTACGCGCTTCTTCTCGCCGCCTGAGAGCGTGTAGGGCGCACGCGCACGCAGGTGGTCGATTTCGAGGAGCTGACAGACGTCGCTCACCCTGCGCTCCACCTCCTGCTGCGAGAGGCCCATCTGCTGTGGGCCAAAGGCAATCTCGTCGGCGACGCTCGCACAGAAGAGCTGCGAGTCGCTGTCCTGAAAGACGAATCCCACGCGCTGGTGCAAGCCCTTGGAGAAGCGAGTGTCGCGCATGGTGGCCTCGCTGACCTCCTGGCCACCAAGCCGATAGCTGCCTCGCTGGGCAAAGAGGAGTCCGCAGAGCACCCTGAGCAGGGTAGACTTGCCCGAGCCGTTGTCGCCCATGAGCACCACGCACTCGCCCGGCGCAACGGACAGGTCGATGTGCCGCAGCACGGGCGTCTGCTCGTAGGCAAAGCAGAGGTCCTCAAGCTCGATGATCGCGCCCGTCGACGTCGCATGGGGTTGATGCAGGCTCTGGGGGCTATGCACGTGGAACATCAGACCATCCTTTGCGTGAAGAGGAAGAGTGAGACAAGCGCTGCGAGCAGGGCGACCCACAGCGCGTCAACGGGCTTGAGGCCAAGCCTGGCGCCATCGGTGCGGTAGGTTCCGTCAAAACCGCGGCAGCGCATGGCGTCGTAGGTGTCCTGGGCGGCGCGCTCCGCCTTGAGGAGCACCACGCCGCCGATGCCACCCATGGAGGCCTGCTTGTGGTGGTTGACACCCACGCTGCGCAGCCTGAGGGCCTGAAGCACCTCGAGGGCAGTCTCGCCCAAGCGGACGATACCGTTGAGTGCCAGATTGAAGGTGAGTATCACCTGGGCGGGCACGCCCACAGCGCGCAGGGCATCCGTGAGCTCGCCGATGGGTGTGGTGGTGGCGACGGTGAGCACCATGCCCACGCTGGTGAGCGACTTGGTGGCAAGGGTGACCGCAGAGCGTGGCTGACCGATCAGGACAGCCGGGAGCGATACGACAAACGCAAGGCTAGCCGCGGCTAGGGCACCCGTCGCCACACGCACAAGTGCCTTGTGAGGCAGAAGGCAAACGCGTACCAGCAGACCTGCGAGAACGACCGCGACAAAGAGGTAGTTGCGGGCGAGCGAGACGAGCAGCACGCACGCCAGGCACCAAAGGAGCCTGACGGCAGGGGTGGGGGAGAGCCTCGTGCGCTGCGCGCTCACGTCACGGAGCTGGGCCAGCACCGAGGTGAGCGAGAGCAGAGAGCGCATGACAAAACCGTCCCGGTCAGTGCCGGGACGGTAGTGCTCGGAAGTCTTGAGCCAGTCAGGAATATCGCGAGGTTCTGCCATGAGGCCTAAGTGTAGCTTGGCTAGGCGTCGAAGTCGACTGACGGACGCGCCATGCCTGAGACGAGCCTGAAGATGATGACGAGCAGGGCAGCGCCGATAACGGCGGAGAGGATGTAGCCGATCCACTCCGGAAGGTTGCCAACCGTATAGTCAGGCATGAGCGAGCTCCACTCCCAGCCTTCTGCAAGGCCGGCAGGCGCATAGCCGACCATCTCGGCAAGGTCCTCGGTCGCCCACTCGCCCCAGGCGTCACCAGTGGCGAGAAGCCCCAGTGGCGTGGCGGCGATGAGCGCCAGGACCAACCCGAGGACGGGTGTGGTGTTGGTGGCGTCATGCGACTCGATGCCAAAGCTCGGAGCGGCGCTGTGCAAGAAGGAAAGGATTCCGACGGTGAAGCCAGCCTCGGCGATACCTGCAACGGTCAGATGACCCAGCATCATGGCGGGAACGGCCACAGAGATGGGGTAGGGGCAGTAGAGCGCGGTGCCATCGGATGCGGTGAAGAGCAGCGGTTGGATGCCAAACTCGATGGCCGTGAGCAGGGCGGCCGCATTGAGACCGAGGTACGACCCAACGCCTGCGCCTATAAGCTCTCCGCGCTCCCCGCCGATGCGATCACGAATGACCTTATATATTGAGTACCCGACAAAGGGAAGCACAAAGGCCATGTTGAAGCAGTTGGCTCCCAGCGAGAGGATCCCGCCATCGCCAAAGAGAAATGCCTGGATGGCAAGCGCGATGCTGATGGCGAGCACGGCTGACCAAGGACCAAAGAGTATCGCGATCAACGTACCGCAGACGGCATGGCCGGTTGTTCCACCCGGCAGGGGAATGTTGAACATCATAGAGAGGAAGCTGAAGGCGGCGGCGATGCCAATGAGGGGCATCTTCTCGCGAGGAACCTCCTTGGAAACATGCTTGATTGCCGCGTGCCAGATTGGAACGATGGCAAGATAGCCAACACCGCACGTTGAGGGACTGAGGTAGTTCTCGGGAATATGCATAATTGTCCTTCCGTAGGGATGCCGTGCAGTCAAGTGTAATACTAATTAGTAATAAGTGTTACAGCTTATAGCTAAAAAAGATCTCGGAGCGATTTTGGCGCCCAAATTGGCCAGAAGAACCTGCTCCGAGATAATTAAAAACAATATGAAATCGTTCTCACACGGCTTGCATATTATATGCAGCTAGGAAGCAGAGAACAAGATAAATTCGGTCAAAGTTTAGTCTTTGCAAATGTGACAAAAACGTGTAGATTATTTGAACAGCATACGGCGAACGGGGTCGAATTCTGTTTCGTCGGCTTTATCAAAGGGGTAACGAGGGGAAAGGAAGAAGTCTATGCTCACCATCCGTCTGTTCTGCGCCGCTGGCATGTCCACCAGCCTCCTGGTCCGCAAGATGATCGAGGCCGCCGA
>CADAQM010000052.1 GCA_902790135.1 uncultured Coriobacteriaceae bacterium
GAAGGTGCGAGCCACATAGCGGTTCTTGATGAACCCCTCGCCATAGCGAATGCCCAGCTCGGCGGCGTAGCCCTCGGCTGGTGGCAAGCCCGAGTCGGGGACACCGATGACCAGGTCCGCATCGACGGGCGCTTCGCGAGCCAAGCGACGCCCCATCAAGAAGCGCATGCCATACATGGTGCTGCCACGCTCCATGGAATCGGGGCGCGAGAAGTAGACGTGCTCGAAGACACAGCGCGCCTCGGTAAGGGCCGGTGTTCCCTGCTCGCTCGACAGCCCCTCGTCGGAAATGCGCACGATCTCGCCGGGGCACACCTCACGCACAAAACGGGCACCGATGGCATCGAGCGCACAGGTCTCGCTGGAGACGACCCATAAGCCCCCATCAGGTTTCCCGAGGCTTCCAAGGACGAGGGGCCTGATGCCATGAGGGTCGCGGAAGGCGTAGAGAGCATCCTCACAGAGCAAGACAATCGCATACCCACCCTTGAGACGTGCCATCATATGCCGGATTCCCTCGCAAACGCTGTGGAGGTGCACGGCCTTCAGCCCTATGAGAGACACAGCCGTCTCGCTGTCGCTGTCGCTGCGAAACCGCACGCCCTGCCTCGAGAGCCTGTCGCGCACTTCATCTGCGTTGACGAGCGTGCCGTTGTGCGCAAGGGCGATGACAACGTCATCGAGGCTCGACAGGTGGGGCTGGGCGCATTGCCAGTCGCGTGCGCCAGAAGTGGCGTAGCGCACGTGCCCGATGGCCGCCTTGCCTTTGAGCGCCGCGATGTCACCTTGCGAGATGACCTGGTCAACGAGACCGAGGCCCTTTCTCATCAGGATGCTGCCCCCGTCGGCCGCGGCAATGCCCGCGGATTCCTGCCCCCGGTGCTGCAAGGCCTTGAGGCCAAAGTACACAAGACGTGTCGCATCCTGCCCAGGCGACCAGACGCCAAAGATCCCGCACTCCTCGCGCAGGCGATCGCAGTCTTCTCGCATGCTCCCTCCCAGAGCCTTCACGAATGCCGAATCCATGCTGCAGTGAGCCTGTTGCGAGACGATTGCGTCTTTGCGTCAGGGCAAAGACGGGCCCGCAACAATTGAGTGTCCATGCGATGACCTGCGTTTGTCCAGCTCGTAGCGGCTTTGGAACGGATTTTGGGACAGGTTTTGCGGGGCAATAGACTTGTCTTTCGAGAGTTCTGGACTCATATGAGGAGCGCCGAGATGAACCTGCTCGTATCTGAAGGAAGCCAACCGCCGGCCTTGCTCGCACTCGAGGATGGGACCTGCTTTTGCGGTCGTGCCGGCGGAGCCTTGGGCGAAGCCTTTGGCGAAATCGTCTTCAACACCTCGATGGTGGGCTACCAGGAGATCGTGACTGACCCGAGCTATGCCGGACAGATCGTCACGCTGACCTATCCGCAGGTGGGCAACTATGGCGTCAGCAAGGCAGCCATGCAATCGGGAGGCACCGCGCTCAGGGGGCTGGTAGTGCGCGACCTGTGCCGCACGCCTTCAAATTGGCAATCCGTCTGCACCTTTCCCGACTTTCTGCGCGATCACGGCGTGATTGCCATCGAGGGAGTGGACACCCGTGCCCTCACGTTGCGCATCCGCAGCGCCGGCGCCATGCGGGCGGCAATCTCCACGACCGACCTCGACCCCGAGAGCCTCGTTGCCCGCGTAGCCGCCAGCCCGGCCATCAGCACACACAACTTCGTGGCCGACGTGTCGTCCCGCCAGGACCGTGTGGTGCCCGCCTCGCCCGACGCGCTTCGCGCACGCAAGGAAGCGGGTCGTCCGGCGCTGCGCGTAGTGGCCTACGACTGTGGTGAGAAGCGCGGCATCGAGGAGGGCCTCACGGCCGTTGGTTGCGAAGTGGTGGCCGTTCCCTTTGACACGCCCACCTCACGCGTGCTCTCCCTCGAACCTGATGGCGTCTTTCTCTCAAACGGTCCCGGTGATCCACGACAGGTGACGCAGACGGCCCGTGCCGCATCAGACCTGCTTGGCAAGCTGCCCGTCTTCGGCATCTGCCTAGGCAACCAGATCATGGCCATGGCGGCGGGCGCAAGCATAGAGAAGCTGCCCTTCGGGCATCATGGGGGCAACGAGCCCGTCATGAACCTGCTCACCCATCGGGTTGAGATCACAGCCCAGAACCACAACTACGGGCTCGTCTTTGACAGCTTGGGGCCAATCGTCGCCGAACTCTCTGGGGGCGAGACGGCGCACGCGCGCGACTTGCGCCACTGGGTCGAGCTCGGCATCGCGCCGGTAGTGCAGACGCCTCGCATGGGCCGCGTGCGCCTCACCCATGTGAACCTCAATGACGGCACGCCGGAGGGCATCCAGTTTCTGGACCTGCCGGCCTTCTCCGTGCAATATCACCCCGAAGCCTGCCCGGGACCACACGACTCGCACTATCTCTTCCGGGCCTTCGCCAACCTCATGGACGCCTGGCGTGCGCGCGGCGAGGGCGAGACCTGCGTGAGCCCCCACTACCTGTCAATTGACGTGCGCGAAGGGAGGCCTCACCATGCCGAGGCGTAACGACCTGCACAAGATCCTGATACTGGGCTCGGGCCCCATTGTCATCGGACAGGCCTGCGAGTTCGACTACTCGGGAACGCAAGCGTGCCAGGCGCTTCGTCGCGAAGGCTACGAGGTCGTGCTCGTCAACTCGAACCCTGCGACCATCATGACCGATCCCGATACGGCGGACCGCACCTATGTGGAACCCATCACCGTAGATGCAGTGACCAGCGTCATCGAGCGCGAACGCCCGGATGCCCTGTTGCCCAACATGGGTGGGCAGACCGCGCTCAACTGCGCGATTGCCTTGGGTGAGGCAGGCGTGCTCGAGCACTATGGCGTGGAGGTCATCGGCTGCGACCTCGAATCCATACGCGTCGGAGAAGACCGCGAGCTGTTTGCCGCAGTCATGCGCGACATCGGTCTTGAGGTCGCAGCATCCGGCTTTGCCCACACGCTCGAAGAGGCGCGCACCATCGCCGGCGACCTAGGCTACCCCGTGGTCATCCGACCGAGCTTCACCTTGGGCGGCGCCGGCGGCGGCATCGCCCACGATGACCGGGAGCTGGAACAGATTGCCAGCCAAGGCCTCGCGCTCTCTCCCGCAACGGAGGTGCTCGTGGAGCAGTCCATCGAGGGCTGGAAGGAGATCGAGATGGAGGTCATGCGCGACGGCGCCGGCAACGGCATCGTCATCTGCTCCATCGAGAACCTCGACCGATGAGGAGCTCCAGCGCCTGAGGGACTACTCGCTTGCGTGCCTGGAACGCGTGGGTGTGGCAACGGGCGGCTCCAACGTGCAGTTTGCTGTGAACCCCGCTGATGGGCGCGTCATCGTCATCGAGATGAACCCGCGTGTGAGCCGCAGCTCGGCCCTGGCGTCCAAGGCAACGGGCTTTCCCATTGCCAAAGCAGCGGCGCTGCTTGCTGTGGGCTACACCCTCGACGAGATCGTCAACGATATCACCTGCGTAACCCCTGCCTGCTTTGAACCATCCCTTGACTACTGCGTGGTCAAGGTGCCCCGCTTTGCCTTCGAGAAGTTCAAAGGTGCGAGCGAGACGCTCACCACGCGCATGAAGAGCGTGGGCGAGGTCATGGCTATCGGGCGAACCTTCGAGGAGGCGTTGCAAAAGGCCCTGCGCTCACTCGAGGACGGGCATGCCGGACTGGGCTCCGATGGGCACGACAGCTTCGACGAGGAGCACTTCGACGAGCTGGTGGCCCTGCCAACCCCAGAGCGCATCTTCTACATGGCTGAGGCTCTGCGACGGGGCTGGGGTGTGGAGCGCGTGGCAGAGGCGACGGGCATCGACCCATGGTACCTCCATCGCATCGCTGATATCGTGGCCGCCGAAGCCGCCATCCGCAGGCTGGGCCTTGATGGCATGGACCGCGAGCACCTGCTCGCCGCCAAGCAGCTGGGCTTCTCCGACGCCCAGATTGCCTGGCTCTGCGGCAGCAAGGAGGAGGTAGTGCGGGCGGTGCGCAAGGTGCTGGGTGTGGTACCGCAGGTCAAGACCATCGACACCTGCGCAGGAGAGTTCGCCGCCCAGACCAACTACCACTACCTGACCTATGAGGCTGGTGGGGCCACCGAGCACGTGGCGGCCTCAAAGCCGCGCGCCACCATCCTCTCGGCCGGCCCAAACCGCATCGGGCAGGGCATCGAGTTCGACTACTGCTGCGTGCATGCGGCCTATGCCCTGCGCGACAAGGGCTTTGAGACCGTGATGGTCAACTGCAACCCCGAAACCGTCTCGACCGACTACGACACCTCCGACCGGCTGTACTTCGAGCCGCTCACCTTCGAGGACGTCATGAACGTGGTCGAGATCGAGCAGCCGGAGGGCGTCATCGTCACGCTGGGCGGACAGACCCCCATCAAACTCGCGCGGCAGCTCGAGGAGGCGGGCGTACCCCTCATGGGCACGGGCTTCGACGCCATTGACCTTGCCGAGGACCGGGATCGCTTCTCCGCCCTGCTCGACCACCTCGGCGTGGCCTATCCACCCTCGTCGGTGGCCGCCACGACCGAGGAGGCGCAGGCAGTGGCGCGCTCCGTGGGATACCCACTCATCGTGCGGCCGAGCTACGTGCTAGGCGGGCGAGGCATGGCCATCGTGTACGGGCCGGACGAGCTTGCCTCCTACATGGCTGAGGCCGCGCGCGTGACGCCCGACCACCCCGTCTACCTCGATGCCTTTCTCGAGGACGCCGTCGAACTCGATGTGGATGCCCTCTGCGACGGGATGTCGTGTTACGTGGGTGCCGTCCTTGAGCACATCGAGGAGTGCGGCATCCACTCGGGCGATTCGGCCTGCTGTTACCCACCTTTCTCGCTTTCGGATGGACTAGTTAGTCGCGTCCGGCACATCACGCACCAGCTCGCACGTGCCTGTGACATCCGTGGCCTGCTCAACGTGCAATACGCCGTCAAGGACGAGCAGGTCTTTGTCATCGAGCTCAACCCGCGCGCCAGCCGCACGGTGCCCTTCTCGAGCAAGGCGAGCGGGGTGCCGCTGGCCAAGCTCGCGGCGCGCATCATGGCCGATGAGACGCTGGCCGACCTGCCCCTACCGCCCGAGGAACGTGAAACTGGCTACTTTGCCGTCAAGGAGGCGGTCATGCCGTGGGCGCGGTTCCCTGGGTCGGACGTGCGTCTGGGTCCGGAGATGAAGTCCACGGGCGAGGTCATGGGCGTGGGCGCCAGCTTCCCCGTGGCCTACGCCAAGACGCGCGAGGCCATCGACTATGAGATGCCGGCGGAGGGCACGGTCTTCATCAGCGTGCGCGACGCCGACAAGCGCGCCATCGCCCCGGTGGCCTTCTCGCTCGCCCAGATGGGCTACCGGATCCTCGCCACGCGCGGAACGGCAAAGACCCTGCGCGCTGCCGGCATTGCCTGCGAGGTGACCAAGCGTGTGGGCGAGGGGCACCCCAACGTGCACGACGTGCTTTCCGCAGGGGGCATCTCCTTCATCATCAACACGCCGCACGGGCATGACTCGCACGGCGACGGTGCCCTCCTGCGCTCGGAGGCGGCCAGCCGCGGCATCACCAACGTGACTACCCTCTCTGGTGCCACGGCCCTACTCCAGTCGCTGGCTGTGCTGCGGGGCGGGCGGCTTTCGGTGTGCGCCTTGCAGGACCTGGCTGCGGCCGGTAGCTTGGAGGGATAGGCATGGGCATCAGAAGCATCGTTGCCACCACGGCGGGCCGCGCGGTGCATGCGGTCCTGCACGGCCTGCTGCACCGCGCGGGCTCCCAGCTGCCGGGACGCGTGGCGCTGGCGATAGACCCACAGGTCGTCGCGCACCTCAGGCACAAGGCGCGGGCGGGCTCGGTGGTGGTTTGCGGCACCAACGGCAAGACGACCACCACCAATGTGATTGCCGCGGCGCTGGAGGCAACAGGTCAGCACGTGCTCTGCAACCGAGAAGGTGCCAACATGCTGCCGGGCGTGGCCTCGGCACTACTGCCCGGTCACACGGCCGACTGGGCGGTCATCGAGGCGGACGAGCTCTCCTGCATCCACATCCTGCCCCAGCTGCAGCCCACCTACCTGGTGCTGCTCAACCTCTTCCGCGACCAGCTCGACCGCTCCGGCGAGATCGACCACGTGCAAGACATCATCGTACAGGCGCTGGCTGCCTCACCGACAACGACGCTCCTGGTGTGCGGTGACGACCCGCTCTGCATGGGCGTGGCCGAGCGGGCCCAAGCGGCCGGCACCACGGTGCTCGCCTTTGGCATCGACGAGGACCTGGGCCTGCCAGGCGACCGCGTGCCCGAGGCCCGCTTCTGCCAGCGCTGCGGTACCGAGCTCTCCTACGCCTACCGCTCCTATGCGCAGCTCGGCGCCTTCCGCTGCCCCTCCTGCGGCTTTGCGCGACCAAAGCTCGACTACCGGGCCACCCATGTGCGGCTGGAGCATGCGGGCGTGGCCTTTGACCTGGCGTGTGATGAGACGAAGGCCTGGCGAGTGAGCGTGGGTGACGGAGGCGTGTACCTCGTCTACAACCTGCTTGCCTCCGCGGCGCTCGCCCTGCGTGCCGGGGTGGAGCCAACCACGTTCCAGCAGACACTCGATGGCTACGACCCTGGCAACGGCCGGCTCCAGCACCTGGTGGTGGACGGGCGACCGGTGGTGCTCAACCTTGCCAAGAACCCCACTGGCCTCAACCAGAACATCGCCCTCATGCTGGCCGACAACCGTCCCAAGGCGGTCCACATCATCATCAACGACGAGGCCAACGACGGGCATGACGTCTCGTGGCTGTGGGACGTCGACTTTGAGCGCCTTGCGGGACGCTCGGACGTGCGCATAGTGACCGCTGGTGGCCTGCGTGCCAACGACCTGCAGGTTCGCCTAAAGTACGCGGGCATCACGGCACCGATTGCCACGCAGGTAAGCGATGCGCTCGCACAGGCAGACGCGCTACCGGCCGAGGACCCGCTCTATGTGCTCACCAACTATTCGGCGCTCTGGCCCACCAAAGCGGAGCTCGAGCAAAGGAGTCGGCAGGATGGGTAACGGACGCGCGCTGCAGATACTGCACCTCTACCCCGAGCTGCTCAACCTCTACGGTGACTCGGGCAACATCCTGGTGCTGCGCAAACGCCTCGAATGGCGGCGCCTGGGCTGCACGGTGCGCGAGGTGCACATGGGCGAGCGAGCCTCGCTCACAGACATCGACCTAGTCTTCATTGGCGGTGGCTCCGACCGAGAGCAACGGATCGTGTGCGACGAGCTGCAGCGGCAGCGCTCTGAGCTCGCGGCCTTCGTGGAGGACGGGGGCGTCCTACTGGCGGTCTGCGGCGGCTACCAGCTGCTGGGCCACAGCTACCTCATGGGAAACGAGGAGGTCCGCGGGCTCTCGCTCGTGGATCTCTACACCGACCGAGGCAGCCCGCGGCTGATTGGCAACGTGGTGGTGGGGAGCCGCATTGCGCCACAGCCCATCGTGGGCTACGAGAACCATGGCGGCCGCACGCATCTGGGTGCGGGGGTGGAACCGCTCGGGCGGGTGCTCTTTGGGCATGGAAACGATGGGGAGAGCGGCCAGGAGGGCTGCCTCTACCGCAACGTGGTGGGCACTTACGTGCACGGGCCGCTGCTGCCCAAAAACCCAGGCGTGGCCGACTGGCTCATCTCCCGGGCGCTCGAGCGGCGCGGGGACGCCAGCGAGCTCGAGCCGCTCGATGACACCGAGGAACTCGCCGCAAACGGGGCGATGTGCAAGCGACTGCTCTAGCGAGCGAAGGCTCAGAACTTGCGCGCACGTGGCCGGAGGCATGGGAAAGGGTAAATCCCTTGTCCCACGCCAGGGTCGATCCTGAAAGCGCGGGGCGCCCAGGTCTTGCCCAGGCGCCCCTGCGAGTTACGAAACCGGATGGTACTTCGCGCCTACGCCTCAAAGTCGGTGGTCTTGGAGACCTCAGCCCACTTCTCAAGCTCCTCGAGGCGGGCGCTGAGGGCACCGCGCACGGCGGCCAGGGCGTCGGAGCCCAGGTAGAGGCGCAGCGGGGTGTCATCGGCCTCGATGGCCTTGATGATGGG
>CADAQM010000053.1 GCA_902790135.1 uncultured Coriobacteriaceae bacterium
CATCAGGCCGCGCATGCCTGCGAGCTGTCGCAGCTGCGTCTTGGAGCCTCGGGCGCCGGAGTCGGCCATCATGTAGATGGGGTTGTCCTCGGCAAAGCCGTCGAGCATCTCGGAGCCCAGGGTGTCGGTGCACTTGTTCCAGGCCTCGACGACCTCGCGGTGACGCTCGTCCTCGCCCAGGAAGCCCATCTCGTAGTAGTCGTTGATCTCGTCGACCTGCGCCTGGGTGGCATCAAGCAGCTCCTGCTTGTCAGCGGGGATGACGGCGTCCCACACGGAGACGGTCAGGCCGGCGCGCGTGGCGTAGTGGAAGCCAGTCTGCTTGATGGCGTCCAGGATCGGCTCGACCTCGGAGGTGCTGTAGCGGTCGCAGCAGTCGTTGACCAGCGTGCCGATGTCACCCTTGTCCATCTTGTAGTTGATGAAGGGGTAGTCGGCGGGCAGGCACTGACGGTTGAAGATCACGCGGCCGATGGTGGTCTCGAAGCGGACGGGAGCATCGGTGACGTCGAGGTCCTCGAACTCCTGGCGGGAGGCCTTGATGCGGAAGTACTTGCGGCCGTCCTGCTCAAAGTTGGCGTCGGACTTGGACACGCGCACGAAGATCTTGGCCTGGATGTCAAGGTCATTGCGGCAGTCGTAGGCGTTGAGCGCGTCCTCGAAGCTGGCGAACACGCGACCCTGGCCCTCGACGTCGTCCTTCTCGGTGGTCAGGAAGTAGGTGCCGAAGACCATGTCCTGGGACGGAACGGTGAGCACCTTGCCCGACGCGGGCGAGCGCAGGTTGTTGCTGGAGAGCATGAGCACGCGGGCCTCGGTCTGGGCTTCGGTGGACAGCGGCACGTGCACGGACATCTGGTCGCCGTCGAAGTCCGCGTTGAAGGGGGCACACACCAGCGGATGCAGGTGGATGGCCTTGCCCTCGACGAGAACCGGCTCGAAGGCCTGGATGGACAGGCGGTGCAGGGTCGGTGCGCGGTTGAGCAGGACGAGGCGGTTCTTGATGACCTCGTCAAGCACGTCCCACACAGCCGGCGCGGAGCGGTCGATGGCACGCTTGGCGCCCTTGATGTTCTCGACCTTGCCCAGCTCGACCAGGCGACGCATCACGAACGGCTTGAAGAGCTCGAGCGCCATGGTGGAGGGCAGACCGCACTGGTGCAGCTTGAGGTGCGGGTCGACGACGATGACCGAACGGCCAGAGTAGTCGACACGCTTGCCCAGCAGGTTCTGGCGGAAACGGCCCTGCTTGCCCTTGAGGGCCTCGGCCAGCGACTTGAGCGGACGACCGCCACGGCCCGTGACGGCACGACCACGACGGCCGTTGTCGAACAGGGCGTCCACGGACTCCTGCAGCATGCGCTTCTCGTTGTTGACGATGATCGCGGGTGCATCGAGGTCAAGCAGGCGCTTGAGGCGGTTGTTGCGGTTGATGACGCGACGATAGAGATCGTTGAGGTCGGACGCGGCAAAGCGGCCACCGTCGAGCTGCACCATGGGGCGCAGGTCCGGCGGGATGACGGGAATGACGTCCAGGATCATGTTGGCCGGGTCGTTGTCGCCCTTGAGGAAGGCGTCGACGACCTCGAGGCGCTTGACGGCCTTCTCGCGCTTCTGCTTCTGGGACTCCTCGGAAGCCACGATCGCACGCAGCTCCTCGGCCTCGGCAGCGAGGTCGACGGAGCGCAGTAGGTCGCGCACGGCCTCGGCGCCCATGCCACCCTTGAAGTAGATGGAGTAGTAGCGCTTCATCTCGGTGAAGAGGTTCTCGTCGGAGATGAGCTCGCGCTTCTCGAGCTGCATGAACTTGTCGAAGGCCTCGCGGCGGAGCTGCTTCTCCTCCTCGTACTCCTCCTCAAGGTCGGTGATGCCGATGCGGATCTCCTCGGCGGAGAGGGGCTCGACGTCGTCGAACTCGTCGCCAGAGGTCTCGCCCTGAGCCTTGAGGCGCTCGATCTCGTCGTCGCGCTCGGCGTCGAGCTCCTCGAGGTCTGCAGCCAGCTCCTCCTTGAGGTCCTCGGCGTCAGCCTCGCGGGCCTCGACGTCCACGTCGGTGATGACGTAGGAGGCGAAGTACAGAACCTTCTCGAGGTCCTTGCTCTTGATGTCGAGCAGGCGAGCCAGCGGGAAGCTGGTCGGGCTCTTGAAGTACCAGATGTGGCTCACGGGAGCGGCGAGCTCGATGTGGCCCATGCGGTCGCGGCGCACCTTGGCGCTCGTGACCTCGACACCGCAGCGCTCGCACACGATGCCCTTGAAGCGGATGCCCTTGTACTTGCCGCAGGAGCACTCCCAGTCCTTGGAAGGTCCGAAGATCTTCTCGCAGAACAGGCCGTCCTTCTCGGGCTTGAGCGTGCGGTAGTTGATGGTCTCGGGCTTCTTGACCTCGCCATGCGACCAGCTGCGAATCTGGTCGGCAGAGGCCAGCGAGATCTTGATAGCGTCGAAATCGGTGGTATCGAAATCTGCCACGTTCGCTACTCCTTATCGTTGAGGGGCTCGCCGATGAGGGACTCGCCCACGAGGTCGAGGTCGCCCGCCACGCTGCCAATGAGGCTGTCAGCGTCGTCGGCCATCGCAAACATGTCGATGGCGTTGCGCTCTGCTGCGGGTGCGGCAGGTGCCGCGGCCTTCTCCACCTTGCGGTAGGAGATGGGCTCGATGTCCAGGGCCAAGGAGCGAATCTCCTTGACCAGCACCTTGAAGGACTCGGGGATGCCGGCCTCGGGCACGTTCTCGCCCTTGACGATGGACTCGTAGGTCTTGACACGGCCGTTGGTGTCGTCGGACTTGACCGTGAGAATCTCCTGCAGGACGTTGGAGGCGCCGTATGCGTAGAGCGCCCAGACCTCCATCTCGCCGAAGCGCTGGCCGCCGAACTGCGCCTTGCCGCCCAGCGGCTGCTGGGTAACCAGGCTGTACGGGCCAGTGGAACGAGCATGGATCTTGTCGTCCACCATGTGGCCAAGCTTGAGGATGTAGGAGGTACCCACAGTAATGGGGCTCTTGAAGGCCTCACCGGTACGGCCGTCATAGAGGGTGGTCTTGCCCATCTCGTTGAGCTGCGGGACGAAGTCCTGACGCATATGCTCGCCGTAGTCGCGCATGGCCTTGTTCATCAGGTTGATGTTGGCGCGGCGGATGCACTCGGCAACCTCGGTGTCGGTAGCGCCGTCGAAAACGGGCGTGGCAACGTGCATCGGGCCCTCGACGACCTTGTCGGAGTCGGCGGAGTCCTGGTCCCAACCCTGTGCGGCAGCCCAGCCAAGGTGGCACTCGAGCAGCTGGCCGACGTTCATACGGGACGGGACGCCCAGCGGGTCGAGCAGGACGTCGACGGGGGTGCCGTCAGCCATGTAGGGCATGTCCTCGACCGGCAGGACGTTGCAGACGACGCCCTTGTTGCCGTGGCGGCCGGAGATCTTGTCGCCCTGCTGGATCTTGCGACGCTGGGCCACGAAGACGCGGACGAGCTCGTTGACTCCGGGCGGGAGGTCGTCGCCGGCCTCGCGGCTGAAGCGAACCACATCGACGACACGGCCGTAGGCACCGTGGGGCATCTTGAGGGAGGTGTCACGCACGTCGTGGGCCTTGGCGCCGAAGATGGCGCGCAGCAGGCGCTCCTCGGCGGTCAGAGCGGTCTCGCCCTTGGGCGTGACCTTGCCGACCAGGATGTCGCCAGGGCCGACCTCGGCGCCGATGCGGATGATGCCGTCATCGTCGAGGTTGGCCAGCATGTCCTCGCCCTGGTTGGGAGCGAGATGTTGATGGAGGTGAGCAGGTCCTGCTGCACCACGCGCTCGGACACGATGATGCCGTCCTCGTAGTTGTAGCCCTCCCACGGCATGTAGGCCACGGTGAGGTTGGCGCCCAGGGCGAGCTCGCCCTTGTCGACGGACGGGCCGTCGGTGAGCGCCTGGCCGGCAACCACGTGGTCGCCCACGTGCACGACGGGACGGTGGTTGATGCAGGTGCTCTGGTTGGAGCGCTCGTACTTGGGCAGGTCGTAGGTCTCCAGCGTGCCGGAGGCGTCGACCACCACGCGGGCGGCATCGACGGCCACCACGACGCCGTCGTTCTCGGCGCAGATGAGCTCGCCGGAGTCATGCGCGGCGGCGCGCTCGAGGCCCGTGCCGACGAACGGAGCGGTGGCACGGATCAGGGGCACGGCCTGACGCTGCATGTTTGCGCCCATCAGGGTACGCTTTGCGTCATCGTGCTCGAGGAACGGAATGAGGTTGGCAGCCACGGAGAGCAGCTGGCGCGGCGAGACGTCCATGTAGTCGACGGTGTCGACGGCAACTTGGGAGGGAGCGCCGAAGGAGCCGTCGAAGTTGCGGGTACGCGCGATGACTGTCTCGGGACGATAGGTGTTGCCCATGGAGTCGACTGCCACGAACTCGCCGGTCTTGGGGTCGATGGGCACGTCGGCAGGAGCGATGACGTGCTGCTCCTCCTCGTCGGCGGTCATCCAGTCGATCTGGTCGGTCACGCGGCCGTCAACCACGCGGCGGTACGGCGACTCGATGAAGCCGTACTCGTTGACGTGGCTGAAGAGGGCCAGCGAGCCAATGAGGCCGATGTTGGGACCCTCGGGGGTCTCGATCGGGCACATGCGGGCGTAGTGGCTGTTGTGGACGTCGCGGACGGCGGTCGGCACGTTGGTGCGGCGGCTGGAGCCGGACTTGTGGCCGGCGAGACCGCCAGGGCCGAGGGCCGACAGACGACGCTTGTGCGTGAGGCCGGACAGCGGGTTGTTCTGGTCCATGAACTGCGAGAGCTGCGAGGAGCCGTAGAACTCCTTGATGGCGGCCACGATCGGACGGATGTTGATCAGCGACTGCGGGGTGATGTCGTCGGCGTCCTGAGAGGCCATGCGCTCGCGGATGACGCGCTCCATGCGGCTCATGCCGATGCGGAACTGGTTCTGGACGAGCTCGCCCACGGTGCGGACGCGGCGGTTGCCGAAGTGGTCGATGTCGTCGACCTTCTTGGTGGGATCGCCCTCGTGCAGCGCGATGAGGTAGCGCAGGGCGCTCAGGATGTCCTCGCGGGTGAGCACCTTGCTGTCGGCGTCGATCTCGAGGCCGAGCTTCTTGTTGATCTTGTAGCGGCCGACGCGAGCGAGGTCGTAGCGCTGGTTGTTGAAGTACAGGCCCTCGATGAGGGAGCGGGCGGAGTCCACGGTGGGCGGCTCGCCGGGGCGCTGACGACGGTAGATCTCGATCAGGGCGTCCTCGCGGGTGGTGGCGACGTCGCGCTCGAGCGTGGAGCGCACGACGTCGGAGTCGCCCAGGAGGTCCATGATCTCGTCGTCACTCTCGGCGTAACCGAGGGCGCGCAGCAGCATGGTCGCGCTCTGACGACGCTTGCGGTCGATCTGCACGACGAGGTGACCGTGCTTGTCGACCTCGAACTCGAGCCATGCACCACGAGCAGGGATGAACTGCACGTGGTGGACGTCGACGCCATTGTCCTTCTCGGCGGAGAAGTAGACGCCCGGCGAACGCACGAGCTGCGAGACGACGACGCGCTCGGTGCCGTTGATGACAAAGGTGCCACGCTCGGTCATGAGCGGGAAATCGCCCATGAAGACGAGCTGCTCCTTGATCTCGCCCGTCTCCTTGTTGACAAAGCGCACGTCAACGAAGAGCGGGGCCTGATAGGAGATGTCCTTGGCGCGGCACTCTGCGATGCTAGAGGGTGCGTCGCCAAACTGGTGCTCGCCGAAAGTCACCTCCATCGTGCGTGCGGAGTTCTCAATCGGGGAGAACTCTGCGAAGGACTCGGCAAGGCCGTCGGTCATAAAACGCTCGAACGACTCCTTCTGCACCGAGATCAGATTGGGAAGTTCCATTGCGGCTGGAATCTTGCTGAAGCTCACGCGCTTGCGCTCGTTGAGCTGAGCAACTGGGGAAGACTTAGCGGTAGGCACCGGGCGTTTCCTCCTTAGATAAGACGGAATAGCGGCAGTTGTCGCAATCTAATAACTTAACGGAGGATGAGGAAATCGTCAACGAAAAAGCCTTGACATCCGTAAGATTTTGGACTATATAAAACCGTTACTCGTTTTACCTGCGAAAACGCAAAATCAATTGTGAAGCTCGTGTGACGGATTGTCTATCATAGCGGAAAACACAGAAGCTTGCATCTGAAACTTGCTGCCAATTTGTCATCAATACGCACAATTGGGAGCCTTGCCTCGCTTTTTGCAATTCTGACGCCCGACGGTAGCCCCTCCTAGGGCAGAGATGCACCTCCCAGCCCTGTTTATGCATGCCGAATGCTAACTTGCACAAATTTGCGTAAGTTAGCAATCCGCGCCTCTGGTTTATACATTTTGCGGAATTGGGCGGCCCGCACGGGTCACATCTTGGACAAAAAAGGGCCGGATCCCTGAGGGATCCGGCCCTGGTGCCAGTTAGCTTCAAATAACAGGAGTTACTTGAGGGTGACGGTGGCGCCGGCCTCCTCGAGCTGCTTCTTGGCGGCCTCGGCGTCGTCCTTCTTGGCGCCCTCGAGCAGGACCTTCGGGGCAGCCTCGACGGCCTCCTTGGCCTCCTTCAGGCCAAGACCGGTGAGGGCACGGACGACCTTGATGACGGCAATCTTGTTGGAGCCAAAAGAGGTGAGCTCGACGTCAAAGTTGGTCTTCTCCTCCTCCTCCTCGACGGCGGCGGCGGGAGCAGCGGCGACGGCCACGGGAGCGGCGGCGGAGACGCCGAAGGTCTCCTCGATAGCCTTGACGAGGTCAGCAGCCTCGAGCAGGGTCATTTCCTTAAGGGCGTCGATGATCTCTTCGGTGGAAAGCTTAGCCATTGTTCAAATCCTTTCGGTCCCATGCACGCGCATGGATGTTTGTCTGTGTGCCAAAGCGCACTTGCGCCTTGGGTAGTGCATGAGAACGCCTAGTTGGTCGGCTACGCCGCCTCCTGGCCGTCCTCGTTGATTGCCTTGATGGCACGTGCAAGACCACCGGGGACCTCGTTGATGCAAACGGCGATGTTGCGGGCGAAGCCACTGATGAGACCGGCGATCTGGCCGATGAGCTGCTCGCGGGTGGGGAGATCGGCGTAGGCCTTGGCCTCCTCGGCGTTGAGGGCAGCGCCGTCGGCGATACCACCCAGAACCTCGGTCTTCTTGGTCTTGGCGGCGAAGTCCTTGAGAACCTTGGCAACGCTCACGGGGTCATCACCAAAGAACACGTAGGAGCAAGTACCGACCAGGATGTCGTCGAGCGCGGGCATCTCTGCCTGCTCGAGCGCGATCTTGACGATGTTGTTCTTGTAGACCTTCATGGAGCCGTTGGCCTCACGGATCTGGCGACGGAGCTCCTGCGACTCCTTAACGGTGAGGCCGCGGTAGTCCACCACGTAGAAACCCTGGGAAGCCTCGAGCGATGCGTTGACCTTCTCGAGCATCTCGTACTTTGACTGTGCTGGCATGTGTTACACCTCCCTTACGATGCGGTCGGGCACGACCACCAACGTAGGTGGGCCTTCACGCAAAAGACCCCGCTGGCGCAGCCAGACAGGGTCCTGAAGATGCAATCTTTAGAACCACCTCGGCAGGCGGGTTACCCCATTAAGCCTTGCGGCACCGGCTGTCTCTGGCAGCGGACGTGCAGATTTACAACAGAAGACATGATGGCAGCAGCGCGTACGGCTGTCAAGCGGAAGTGCTGCCAGCGCAAACCCTCCACAGGAGGGGCGGCTGGCGTCTACGAGGCGACGCGTCCGCCCTAGCAGGCATAGCGGATCCCGTAGCGTCCCTGAGAACGGACCAGTGGCGACTGGTCCGCTGTTGCGGACGGAACGGGGGCTCGTTCCGGCTCTCCGGACGGACCAGTGGCGACCGGTCCGCTGCCATGGACGGAACGGGGGCTCGTTCCGGCTCTCCGGACGGACCAGTGGCGACCGGTCCGCTGCCATGGACGGAACGGGGGCTCGTTCCGGCTCTCCGAACGGACCAGTGGCAGCCCGATCAGTCGGCTGTCCCTCTCCCCCATGCAAAAAGCCCGCCCCTCGGCCATGCCAAGGGGCGGGCTCCTTCGAAGCTCTGTGCTATGCGTTACTTACGCGGTGAAGTTGCGGGTGATGGCGCTGTCGACCTTGACGCCCGGGCCCATCGTCGAGGAGAAGACGACGCTCTTGACATAGCGGCCCTTAGCGGTGGACGGCTTGACACGCAGCAGCTCGGTGAGCAGCGCGCCGTAGTTCTCGGCGAGCTTCTCGGTCTCGAAGGAGACCTTGCCCATCGGGACGTGGCAGATGCCGTAACGGTCGGCACGATACTCGACACGACCGGCCTTGAGCTCCTTGACCATGCGCTCGACGTCCATGGTGACGGTGCCCAGCTTGGGGTTGGGCATGAGGCCACGGGGGCCGAGGATACGGCCGAGGCGGCCGACCTTGCTCATCATGTTGGGCGTGGCGATGCAGGCGTCAAAGTTGATGTTGCCAGCCTGGATCTGAGCCACGAGGTCGTCGGAGCCGATGACGTCGGCGCCAGCAGCCTCGGCCTCGCGAGCCTTCTCGCCCTCGGCGAAGACGGCCACGCGGACGTCCTTGCCGATGCCGTTGGGCCGGAGAGGTCCTTGACCAGCTGCATGGCCTCCATCGGGGTGTGGAGCTTGCTGCGATCGACCTTGGCGAGCTGCTCCTTGTAACGCTTTCCGTGCTTCGGCATGTTTCCTACCTCCTATGGTAAGTGCGTGGTTGACGGGCGCCGTAGCCCTCCCACTATGCGGTGGCGCCGCAAAGCGACGCCTTGGAACCAAATTTACTCGGCGATGGTGACGCCCATGGAACGAGCGGTGCCGGCGATGATCTTCTTGGCGGCATCGATGTCGTTGGCGTTGAGGTCGGGGAGCTTAATCTCGGCGATCTTGGTGAGCTGCTCGTCGGTGAGCTGGCCGACCTTGTCACGCTGCGGCACGCCAGAGCCGCTCTGCAGACCGAGCTCCTTCTTGATGAGCTGGGCCGCGGGAGGGGTCTTGGTGACGAAGTCGAAGGTGCGGTCCTCGTAGACGGAGATCTCGACGGGGATGATGTCGCCGGCCTTGTCCTGCGTGGCAGCGTTGAACTGCTGGCAGAACTGCATGATGTTGACCTGGGCAGCACCAAGCGCGGGGCCTACCGGAGGCGCGGGGTTGGCCTTGCCAGCAGGGATCTGAAGCTTAATAAAATGAGTCACTTTCTTCTTGGCCATGAGGTGTCTCCTTGTTACCTAAATACGTACGTGACTATCGTTGTGCCTGCGTCCGAGAAGCTATCCTCACCGATACCGAACGCCTGCTGGGGTACCGTGCCTAGACGATCGCGGTGACCTGGTCGAGCGTGAGCTCGACTGGGGTGTCGCGACCAAAGATGGTGAGCATGACGCGCACCTTGCCCGCCTCGGCGTTGACCTCGGACACCTGTCCGTCGAAGTCTGCCAGGGGGCCGGACACGACGCGCACTGCCATGCCAGCCTCGAGGCTGGTAGTGGTGGTGTGCTTGGGAGCTGCCACACCGCTCCTGGGGTTGGTGCGGCGCATGATCTTGTTGAACTCCTCGCGCCTGAGCGGCGTGGGCTTGCCGTCGATGCCAACGAAGCCGGTGACGCCCGGCGTGTTGCGCACGACCTGCCAGAGGTTGTCGTCGACGTTGCCGCCGATGCACTCCATGCGGACGAGCACGTAACCCGGGAAGACCTTGGCCTCCTTGGTCTCGCGCTTGCCGCCGTCCTTGATCTCGGTGACCTCCTCCGTCGGGATCTTGATGTCGACGATCTTGTCCTCGACGCCATAGGTCTCGATGCGATGCTCAAGGTCGGTCTTGACCTTGTTCTCGTAACCAGAGTAGGTGTGAACCACAAACCAACGCTTTGCCATGCCTAGTTACCCCCTCAGGCCAGTGAAGCCCACGAGGCCTGCAACGACGCCGGTGTCCACGAGCCAGACGGCCACACCAAAGGCGATGAGCATGGCCACGACTGCCACCGAGTAGTTGGTGAGCTCGGTGCGGCTGGGCCACGTCACACGATGCATCTCGGCGCGGACGGCGCCAAAATACGCCTTGGTGCGCGCGATGATGCCAGACTTCTCGGCCACCTTGACGGGAGCCTTCTTGGGAGCGGAGACGGCCTTCTTCTTTCCAGAAGACGTAGCGGCAGCCTGGGCTGCGGCCTGAGCCTCGCGCTCAGCGCGCTCACGCTGCCTCGCCTGACGAACAGACCTCTTGTTGCGATCCTTGTTAGGCATCTCGTTTACCCCTCCGGGACTCTATCCCTTTGTTCATGAAAACCGGCCAACCCTTGCGGGAAGGCCGGTGGTGTTTCTGGCACGCCGGGAAGGACTCGAACCCTCAACCAACGGTTTTGGAGACCGCCGCTCTACCAATTGAACTACCGGCGTGTAATGCGTGACTCCCCTATTTTAGCGGGTCTCACGATGCGCGGTGTGCTTGCGGCACCACGGGCAATATTTCTTCAACTCCATACGATCAGGCGTGTTTGCCTTGTTCTTGTTTGTAGTGTAGTTGCGACGCTTGCACTCGGTGCATGCAAGGGTAACCAGTGTACGCATGACTCCTCCTGTAGATAGCCGCCCACGGGACTATCCCGAAGGTGACGCGAAGAGAAACATTACCATCCTTCGGCGCCTTCTGTCAACGGGCATTCTGACATCCGGACTCTATCAACAAAACTACAAATTACTGGTTCTGCCGACGGTCCCTGCAAGCCAGGATCCCAGCGATGGAAGGGCGCCTACCTGCTCATAAAAGGGACCCGCACCTTTCGATGCGGGTCCCTGGACTCTCGCAAATGTACTAGGTAAGTACTAGTCGAGAATGGTGGAGACGCGGCCGTCGCCGACGGTGTGGCCACCCTCGCGAATAGCGAACTTGAGGCCCTGCTCCATAGCGATCGGGTGGATCAGCTCAGCCTTGATGGTGACGTGGTCGCCAGGCATAGCCATCTCAACCTTGTTGCCGTTGGCGTCGGTGAGCTCCTGGATGTCGCCGGTGATGTCGGTGGTGCGGAAGTAGAACTGCGGACGATAGCCGGAGAAGAACGGGGTGTGACGGCCACCCTCCTCGCGGGGTGACGGAGCCGGGCTGGCACAGAACCTGGCCGCGCTCGATGGCCTCGCGCTTGATGCCGCGGAGCAGGATGCCCACGTTGTCGCCGGCCTCGCAGTAGTCCATGGTCTTGCGGAACATCTCGATGCCGGTGGCGACGGAGCTCTGGGTCTCCTTGATGCCGACGATCTCGACGGGCGAGTTCAGCTTGAGCTGGCCACGCTCGACACGGCCGGTGGCGACGGTGCCGCGGCCGGAGATGGTCATGACGTCCTCGATGGCCATCAGGAACGGCTTGTCGGCCTCACGGGCGGGCGTCGGGATGTAGTGGTCGACGGTGTGCATGAGCTCGATGATGGAGTCATACCACTTCTGGTCGCCCTCGAGGGCCTTCAGAGCGGAGCCCTTGATGATGGGCAGGTCGTCGCCGGGGAAGTCGTACTCGGAGAGGAGGTCACGGGTCTCCATCTCGACGAGCTCGATGAGCTCGTCGTCGTCAACCATGTCGCACTTGTTCAGGAAGACGATGATGTAGGGAACGCCGACCTGACGGGCGAGCAGGATGTGCTCG
>CADAQM010000054.1 GCA_902790135.1 uncultured Coriobacteriaceae bacterium
CTGGGCCGTGGGCAAGACCGACGAGGAGATGCGCGCGTGCCTGCAGGTGGTGCGCGACGCCGCCAAGGCGATGGTGGAGGACCTGCAGGCGGCCATGGCAGCATAGCTGAAAGCACCCCGCGAGAGCACAGGCGCCCGCCCGGCGGGCGCCGAAGCGCACGCTCCGCCCCGGCTCGGATCGGGCAAGGGATGCCCTGCCTCGCCGCCCCGGAACCCCGAATCCCGGCACCGCAACATGACGGATTTGTCATGCCAAAAGGACGCCATCGCGTGACGCCACCGTCACACGTCGAGTCGCATGGGATGACAAATCCGTCATGCGAAGGGCTGGCCACCAGCCCTGAGGGCCCGTTATAGCGAGCTGCCTATTCCATGTACAAGTCCATGGAATAGCTCTTCCGCGCCGCTTGGGGAACGGTCGCCCGCCGGGCCTCGGCCTCGTCGCCACGCTCCTTTGCCTCTCCCCTCTCCCCTCCCGTCCATGCGGGGGAGCCCCCGCGCCCCTAAGATTGGACACATCCCCTTGTACATACACCGACCCCTTGGGAGGCCCATGCCCAGACCCGCCCAGCTCCACGTCATGCTCTCCGAGGAGGAGATGTCCTCGCTGCGCTCGCTCGCCGTCTCGCTCGGTACCACCGTCTCGGACACGGTGCGCCTCCTTGTACAGGCCGGGACGGCGGCGCCTGGCGGCGCGGCCACCGGCATCCTCGTCCTGGACCGACGGACCCTCGCCGCCTACGTCCGCAACGTGCGCTCGCTCGGCCACCTCCTCAACCAGTCGACCCACGCCCTCAACGCGATCGCCAAGGCGGTGCGCGAGTCTGGCGTGGACGCCCTCGACCTCACCGAGGCGATGGAGGGCGTGTCGTACGGGCTCGGCGAGGTGAGGCGCGACGCGGCCGAGGTCAGGCGGCAGGCGGCGGAGCTCACCGGCATGCCGGTCGTATTCGGGGAGTAGCCATGCCGTTCGTGAAGCCAATCTCAGGACACACCAAGCTCGGCGCCGCACAGCGCTACCTCGAGAGGGAGGGACGCGCGCTCGCGAGGGACTTTCTCAACCTCGACGCGCCGATGGCGGGCATCGGAGAGGACGGCCTTCCCGAGTACCGAGAGTACGACTGGGCGTCAATCATGGACGAGACCCGAGAAAAACTGGGCAATGACAGCCCGTTTAAGGGCAGGAAGGCACGCACCTACAAGCATTATGTCTTCTCCCCCGACCCAAGGGACGCACCACATCCCCCACGCGCACGTCGTCGTCAACAACACCAACCTCGCGACCGGGAGGCGCCTGCAGGACCCCGACCCCAGGGCGCTCAAGAGGTCCGCCCAGAGGATCGCCAGGGAGCAGGGGCTCTCCTGCTACGAGGACGAGCCGAGGGACCCCGAGACGGGCGTCATACCCGACTCCGAGGCGTACGCCCGCAGGAACGCCCACATCGTCGAGAGGGATCGCATGGCGCGCGGCGAGTACTCCTGGGTCGGCGACATCCGCGCGAGGGTCGACGTGGCCAAGGGCATCGCGAGGAGTCCCGAGGACTTCCAGCGGGCGCTCCGCGAGATGGGCGTCAACGTGCGCGAGTCCGCCTCGAGGAAGGGAGACTGGGTCTACTCCCTGGCAGGGACGCCCTCCCGCCAAGTGACGGGATCCAAGCTCGGGGCCTCGTACAGCAGGCGCGAGGTCACGGGCTGGCTCAGGAGCCCCGCGAGGAGGGCGCCGGAGCCCGTCACCGTGCGCAACGTCCACGAGGTCGCCGCGGGAGCCATCGAGGTCAAGGACCTGCGCGAGCTCGTCGCGCTCTCGGAGGCGGTGAGCGTCGTCTCCAGGGGAGGATTCAGGAGCCTCTCCGCCATGGACTCAGCTGCCAGCAGAATGCGCGGCATGCCCAACCGCGAGGCGACGGTGGCCAGGCTAGAGCGCGTCAGGCAGTACTGCGCCGAGCACGGCATCCTCCCCGAGCGGTCGGCGGCACAGCCTGGCCGCAGGGTGGCAGGCCAAACGGGCATGCGCAGCAACCACGGAGGCAGACAGGAGCATCGCAGCGGCGGCCGTCCCACCCATCAGCAGACGAGGAGAGACGAGAGGCCCGAGCGATGAGGATTACCGCGCGCTTCCAGGACGGCGCCATCGAGGAGTTCGACACCAACACGCTGACGACCGACAGCGCCCTGGGCAGGACGAACGCCCTCACGGACCTGAGGGTCACCCTCTGCGACGGACTCTGGGTCGAGGCGAGCTGGTACCGGGTCGTAGGCTCGGAGGGCGCCGACATGCCACTGGCGCAGAGGTCGGCGGGGTGCCGGCTCCACGTCCTGTCCGAGGAGGAGCTGGGGCAGGTGCGCTCCGTCGAGCTCGACGGCCGCCTCCAATGGGTGCGCGTCGGGCCCGACCTCTGCGACGTTGCGAGGCTCGACGAGGCAAGCGACCTCTTCTACGACGCCGACGAGCCCTCGCGCTCCATGGCGGGCCGCGCGGTGTGGCTGCATGACTACCTGAGAGGCGCCCTTGCCGGCGAGCTCAGCGGGCCCGACGAGGAGCGACTCGTCTGCGCGATGCTCGGTATGACGGAGGCCAGCTACGAATTTGTGTCCGGTGTGGCTGATAGTGTTTACTCGGACGATACTTTCGAGTAGGAGCGTGTGAGATGGGCGTGGCCAAGCGTGTACTGGGTGCGATAGGCAAGTTCTTCCTGATGTGGATGAGGTTCGTAGCGAGGGTCATTACCTTCTATTGGTGGTGGAATTAGGACTCCTCCTGATCCTCGTTCGGCAGAACAAGGGATCCGGGGTCAAGCTCGTTGATGCCTATTACTATGTCCCGAATCAATGCAAAGAAGTCCTTGTAGACCGACTCTTCCATGGGGCTGAAAGAGTCATAACCAATCAGGCCATACTTGGCACCACGGGCAAAGCGCAAGGCACCATAGATTGTCTTTGCTTGAATGGGCGTCGCCCGCGACAGTTGGATGGGTTCTTCGTTGTCAAGGACGAGCATAACGGTGTCCTCGTCGACTGCTGACACGCACAGCACATGCTTGTGACACCCATCCTCAATCTGGCTATCTTCCAAGATGATTTCTCTAGCGTCATTGCTGGCCATAAAGCTTCAGCCTCCTCTTGATTGCCTCGGATCCGCCGTCCATATGGTTTGCAACCAAATTCAATATGTCGCCATTGTCAACGCTCTCGAGGCAACCGCTGTATGCAACGAGCTTGCCCCCTCTATGCTCAAGAACGATGACGTTATCCACGTCAAGGTTGACCACGAGCATAGGGTTGTGCGTGACGATGATTACCTGCCGGTCGTACCGCAACCCGCTGATGTCGCCAATCAGGTCACTTGCGATGCTAGAGTTGGAGACATTGTCCTCCGGTTGGTCAATGAGGATTGCCTTCCCTCTGTCCGCATTTCCAGACTGGAACTTGTAATAGGCAATTGACTGCTCTCCAAGGGTGCCTCCGACAGTTGAACCAGGCTTTGAGGCTATGTATGTAGCAACCTGTTCGTAATCCTTGATGAACTCATCTACATGCTTGTCCCATCTATCAGTCCATGCAACGCCAGCACCTCCTGATACTGCATCGTCCACCTCTTTATCGGTGCTAATGCGCGAGAGAGCATCCCTGCTTCGGTAGGCGCTGTTGAACACCCTCTCCAGAAGCCTCGAGAACAAGTCTCCCTCAGTATGGTATTTCGCCTCTGTGACGAACTCGAAGCCTCCTTTGGGGATGCTTTTCAATCCCAGTCCTATTTCGATTGAACCCAGCTCGGGAAAGGACCTCAAGGATGCGGCGTCCTTGGCACGGTCGAGGATGACCTTGATAAGCCGTCGACGCGACTCTTGCATGGCTAAGAATTTGTTGTCCAAGGTCGTCCTATGAGCCTGAAGCTCAGAGGAGTAAGCATTCATTGACCTCTCTACAACACCCCTGGCCTTCGCATCAAGAACGG
Source organism: uncultured Coriobacteriaceae bacterium (assembly GCA_902790135.1). Taxonomy (GTDB): domain Bacteria; phylum Actinomycetota; class Coriobacteriia; order Coriobacteriales; family Atopobiaceae; genus UBA1367. The sequence continues at coordinate 3,956 of CADAQM010000054.1, forward strand.
CGACATCGCTCTTCAGCTGGATTGCGTTACGCACGCTCTCCACTAAGCCGATAGCTTCCCGTAGGGCTTTTATCTGCTCAGCTGTGTATACAGATTCTTTCGTCTCCAGCTCTTCGCGTATGATGGAAGCCGCGTGCTGGAGTTTTGAAGAATGGCTGGCATAGGGGTCTGCTAGCTCCGAGAACCCCTCTTCGACAACCACCTCAAGAGCGTGCGTGGTTCGATCCAAGCCGAACCTCAGCTCGACCCCCGTTGTCTCGAGGAGTCGTAGTCTCTCAGCACGAGCAATCCCCTCACGAATGAAGCCCTTCAGGGTTTTCGAGTATTCACGTATCAGCTGCTCGAATTGTTGGTTGTCTGAGGCTGGGATGGTGGGATACAGTTCTCCACCGAAGAGTGAGCCCTTGTTATCTCCGTAAAGCTTCTGAAGATCGCCTTGGGCGACGAATGTCCGCTCTGATTCCCCGAAAGCCGTTGGGCAGCTCAACGAGTGCCTTTTAACAAAGCCGCTGTGCCATCTTTCGGTCTTGCGGACTGATCCGATGACGTCTAAGACGGTGCTCTTTCCCGAACCGTTCTCGCCGATAATCGCATTCAATCCAGGGCTCAGTGGAATCTCAACGCCTTCGATGAAAACGCTCTTGACGAATCTGCGTGTATCAGAGTATTCGCTGACACGGATCCTCGTTGAAGCGGATGTCAGCGCACACAGCAAGCCGCGGAAGGTAGGTAGGCATCGTAGCTCTGTGAAGAATCTGTCTTTCTTGCCAACGGTCTCTCGATCGTGGAGCGGATAGCATCTCCAGTCATGGCAGTCGCTTCCCGCGACCATTCCCTTAGGAAGGTTCTGCTCTGTCAACTCGTTGAGCAGTATCCCCTCGACTCTCGTTCTCGTGTATTCAATAGCATCAAAGATGCCGTAGGTTAGGTAGCCCGCAGGGTTCTGCGTGGCGCGCGAAAGCGACGTCTTCCTCGGACGGGAGGCTCCTAGACCGTCAAACTGATGCGCTATGAGAATAGCCCTGTAACCGATACTTGCGAGAAGGCCGATGAAGTCATGGAAGGGATAAAACCCTTCTTTCTGCTCCAGCTTATTAGCTGAAATTCCATCCTCTATCTTGCATATGCGTGCGCCCCAGTCGTCATCCCAACACTCGCTGCCGACATCGAATAACGTGACGACATGGACAGGGTCGCGGTCCTTCTCCAGCTTGACCGTAAACTCAACCCCAGGCAGGATTGAGGCGAATCTCTTGTACCTCTCGGTTTTTAGCAATTCGACAGCCTTTAGATACAGTGCACGATCGAAACGGTCGTGATCCGTAATTGAGAAGAGCTGGATGGACTTATCCGGGTCATCGACCGACCTCAAACTCTCCAGAAGGACATCGAGGTGCTCGGCATCAGAAGACTCAACGATGCTCTCGTGCGTACTTTTGTAGTTATGCTCACGGTACTCGCTAGCTTTTGAGTGGATATGTAAGTCGGCACGGATGATTGAGTTCAGCATCACGCTCACTCTTCCTTCTCTGGATCAGAGACTTGGCATATAAGATGCTATCCGTTATCGCGGACACAATTCAGATTCTCTTGCACCGAAGACACAAACGGATTTGCAAAAGGGCAGCCTCTCATAAAGAGACTGCCCTTTCGCAATAGATCAAAGCCGGTTTCCGCTACCGGCGGAGCCCCTCCATTCGGTCCGCCTCGCCCGCCACTCGGCAGCAGGCGTAGGCTGTCAGCGCGATGACGCCGAGCGCCACAAGGATCGCCTTCCTCACAGGATCACCTCCTCCCCCTGGCCGAGGTCGGGCATGACCTGCGTGACGCGGCCGCGCCGGATGTGCGGGTAGCCGTCGTCCGGGTCGTCGCCGTCCCAGCCGGCCGGAGCCGCTGAGCACCATCGCCGCCACGAACGGCCCGAGCCGGGTGTCATCGCCCGTCTTGGGCAGCAGACGCGGCGTGGTCGGGTTCTCGGGCACCTTGGGCTCCTCGACGTGGACCGTCTGGCCCCCGTCCTTCAGGTCCTCGTGGGTGGCCACGGTCGCCTCGCCCTGGGTCAGCACCTCGAAGGCGACGAGGTCGTGCCCGCCCAGCTGCGAGGCGTCGAGCTCGAAGGTGACGCTCACCTGGCCGTCCGCCTTCTCGGGCTTGAGGGTCGCGCTGGCGGTCACGGGCTTGCCGGAGCCGTCGGTCACGGGCTTGCCGGTCTCGCGGTCCATGAGCGTGCCGGTCAGCGCGTACTCCTGGCCCGGCGTGAGCCCCTGGTAGGAGACCGCGTCGACGATCTCGACCTTTGTGGCCTCGACCGTGTGGTCGCCGTCGGCCTTGTCGGTGGCGGTGGTGCCGATGGCCACGACTCGCACCTTCTGGCCATCGTCCTCGATGTCCTCGTGGGTGGCCACGGTAGCCTCCCCGCGCGTGAGCACCTCGAAGGCGACCAGGTCGTGCCCTGCCAGCTTGGAGCCGTCCACCTCGAAGGTGACCGTGATGGTGCCGGACTCCTTCTTCGGGGTGAAGGTGGCGCTCGCCGTCGCGCCGTCGACGGCCTTCCCGCTGGCCCTGTCCATGAGGGTTCCTGTCATGACGTACTCCTGGCCGGGCGTGAGGCCCTCGTAGGCCACCTCGTCGGCGATGCGGAGCTTGGCCGAGGCCTGCGCGACGTGGTCGCCGTCGGAGGCGTCGGTCGCGGTGGTGCCGATCTTGGGGATGCGCACGGTCTGGCCTTCGTCGGAGAGGTCCTCGTGCGTGGCCACGACGTGCCCCTGCCAGGAGACGCGCTCGAAGGCCACCAGGCCGTGTCCGGAGAGCTGCGAGGCGTCGACGGTGAAGGTGACCTCGACGTTCCCGCTCGCCTCCTCGGGCGTGAAGGTCGCGGACGCCGTGGCGCCCTCGATGGCCTCGCCCGTCGCCTTGTCGACGAGC
>CADAQM010000055.1 GCA_902790135.1 uncultured Coriobacteriaceae bacterium
TTCTGCGGCCCTTCGTCTCGCCCCCTCGTCATGCATTGTACAGTCACTCATGAAAGAGCCTCCCATTTCTCGTGTCCAAGAAATGGGAGGCAGTTCATTCGTGCGGGGCCCTTCCTTTTTGGGATGGACCGTATGCGCGGTGCGCCTATCTCGCCGTGTAGGGCGACTCCATGCCAAAGGCATCGGAGAGCGCCTCGAAGACCCTGACCGCCTCGGCAGACTCGGCAGAGCCCGGCAGCACGTGGCCGGAGGTGATGGCGACCACCACGGTCGTGTCGCCCGTGATACGGAAGATGCGATAGGAGCGCAGGTAGACCGAGCCGTCGTCACGCATGGGATCGGGCTGGGACGCCAGCACGATGGGGCTGTCGTCCTCGCCGGCAAGCTGGTACTCGTGCTCGGTGGCCTCCAGATAGCTCACGACGTCGCTCAGACCGTCGTCATCGACCTCGTCGCCCTCCGTGTAGGAGCTGTCGTAGTTGAAGTGGTAGGCGAGGTCGATCTCGTCATCGCCCGCCGGAACGGTCGCGTGATAGGCGTAGTCGCCGAAGAAGCCCTCTTCGCCGTCGATGTAGTCGTAGCAACCGGCCTCGTCATACTCGCTGGTCGTCTCACCTGCGGGAATGTCGTGGTAAGCCCAGATGTTCAGCGTGTCGAAGGTCTCCTCGGGCGTGTTGTAGCGCTCCTCGGTGAAGGTCGCCTGATGCAGGCCAACCGCCTCGAGCTTGGCAGCGTCCGCAAAGGGGATGTCGAAGGTCTGTCCCGGCTGGTTGCGCGGGTCGTTCTCGTCGACGCCAGGAGCCTCGTCCTCGGTTGCCTCGTCCTCGGTGGTCACCTGCTCGGCCTCGGTCGTCTGTGTCTGCTCGGCCGCGCCTTCGTCCGTATCGACGGTCGCTCCCGAGGAGCCTCCGCACCCCACGAGCACGCACGTCAACGCCACCGCAAACAGCTGGTACATACGCTTCATCAGATCACTTCCCCACCGACCTATTTGTTACCAATTTCCATCATTCTAAGGATAATCCCACGAGGCTCAAAGAAGCTTTTCCCGAGTGTGCAGGCCTCCTCCCCAAAGGCGGACACACTCCAACGTTGTACGTACATCTGTTCTGATTTTGGGGTATACTGATAGAACAGGTGTACGAGAGGAGCGCATGTGGACACCCTCGCAAAGCTCGACATACTTGCCGAGGCGGCACGCTACGACGTGGCGTGCACCTCCTCGGGCGTGAGCCGCCCAGCAAAGGCGGGCATGGTGGGCAATGCCTCCCCCGCCGGCTGCTGCCACTCGTTCACGCCGGACGGGCGCTGCGTCACGCTGCTCAAGGTGCTCATGTCCAACGTCTGCAGCTACGACTGCGCCTACTGCGTCAACCGCCGTCAGGCCTCCTGCGCACGGGCGACCTTTGCCCCACGCGAGCTCGCAGAGCTCACGGTGGACTTCTACAAGCGCAACTACATCGAGGGGCTCTTCCTCTCGTCTGGGGTGCTCGGCACGCCGGACGCCACCACCGAGCGCATGATCGAGTGCCTACGCGTCCTGCGTGAGGAGCTCCTCTTCAACGGCTACGTGCATGCCAAAGTCATCCCGGGCACCTCACCCGAGCTCGTCGACGCACTCGGGCGCCTCGCGGACCGCCTCTCCGTCAACCTCGAGCTTCCCAGCACGAGCTCCCTCACGCGCCTATGCCCTGAGAAGGAGCGCAAGCAGGTGATGGGGCCCATGAGGCAGATCAGGCACACCCGCGACCAGGAGGAGGCCGCGCTGCTGACCACCGGCAAGCGCACGCGGAGACGCGCGCTGCCCAGCCCCGAGCGAGAGGGCCTGGCGCTCAACGCAAACGCCAACAGGCTCACCCTCCGCCCGCGCTCACAGGTCTCCACGCGCAGGCGCAGCTTTGCGCCAGCCGGCCAGTCAACGCAGCTCATCATTGGTGCCACGCCCGAGACCGACAACCACATCCTGCAGCTCTCGCAGTCCCTCTACACGCACTTCGACCTCAAGCGCGTGTTCTTCTCCGCCTACATGCCCATGGTGGCGGACGAAGGCCTCCCTGGCCGCGACACCCCCGTGCCCCTGCGCCGCGAGCACCGCCTCTATCAGGCCGACTGGCTCATGCGCTACTACGCCTTCACCCCCGACGAGCTGGCGACTCCCGAGGAGCCATGGCTCGACCTCGACGTTGACCCAAAGCTTGCCTGGGCGCTGCGCCACATCGACCGCTTCCCATTGGAGGTCATGGATGCGTCGTTGGAGGAGCTCCTGCGCGTGCCCGGCGTGGGACCCGTGGGCGCACGCCGCATCCTGGCCGCGCGCAGGTCTGGCCCCTTAAGCTTCGACGACCTCAAGGCGCTCAAGGTCACCCTCAAGCGGGCGCGCCACTTTCTTACGGTAGCGGGACGACGAGACGAGAGCTGCCCCCTCGACGAGGGGCTGATTCGCGAGAGGGTGATAGCAGATGCCCGGCAAAGCGCCTACAACCGCACCAGACGCATGGCAGAGGGACAGCTCAGCCTCTTCTGATCGGCACCTCTCCCCCACCACGCAACAGGTACCTGGCACCGTCGCCGCCTGCGCCGCCCACGTCTCCTACCAGCTGTCGATGGCACGACCGGTGGCGCTCGCCTGCGACCCCTCGGCTGAGGGGGTGCTCGCCGCCATCGGCATCACCTACCTCGCGCACGCACGCGAGGGGCAGCTCAGGCTGGCAAGCGCGGAGGGCCTGCAGCCCAGGATCGGCGAGCAGGTGGTGATCGCACCCAATCCCGCCGACCAAGAGACCATCGCCTTTGCGAGGCGCGTTCTCTCTGGCTTCGCGCGGGCGACCACCAAGGACTGCCGCAGGCAGCGCGAGGGGTCATGCCCGCCCGCCTGCAATCACAGCTGCGTGCATCGCATCGCACTCGCCTGTGCCTCCGATGCCCCCGACATGTCCGAGGTGGTGCATCGCTACGTGCGACTCGGCTTTGCGGAGGGTCCGCGCGTCCGCACGCTCATCGCCGACAAGCGCGTGGCCGCATTCGACGACCTCGCCCGCCACGTGCTCGGCGAGTGCGAGCATACCCGGCAGTTCGTGCGCTTCTCCCACATGGCAGACGGGTCGTACGCAGCAAGCTTCTCACCTGCCGCAAACACCATCCCCCTGATGGCGCAGCACTTTGCCGCCCGTATGCGTCAGGAGCGCTTTGTGCTCGCCGACCCCCGCCATCGCATCGCGGCATTCCATACCGAGGGCGCCAAGCGCTGCGAGCTGGCTCGGCTCGACGGAAGGCTGCTTGAGGCGCTGGTCCAGATGGACGACCTCGCCGACGACGAGCCCTACGTGCGCGCGATGTGGCAGCGCTTCTACCGGGGCACGTCGCTTCCCGGCCGCGACAGGAGCCAGCGTGGCTACGATCTGCGCACCAAGTGGATGCCCCAGCGCCTGTGGGAGGGTCTCCCCGAGCTCGAGCCCGAGACCTCTGGCGCCCCTGTTCCCGCACGCTACGACGACGCCGGACCCACGCCGCGCAGACTGGCGCATTGAGACGGAAGGGGTAACCCCTCCTTGTCAGAACGACCTGCATACAAGAAGGGGGCCGTAACAAAAGCCCCTGAGAAGATGGCCCGCGGCTACGGCACCAGCCGTGGCCGCGGGCCATTGTCTGTGCACGAGGGACGGAAGGTGTGCCT
>CADAQM010000056.1 GCA_902790135.1 uncultured Coriobacteriaceae bacterium
ATGGCCATCCGCAGCTGCTCCAGGTGGCTCCGCAGGTAGTCGATGCGGTAGTCGTCGTGGATCGAGCCGTCGTCCTCCACGACGTCCGCGGCGCCCAGGCCGTTCTCCACGATCATGAGCGGCACCTGGTAGCGGTCGTACGCCTCGTTCAGGAACCATCGCAGCCCCTTGGGGTCGACGGCCCAGCCCCACGCGCTCTTCTGCAGGTGGGGGTTGTTGACGCCGCCGAAGAGGTTGCCGGTCGCGGGCTCGAGGTCGCGCGCGGAGGCCGCCGCGCTGGAGTAGTAGGAGAAGGATATGAAGTCCACCTTGCCGGCTGCCAGCGTCGCGGCGTCCTCGTCCGAGACGTCGAGCCACACGCCCTCGTCGCGCCAGAAGGCGGGGGCCCAGGCGGGGTAGGAGCCGCGCACCTGCACGTCGCAGCAGTACCAGTTTGCCCGGCGGTTTGCGGCCTGCGCCTCGAGCACGTCGTCGGGGTCGCAGGAGTAGGGGTAGGTCGCGGCGCTCGCCACCATGCAGCCCACCTTGTTGGCGGGGTCTATCTCGTGTGCGAGGGTGACCGCCTTGGCGCTGGCGACGAACTGGTTGTGCAGGGCCTCGTAGCGGCGCTGGGGGACGTCCCAGGCGACCGGCTCGCCCACGGCCAGCGGCACGTCGTCGCCGTCGGGGAGGATGCCCAGGCTCATCACGTTGCCGAAGGCGCCCTCCACCAGGGCGCAGTTGATCTCGTTGAAGGTGAGCCAGTAGCGCACGAGGCCCCGATACTCGGTGAAGAGCGTCTTGCAGTAGCGCACGAAGAGGCCGACGAGGTCGCGGTTGGCCCAGCCGCCGCGCCGGGCGAGCGCGTAGGGCAGCTCGTAGTGGCTGATGGTCACCATGGGCTCGATGCCGCGCTCGCGGCAGAGCTCGAACACGCCGCGGTAGAAGTCGAGGCCCTCCCGGCTGGGAGCGGCATCGTCGCCGTTGGGGAAGATGCGCGCCCACTGCACGCTCATGCGGTAGCACTTGAAGCCCATCTCGGCAAAGAGCTCGATGTCCTCGCGCCAGTGGTGGTAGAAGTCCACGGCCTCGTGGCTGGGGTACCAGATGTCGTCGCGCACGGTGCTGGTGATGCGGCGCGGCTCGCTCACGTGATCATGTCGGTGACCGAGGGGCCCTTGCCCCCCTCGTCCCAGCCGCCCTCGTATTGGTTGGCGGCGGTGGCCCCGCCCCAGAGGAAGCCCTCGGGGAAGGTGGTGGTCGCGTCGTTGGCGTTCGGCATGTGAGGACCTCCTCGTCGTCGTGGCTTGCGCAACTCCGACATACTGTGCGGACGGGGTGCGCCTCGTCTTGGCGTAACCCCAGCCGGCGGACGAGAAGGTCCGGCAGGTCCCGAAAATGCTCCGTCAAACAACAACACTAGCAGCTGTCCGCACGGGTGTCAAAGAGGCCGTGCGGTGTCGTTCTCATGCGAGCGGATGTAGATCGCCGCCCACACGCAAGGACGGGGAAGGGGCGGAGTATCTGCGCCGAACACCAACAAAGCATTGCTCTGCCATTACAACTAGGTGGGGGAGCTGGCACACGCCGTTTCACATGCAGATCCGCTTCGCGGCTCTCGAGCGCGTGAGGTTGACTCACGTGGGCATCAACGCCGCGTTGGCTGAGAGAGCATCAATTGCGGTGCCGACCCTTATGCCCTGATCTGGGTAATGACTGTGACCCATGAATGTAATGACGGCGGCCTCTGGGCTGCCGTTTTCTTTTGCGGTCCACGAAAGTGCACGGAGGGCAGTCCACGAGGTCAAAGGGCAGTGCACGAGGCCGTCTGGACTGGATGCCGAATCGGCGAACGGCAATGGTCGGTGAATCTCTTCGTGAAACGGTGCGCTCAGTAAGCTGGTGGTGATTCTGCATCGGTGCTAGGTGTGCATATGCCTTCTCTCCCGGCGAGCATTGATTTCGTTTGCAACCGATCTCCTGATTTGAGCTACATATGCATCGCCATCTGGATAGTAGTCTTTATGCCACTCGTATCCTCGGAGCTCGCTAAAGAGCCGTGATAGCTCGTAGCTACAACGAGGAAGACTTGCGGATCCCTCACCGTTCGTTCCCGAGCGAACATCCTTGACAACGCCTAGCTCCTTGAGCTTGATGAAGCAATTGACAACAGTCTCTCCGAAGTCCTCCGTCTCGTTTAGAAAGGCCTCGCTTGGTGAGCCGAAGTAGAGTCGGTCAAGTGAGGAGTTCATGGCTACTGCCAGCTTTCCCAGAGTTACCAGCCCAGGCATCTGCTTCCCGTTCTCATAGGAGCTGAGCTGAGAGATGGAAATTCCCGCCGCCTCGGCGACTACCCTCTGCGTCATGCCGGCTTCTTTACGGACTGACTGGATATTGCGACCAATTGAAAGTGCATTTGGCATTGGCTAACCTCACTTTGCTAAATGAACGTCCAAATTAATGATAATAACCATTGCGAAATATCGCAATGGTTATCCAATGCCGCAATCTATTACAACTCTTTGGAAGTGCTCATTCGTGTGGAGAGGGATTCGAGCTTTCATTGCCTGCCCTCTATGAACTGGGAATTATACGGCTAGCGAGCCTGATGGACCATTTTCTCGTCAGCATCCGAGAGAAAGCGAGCCTGTCATGAGAACGCTGCTACATAAGACGCTTAAAGCAGTACGAAACGGGATTGTGGACATTTGGAACGCATTTATGCTCGAGGGGGCGAGCTTCGATGTCCATGACATTCCCTTTTGCCCCACTACCGCAGAGGACTTGCCAACCCAGTTGATCTCTTGGCCAGAGGCAAAACGCATCCACAAGAGGGCGATGGAGCGCGGCGATAGGGACTATCGGGTACATGCCTTCATACACTTCTACGTGGATGACGTTAAGTTTGATGGCCTGCGAAGTAGCATCTGGTTCTTTCCCATGCGGGCTCTCGAGGTAATCCAGCACTTCGATGGAATCATCACGCCAGACTTCTCTATGTGCCAGGACTTCCCGGAACCCCTCAAGCTCTTTGCCGTTTATCGCATGCGTGCCTTCGGGTACTGGATTGGCTCGTTTGGCATCCCAGTGATTAACAACGTGAGGTGGGGAACTAGCGAGACGTGGGGCTATTGCTTTGCAGGTATTCCTATCGAGGGCATCGTAGCTGTTGGTACCGTCGCAAGCGGTCTTCGAAAGCTGGAGAACAGAACTCTGTTCATTGACGGCTTCCTGGAAATGATCGATGTGCTTAAACCAAAAGCAATCGTCGTGTATGGCTCTGCAAACTACGAGTGCTTTCGAAATACCGCCGAGAGGGGAATCGAGGTTATTAAGTTCGAGAGCGACACGGCGAAAGCCTTTGCCAAGGAGGTAGGGGATGAGCAAGACTAGTAGCGGTCTCTTCTCCGGGACCCTCGGCGAGCAGGCTGATTTGGAGGAAGACTACTATACTCGATACCTGAACGACGGTGGCAGCGTCCTCGACGTGAGAGTTCTGCCTGGCTCTTCTGGAATGAGGATTCCGAGGAGGCTGACTCCGGAACAGATGATGTTCCTGACTGATAAGTACGAAGTTGAGTTTGCCCAGGTTTATGAGCTCGGACCGGGTAGGAACGGTGGAGGAGGGCAGTACTACATCTACTCAGGGACACGACGCTCGGTCACGGTCCCGATTAGCAGTACCACCATCCTCATCAGCCATACCCATCCGGGAGGATCGGCGTTCCCGAGCAGGAAGGACATGCAACTCATGGCTCTTCTCGCTCGCGTGGGGTCTCCACAAAGGGTCTCGACAATCGTACCGAGGGGCAAGAAGGTCGTGAAGTTCAGTTCGAAGGGCTAAGCAATGGACATTAGTGAGTTCAGTTACGTGTGGACGACGCAGAAGCGTGATTTTGTGCTTGTAAAGAGCGAGTATGGCTATGCGATCGTCAACAAGAGGGATCAGACGATGCTCTGCATCTCGGACGACGAGACCGATGCGGCTGTTGTTGAAAAGATGCTGGAAGAGGGCTGCTCGGTCTACGAGGACATTCTAGACGCATACTCGGATGTCTAGTGTCGATCGACTGTTGTATGCCCGAGCCGTTACCGGTGACAGGATGTCATGGGTGACGGCTCTTCGCTTGAGTTCTTGCGCTACAATGGCATCTGAATAGGGGAGCTGGCGCACGCCGGCTGAGAGGTAGCCCATCGCGGCTGCGACCCTCCAACCTGATCTGGGTAATGAGCATTACCCAACCTTGTATTTCAGCCGCAGGTAGAGCGGCTATTTTTATGCGAAATCCAACGCTGTCCCGGAAGGCGGTCCCAGACGGTCAGGGTTATAGGACAAAAAGTGTGTCCGTTTGACCCCTATTTAACCCTATCTACCTGCAGAAACGCCTCTCTCAAAGTTGGTCGCCGACAACTTTGAGGGT
>CADAQM010000057.1 GCA_902790135.1 uncultured Coriobacteriaceae bacterium
CGGCCATGCCGAATCCGTTGACGTCCTGCACCACGGCAGCTCCCGGTTTCCGAAGCCGTGGTGAGGCCATCATAGGGAGTTGCTGTAAATAATGTCCTGTCCACCTGCTAAGGTCGGTTCAGCAGCAAAACTCACGCTGGGAGGAAGAAGTGGTCGGATTCGGGCTGGACAACGTCGATATGGGGCGGAAGATCGCGCCGCTGGTGGTCTCGCTGACCGACGACATCGACCACAACCTGAGGGTCGTGGTCACGCAGGGCTTCCCCAGGGAGGGGGACCCCGACGACTACTGGGAGGTCTCCTTCGCAGGCTACGTGCTCTTCATGGAGCGGGACGAGTCGTACACGGTCCCCGACGACTACGAGGTGCGGCGCGGCAGGTGGCTCGAGGTGTTCGAGCGCTCCCGCCTGATGGACCACCTCTCCAGCTACACCTTCGCGGACGATCTCTTTCCCGGGCCGCTCACGCACTACTGCGTCTGCGGTGAGGACCACGTCGTGGATGTGGTGACAACCGCCACGCCCCAGGTCAGGCTGCTGACGGCAGACGAGGTCGCCGCGCTCAACTGGGGGCCAGAAGGGGATGAGGAGGAGTAAGGCCATGAATAAGGTTGCGAACTTGCTGTTTTCTGCGAACTACTTCGACAAGAGGTAGCCCGACGGGGCGATGAGGGCGGAGTACGAGGCAGCGGTCGCTGAAAGCCAACTCGACGTGTCACTCTTCGACACCGTGTCAACACCTCCGCACCCCCACACTGTCCCCATGACACTGTCCCCATGACACTGGAGCTTTGTCTTAGAGGTTCTCGATTGCATCCTGAGTGCGATCGAGCAGAAACGTGTCAAAGTCCGGATAGTCGACGATCGCTCCCTCGATCGGGTCCCAGGAGACTACCTCTCCAGTGTCGCAGTCGATGCACTCCTGCCATTCGTCGCAGTTCTCAATCACGAGGAGATTGTTTGGCAGGCCGTACTTGCGATGCCGGAGCGTTGCCTCGAGGAAAAGCATGGTGCCGGTGAGGCCAACCCCGAGCACCTCGACCCCGCCGACACCGCCGTGGCTATACTCCTTGAGATAGTCGACGAACTGCTGGGGGATGGTGACGCCAAGCAGCCGCTGCGCGGACGCGAGCATCTCCTCGGTCGGCGCCACGTGGGTGAAGTCGCCCTTCTGCTCATGCTGGGCAATCAAGGCCCTGATCTGTGCGTTCATTATCTTCTTTCCTTCTGATACTGACTGGCGCGCCACTTCCAGTATTGGCGACGGAAGATATCATACTGCCTTTCGAGGACGGGGCCCCTTTTGAAGCTGCCGTCACAATCCCGCTCTCCATGTCCGGGTTTTCCGCAAGATGAACCCGATTCCACCCGGATTCGCCCTCGGGTGGATGTTCTAATACGTTGTTGGTCCTCATTATTGAAGCCGTAAGCAGGACCCGACAGAAGGGGTACGTCATGAACCAGTCGAAGATCGGAACCTTCATCGCCGACAAGAGGCGGGAGAAGAACATGACCCAGGCCGAGCTCGCCGAGAAGATAGGTGTCTCCAACAAGACCATCTCCAAGTGGGAGAACGGGAAGTGCATGCCGGATTACGCGGTGATCCAGAGCCTGTGCGAGGAACTCGGAATCACCGTGAGCGAGCTCATGGACGGTGAGGACGCATCTAAGGACAGCATGCGCGCCTACGACGAGGAGCAGATTCTCGATCTGCTCAGGCGCACGCAGACTCTCGAAAGCCAGCGCAACTCGCTGTCGGGCGTCGTCCTCATCGTCATGGGCATCGCGTTCCTCGCCCTGTCCTTCTCCATAGGCGGAAGCAACGCGAAGGATCTCATGTCCGGACTACTCCTAGGTCTTGCGATCGTAGAGATGCTCGCAGGGGTCGCTACGGCGGTGCGCGGAATGTCGAGGCAATAGCTTCAGATACCGATAAGAACGAGAAAGCACAGCATTCGCCCGAGGCGATGATTAGGCGCTTCCGCACGTTCGTTGCATCTGAAAAGGAACGACTTGGCCTCAAGCCTCAAGAACATATCGAACAGCCATTGCTACCAGTGCAAATGCAGTCGGGCGACGCCATGACGTCACCCGACTTCGAGTGAGGCGACGTCACGGGTGCGCAAACGGTGCCCATGACGTCGCTTTGACGTCCGCAGGGATGATATCCGGAGCCACGACGCGCAGCGTGGATACGAGAGGGCGCTTTGAGCCGCCCCAAACCACCACAGCCGCGCGACTCATATTGAGTGGGAGTAACACCGCTACAAAATTGTGCGATTCTCCAGGCGCTCTGGACGTGGCTCCGGGGCGCCTTTTTGGTGCTTTGAGGGGGCTCTTGTAGCTGCTAGCCAAACGCAGATTACGAACTAATGGTCACGGGCATCTGCTGCAATCCCTCCCAGCGCACAGCCAAATCACCTGTGGAAGGGCCATGGGGAACATTCGATAGAGCGAGGCGCGCCTTGGCATCTGCCAGGGCGCGCCTCTGTGCATGTCGAAAGGAGTTCTCATGAACCGTACCGAACGTTTTGCGACCGACCCAATACCCGTGCTTGTGAGGTGGACATGCACGCCGCTCGCGCTTTCGATGCTGGCACAAGGCGTCGACATCGTGGACGATGGCCTGTTCGTGGCACATTACGGTGAGCTGGCGTACCGCGCTTCAACGGTTGCCTATCCCGTGCAGGTGGCGGTGATGGCAGTTGCGGTGGGGACGAGCATTGGCGTCAACTCGGTGCTCTCCCGTGCGCTTGGAAGGCATAATGGGCGGGGCGCGCGCAGCGTGAAGGCCAATGCCCTCTTCCTGGCGCTCGCGGGGGCAGCCGTGTGCCTCGTCGCTGGCCTCTTCTCGTCCAGCCCCATCGCGAGGTGCTTGACGCGCGACGAGCAGACCCAGTCGCTCGTGACCTCTTACCTGCGCATATACCTGATTGGTGCAGGCACGCTCTTCCTATCAGTCACGTTCGAGCGCTTCCTGCAGGCGCACGGGCTCATACGCGAGTGCATGCTGGTGCAGGTTACGGGCGTCGTGGTGAACTTGGCGCTCGATCCGCTCCTCATCTTCGTGCTCGAC
>CADAQM010000058.1 GCA_902790135.1 uncultured Coriobacteriaceae bacterium
GACCATCACCAAGCTGCATAACCAGATGGTGGCTGCTGCGCGCGCCACCAAGGCCGCGCACGAGATTATCCCTGGGTCCAAGGTTGGCTGCATGGTTGCTGGCATGTGCGCCTATCCGTACACCTGTGACCCAGCTGACGTGTTGGCCACCTACCAGGAGTTCCAGCATGGGTTTGGCTATTGCGCCGACACCATGGTCTTTGGTGCCTACCCACGCTACGCAAGGCGCATCCAGCGTGCGCACGGCTGTGAACTGGATGTATCCGCACGGGATGCGAAGGACCTGTTGGAGGGCAAGGCCGACTTCCTCGCCTTTTCGTACTATGCCTCCATGGCTATGTGGCTATGACCACGCATGCCGATGACCTTGAGATGACGAGCGGCAACCTCATTGGCGGAGTCAAGAACCCCTATGTCACGGAGTCGGAGTGGGGTTGGCCCATGGACCCGACGGGCTTCCGCTACCTGCTTAACTTCCTGGCCGATCGCTACCGCGTGCCGCTCCTCGACGTGGAGAACGGCCTTGGCGCCAAGGACGAGCTGGTGGTGGAGGACGGTGTGGAGCGCGTACACGACCCCTATCGCATCGACTACCTGCGCGCTCACATCGAGAACCTACGCACTGCCGTGGAGGAGGACGGTGTGGACATCTTTGGCTACACCACCTGGGGGCCGATTGACCTTGTTGCTGCGAGTACCGGCCAGATGTCCAAGCGCTATGGGCTCATCTACGTGGACATGGACGACGAGGGCAACGGCGACTGCCACCGTGTGCGCAAGGACAGCTTCTTCTGGTATCAGAAGGTCTGCCGCAGCAATGGCTCGGACTTGGGGTAGGACTGTCTATCAAAGAGCGTAGGCGAGGCGCCTGGCCATGCAGCTAGGCGTCTCGCCTTTGAGCTACGTCTCCTGTGCCTCAGTGATGATGTTACGGTACGCGTAGAAGCTGTCCTTGGGTGCCGTCCTCCAGCGCCAGTGCCATCTCGCGCACGTGATCGCGCAAGTAGTCGACACGCTTGGGGTCATGCACGCAGCCGTCCTCGGCGATCTCCTCGCGCTCGCTCCAGCCGTTCTCGCAGATCATGATGGGCTTGCGGAAGCGCGCCCAGCACTCGTGAAGGGCGATGTGCAGGCCACTCGGGTCATAGCTCCAGCCCCACTCGGTGTACTCGAGGTAGGGGTTGCGAGCGCCCATGGCCGTGCCCATGTTGAGGACGCTCCCTGAGCCCGCGACGCTCACCACGTTTGTCTGATACCAGTTCACTCCCAAGAAGTCGCAGGTACCGGCCTTGAGGATGGCCTCGTCACCGGGCTCGCGCACGGGCATGGTGTCTGCCGCCTCCCACTTGTTGAGCAGCCACTTTGGGAAGGTGCCGTACACGTAGGTCTCCATCGGCGCGTAGGCAACCTCCTCCTCGATGTCGTAGGCAGCGCGTACGTCCTCAGGAGCGCAGGTCATGGGATAGAGCGTGGGATACGACACGTCAGGGCCGATCTTGGCACTGGGGCACATCTCGTGACAGGCGATCACGGCACGTGCGTTGGCGAGGTACATATGATAGTTGGCTTGAACGGCTTTGCGCGCAAGCTCAGGGTCATCGTCCTTGAGACCCAGCATCGAGGTGGCAAAGCACATCACGCTCTGCTCGTTGATGGTAATCCACCAGTTAACAAGGTGACTAAAGCGCTCGAAGCACACGCGGCAGTAGCGTTCGAAGGCATCCACGGCCTGGCGGTCCACGAAACCCTCGTAGCGCTCCACCAGTGCCCAGGGGATGTCAAAGTGCAGGAGCGTGACGACAGGCTCGATGCTCGCCTCGTTCAGCAGCTCGAGAAGTCGCAGGTAGTAGGCCACGCCCTCCTCGTTCACCGCGCCGTCGCCATCGGGGATGACGCGACTCCAGCAGATGGAGAAGCGGTATGACGTGAGCCCCAGCTCGCGCATGAGGGCTACGTCCTCCTCGAGGTGATGATAGCCATCGGCTGCAACGCTTGCGTCAGCTTGGTTGGCTGCGCGCAGCCTGCACCGCTCGTCGGCTGTGTTCCAGCCTTTGCCACCCTCAGTTGCGGCGCCTTCGTACTGGAACGCGCTCGTTGCGGCGCCCCACAGAAAGCTCTTGGGAAATGCTGGCATCTTGGGATTCTCCTTCTTGCCGATCAAAACCGACCTCTTGTTACGGTACGACACAATCTGGCGTTGACGCGTTGCCTTTAACCGCACCCGTTGCATGAACCTGCAACGCTGTTGTTTGGTGTCAGGTCTACCGAGCCGTAGGGGCCTTAAGGCTATCGCAGTTGTAGCATTCGCATTATGCGCTGCTAGAATGCGGTGTCAGACTGAGCGACCGCAATCGAGGACATCGTTATGAAGTCACTTAATGACATGATTGCCTACCACGATACTGAGACCGAGCATGATACCCGCTATGAGTTGGTCTCGTACCTGCTTGCGCACCTGCGTGAGCTCGATCACCTCTCGCTTTCCGAGGTGGCGCGTGCGACCTATGTCTCGAAGTCGACGGTATCGCGTGTTGTACGACGCTTTGGCTTTGAGAGCTACGACGAGTTCTTGGCTGTATCGCGCAGGCTCGTCAAGCAGGATCCCTCTGTTACGCTGCGCATTACTCCAGACGAGCTGGCGGCACTCAAAACCGATGTCGATGACTTCATCGGACTCTACCTTGACGGCGTGTGCGCGGCGCTGCAGGACCTTAAGAAGACCGTAGACAACGAGACGGTCGATTGGCTCATTAGCCAGGTGATGACCCACGAAACCGCATTCTTTGGCACTGACCAGCCTTTGATGATTGCACACGATGCGCAGGTTGCCTTCCTTGCTGCCGGGCATCTCGTACAGGTCGGCGAAACCGAGGCAAAGCGTAATCAAATCGCGGAGGAGTTGCCTGACGGAGCATTTGCTGTCGTCCTCACCAATTACGGGCGCTATATCGAGGATAACCGTGAGATGCTCGAAGGGCTGCGAAGTCGTGGGGTAAAGCTTTGCCTTGTGACACTCTGCTACGATGGGCCTGCCTGTCTGCTGTTCGATCGGGTAATCAGACTCTCGGCGCATGGCTTCTCGGGCGTTGGGTCATTTTCCATGAAAGCCTTCTTCAAGATTGTGATTCGTCGGCTCTTGGTTGCTGGGCGCGCCTAGAGGCAATACATCCTTCGAGGCACATTGACTCCCGCCGTTGCAGGTTTCTGCAACGGCGGGCCTTTATTGCAACATCAATTGAATGTCTTTCGCGATAGGCTTAAAGACAGCGGAATGAAGTTCGGCTAACTTGGAACAAATTAATAGTGAATGCCACGGATAACGATATGGATTAGCCATTAAGTACCATCTAAATTTGATGGTAAGGATACGTGTAAAACACACGGGACAAGGGAGGGTATCATGGCAGGACGCATCAACATCACAAGGAGGGGCTTCTTGGCAGGGCTGGGTTTCGTATCCGCGACGGCGCTTGCGGCATGCGGTGGCAACGGTGGTGGCGCCGCGCCTGCAGCTGATGCACCTGCGAACGAGCCCTTCGACAAGCTGCTCGAGGTGGACGGTAACTTTGCCTATAATGCCCTCGACGATGGCGTAGAGTATCACTTCTCCAACGTGCTGTCCCCGGCGTACTACGTGTTTGGCGGCGCGCTCGATGCCGATGGCGCGGCCGAGCTGGTTGGCCAGCTGGGTCTTGCGCAGAGCATCGAGACCTACGTGGGCTCAGTCGTCGTGGTGAACCCTGCAGACGGCAAGGCCTATACCGCCGCTGACGCCGACAAGTTCGTGGAGCTTGCCACGTCAAGGTCATCGGCGTGGACGAGGGTGCCGACTTCGTGCTGGGCGACCTCGCCTCCAAGCTGTACTTCGCTGCCGGCGTCTTTACCTACGGGGGCACCGAGGCCGACGCCGCAGGCGTGCCGTTTGTCCCCGCATACCTCTGCAACGCCCCGCAGGCTGCCGTCGACGCGATCATCGCCGCCAACGGTGCTGCCGAGGTGGGCGACGGCGTCTACGAGAACGCCGACGACCCGCTG
>CADAQM010000059.1 GCA_902790135.1 uncultured Coriobacteriaceae bacterium
CACTCACGCCATCATCATCGCCGGCGGCTCCGGCTCCCGCATGGGGCAGGACATCCCCAAGCAGTTCATCAACGTCTACGACAAGCCCGTGCTCATCTACACGCTGGAGAGCTTCCAGCGACACCCCGACGTGGACGACATCGTGGTGGTGTGCATCGACGGCTGGTACGACGTGGTGTGGGCCTACGCCAAGCAGTTCAACATCTCGAAGCTCTCCCAGGTGGTTTCCGGCGGCGCGAGCGGCCAGGAGTCCATCCGCAACGGCGTGTACGCGCTCGAGGGCGTCGCGGAGCCGGGGGACCTGGTCGTGATCCACGACGGGATACGCCCGCTGGTCGCGCCAGAGGTGCTCGCAGACGTCGTGCGCGTCGCCGCCGAGAAGGGCAACGCCGTGACCAGCCTGCCCTACAACGAGCAGATCTTCGTGGTCAGCGAGGAGGACCCCTCCACCACCACGCAGTTCATCCCGCGCGAGACGCTGCGCCGCGTCTCCACGCCGCAGGCCTACCGCTTCGACCTGCTCGACGGCGCCTACCACGAGGCGTTCGAGAAGGAGGTCGGCATCTACGGCAGCCACTACACCAACACGATGATGGTCGAGCTGGGCCACCGCCTGCACTTCGCGGCCGGCTCCGACAAGAACATCAAGCTTACCACCAAAGACGACCTCGAGATGTTCAAGGCCTACCTCAAGCAGGACGAGGACACCTGGCTAAAGTAAACGTACCTGACATGCCAAGTGGTGTCAGGTAACAAATTGCATTTTGAAAACAGGGCTGACGCTTATTCGTACGAGCCATGAGAGGGAGCGTCCATGAACCGACTTGACCACCCGCTATATCAAGAGGACCTCGATTGCGTCGCGGCGTGCGGCATCGACTGGTCAGTGCTCGATGGCTCCACCGTGACTATCTCTGGTGCTACGGGCATGGTGGGCACGTTCCTGGTGGATGTGCTGATGCACGAGGCGTGCAAAGACGGGCTCGACGTCCGCGTCGTGGCGCTCGGCCGCAACGAGACCAAGGCTCGTAAGCGCCTGCCATACTTTGATGATCCGCGCTTCTCGTTCGAGGAGCTTGACATCTCAGTTCCTGGCGCGCGCCCAAAGGCTAAGGCTGACGTGTTCGTGCACCTTGCAAGCGCCACGCATCCACGCGCTTACGCAACCCAGCCCATCGGCACCATCACGAGCAATGTGATGGGCTTACAGAACCTGCTGGACTACGCACTGGACCGCGCTGCTGATCGCGCCTCGTTCGTGTTTGCCTCATCGGTGGAGGTGTACGGCCAGAACCGTGGTGACGTGGCGAGTTTCGACGAGTCGTACTGCGGATATATCAACTGCAACACGCTGCGCGCGGGCTATCCCGAATCCAAGCGACTGGGCGAGGCTCTCTGCCAGGCGTACATCGCCGAACGCGGAGCGCGTGTGTGGGTGCCGCGCTTGCCGCGCATCTACGGCCCCACACTGCTTCCGTCGGATACCAAGGCACTATCGCAGTTCCTCCACAAGGCAGTGGCGGGGGAGAACGTGGTGCTAAAGAGCGAGGGCATGCAGGAGTTTTCGTACCTGTACGTTGCCGATGCGGTGGCGGGCCTGCTCTGGGTGCTGACGCTCGGCGAGCCTGGGCTGGCGTACAACGTGGCAGACCCCTCGGGCGACATCAAGCTGCGAGATCTTGCTGGGCTAATCGCGCAGGCTGGCGGCAGCGGTGTGGTCTTCGAGCTCCCCGATGCGGTGGAGCGTGCGGGATTTTCGACGGCGACGAAGGCGCTGATGGATGGGTCGCGCTTGCGCGCGTTGGGCTGGAAGCCCATGTATACCTTTGAGGACGGCATCGCTCGAACGGTGGAGCTGCTGAGGTGCTGCTCGTAGGGTTTAGGACGCTCAGTCAGCAGCCCTATCTGGATGGGTACTACCTTATCTTTATGCTGAGCATGTTGAGTGTATCGGTGTGCGACTCCACCGATACAGAGTGCGTCCCGACTCGATTACGATTGGCGAGTCGGTTCAAAATCACGCGCATGGGCATCGCGTGGTATTGGACGGCCTTCTGGAGACTTACCTTTTACATTCACGTTCTGAGCGGGAGGAGCTTTTACTTGCCTGTTTTGCCAGAACCGCATCGCTAAAATCTCTTCTCTATATGCTACGGCGTTGAAACAACAGGACTGGAAAGCGGCAAGATTCCTCGAGGGGGAGTTTAGGTTGACTCTAAAGAGGGCGACGGCCCTCCTAGGACTGCCACTCTCTCTTCGACTTGTCACTTATAACCTCTCTTTGGGCATCGTCGCCGCCGCTATAGGAAGAAAGATTCGACGGCTGGTGTCCAGGCAATCCAGAACAGTGTAGTCAGCATTGAATGGATTGAAAACATAACGCGGCACTCCACTAAGCACGGGCTCTTTCGCTACGGTGCGCATGACGGGCGCTAGTATTGGCCAAGAACGTTTGGCGTGGCGGTACCGGACGAGCCGATTGTGTGC
The DNA here is from genome assembly GCA_902790135.1 of uncultured Coriobacteriaceae bacterium. Taxonomy (GTDB): domain Bacteria; phylum Actinomycetota; class Coriobacteriia; order Coriobacteriales; family Atopobiaceae; genus UBA1367. The sequence continues at coordinate 2,488 of CADAQM010000059.1, forward strand.
GTCGAGGATCTGAAATCCTTGCCGGAAAGCTTCCAGCGTTTTCAGGCGTCACTTGGGAAGCTCTTGTTAGCTCCCGATTTTCAGGTTCGAAGCTCGTAGGCAGATTCACGATGCTCGACTTGATGCGCCGACAAGATGCGCGAAGAGCTGGTTGACCTCTTCTCCGGTTCCGGTAAGGCGTGGGCGGATGACGTGACGTGCGGCAACGTCTACGTGATTGACGAGACTGGGCTATCCGAAGTTGCTACTGGGTTGCAAACACTGTTTTGGTGGCAACGGTTGATAGCATCCAGGCGAGCAGCAAGGAGGTGTCGGCGGGGCAGATCATCGAGGCGGTTGGCCTGGACCCGAGTATCGGCAGCAACTACAACAACCCGAGCTTCGGCTACGGTGGGTACTGCCTCCCGAAGGACACCAAGCAGCTGCTGGCTAACTACGACAAGGTGTCAAAAAACTGATTGGGGCGATTGTCGACGCGAACCGCACGAGGAAGGACTTCGTGGCCGACGAGGTCATCCAGATGGTGATGGACCTGGTCTACGCCGGCGTGCGCAGGCCGCTGGTGGGCGTG
>CADAQM010000060.1 GCA_902790135.1 uncultured Coriobacteriaceae bacterium
CGCGTCATCGAACTCGATGCCGATCATGAGGCCTTGGCCGCGCACCTCACGTACGTGGGGCAACGTGGCGAGGCGCTCCATAAGGTAGTCTCCCACCCGCTCGGCATTGCCCGCAAGGTCGCGGGAGAGCAGCTCCTCGACCTGCGCCAGCGCCGCCGCACAGCTGACCGGATGTCCGCCGAACGTGCTTCCGTGCGAGCCGGCCGAAAAGGCCTTGGCAACCTCGGACGTTGCACAGATGGCCCCTATGGGCATGCCGCCGCCGAGCGCCTTGGCCATCGAGACGATGTCAGGCTTGATGCCGTAGTGCATGTAGCTCATGACCTTGCCCGTTCGGCACCATCCGGTCTGCACCTCATCGATGAGCAGCAGCATCTCGTTCTGGTCGCAGAACTCCCTCAGGCCGCCCATGAATTCTTGCGTGGCTGGATGGATGCCACCCTCGCCTTGGACCGGCTCCACCATGATGGCAATGGTGTTCTCGGTGCAGGCGTCCTTGAACGCCTGCAGGTCGTTGTAGGGCGCATACGAGAATCCGTAGGTCATCGGTCCGTAGCCCACCTGGCACCCGTTGCCCGGCTGGCCCGTCGCCGACATAGCCCCGAAGGTCCTGCCGTGGAACCCCATCTTGGCCGTGACAATGTGGTAGCGGTTGGGGCCGTAGGTCTCGATGCCGTACTTGCGGGCCATCTTGATCATCGCCTCGTTGGCCTCGGCGCCGGAGTTCTGGTAGAAGATCTTGTCCATGCCAATGGTCTGGCAGACCTTCTCGGCCAGCAGTGCCTGCGGGATGGTGTAGGGGTAGTTGAAGGTCTGCATCAACGTGCGGGCCTGCTCCACGACGGCCTCGACCACCCGCTCGTTGCAGTTGCCGGCGGAGTTTACGGCAATTCCGGCATAGAAGTCGAGGTAAGCCTCACCGCTTTCGTCGTAGAGGTACTGGTCTTTGGCGCTCTCGGCCAAAAGGTCAAAGCGCTCGTAGGTCTCGATCATGTACCTTTCGACCTTGTCCCTGATGTCTTGGGCCGACAGTCCGGTATCTGCGAGTCTCATGGCCTCGCTCCTCTCTCGTCACGCATCCGCCTTGATGTCATCGGCATCCACAAACCCCTTGATCAGCAGGTATTGCTCTATCAGGCGCACGCAGTCGTGGATGCCCACCTTCTCGCTGTTGAGCGTCATGTCGTAGTTCACGGGATTGGTCCAGTAGTTGCCGTGCGTGTAGTAGGCGTAGTAGTCGGCACGGTACTGGTCGGTCCTGCTGATGGTCGCGTGCGCCACCTTCTCGGTCACGCCCATGTGCTCCATGGTTCGCTGTACGCAGAAGGACCGCGGCGCCTCGATGTAGACGCTCACCACGTTCTCGCGGTCGCGCAGCACGTAGTCGGCGCACTTTCCCACAATCACGCATGACTCCTGATCCGCGAGGTTGCGGATGATTTCGCATTGGTAGCCAAACAGCTCGTCATCTGAGGTGAAGCGCTCGGTGCGCGCAATGTAGCTTCTTGCTCGGGGGAGTCCCCGCATGAAGCTGGAAAACCCTCCATGCTCCCTGACCTTTTCGTTGACATCCTGAAAGAGCCTCTCGTCAAGCCCGCTCATCTGGCTCGCAAGCGTGAGGATGCGGTTCTCGTAGCAGTGGATGCCCAGATCTTTCGCCAGCAAAGAGGCAATCTCCTTGCCTCCCGAGCCAAAGCCTCGAGCAAAGGTGACTACAAACCGTTTCATGGGTATCTCAGACCTCCTTCCGTTCTCGATGCGCTGCGCGTGGCGACCTGTTGGGTCACGCAGCCAGGTACCTGCTCAGGAACTCTCTTGTGCGCGGGCTCTTGGGGTTGGTGAACAGCTCGCTGGGAGGCGCGTCCTCGACCACGTAGCCGCGGTCCATGAAGACGGTGCGTGTCGACACGTCACGTGCAAACGCCATCTCATGAGTTACGACCACCATCGTGAGCCCGGTGCTCGCAAGCTGCTTCATGACACCCAGGACCTCGCCGACCATCTCGGGGTCAAGGGCCGAGGTCGGCTCGTCAAAGAGCAGGACCTCCGGATTCATGCAGAGCGACCGGGCAATGGCCACGCGCTGCTTTTGTCCGCCGGAGAGCTGCGATGGCTTCGCGTTGATGAAGGGGGCCATGCCCACCTCCTTCAGATGCTCGATCGCCCTGCTGAATGCCTCCTCCTTGGAAAGGTGCAGGACCTTCCTGGTGCAGAGCATGCAGTTTTCGAGCACCGTCAGGTTGTTGAACAGGTTGAAGGACTGGAACACCATTCCCACCTTGGCGCGATACTCGTTGACGTCACGCTGCGCGTCACCAACCTCATGTCCGTGGAAGAACACCTTGCCTGTCGTCTGGTGCTCCAGGCGGTTGATGCACCGAAGCAGGGTCGACTTGCCCGAGCCGGATGACCCCACGATGCAGATGGTCTCCCCCTCATGGACCTCGAGGTCTATCTTGCGAAGCACCTCATGGTCGCCGAACGACTTGCCTAGGTCCTGTATGTTCAAGATGGCTTCGTCCATGGTGCCTCCTCTTAGTCGCCTTCTAGGTATTCGACGGCCAGCGCATAGTCATCGGTATCCCTCATGTGCCGCTCGACCAGCAGGAACACCTGGTTGAAGGCGAAGCACAGGACAAAGTAGATGACGGCGATGACCAGGTAGCTCTCGAAGTACTTGTAGTAGTTGCCGCCGACGGTCTTGGCGGCCATGAACAGCTCCTGGACCGCAATGACGTTGAGCACCGAGGTCATCTTGAGATTGGTCAGGAAGGTGTTCGCCATCTCGGGCATGACGTTCTGGAACGCCTGGGGAAGCACCACGTAGAGCATCGTCTTCATGGGGGACATCCCCATGGAAAGCGCACCCTCGCGCTGCCCCGCGTCGATCGATCCGATGCCGCCGCGTACCGTCTCGGCCATGTAGGCACCCGTGTTGAGCACCGTGACCACGATGCCCGCGACCACAGGCGTCATCTCGAAGCCCGCTTGGCGGACGCCGTAATAGATGATCATGGCCTGCACGATCATGGGCGTGTCGCGAAACGCCTCGACATA
>CADAQM010000061.1 GCA_902790135.1 uncultured Coriobacteriaceae bacterium
AAGGGCATAGACGTCGCCACGGCGCACGCCCTCGTCGTGGAGGCAGGCGACTTCTCCCGCTTCCGCGGCGCCCGCCAGTTCTCGGCGTGGTGCGGCCTGGTCCCCTCCGAGCACTCCAGCGGCGAGGGCCGGTCGACGGGCGGGGTCACCAAGGCGGGCAACAAGCACGTGAGGCGCCTGCTCGTCGAGGCCGCATGGCACGTGCCGATGTCCGGCCGCGACCCCAAGGGCCTCGCCGCCGGGCAGGAGGTCGCCCCCGCGGTGAGGAGGCACGCCACGAAGGGCGTGAGGAGGCTCATAGACCGCAGGGCGGCGATGGCCGAGGCGGGGAAGAGGCCCGCCGTCGCCAACTGCGCCACGGCGCGCGAGCTCGCGTGCTGGGTCTGGGCGGTCGGCGCGATGGTGGAGGCCGGCGCCTAGGCGCCCGCGCCTCGCAGACACAGGGTCCGACCCCGGGCGGCGGCGCGTTCGAGGCCGTTGGGTGGCCATTCCAGTCGTTTTTTTCGGGCGCTCGCGAGGGCACGCCCGCGCACAGACTGTCGACTCCGACGAGAGGCCCCCAGCCGTAGCAACGAAATGCGGTCACGACCCGCGGATATTAAACTGCCAGAACGTGCGTCGAACAGACACGCCCTCTGCGCCGTCCCGCCCGGGCGAAGATAGGTAGGCCAGGCCGACCGGAGTAGCTACCGATCGACCTGGCCGGTTTTGCCTCGCACGGTCGACCATCTCCTGCGCCGTGTTGTCACCGTCGCAGAACACGGTATGGGTGTGATAGTTCGCCTTGAGCATCGATCTCCTCCTGCCGCAATCGTCTTCAGAACTCATTCTGCCACGACCGTGATGCTCATGGCACACTTTCACCCGGTAACTTCTGTGCCATGGCACACCTTTTACCCGGTAACTTTTGCGCCAACGGATGGCACGGGAGTTCCCGGGGAGAGGCGTAGCAGATGTGCCATACACTGGAGTGTATCGACAGCATCGGGCAAGAGAGGGCAACAAATGAACGAGCAGTGGTGGCAACGCGCTGTGGTGTACCAGATCTATCCCAAGAGTTTCCAAGACACGACGGGCAGTGGCACGGGAGACATCCCCGGCATCACCAAGCGTCTCCCCTACCTTGCCAAGCTGGGCATCGACGTCATCTGGCTCTCGCCGGTCTACGAGAGCCCCATGGACGACAACGGCTACGACATCTCAAACTACCGCGCCATCTGGCCAGGCTTCGGGACGATGGAGGACTTCGACGAGATGCTCGCCACCGCGCACTCGCTCGGCATCAAGATCGTGATGGACCTCGTGGTCAACCACTCCTCGGACGAGCACGAGTGGTTCAAGCAGAGCCGCAGCAGCCGCGACAACCCCTACCGCGACTTCTACTACTGGCGCGACCCCGTGGATGGGCACGAGCCCTCAAACATGGGTGGTGTCTTTGGCGGCAGCATCTGGGAGTGGGACGAGACCACCCAGCAGTATTACCTGCACTGCTTCTCCAAGAAGCAGCCCGACCTCAACTGGGAGAACCCGCGCGTGGCCGACGAGGTCTTTGACATGATGGACTGGTGGCTGGCCAAGGGCGTGGATGGCTTCCGCATGGACGTCATCGGCATGATCGCCAAGGACACGAGCTTCCCCTCGGGCGAGCCCGGCCCCACCGGCTACGCACCGCTCTTCCCGCTGATCAACGACGATGGCGTGCATCCGCACCTGCAGGACATGCGCAAGCGCGTGCTCTCCAAGTACGACACCATGACCGTGGGCGAGGTGAGCGGCGCCACCGTGGAGACCGCCAAGAAGTACTCGAACCTTGACGGCAGCGAGCTCTCGATGGTCTTCCAGTTCGAGCATGTGAGCCTGACGGGAGACCCTGACCGCGGCAAGTGGGTCACCGACAAGCCGCGTCTCGTCGATCTCAAGCAGGTGTTCAACCATTGGGAGACGGGGCTGGACGGCGTGGCATGGAACAGCCTCTTCTGGGACAACCACGACCAGCCACGCGCCGTGAGCCGCTGGGGCAACGACGACCCACAGTGGCGCGAGAAGAGCGCCAAGATGCTCGCCACCTGCCTGCACCTGATGCAGGGCACGCCCTACGTGTACCAGGGCGAGGAGCTGGGCATGACCAACTACCCCTGGCAGGACATGAGCCTCGTCAACGACCTCGAGGCACACGACGCCTATCGCATGCTCACGCAGGACTGCGGGTGCACGCACGAGGAGGCCATGGCCGCGATGCGCGAGATCTGCCGCGACAACGCACGCACGCCCATGCAGTGGGATGCAAGCCCGAAGGCCGGCTTCACCACGGGAGAGCCGTGGCTTCCCGTGAATCCGAACTGCGCAGAAATCAACGCCGAGGCGCAGGTCGACGACCCTCACTCGGTGTTCGCACACTACCAGGGGCTCATCAGGCTGCGCCACGAGAGCGACCTGGTGGTCCATGGCCACTTCCACCTGCTCGAGCCCGAGAACGAGGAGCTCTTCGTCTACGAGCGCAAGCTTGACGGCCAGAAGATGCTGGTGGTCTGCAACTTCACCGACCGCGACATGGCCTACCAGGTGCCCGCCGAGTACGGACAGGCGACCCTCGTGCAGGAGGCTTGCAACTACGCGGATGCCCCGCATCCTGGCACCGTGCGCCCCTATGAGGCGTTCGCGCTGCTTCTGGGCTAGAAGAATCTTATCGATTGACCCGAAGAGAAGCCCCTTCTCTTCGGGTCAATCGGATTCATCACCTTTCTCGGATCCATCGCCTTTGTCCCCCGCGTCTTCGGCGGTGAGGCATGGGCCTCGACTCAGACACAATGAGAGATTGAAGGCGTTCAGTATGACCAAGAAACAAGACCTCGCCTGGTGGCAGAAGACCATCGCGTATGAGATCTACCCCAAGAGCTTCTATGACACGGCGGCCCAGGGGACAGGCACCATCGCCGGCATCACGGCCAAGCTCGACTACCTGGCCTCGCTGGGGGTCGGTGCCATCTGGATCACCCCCTGCTACAAGAGCCCCATGGTCGACAACGGCTACGACGTGGAGGACTACCGCCAGATCGACCCCTCCTTCGGCACCATGGCAGACATGGACGAGCTGATCGCGCGCGGGCGCGAGAGGGGCGTCCGCGTCGTGATGGACCTGGTCTTCAACCACACCTCCGAGCGGTGCGCCTGGTTCCGGGAGTCGCGCCGCAGCCGCGACAACGACTATGCCGACTGGTACATCTGGCGCGACGCGCGTCCCGACGGCAGCGCCCCCACCAACTGGCGCTCCATCTTCGGCGGCAGCGCCTGGGCGTGGTGCGAGGAGCGCCAGCAGTACTACCTGCACACCTTCGCGCCCCAGCAGCCCGACCTCAACTGGGAGAACCCCGACGTCCGCCGTGCGCTCATCGACATC
>CADAQM010000062.1 GCA_902790135.1 uncultured Coriobacteriaceae bacterium
GACGGCCAAAAGTGCTATAAAGGAATCGATGGCACAGCTGTGTCTCCATAGGGCAGCACAGATCTCTCCCTGGGCCATGTCCATGAACGTGTCCGTAACCCGTCCTTTCGACGCAGGTTTATCCATAGCCCCATCTCGCGATGACGAGTGGGGCATGGGCCTCGACTCAGGCACAATGAGAGATTGAAGGCGTTCAGTATGACCAAGAGACAAGACCTCGCCTGGTGGCAGAAGACCATCGCGTATGAGATCTACCCCAAGAGCTTCTATGACACGGCAGCCCAGGGGAGCGGAACCATCGCCGGCATCACTGCCAAGCTCGACTACCTGGCCTCGCTGGGGGTCGGTGCCATCTGGATCACTCCCTGCTACAAGAGCCCCATGGTGGACAATGGCTACGACGTGCAGGACTACCGCCAGATCGACCCCTCCTTCGGCACCATGGCAGACATGGACGAGCTGATTGCCAAGGGCAACGAGAAGGGCGTGCGCGTGGTGATGGACCTCGTGTTCAACCACACGTCCGAGCAGTGCGCCTGGTTCCAGGAGTCGCGCAAGAGCCGTGATAACGACTATGCCGACTGGTACATCTGGCGCGATGCCCGCCCGGACGGCAGCGCCCCCACCAACTGGCGCTCCATCTTCGGCGGCAGCGCCTGGGCGTGGTGCGAGGAGCGCCAGCAGTACTACCTGCACACCTTTGCCCCGCAGCAGCCCGACCTCAACTGGGAGAACCCCGATGTCCGCCGCGCCCTCATCGACATAGCCAACTTCTGGGCCGACAAGGGCGTGGGCGGCTTCCGCATCGACGCGATCACCTACATCAAGAAGCCTGCTGAGTTCGTGGACGGACCCGCCGATGGCGAGGATGGCATGTATGCCGTGCATGCCGCCACGGCAAACACCCCCGGAATCCTCGACTTCCTGCACGAGTTCAAGGCAGCCGTGCGAGACGGCCGCGACATCTTCCTTGTGGGCGAGGCCAACGGCGTGGCCGCCGACGAGCTGGGCGACTGGGTCGGCGAGCGTGGCGTCTTTGACATGCTCTTCGAGTTCAGCCACACCAAGGCCGTGTCGTGCGAGGACGAGGTCTGGTGTCGGCCGATACAGTGGAAGCTCACCGACCTCAAACGCGTGCTTGCCGAGAGTCAGGCAAACACCGCAGACAACGGCTGGTACCCCATCTTCTTTGAGAATCACGACCAGCCTCGCTCGACCGTCAACTTCTTCCGCTGCGAGGGGAGTACCGCCGACAAGGCCAAGGCCTTGGGCACCGTACTGCTTACGCTGCGCGGCACCCCGTTTGTCATGCAGGGCCAGGAGCTTGGCTATGCCAACCGTGTGTGGAAGTCCCTCGACGAGTTCGACGACCTGCAGACGCGCTCGCAGTACGAGTTTGCGCTGACCGAAGGCTGCACCGAGGCCGAGGCGCTTGCTGGCTGCAACCGCTTCAGCCGCGACAATGCTCGCACGCCCATGCAGTGGAACGATGGCAAGAACGCGGGCTTCTCGGAGGCAGACGCCACCTGGATGCCCATACATGACAACTACGCTCAGATCAATGTGGAGGCGGAGTCTGCCGACCCCAACTCCCCGCTCTCCTGGTACCGCAGGCTGGCGGCGCTGCGTGCGGAGCGCGACGAGCTTGTTGCCGGAAGCTTCGAGGAGCTGATGGCCGAAGACGAGCAGGTCTATGCCTTCCGTCGCCAAGGGGAGGGGAGTGCGGCCGTCGTGCTGGCAAACCTCTCGGACGAGCCCGCAGCGTATGATGCGGCGCTGGTTGCTGGCATGAAGCTGCTTGTTGGCACGCACGGAGAGGCCGAGGCGGGCTCGCTGCGCCCGCTTGAAGCCGTGGTGTACGGGAGCTAAGGCAAAAGCACGCCCTAGGATAGACGCAGTCTGATTGCGAGGCGCTTGGGCTGGGCCCGAGCGCCTCGCATCATGAGTAGGCCCGGTCAAGCATGCGCGATATGACAGCCGATGGCCGAGCCTGCTGCCGTTCGCTCGGGAAAAGGCCTCGCTCGCCGACGCATTTCTGGAAACGTTTCCAGATTGTCAGCGCCATCGCCTGCGACAGGTGGTATAACAGTATTGGAAACGTTACCAGAAACGTTTCCAGCAAGGGAAACCAAACGAGCTGTGAGGGGAGGACGCATGACCATCAAGGATGTTGCCGCCTACTGCGGCGTTGCGGTGAGCACGGTTTCGCGCGTGCTCAACAACCATCCCGACGTGAGCCCCGAGACGCGTGCCCGCGTGCTCGAGGCGGTGGACAAGCTGCACTACATCCCCAACAACAGCGCGCGCGATCTTGTCATGGCGCCTGCGGACACCATCGGACTGGTCGTTCGTGGCGCAGAGAACCCCTTCTACACCCCCATCATTCGCACCATCGAAGAGCGGTGCGAGGAGGCGGGCTACACCATGGTCCTGCACCAGATACCCGTGGGGGCGGACGAGATCTCCGCTGGCGCGACCCTCGTGCGCTCAAAGCGCCTGAAGGGCCTCATCTTCCTTGGTGGCCGCTTCGACTACAGCCGTGCCGAGGGGGACGCCATCGGCATCCCCTTCGTGTGCTGCACCAACACCAATCAGTTCGGAGACCTTGACAAGAGCGTCTACTCGTCGTTACCGTCAGGCGCTTGTCGATGCGGGCATACCCCTCGACGAGGACCTCGTGCTCGAAACCGTGGACTTCACCATGAGCGCCGCCTACGCGCGCACCTTGGCTGCGCTCGAGGCGCGTCCCGATATCACCGCCATCTTTGCAGTAGCGGATTCCATGGCCATTGCTGCCATGAAGGCCTTGCATAACGTGGGGTTCAGTGTGCCTGAGGCGTGCTCGGTCGTCGCCATCGACGGCATCGAGATTTCGCAGTACACGATACCCACGCTCACCACGCTGGTACAACCGCAGGAGACATTGGGAGAGGAGGCATTCAAGACCCTGTTGGATGTCATCGAAGGCACGGCGCCCAACCGGCATGTGCGGTTGGAGACAAGCCTCAGGGAAGGAGAGACCCTGGGGAAGGCGAGGAGCTAGGTCAAGCGTCCGAAAAGGGGCGCGTACGAGGCTGCTGCAACAGCCCCGACGCGCCAAGACAGCCACAAGTAAGTTCATGTGTTGGGCAACACAGGAAGGAGAACTCTCATGGCAAGCAACAATATTACCCGTCGTTCGTTCCTTGGTGCGGCCGGAATCGCGGCCTCCACTCTTGCAGCATGTGGTGGCGCAGGCGAGGGTGGCAGTGACGCCGCAGCCGGCAAGGTGTACTGGCTCAACTTCAAGCCCGAGCTCGACGAGACCCTCCAGACCATCAAGGACATGTACAAGGAGGCCAAGGGCATCGAGCCCAAGATCGTGACCGCTGCGTCGGGAACCTATAGCCAGACCCTCACCTCTGAGATGGACAAGACCGACGCGCCGACCATGTTCGTTATCGGCAATGCCGCCGGCGTCAAGGAGTGGGGCGACTACGCGCTGGACCTCAAGGGTACAGCCATCGAGTCGGAGCTCAACACCGATGCCTACAACCTGTATGACGAGAGCGGCAAGCTCGTCTCCATGGGCTACTGCTACGAGTGCTACGGCATCGTCGCCAACGCCGACCTCATCGCAAAGGCCGGCCACGACATCGCCGACATCAAGGACTTCGCAAGCCTCGAGGCCGTGGTCACCGACATCCACGACCGCGCCGACGAGCTGGGCTTCGATGCCTTTGTCGCCACCGACATGGATGACTCGTCCAGCTGGCGCGTGACCGGGCATCTTGCCAACCTCGACTACTTCTACGAGGAGCGCGATGACGGCGGTTGGGACGAGTGCCCCGCCACCATCAAGGGCACCTATGTCGAGAACTACAAGAAGCTGTACGACCTGGCCATCAACAACTCCAC
>CADAQM010000063.1 GCA_902790135.1 uncultured Coriobacteriaceae bacterium
GGCAGGTTAAACTGAAGGGACTGACCCCGGAGGAGTTCCGGAATCAGTCCCTCGCTGCTTAGCACTTATTTGGTCGTCCAAGTTTTGGGACGCAGTTCAGAAGCGGGGTCCTTTTTGATGCGTCTGGCTTCCTTGTAGGCGGGGGCCCGTAGGTCACAGGGGCCTCGAACCTAGCCCAGGCACATGATCTCTGACTGGCGGTTAACCAGGAGGTAGGGGTTGCCTCCGGCGTCGAAGGCCATGCCCTCGAACTCGCGCAGCGGGCTGAAGAGCTCCGTGCGTATCTGCTCGGGGGACAGCTGAAGGCCCATCTGCGGGGCCAGGCTCACAGCCAAGAGGGCAGAGTCGTTGACCACGTAGAGGGTGTCGGTGGTCGTGTCCCATGCGAGGTTCTGGATCGTGGTGCCTGCGGGGTTGCGCACGCTCTGCGGCAGCAGCTTGATGAGGACCTTGTCCATATTGTCGCTGATGCGCCCCTGGTAGATGCGCAGTGATCCCGCCGGGGAGCTGCCCCAGGTGGAGGCGGAGCGCTTGACGTAGTAGAAGTTGCCGTACTCGTCAAAGGCGATGACGGACCCAAAGTCGGTGCCGCCCGTGTGGAAACGGATCTGACGGACGGGGGAGAGCGAGCCGGTGTCGATGAGCGTGAGGTCGCTGTATTCGGACGCGCCGCGGGTGGACATCCACAGGTAGCCCGTCGAGGGGTCGATGGCCATGCACTGTCCGTGGCCCATGTTGATTCGCGGTCCCACCGTCATGCAGCTGCGCCACTTCTCGTCCCCGAGGCGCACGCCCGTCGCGAACGTGGACATGTCGCCTTCCATGGCTCCGTACTCGCGCAGCAGGGCGAGGTTGTATCTGACGATGCGCCCCATCTGGGTGTAGCTCGCGCCGTGGCCCTCGGGATAGGCGACGTATGCCGTGGATCCGTCGGCGCTGATGCACAGGGCCTGCGGGTTGCCCAGGTCGCCCGAGTAGTTGAGCGTGACCGGAAGCTGGACGTATGTCTCGAACTCGAGGCTCATGTCGCCACCGATGTAGCTCAGGCGCTGCTTGTTGCTGTTGTAGTTGCCCATGTGCTGGTAGTTCTTGGACGACTGGATGCCAAAGTTCTGGTTTGAGACCGTGGAGTAGGTCTTGGTGTCAAAGCCGACCATCGCGGGTTCCGTCTGCTCGAACACGCCGGAGCCTAGTGACGTGGAGGACACCGAGCCGAAGTCCTGCGTGGAGGTAGACGTGGAGCCGGAGCTAGAGGCAGCTCCGCCTTCGGTCTTGTCTCCTGCGCCCTCCTTGCGCGCAGCCTCTTCGGCGGCCTTGCGCGCGGCTTCCTCGGCTGCCTTGCGGGCGGCCTCGGCCTCGGCTTCGCGGGCGGCTTCCTCCTCGGCGATCTTTGCCTGGACCTCCTCGTCGAGCCCGTCGTAATACTCCTGGGCCTGGGCGATCATGTCCTCGTATTCGGCGGTCTTGGCCTCGACCTCCTCGACCTCTGTCTGCTGGCGCGCCTGCGCCTCCTCGAGCTCCTTCTGGTGGTCGGCGAGCTCGGCGGCGAGCTTGTTGACTTCCGCGATCTCCTCGGCCCTGTCCGTGCTGACTTTGTCGAGGTAGTAGATGCGACCCGCAAGGTCCTCGAAGCTGGTCGCGCCAAACAGGAAGCTCATCAGGTTCGTGGTGCCGCGCTTGTAGCTGTCACGCATGTGGCTGCCCAGCTCCGTGCGCCTCTCGACGAGCTGCTGGTTGGTCTCGTCGACCTGCACCTTGGTCTCGTCGGCCTCGTCGCGCGTTGCCTCGAGCTTGGCCTCACGCTCAGCCAACTCCTCCTGGATGGCCTCTATCTCGCTTTCGAGCGCGTCGAGCTGGCTTTGGGCCTCGGCGAGCTCTGCCTCGAGCTCCTTGCGCTCCTGCGCGAGCTCCTGGGAGCTGGGTGCTGCCTGCGCATAGCACGGGAAGGCGGCAAGGGAGAGGGTGCAGCAAAGTGCTGCGGCAAAGGTACGCTGTGGCAGGCTGCTGTGGTTGATGAGGTGAGGCACGTTTCAGCCCTTCTACGGTTCTGGTTCGTCTGGGCCTGTGGTGCGGCCCCGGCTGCTAGTCCTCAAGTTTACCGCTTGTCGTGGGATTTGAGAAACGCTTCGTCGCAAATCTGTGACAGGGGGACAGGTCGGTTTCGATAGAGACAATGCGGTAGGCCGTGGGCGTTCCTCAGGTACCAAATAATGCTCTGAGCAGAGCTTATTATCATGATGACGCCTGGCATGCGTTAAGGCTGTCTGCGGCTGCAGCGTTTCCGCAGATGACTACGCGTTGAACAAGAGTCACGTTTGTGACCTAGTGCAAACGCGTGGCGCAGGGTGGAGTTTTCGCTTGGTGCACTGCGGGGTTGGGGATGCGGCGGAATTTCACGGCTGGTGCAGTGCATTGGAGGGTGTTCCTATAGTTTTGTCAACCTCCTACAGGCGATCAACTGCATGATGTTCAGGCATGCCAAACTGGGCCCTCCCCTCGGAGGGCCTTCGCGTAGA
>CADAQM010000064.1 GCA_902790135.1 uncultured Coriobacteriaceae bacterium
GGTACGGCATGGTGACAAAGAGCATGTAGGGGAGCGTGATCTTGAAGAAGATCCTCATCGGCCCCGCGCCGTCCATTCTCGCCGCCTCGTAGAGCTCGGAGGGGATGTTCTGCAGGATGCCGGTCACCTGCAGCATGGTGTAGGGGATGCCAACCCACACGTTGATGACGATGATGGTGACCCTGGCCAGGTTGGCGTTGGTCCAGAACGGGATGGGTTCGGAGATGAGCCCCAGGTTCTGCAGCAGCACGTTCACCGCGCCCGACGGCTGCAGCATGATGTTCATGATCATGAGGGTGACGAACTGCGGCACGGCGATGGAGAGCACGAAGCAGAACCTCCAGAACGCCTTGCCCTTGGTGTCCTTGCGGTTGATGACCATGGCCAGCGCCATGCCGAGGATGTAGTTGAGGAACGTCGCGAAGATGGCCCAGGTGATGGTCCATCCTAGCACGTGCCAGAACTGACGGCCGATGTTGCCGTTCATGTTGAGCACCCGCTGGAACTGATGGATGCCGTCCCAGTCGAACAGGATGAGGTGCTCGCCCTCCTTGGAATAGGTCGTGAACGCCATCGAGATCATGTAGACCAGCGGGACGACGTTGAAGACCAAGATGCCCAGGCAGGGTAACGACATCAGCGTGATGTGCAGGTTGCCGTCGAAGAGGCTGCGCACGTCATCCTTAAAGGTGGGGACCTCTCCGCCTTCCTCGATTCTCTTCTGGAGGCTGAAGGACTGGCGCATCTGCAACACCCACAGCACCGCGATTGCGGCAATGGCAAAGCACGTGACCACACCGGCAAGCAGTATCTGCTGGGAGTTGTCACCGGTGGAGTACTCGTAGATCTGCTTGGCCTCGTTCCAGACCTTGCCCTGCGCCTCGGTACCAAGGCTGGGCAGCTGGGCCAAGCTGTGGAAGCCCGACATGATCATGTACAGGCAGAATGCGACCTCGATCAGGAATACAAGGATGCCCTTCACCATCTGTCGATGCCCGAGCAGTCCTGCTCCCATGATGAGGGCAGAGAGTCTCGTGAACAGGTCGCCCTCTTTGAGGGCCCTGCCTATAGTGATTCGCTCTTCTTTCATAATGCGCTACCTTGTTTCCTTGTTCAGGTATGGCAGGAGGGAGGGCGGCCAGGCCGGGGTCCGGCCGCCCTGGGGAGAGAGTGCCCCTACTGGACCGCAGCAGTGTTCATGGAGGTGTTCATGGCCTCCGTCTTCTCGGCGGCATTTTTGTGGGTGACGGTGCCAGCCACAAGCTCCTTGCCCATGGACTCGGCGGGAGTCCAGTAGTTGCTCATGTCGGCCTGGAGCGGCTGGACGATGGAGGCGAAGTCCATGGCGTCCATCTGGGCCTGCGCAAGCGCGTCGTCGACGGTGATGTTGGTGTCGGTCGGGATGATGCTGCGCAGCTCGTAGTGGGCCTGCTGGGCGTCGGTGCCACCAAGGTAGGCGGCCAGGGCCACGGCCACCTCGGGATGGCTGCCGTAGAGGGCGGTCGCCGGGTTGACGCCCACGGCCTTGGAGCCCGCGAAGGCCTTCATCTGCTTGAGCTCGCCGTCGATGGTGATGGAAGGAGCCGCCGCGATGCCGAGGTTGTCGCCATAGGCGTCGACGGCCTTCTGGTAATCCCACGTGCCGGAGAAGAAGGCCTTGGCGTCTGCGTTGGTGCCCACGTCGCCGTTGGCGAAGTTCTTGTTCGCAACCAGGTCTACCAGGTAGTCGGTGACCGCCACGGCCTTGTCGCCGCTGAAGTCGAAGCCGGCAGCCGCGTCGCCGCCGTCCTCGCCGAAGAGCGTGCAGCCGTTGGCCACATAGATTGCCCTTCTCGAGCATGGCGTCGAGGGACTTGACGTCCTCGTCGGAGAAGACGGACTTGTCGTAGTACATGAACCACGTGTTGCCGGTGAAGGGGACGCCGTACACGGAGCCGTCGTAGGTGACAGTGTTCACCGTGGTCTCGGAGTTGTTGGCCTTGATGGCGTCGAGCGTGGAGCCACCGAACTCAGCGATGCCGCCAGCCTTGAGCAGGTCGGGAATCTGGTCGTTCGCGAACAGGTACACGTCAGCGCCAGCGCTGGGGTCGGTGCCGATGTTGGTCTTAGCGTCGCCCTCGGGGCACACGCCGTACTTGAAGGTGATGGTCCACTCGGGATGAGCTGCCGCGAAGGCCTCGCACTGGGTCTGGAGCCACTTGCCGTTGTCGTCGGACTGGTCCTCCTGCGGACCCCACACGGTTACGGTGACGTCGACCTTCTCGTCGCCACCGGCGCTGGCACCGCCGTCGCTGCCGCCACCGCAGGCGGCAAGCGCCAGGGATGCCGCGCCCGACACGCCAAGCGCGAGGGCCCGGACGTTGGGGCATGGCCCTAAGCCCGGTTCGTACCTAGGGTCACACCCACTCGAGGTTCTTCTCGGTTTCGGGATCAAACACGTGCACGGCATTTGGCGCAAAGGTGAACCGCACCGTCGCGCCGGCCGTCATCGTGCTCGCATCAAGGTCCAAAGTCGGAACGATGATGATGCAGTCCTTGCCCGCAACGTTCATGTGAAGGTGCACGAAGCTTCCCATCAGCTCGGGGACGTCAACCACGCCCTCGATCATGGCGCCATCCTTCTCGTCCAGCGTTATGTGCTCGGGCCTCACGCCGACGATGACCTTCTGTGGGGCAGTGTTTCTCTCGGCCAAATTCTTCTGCTTCTCCTCCGAAAGCACGACTTCTGCGCTGCCCACGCGCACGGCATACTTGCCGTCCTTCTGGATGAGCTCTCCGTCGAACAGGTTCATCTGGGGCATGCCGATGAATCCCGCCACGAAGAGGTTCCCGGGATGGTCGAAAACCTCCTGGGGCGTGCCGATCTGCTGCACGTCGCCGTCGCGCATGATGACGATGCGATCGCCCAGGGTCATGGCCTCGGTCTGGTCGTGCGTCACGTAGATGAACGTGGCGTTCAGGCTCTTGCGGAGCTTGATGATCTCGGCGCGCATCTGGTTGCGGAGCTTCGCGTCGAGGTTGGAAAGGGGCTCGTCCATCAGCAGCACCTTGGGATCGCGCACGATGGCGCGGCCGATGGCCACGCGCTGGCGCTGGCCGCCCGAGAGGGCCTTGGGCCTGCGGTCCAAGTAGGGGGTGATGCCCAGGACCTCAGCAGCCCACGCGACCTTCTTGTCCATCTCGTCCTTGGGAACATGGCGCAGCTCGAGCGGGAACTCGAGGTTCTGCCGCACCGTCATGTGCGGGTACAGGGCGTAGTTCTGGAAGACCATGGCCATGTCGCGGTCCTTGGGCTCCACGTCGTTCATCAGCTGGCCATCGACGCGAAGCTCTCCCCTGGTGATGTCCTCGAGCCCGGCGACCATGCGCATGGTGGTCGACTTGCCGCAACCTGACGGCCCGACGATGACGATGAACTCCTTGTCGGCAATCTCGAGGTTGAAGTCATCCACAGCGACGACGCCCTCATCGGTGATCTTGAGGTTGTAGGGCTTGGCTGGCTCTTCCTCTTCGCCCTTCTTCTTTCTCTTACTCTTCTTTTTCTCGGCCTTGTCCTCATCCCTCATGGGATAGATCTTCTGGACATGCCGTAGGCTCAATGTTGCCAACGCCCCACCTACCTTCCTCTATCTCGGCTGAGCGATACTCTCGCCGTTTACGAACCTGTAGGGAATCTTCTCGTGCGCTGCCGGACCTTCGTAGCTGATCCTCATGAGCAGGTCATCGACACCCCTGCGGGCAAGCAGTTCGACGTCCTGCTCGATGGTGGCAAGCCTGGGTATCGTGTACCGCGTGGCAACGACCCCGTCGAAGCCGACGAGCGATATGTCGCGCGGGATATGCAGGCCCATGTCGCGAAACGCCCGCATCGCGCCGATGGCAAGGGAGTCGCTGATGGCAAAGGCGGCGGTCAGGTCTGGGGTGCGCGAGAGCAGCCGCTTTGCCGCCTGAAAGCCCGCCTCCGCAGAGAAGGGGCACGGTTCGTAGTCCCGCGCAAAGTCAAACGAGACCCCGCTGCGTTCGAGTTCCTCGACGGCCCCACGGATGCGCAGCGACGGGCCGTTGCCCGACTGCTCTCCCCCGGCGTCTCCCGGGTATCCACCGAGGATGCCGATTCTTCGGTGCCCCTTCGAGACCAACGCCCTCGCCGCGCAGCCACCTGCATCCCTGTCGTCGGTGGTGAAGCTTGACAGGTTGTCGAACCCGAGGCTTTCCGCATCGGCCGAGATGAGCACGCTCGGCACGGTGAATCCGGAGAACGCCTGCTGGAAGGTGTCGGTGTTGCCTCCCAAAAAGACCAGTCCTTTGGGCTTTATGTCCTGCATGATCTTTGCGGCTACGGCAACCTCGTCCTCTGCCTCTTTGATGAACTGCGCGCCCGCGCTCTCGCCATGCTCGCAGATGCGGATCTGGGTCTTTTCGAGGAGCGACTGGAGGAAGGTGTTTGCGATGCCGCGCACGACGATGTAGACCTCTGAAGACATGGACTGCCGAAGCGTGCGGGCGCTTGAGTTTGGCTGGAAGCCCTGCTCCCGAATGACCGCTTCGATTTTCTTCCTAGCCTTCTCGCTGACGTCTGCGCGGTTGTTGATCACACGAGACACCGTCCCGATGCTGTAACCGGAGATCTGGGCTATGTCATGGATGGTTGCCATCGCGCGCTCCCATCACGGCTGTAAACGT
>CADAQM010000065.1 GCA_902790135.1 uncultured Coriobacteriaceae bacterium
GGCTTTGCCGAGGACAACCCCATCTACATGATGGCCGACTCCGGCGCCCGAGGCTCCAAGACGCAGCTGCGACAGCTCGCAGGCATGCGCGGCCTGATGGCCGACATGTCCGGCGACACCATCGACCTGCCCATTAAGGCAAACTTCCGCGAGGGCCTGGAGCCGCTGGAGTACTTCATCTCCACCTACGGCGCCCGTAAGGGCCTGGTCGACACGGCTAGCCACACCTCCGACTCCGGTTACCTGACCCGCCGTCTCGTCGACGTGGCGCAGGACGTCATCGTCCGCGAGGAGGACTGCGGCACCGACGAGGGCGTCACCTACCCGTTGATCAAGGCTGGCGAGAAGTCCGTCGACATCGACCTCATCGGCCGTTGCGCACTCAACGACATCGTGAGCCCCTCGGGCGAGGTCATCATCCCCGCCGGCGGCTACATCGAGAGCCGTGCCGATCTGGAGCACCTGCTGGCCGAGGGTATCGAGAAGGTCGAGCTGCGCGCGCTGCTCACCTGCAAGTCCGCCTATGGCGTCTGCCAGAAGTGCTACGGCTGGGACCTCTCCACGCGTCGTCCGGTCAACATCGGCACCGCGGTGGGCATCATCGCCGCCCAGTCGATCGGCGAGCCGGGCACGCAGCTGACGATGCGTACCATTCACTCCGGCGGCGTCGCTGGCGCTGACGACATCACGCAGGGTCTCCCGACGGTTGCCCGCATGTTCGACGTCGTCGGCAACGTCAACGAGAAGATCCTTGGTCGCGAGGCCGACCTTGCCCCCTACACCGGCAAGCTGGTCATCATCAGCGAGCAGAACGGCTACCTGCTGCGCATCCTCGACCAGGACGACGAGACCCGCGTGCTCGCCGAGTGGAACGTGCCCGCGTCGGCCATCTTCATGCCCAACGTGGACCAGCACTTCAAGAAGGGCGAGGACATCTACGTCAGCGCCGGCGAGCAGATTACCCGTGGCTTCGTCAACTTCCGCAAGCTCCGCAGCCTGACCGACATCGAGTCGACGATGCACACCTTCGTCGAGTCCGTCAAGGACGTCTACACCTCCCAGGGCGTAGACCTCAACGACAAGCACATCGAGGTCATCGCACGTCAGATGTTGCGTCGTGTCCAGGTCACCAACCCCGGCGACTCCACGTACCTGCTGGGCCAGTACGTCGACCGCTACGTGTTCGCCGACACCGTGCGCAACATCACGCTGGCTGGCGGCACGCCTCCCGAGGCAGAGCCGGTCATCCTGGGCACACTCAAGGTGGCAAGCTCCATCGACTCCTGGCTCTCCAGCGCATCGTTCATCCGCACCGCTGGCGTGCTGACCGAGTCTGCCATCGAGGGCGAGGTCGACCATCTGCTCGACCTCAAGTCCAACGTCATCGTGGGCAAGAAGATTCCCGCTGGCACGGGCCTCAAGCCCTACGCCGACGTCAAGCTCACCTACCATGGCGAGACCATCGACGGCCCCACCTCCCCGCAGGCCAAGAACCTGCCCGAGTGGGCACCCGACCAGCTCAAGGGCATCGAGGAGCAGCTTCCCAAGCAGCTCGACTGGATTGGCGATGACTACGGCTTTGGTGGCGTGTACTCCAAGAACGGCCGCACCCTCTCCAGCGAGGACGCCAAGCTGTACCTGTTTGACGACCTTGGCGTGTCGCAGCGCTGGACCAACAAGTTCGGCGAGGTCGGCATCGAGACCGTGGGCGACCTTGTGGGCAAGACCGAGGATGATCTGCTGCGCATCGATGGCATCGGTGCCAAGGCGATCGAGGAGCTGCGTGACGGCCTTGAGGCCCGCAACCTGCTCTTCATCCTCGAGCCGGATGAGGACGAGGCCGACAGCGAGGACCTGAGCCAGCTGCTCAACATGGTCTTCTCGCCGGACGCCGACTCCGACATCATGCTGGGCACCGCCGCGCCGATCAAGCACAACTTCGACGACGAGCTCATTGGTGGCAGCGAGGATGTCTCCAACGACCCGCAGATCATCAACGAGGATCTCGGCAGCCTGCATGACCTGCTCTCTCAGGTGAGCGGCATCGACGAGGACTAGCGTCCAAGTGATCATAGAGTTACGAGGGGCACCCCGTGAGAGTGAACTGCGTCCCAAAACTTGGACGACCAAATAAGTGCTAAGCAGCGAGGGACTGATTCCGGAACTCCTCCGGGGTCAGTCCCTTCAGTTTAACCTGC